>JBCBGC010000001.1:0-7611 GCA_038527215.1 Bacteroidota bacterium
AAAGGAAAAAATCGCAGATTATCAAGTCTGGCAAGGGAATTTTTAGGAAGGAGTAAAAAATCCCTATTATTGTAGTAATTCGAAACCACCTGCCATGCTTCGACTGCTTCGCAAACTCTTCCCCTTTATTTTTGGCCGGGAGCCCCAAGATCCTCCCATCGTCATGATTCCTAAGCCCGTTTCTCCTAAGCCGAAGCTAGAGAAACCTATTCCTCCAGCCCCCAAAAAGGAGGAAAAACCTTTGCCCAAGCCGGAGCCAGCACCAGAGGAGGTCCCCACGCTTACAGAAACCGCTGAAACCCCAGATCAGGAAACTTCAGAAGAAACCAAAACCGAAGTCCCAACCGGTTCTGGTTCTGCCAGCACAGAAGAAGGGGATCTTGAGGTGAGCGTAGCCGATGGACAAACCCGCGTGGATATTCAGCGCACAGAGGCAGGAGCAGCGGACACCCTGGGCAAGTTGTATGTGAATGGAAAATTCAGTTGTTACACCCTGGAACTGCCTTCACCGGGCGATACCGCCGAACATGCGATTCCGGCCGGAACGTATACCCTGGCCCTGAGAAATGAAGGCGGCAAGCAAGCTACCTACTGGCAGCGCTTCAAGGACGTTCATCAAGGCATGCTGCATATACTTGAGGTGCCAAACCATGACTTTGCCTATCTGTCTATCGGCTTCGATGTGGGAGAAAGCCTGGGCAGCATATTGGTAGGGCAACAAACCCATCTGGAAGGAGAAAAGCGGCAACTCCTCGATTCTGAGCAAGCTTACCTGGCCTTGTACCAGCCCCTGGCTGCGGCAGTTTCCGCCGGTCAGACCGTGGAAGTCCACATTAGCCAGGCTTAGCAGGCTAAAATGAAATGTAAGGGAATGTTGGAAAAATGGCCCGGCCTGTTTTGGCGGGGCTGGCAATCTTTTGTTATTTCCTTGCATGCAAACCCGAATCACATCCTGGCTCTGTCTGAGCCTACTCTGCCTGATGCTTTTTCCCCAGGACCTGCTCAGCCAGTCCCTTAAGGTGCCATTTCACCGTCAGCGCCCCTTACGCCCTCAGGACCATTTTTTTGCCAATGATACCACCTTGAATCCCAAGAAAAAGCGCTGGGTGAATTATCTGGCAGGAGGAGGCTATGCGCTGAGTATGGGCTATATGGGAGGGATTTGGTACGCCCAGGAGGATTTATCCGGCTTTCACTTTTTTGACGATGTCCATGAGTGGAAGCAAATGGATAAGGTAGGGCATGTGTTAGGGGGCTATCAATTTGGGCGACTGATGATCGATTTGTACAAATGGTCGGGTATGTCCAAGAAAAAGGCTATTCTGACCGGAGGACTTTTCGGATTTGGGGCCATGACCAGCATTGAGATTCTGGATGGCTTTGGGGAGACCTGGGGCTTTTCCTGGTCGGATGTAGGGGCCAATGCGCTGGGCATGGGACTGGCCATGGGAAACCAGGCTTTGTGGAACGAAAACAGGATTCAGGTAAAATGGTCGTATAAAAAATCTATCTACGCGGACCGGCCAGATCTGGAACGATTGTTTGGTACTTCCTATCTGGAAAATCTGCTCAAAGACTACAATGGACAGGTTTATTGGCTCTCGGTGCGGGTCCACAGTTTTTTGCCCGAATCAGCTCTCAAAGATATCTATCCGCGCTGGCTTAATCTGGCCGTGGGATATGGGGCAGAAGGCATGGAAGGTGGGTATGATGACCCCAACGAAGCCTGGAGGGGCCGGGAATACCGTCAATATTACCTGAGCCTGGACATTGATTTAAGCAATATAGAAACCCGGATTGGCTGGCTCAATGCCGTATTTAGCGCCATCAACTTTATCCGCATTCCCTTCCCTGCTTTGGAATGGGACAAATATGGCATGAGAGGACGCTGGAACCCTTAAATGTTGGACAAAAAAAAAAGCAGCCCTGGAGGAGCTGCTTTTGGCGTACATCAAATTATCAAATAAAGGATATTCTTCGAGTCAGTTTGTTGTCTCCTTGTGTGATCTGAAGGATATACATGCCCTTGGGTAGGGCCTCCAGATGGAAAGAAGTTTTGAATAAGCCTTCTTCCTGTTGGATGGTTTCGTTTACCACCTCTTTACCGATCAGGTTATACACCCTCAGGTTAATAACGTCTTCACGCTTGATTTGATTGAATTCCAGATGAAAAATGCCTGTTTTACTCGGATTGGGATAAATCTTTACGCCAAAACTGATCCCTCCTGGATACTCAACAGGCCCTCTGTCGGCAGCGGTGCCCATGAGAAAAGCTGAGGAGAGGAGAAGCGTAAAAATCCATTTCATCTTTAAATCGCGTAAAGGTTTATGTCATGCAAAGCTGTTTGGTAAAGGCTCGCTTGATGATACGGTAAAAATAGGGATTGGGTTATAAGGATTCAAGGTCATGTAAGATCATGGAGGACTTTACGAATAAATGAAAAAAATAAAATAGAAAATATCCGTAAGTCCGTGGTGAAAAATGAAAATTCCTGCAACTCCCAGGTAAGGGCTTCGTATATTTATGCCGGTAAAAAGTGGCGCTATCGCTTCGTTTCGTACGAAGAGGAAAGTCCGGGCAGCGCAGGGCGTCCTGCTTCCTAACGGGAAGGGTCCCGTAAGAAATTGCGGGAAACAGCAAGTGCAACAGAAAGTAAACCAGCCGATGGTCCTTGGACACAGGTGATGGGTGAAATGGTGGGGTAAGAGCCCACCGGTCCTCCTGGCGACAGGAGGTGGCAGGTAAACCTCAGGAGCTGAAAGGCCAAATAAACCGACGTTTGAGGGTGGCCCGCCCGATAGTCGGAGGGTAGGTCGTTCGAGCTTATCCGCGAGGATAAGCCTAGATAAATGATAGCGGTTCTGCTTCGGCAGCTCACAGGATCCGGCTTATAAACTTTTTACCTTCTATCGGGGAGTCGCAAGGCTCCCCGTCTCTTTTTTTGAGAGGTGAGATCGTCCCTGGAGGGACTGAGAGAGGTGAGACCGCGGAGCTGTGAGAGGAGAGAAAACCCACCCGGAACACTGGCTTCCAGCCGGTCCCATCTCCATGCCAGAGGTCCACTGGCCCATCCGTAACACTGGCTTCCAGCCGGTCCCATCTCCATGCCAGAGGCTCACTGGCCCCTCCGTAACACTGGCTTCCAGCCGGTCTTAGCCCCAACCCCGGACTTCTGTCCGGGGAAAGAAAACACAACCCACCCCAGCAGGAACAAAAAAAGAGCCTACCCGACAGGGAAGGCTCCAAACACACCACCAAAAGACAATTCTTGGCTTGATCGGCAGGGCATGCAATCTTCACACCCTAACCGGATCTATGCTAATTTCTTCTACGACTGCTACTACTACGGCTGCCGCTACTTCTACTTCGACTAGAACTACTGCTCCGGGCAGAAGAACTCCGACTCGGGCTGCTGCTTCTGGCAGAAGAGCTTTTGCTCCGACTGGACGAAGGACTGTAAGAGCGACTGCTCCGACTCGGGCTGCTGCTTCTGGCAGAAGAGCTTTTGCTCCGACTAGACGAAGGGCTGTACGAACGGCTGCTTCGACTTGGACTGCTGCTTCTGGCAGAAGAACTCCGACTGCGGCTAGACGAAGGGCTATACGAACGGCTGCTCCGACTTGGACTGCTGCTTCTGGCCGAGGAACTCCGGCTCCGACTAGACGAAGGGCTATACGAACGGCTGCTCCGACTCGGGCTGCTGCTTCTGGCAGAAGAGTTACGACTCTGACTAGACGAAGGGCTATACGAACGGCTGCTCCGACTCGGGCTGCTGCTTCTGGCAGAAGAGTTACGACTCTGACTAGACGAAGGGCTATAAGAGCGACTGCTTCGGCTCGGGCTGCTGCTTCTGGCAGAAGAGTTACTCCGACTCCGACTAGACGAAGGGCTATAAGAGCGGCTGCTTCGACTGGGACTGCTGCTTCTGGCAGAAGAGTTGCGACTCCGGCTAGACGAAGGGCTGTAAGAGCGGCTGCTTCGACCTGGGCTGCTGCTTCTGGCAGAAGAATTCCGACTGCGACTAGACGAAGGGCTATAGGACCTACTGCTTCGACCGGGGCTGCTACTCCGTACGTCTCTGGAACCGTTGGTGCCTGGGGTACGGGAATAGGTTCTTTCTCCCCGGCTGTAGGCAGAGCGACCAGAAGATGAAGGCGTTCTTACGCCACTGGTCGTCTGGCGGCTGGGTTTATTGGGCGACAATACCCGCGAAGAACCAGAAGGTCTTCGGCTGATATTGGTCGTCCGGGGTACCCGGCTGGCCGGTTGGAAATTTGAGGTATAGGCGCGACCTCTGCGAGACCAGATATCGTTGGAGAATCCCCCGCCAAAGCCTCGGTTAAACCCGCCGCCATAGACGCAATAAGGATTGTTCCATCCAAATCCCTGTCCGGCAAAAAAGCCATCCCGGAAACCGCGATTATAGCCGCGGTTCCATCCGCGATTCCACCCATTGTTCCATCCCCATCCAACAGAAAACCTAAATCTGGGTCGGAAGGGCTGGGCGTAATAGTTGTAGGTAGCATAGCTCATGCCGCCATACCATCCGCCGTAATAATAAGCTGGATCATAGCCCCAGGGATTCCATCCACTGGTATAAACCCGGGTAGTGGTCCACAAGCCGCCAAACCAGGAGCGGGTTACAATGTTGCTCCGGTTGTACTGCCATGGGTCGTATAAATCACACCAGCGGTCCCAATAGGGGGTGCCGATGACAAAATATATGTCGTTGGTAAAATACGGATCGTAATAGTCCCAGTAAGCCCGGGATCTGCGCACACTGTGGAAACGACGCAGCCGACGGGTATAATGAAACTCGTCGAAATCTTCTCCATAATAGTCGTCATACCACCGGTCTCCCACCTCTCTGTCTCCTTCAGGGGTTCCGAAAAGAGCTCTATCCTGCGTAACGGTAAATGCCTCGCCGCTGGTAGAAAGGAAATCGGCGGAAATGCTGATCCGCGCCTCCGTGTCCAGCCAAAGGCCGGATAAAAGCGCGAGCAACAATATTTTTCCTTTTTTCCCGATCATATAATAGATGTGTAAGGTTAAGCATATAGGCGTTCTACTATTTGATACCGAATTTGGACAAAATAGTTAAGGTGGGTTAGTCCTACTTATCAAGCGTGTCGGCTGACCCTACTTTTTGGAGGTAAGAATGAATAAGCGTGTGTCAGAATTCGGTAGGTGTGTCAATTGCTTATCATTTGCCATGCGCTATTCTTCTGCGTACCTTTGTTCCACTTCGCCTAACCCATGGGTTTTAAGAAGAAAAATCACTAGATATTGAAATTCACAGACTTACCCCTCAACCCAACCCTGCTTGACGGAATTGATGCCTTGGGTTTTGAGGATGCATCGGAGATACAAGAGCAGGCCATTCCTCTGGCGTTAGATGGCAAAGACCTCATCGCCTGTGCACAAACCGGAACGGGCAAAACCGCCGCTTATCTAATCCCAACCATAGACCGCCTCCTGGAGGTGGATAGTCCTAATTCCCGCTGTCTGATCATCGCGCCAACCCGCGAACTGGTGCAGCAAATTGACCGCAATGTAGAAGCCCTATCCTATTTTACCGGGGTCTCTTCTATGGCCATTTTCGGGGGCAAAAATACCGAAGGCTTTGACCGCCAGAAATTTGCGTTGAAAAACGGAGCCGACATTGTCGTGGCTACTCCCGGTCGCCTGAATATTCACATGGCCCTGGGCTTTTCCAGCTTCGACCATATTGAAGTGGTCATTTTGGATGAGGCGGACAAAATGTTGGACATGGGTTTTCATGCTGACATTCTGAAGATCCTCTCCTTTGTGCCGAAAGAGCGTCAGACCCTGATGTTTTCAGCTACCATGCCGGAGAAAATCCGCAAACTGGCCCGGGAGATCATGAAGGAGCCTACGGAGATTAACCTCAACCTGGCTAAGCCGGCCGAAGGGATCAACCAGATGGCTTTTCCCGTATTTGATGAGCAAAAAATTCCTTTGCTGGAACACATCATCGCGACCCGGGAAATCGAAAGCATGATCATCTTTGCTTCCAGTAAAATAAGCGTAGACGAAATTACCCGTAAGCTGGGCCGACTGAAATATAAAGTCAAAGCCATTCACTCCGGCAAGGAGCAGGATGAGCGCATGGCTACCCTCCAATCCTTTAAAAACCGGGAATTTCCCATCCTGGTCGGAACCGACGTGTTGGCACGGGGAATCGATATTGATAACCTCAGCCACGTACTGAATTTTGACGTGCCGCTAGATGCGGAAGACTATGTGCATAGGGTAGGGCGGACCGCTCGCGCCAGTGCTACGGGAGAGGCCATTACCTTCATCAACCCTAAAGATATGCGTCGCTTCGGGTCTATCGAAAGATTGATCGAAGCAGAAGTGCCCAAGCCTGGCGTACCTGATGAACTCGGCCAGACACCTGAATATCGCCCCGGCAGAAGTGGTGGTGGCGGCGGCGGTGGTCGTGGTCGAGGTGGCCGTGGCGGCGGTGGTAACCATCGGGGCCGGGGAGGCCGAAGTGGCGGGGGAAATCGTCGTCCTGAAGGTCGCCGGGAAGGCGGCGGAGGCGGTAACCGCAACCGGAATCGTAACCGCAACCGAAACCGCAATGGGCAAGGCCACAACCGTGGCCCGCAGGATCCCAACCAACAGCAGAAGCGCCCCCAGGGCGAAGGCCACAACCATGGCGCAGAGGGAGCCGCTAAAAAGAAAAAACGACGGAACCGTCGTCGGGGTGGAAAGCGGCCGGAAGGTCAGCAGGGTGAGCAACGCCCCCCGCAGGATGGACCAAAAGAATAGAAGATGGCGTCAGCAAAGCTGGCGCTTTTTTTATGCCTGACGTTTCAGGTATTGGACGGGCACTTCCTCCGTCAACCAAACGCCATTCTCACTACAGTAGAATGTATGTCCAGCCTCCTGCATGGCCTGGCTGTCTACTTCCAGGATGACCAGTTTGCCGTGTCGGCTGCCTACCTGACTAGCCGTGGCTAGCTCCGCCGAAAGGTGTACGTGATGCCGCCTTTGTTTGGTAAGTCCGGTAGTAAAGATGCTTTCCAGAAAGCGTTCCGCTGTGCCGTGATACAGCATCGCCGGAGGCTCCTGCGGCACATAGGCTAGTTCTACCGAAATAGAATGGCCCTGCGAAGCGCGAATGCGCCTTCCGTCCTCACTGAAAGCGAAGCGCTTTTTGTTGTTTTCCCGTACAATGGTTTCTAATTCCGCCCGAGAGAGCGGGCGACCCGCCTGAGCGAGCTTTTCGAGCAGGGTATCAACCGCAATCCAGCCTTGTGGATCGAGTTGAGCGTCAATGACTTGAGGTTTGTGTCTCAAGACCAGGCTGAGGAACTTGCTGGTCTTGATGATGTGTTTTTGGTTCATGCTTGTAAAAAATGTGGTCAAAGGCTTGCAAAGCTGCCCCCTCGGGCCTACATTTGCATCACCTTTTGAAAAAACGTTCTTTAAGAGGTACGAAAAACAACCCATACCGTTGGGTTATTTTGACAAAAAGGGAGCTTAGCTCAGTTGGTTCATCGCATCCCGCTACGCGGGAGGGTTGCTGATCCGAGTGAGAAGTTCAAATAGATAAGGGAGCTTAGCTCAGTTGGTTCATC
>JBCBGC010000001.1:7708-192425 GCA_038527215.1 Bacteroidota bacterium
ATCGCATCCCGCTACGCGGGAGGGTCGCTGGTCCGAGTGAGCAGTTCAAAAAGATAAGGGAGCTTAGCTCAGTTGGTTCATCGCATCCCGCTACGCGGGAGGGTCGCTGGTCCGAGTGAGCAGTTCAAAAAGATAAGGGAGCTTAGCTCAGTTGGTTCAGAGCACCTGCCTTACAAGCAGGGGGTCACTGGTTCGAGTCCAGTAGTTCCCACCACTATACTAAAGAGACTGTTTCTAAGGAGGCGGTCTCTTTTTTTATAGAAGAAAATTGGGAGGTAGCTCAGTTGGTTCAGCGCATCCCGCTATGCGGGAGGGTCATTTGCCCGAGTCCAGTAGTTCCCACCACTATACTAAAGAGACTGTTTCTAAGGAGGCAGTCTCTTTTTTTATAGAAGAAAATTGGGAGGTAGCTCAGTTGGTTCAGAGCATCCCGCTATCCGGGAAGGTCATTTGCTCGAGTCCAGTAGTTCCCACCACTATATAAAAGAGACTGTTTCTAAGGAAGCGGTCTATTTTTTATGGAAAAAATTGTGAGGTAGCTCAATTGGTTCAGGGCATCCCGCAATGCGGGAGGGTCATCTGCTCGAGTCCAGTAGGTTCAACCGCCATACGAAGAGACTGGTTCTGAGGGGATAATCTCTTTCTTATGCCTTATTATTTGTATATCCTTTACAGCGCTAAGATAGACCGTTATTACGTTGGCTCCACCAGTAATCTATCAGACCGCCTACATCGTCATAATACAGGCCGCAGTAAGTACACCAAGCGTGGTATACCCTGGGAAGTGGTCTATACAGAATCTTTTCCTGATCGTCCTGCTGCAGTCAGGAGAGAACGGGAAATCAAAAAGAAGAAAAGTCGGGTTTATGTTGAGGGATTATTGAAACGGTAGCTCGGTAGGTTCATGAAGTTCCAATACCTGGAAGGGGGGCTAGTTCGATTCCTTTGGATACCATTTCAAAACGATGAGAGTGGTTTTGTCCTTCAAAGGCTGTTATTTTGCATGACGACTCATAAACCTAAATAGACTAGGTGCAATTCAAACAATTAGACATTTTTTCTTATAAGGTTTCTTTTCGATTCCTTATCGTATGCTCTGGGAAAAGATCATTCACAATTGGAGGGCTATTTGGAAATTTTTTAGCTAATACTTCAATTATTTGCATTGCCTTGTTATAGGATGGAGCCGAGCCTGATTCACTAGCTTGTCCATAATTATATAGTGTATGTTTACTAATATTTACCCACTCGGCTAATTCTGGGAAACTAACCCCATTCGTGATCATACATCTTTTTATGACGTTCATCCAAATTAATCGCCTTCTTAAAGGAGGACTGAAGGTAGATTCTATTTTTACCAACTTAATCTTTGGCCCTGTTGTATCTCCCATGTTGAGGTATTAGATAAAAAATTTTCCTATTACTTTTTCCTCTTCATCAAATAGTGATAGACATTCTGATTCCCGATTGTCAAGGCATATGCCTGTAAGAATTCATACCCATTCTTAGACATAAAATTTAAGGCATCAACCATAGAATTTAACTCTAGCGGTTTGCCACTTTCATCCAGCAACTTTGTGTCTTTCAGGTTCCAATATTTATCTACCTGTCCAAATTCTATTTGAATGGTAACCTTGGTACTTAGAAGTTTTGAAGTACCTACGATCCTGACGTAATCAACGTCAATATCCTTTAATGGAGTTCCATTTACTGACTGTGAAAAGCTGACTGAATAGCACAATAGAAATCCTATTGAAAAAGTTAGAATTTTCCCCATGTAGAAATTATTAAATATTAAAAAATAATTTTATGCTAAACATACAAAAAGATTGAATACGAAAAGCACTAGGTGCGAGACCTGGATTATTCAGATTCAGTATTTAATTTAATTTCCTCCCAATTTTATGCGGTTTTGCCTCTTAGAAATTCAGCCCGTTTATCTATGGGAAGGGTGCAAATTGAGAGGAGAAAGTACATTGGTTTGATCTCAACTAACTCGAATAGTTTTATCATCTACTTTTGGCTCTTCAAGAACAATCATGCATTATACATTGCCTTTGGAGGAGCCAAATGGGATATTTAGTCTCCGGATAGGGTAGGGGTTTCAACCTTTGGGGAATTCCTCTTCTCTCTGAGTTACCCAGTGTATCATTTTAATGCCATAACCAATGAGTGAAAAAGACAATAAGGAATTAGAGAATGAGGAGGTGGGGAAGCCTGATGTACCTACGGAAGAAGAGCAAAAAAAAGCACCTATGGTAAGCATTCCTAATGGTGTTTTATTACTAGGCGGATTCCTGACCTTTTTAGGTTGCACTTACCAGATTGGGTTTTGGTCGCATTTTGGTATTAATGCAATGAGTTTTTTGACCGGTAACGATATATTGCTATCGTTTGCAAACATCCTTGTTGAAACCCCAATTGCTGGCGTAGTTATTTTCAGTTTGAGTTTGCTTATAGGGAAGCAATACGAAAAGAGGATGAAGGCTGGTATGCCAAAACTTCATAACAGAAAGCCAATTGGTGTTTGGATATCTGTTCCGATTATGATCACGGTGGTTCTGCTTTGGATAGTATTTCCATTTGGACCATTATCAGGATTTTGGATAATGATTATAAATATTAACGCAATTGGGTTTGCACTCCTTTATTTAGAGGATGTAGCTGGAATGAATATTAGCTTTGATTTTTACGATCGGAGGGAAAAGGCCAATTTGCTTATTTTTATTTCGACGGCGGTTTTTCTAATAATGCCAACTATAGCCTATTATAAGGCCTATAAATTAAAAATGAATCGAGACGTTTATGTAGTCAAAAACGTTGGGGATCCAAGTGTTTTTCCTATGGAAATTGATGGACCCTGGAAATACCTTGGCAGAATGGGCGACTCTATGTTCTTTTTAAGTTGGGACAATAAAAAAACACACATTGTTCTTCGGGAGGAGGCAAAGTACCTTAACATTCAATATTGTGAGGATCCTGATGAAGAAGGTGATTTAGATATTCCTATCCCCACTCCTCAAATAGCTCCCACTCCTGCAACCTTTCCAGACTCAACCCACATCCAGCCTGACTCAATTCCCATCGATACAACAAGCGAAAAACAAAACGGCCCCCCAATAGGAGAGCCGCTGCCTTAGTGTGTTTATCGCTTTGGTTACCAGGCTTCCACTTTCAGGAAGGGTTCCCACTCCAAAAGGTTGGATTCAAGGTCCTTAAACTTGATGGAGACCGTTAGATTCTTAAGGGCGATCCTGAGTAATTCGTATTTATCTGTGATCCTCACAAAACCTAATTCTGCGCCCTTTTCCTGTGCGTCTTGAAAGAGGTAATGAAGAGGTGATTTGCGTGATGACCCTATAGGGATACAACACCCCTCAGCTCCTCCCAGAGTCATAAGATCTGCCCCTTCACTAAGACTTTCCCACAACCTCATCTCAGAAGGGAGGTGTACATAGCGAAAGCGGCCGATCTGAATGCCTGGACACTTGACCTGGATAGCCTCCCTCTCGAGAATCTGAATGCTTCCGGGGTGACAAAGAAGTAAAAAGAAACACACAAAATCTGAGTCACCCCGGAAAGCCGCTGCGGGTTCCGAAGCGGTCTATCCGGGGGCTCCAGTTTGTATGAGGGCCATTTTCTACCCAAAAGAGATACCCATGCTGTACCCCTTTCCCCCATATGCGTAGTCAAAGCGTAGTAACATATAGCGTTTTCTGGATAAATAAGGCGTAGCTTTAAGCTCGCTTTAACCTAACTACTCCAGTCATGAAAAACGTTCTGCTATGCGCAGCTTTGCTGCTCCCGCTCATCGGGCTATCTCCAGAAATCCAGGCGCAAATTACCAACGTCGGCAGCGGCTCTTACACCACCACCTTTCCAGGCGTGGATGCGGCGGGTCGAAACAGCTTCCCTTCGGGTACCCCTTATATCACAGGCAATGCTGCCAACAAACCTATTCCCACCAACGATTGGTGGTCGGCTCAAGTCAAGAACCCACATGCTGACAACCTCTTCAGCTATCCATTCACCATGAAGAGCATCAACCAGGGCTTGATCGTAACCTATATTCCCTGGGGCGTAATTGATGCCTTTTCTCCGATTACAGTAGGGGTTACGGGGCTCAATGCTTCCTCGGCCAACATCTCTGATTTTTCCGATTGGACGGTCAGCATGGATTGGGACAATGGCGCACATCATTTTCAGGCGACCTCGGGCATCGGCATGCCTTTTTTGTACTTCGAAAAAGGGGCTACCGATGTTGCGGAAGTCACCATCACCCAGGGCAGCACCGTGATTGACAACGAAATGCTGGTCATCACGGGTGCACACAACGGAGCCGACTTTGCCATTTATGCGCCAACTGGGAGTGTGTGGACCCAAAATGGCAATACCTATACCTCGACCCTCAACGGACAAAATTACTGGTCCATGGCCTTCCTGCCTTTTGCGGGAGCCAGTGCGAACGCTGTAGCTCAGTCCTATAAAAAATACGCATATGTCTTTCCAACTGATACCCGGGCTGACTGGCAGTTTGATCCGCAGACCTCTGTGATGACCACCGACTTTGTGGTAGAAGTGGGGGTAAAAGAAGGCACCGATAGTACCATCCTGCAAGGACTACTGCCTCACCAGTGGGCCAACCTGGCTGCTACTTCACCCGTTCCTGCTGGCTATTCCTATCCCAACGTCCGGGGCGAAATCAAAACCCTGGAGGGCAATAGCTTTAGTGTGGCCAATACCTTCCACGGCATACTGCCGACCCTGCCTTACCTGGATTATTACAGCCAGGGCTTTAGTCCGCAAACCCTCAACCAGAAAATCTCCCTCCTGAAAAATGATGGCCTGGCTACCTGGACGGATTCCTATAATGAAGGGCAAATGATGAACCGTCTCATTCAGTCGGCCAGGATTGCGGAACTAATGGGGGATTCCGCTGCTCTGGGCACCATGCTGGCCACGGTCAAAGCCCGTCTGGAAGACTGGCTCAAAATCAACGGAGGCGAAGTGGCCTTTTTGTTTTACTACAACACTACCTGGACGGCCATGATCGGTTATCCGGCAGGCCATGGACAGGACGGAAATATCAACGATCACCACTTTCACTGGGGCTACTTTATCCATGCAGCCGCTTTCCTGGAGCAATACGAACCCGGTTGGGCGGCGCAGTGGGGCGATATGATCAACCTACTGGTTCGGGATGCGGCTTCCCCGGATCGCAACGACAGCATGTTCCCTTTTCTCCGGAACTTTAGTCCTTATGCCGGACATAGCTGGGCCAATGGCTTTGCTTCTTTTCCTCAAGGCAATGACCAGGAGTCTACCTCCGAAAGTATGCAGTTTGCCTCCTCTCTCATTCACTGGGGCTCGGTAATCGGCAATGATTCGATCCGGGATTTGGGGATTTATTTATACACCACCGAGCAGACCGCCATCGAGGAATACTGGTTCGACATGTACGAGCGGAATTTCCAGTCGAATCAGCCTTATAGCCTGGTTTCCCGGGTCTGGGGCAACAGCTACGACAACGGCACCTTCTGGACCAGCGACATTGCTGCTTCTTATGGCATCGAGCTGTATCCGATTCATGGCGGCTCTTTATACCTGGGCCACGATACTACTTATGCTAAAAAGCTCTGGGCTGAGATTGAAGCCAATACCGGCATTTTGGCCAATGAAGTCAATCCCAATCTCTGGCATGATGTGATGTGGCAGTACCTGGCCTTTACGGACCCGGACAAAGCCCTCAACCTCTACAATGCTTATCCTGAACGAGACCTGAAATTTGGGGTGTCCGATGCACAAACTTATCACTGGTTACATGCCATGCGGGTGCTGGGGAATGTGGACGTATCGGTGACGGCCGATCATCCGTTAGCGGTGGTGTTTGACAAAAGCGGGGACCGCACCTACGTCGCCCAAAACTATGGCTCCGATAGCCTGACGGTTAGCTTTTCCGATGGTTTTGTGCTGGAAGTCCCTCCTTTTCGCCTCACAACTAGTAAGGACGTTTCCCTGGATGGGACGCTGACGGCTAGTTTTTCCGAAGCATATCCCGGCGGCAGTGTGGACCTGGAATTGGTGATCAATAGCGGCAATCCTACGCAAGTGGAATTTGTGGATGGGGAGACCTTGCTAGGGCAGTTGACCCAAGCACCCTATGTGTTCAAAGCCACTAATCTGGCGGTAGGCAGACGCAGCTTTTACGCCCGTATCTACGAGGGGACCAATTTTACCGTCAGCAACCTGGTTCCTGTGATCGTAGGCGAGCAATTACCTTTCCTGGGCAATCCTTCGGCCATTCCAGGGGTGATTGAAGCGGGATATTTTGACATATTCGAAGGAGGCAGCGGGCAGGAAATCGCTTATAATGATGTCTCGGTGGGCAATAATGGAGATTTTCGTCCGAATGAAAACGTGGATGTAGCACTGATTCCCAACGAAGGGGCCACGGTCGGCTGGATTGCCGCCGGAGAATGGCTGGAATATACCGTAGACGTACAGCAAGCCGGGAATTATACCTTGAGTTTTCGCTACGCTTGTGGCAACAATAGCGGAGGCGGTCCATTTCGTTTGGAAGCGGATGGGGCGGTCGTGCGGTCTGGGATCACCGCGCCTTATACAGGGGACTGGAACAGTTGGAGCACCCGCAGCGTTTCCAATATTCCGCTCAAAAGTGGCAAGCAGGTCTTGCGGGTATTTTTTGAAAATGGGGAATTGAACATGGGCAAAATGACCTTTAGCTATGATTCGCCCCTGGCGTATAGCCAGCCCGTAGCCGATGCCGGAGATAATATTCTGGTGTTGCTGCCCATGAATAATACTATTTTGGATGCGAGTCAAAGTAGCGATCCGGCTAATGGAACCCTGACTTACAGTTGGACCCAGGTCTATGGCCCTTCCCGCCTTACCTTTTCCAATGCACAGGCCGCTCAACCCAGCATTTCTACCCTGGAAGAAGGGGTGTATCTGCTGAAATTGACCGTGGACAATGGCAGCTACCAGGATGAAGATGAGCTATACGTGATTTCCAGTTCTACCGGAATTGTGCCGCCCAAGGTGTCCATTTACGCGCCTTTTGATCAGTCCTCCTTTATTGAAGGAGACATGGTTACGGTCGCTGCAGCTGCTTCCGATCTGATCGGCCAGGTAAGCAAGGTGGACTTTTTTGCCGATGGGACCCTGATCGGAACGGCCACGCAAGCTCCTTATGAAATCACCTGGTCCGCCAACACCGCCGGGACCTATGACCTCACCGCTGTAGCCGAGGACGATGATAACAGCAGCACTACTTCCAGTCCGGTACAGGTGGAAATTACCGAAGCGCCTGCCTGCCGGGCTACCTCCAGCAATGGAGAGTTTGAATTTGAGTTTTCGCCCGATGACGATAATCCCACCCTGACCTTTATCCCTTCCGTCAATGGGCAGGGCAGTCCCACCTGCATTCTGTATTACGGGACCAATCCGAGCAGCTTACCCGGCTATCCGGTTACGCCCAATGTGCCTTACCAGCTCAATGCCAGCGAAGGGACCCAGATTTACTTTTATTATACCTATTCCTATCCGGGACAAGGTGAGCGTAATAATGCCGGAGATAAAGACAGCTACGTGATCGGCAGTTGTCGTAATGCCACCAGCCTGGAAGACCAGGTGGAATTGGAGGTGGCCTATTATCCTAACCCCGTGAGCGATGTCCTCACCTTGGAACTTCCCTTTGGAGATAACCAGGTGCAAGTTTATGACCTGCAAGGCAAAATCCTGGATAGCTTTTCCACCCGGAGCCAGCAGATGGAATATGACATGAGCCCGTATGCTTCAGGAGCTTATTTATTCCGGGTGTGGAATGGCGGCAAGATGAAGATGTTTAAAGTGATGCGGTAGTTTCGCCAACCAATTAGGTCTTCGGATAAAACACCTCCTTAACCTCTCTGGGTTGAGGAGGTGTTTTTTCGTTAGCTCCAACATGCGCATGGATCGGGGCCCATTCTTGTCAATCCGGTAAAATCACAAAACTGTAAGGATCCTCTTCCCGGGCTACTCCCCCATAATCCACGCGCAGGACATAATCCCCTGCGGTCAGGTAGGGCTGAAGGCCCAGTAGGGAATTAAGGGGCCTGGGCAAGGGAGATTGGTATAAGGAATCGCAGCCAGTGGCGGTTTGCCGGAAGAGGGTAATCTTTAAATAATTGCTCGACCAGGCTGGTGCTTCCAAAAACCCAATATGATAAACCCCATCTGCAGGGACTTGAAAGGCATAACAATCGAAGTCCTCCTCAGCCGCAAAGGTAGCTCTACCATAAATTCTGGCGGTCATAGTATCTCCGATCTGGATCGGATAGGCCGTGGCGCACGTTTGGTTTTCTTCGGTGCTGTCAGGTGTAAAGTTCAGGGTCAGGCCAAATTCTCCCTCGCCCAGGATGGTTTGCGTTCGGATATAGAACTTACCCGCCGGGAATATCATCGGTTGGGAAGTAAAAAAACTATTTCGGACAGCACCGATTCGCCAGGCCGTATACGCCGCTGCATACAGGTCCTCCCCCTCTTTATAGAATTGCAGGATGAGTCGGGCGGTACTGTCCAACATGGAAGGGTCCATGTGTACATCGACTACACCAGGACTAGGGGTCTCGAACCAAAACCAGAGGGCTGTGTCGCAATTCTGATGGTTCATCAGAGTTTGTTCAAATGGTAGATAGACCGCCTGCTCAGGTAAAGCATGGGAATTACAGGTGCTGGAGAGCGGCGTCTGCTGCCTGCAGCTGAGGATGATGCAGCTGCAAAGAAGAGAAAGGATAGCATGTTTCATAGGTGCATGGCCCCAGCAAGAAAATTGGCTGGAGGGGTGCCCTTCTGATCCTGGGGATTGGGTAAAAAATGGGTGGAGAAAGGGGAAGTTAGGGAAGGGGAGGAGATATTCCAAGCCTTCGATTTTCGGATGAAATTTTCTCAACCCACCGCTCTAGTATAAAACTCCTTGGCGTACTGGCCCGGACTTAATCCCGTTACCTTGCGGAATTGGCGGTTGAAGTTGGAGAGGTTGTTGAAGCCGGCTTCACGGGCGATCTGGCTTACCGTCATGGTGCTCATGCGTCCGTTGATGATGAGGTCGCAGGCATAGGAAATGCGCATTTCATTGACCACCTCTTTGAAGGTTTTGCTGGTCCGCTGCTTGAAATAGCGGCAAAAAGCGGTTTCGGAAAGGTTGGCGACTTTAGCCGCTTCTTTCAGGCTGATTTCCGCTTTGAAGTTTTGGATGATGAAATTGTAGATTTCTGTGATCCGGTGGTAGTCCTGGTTGTAGTATTGGCGCTCAAAACTTTTGCTACTAAGGACTTTGTAGTCTTCCAACTGGGCTAGTTGGGTCAGCAATTCCAGGAGAAGGGCAATCCGCTTCATCGGGTCAACCTCCAGCATCTGGAATAAAATAGCGATCAGGGGTTCCTGATCTTTTTCCCGAATAAATAAGCCCCTTTGAGCGACCTTAGCCAGTTGCCGCATGGCCATGGTTTCCGGCATATCCAGGAAGTGATCTCCAAATATTTCGAAATGAAATTGTAGCACAATCAGCTCCGCATAGTCATTCATGCGGTCTTTTTCATTGTGGTTGCCGATAAAGCAGTGGGGAAGATTTTTGCCCAATAAAACCAGGTCACTTTCTGCTATCTCCTCTACGCTGTTTCCGACAAAACGCTTACCTGATCTCCCTTTCGTAAAAGCGATCTCAAATTCCGGGTGGTAGTGGTATGGCATCTCCAACACCGGCTTGGGATAGTGATTAATGAAGATGGAGCGTTCATGCTGCTTGGGGACTTTCTCAAAGATCGGTTTCATCGCCCGTAGTAGTTAGTTGGAGGTTGAGGTAGCGGGAATCACGCGCTTTTGCAAGCGTTAAGATACTTTTCTACCCTTAAAACCCCAAAGGAAGGGGGGATGGTGCAAAATTAATATGCAATTATGACGGATTTGTTGAGGTGGACGAGGCCTTCGGAGCGCGAGGATTTGCTTTTTTCTCGAACAAGGCCTTTGTGACAATGGTTATCTTTAACAAAAAAGATCAAGATGCCCAAGCGCCGTTCTGTTGTAATCCTATGCCTGCTGTGGGGAGTAGGCCTGTTGTTCACTGCTTGTCGTTCCTATCTCAAAGAGTTTCAGACTGCTGAGGAGCCACGGCTGGTCCACCGGATCATGCCCAACCCTCAGCCTTATGCGGGAGACCCGGAACGAGGGTTTTCCTACATGACTACCGGGGATTATATCAGTGGGGGTGTACCCATCCAGTTTTATGAGGAGTCTATGGCCACTTTTACCGATACCGTGCTGCGAAGGGAAGGGGACAATGCCCATATGACCTATGACAACATTGCCTTTACCATGCCCAGCGGCACCAAGGTGGTAAGTGGCAGCTGTTTTACCTGTCATGCGACCCCTTTTCTGGATACGGTGATTTTCGGTATGGGAAACAGCCAACTGGATTTTCAGGAGAATTTTAGCCGTCGCTTTAACCTGGCCATGGTGTTTTTGAAGCGGAAGTTGGGCAAAAACTCTGACGAGTGGCAGGCCTTTGATCTCTATCGCAAAATGGTAGGCGGTGCTTTTACCTACATCCATACCGATAATCCCGGCGTCAATCCGGCCTTTCGCCTCGAAGAAGGCTACGCCCTGCATCGGGACCCGGTGGATTTTTCCTACGAAAAGAAAAAGCAGTTCGAAATATCCAATTTCAACATCGCCTCAGATACCCCGCCGCTTTGGAATGTGAAGAAGAAAGACGCCTTATATTATAACGGCATGGGTCGGGGCGATTTTACCAAGCAGCTCATGCAGGCAGGCATACAAGGCGTACCTGACACCACCAAAGCCCGGGAAGTACAGCAGAAATTTGCCGATGTCCTGGCTTGGGTAGAAGCCCTGGAACCTCCAGCTTATCCCAAGGAAATCGATCAGGCGCTGGCAGCAAAAGGCAAAGTCTTGTTTCAAGAGAACTGCAAAAAGTGCCATGGCACCTATGGGGAAAACGAAACCTATCCCAATAAAATCATCCCCATGCATGAAATTCAGACTGACCCCCTTTATGCGCAGTTCATGCTCAAGGGGTCTTACTTGCCGACTTGGTTTAATGAAAGTTGGTATGCTAAAAGTCCGCCTTATGCGGAGCAAAAACCTTCTAATGGCTATATCGCCCCTCCGCTGGATGGGGTCTGGGCCACCGCTCCCTACCTACACAATGGCTCCGTGCCCACCCTGGAAGCCCTGTTAAATTCGGCGATCCGCCCGACCTATTGGAAGCGTCGCGGCGACCATACGGATTTTGACTTTGAAAAAGTAGGTTGGGCCTATCTGGAAGAACCCGACGGAAAGGATGAAAAAACCTACGACACCACCCTGCCCGGCTACAGCAACAAAGGCCACTATTTTGGCGACGAATTGCTGGAAACGGAGCGTAAGGCCCTGATCGAGTACGTGAAGGGGTTGTGAGATCGTCCCGGTGGGACTGTGAGACCGCAAGCTGTGAGAAGTGAGACCGGCCACAACCCGTAACACTGGCTTCCAGCCGGTCATATTCCCGCCCCGGATGCCCATCCGGGACCGTATAGCCACAGCTTTCAGTTGCAGCGTATAGCCGCAGCTTGCAACACCATCCCTAGGGCGCCTTCACCCCATTCAACAAATTATCCAGGGTCTTGGCCAGCCTTCGTTCCTTGGTAGCTTCCCGCTTCGCATCCCGAATCCAGTTGGCGTATTCCTTGCGGTAAGTATAGGCCAGCCCTTCATAGAAACTTTTGGCTTCAGGATGCTCATCCAACAAAGCTTGTAAAGCCTCCGGTACTTCCACGACCCGTTCCTCCGTATCCCGCATGACCGTGACCTTAATGGTATCTCCGGGCCCTTTGCCTACTTTGGCGCGAATATCCTTGCGCAGGATGAGCATGTGGCCGGAACCCATATTAGCGATGGAACCTCGATAGGGCACTTCGTCAAACCAGACTTTCACTTTGACCTGCCCTTTGGTACCATAGACTTCCTCTACCGAAAAAGGGATATGCACAAAACAGGAGTTCTTCCACTTGGGATCGGTTTGCAAGACAGCTTCGAAGATTTGTTTTTCCATAGGCATGTAAAATAAGCGGTCTAGGGCTAAAAGTCCATATTCTTACAGACGGATATCCAACGGTCTTATCTGCTGAACAAATTTAACAGGGGAATACCTACAAGCCTCTCTGGGGTGAAGGGATTGCCTATTTGGTATAGCGCCTGGATGAAGCCTTGGTGGGCTTGGGCTAATGAAGCCATGCTAGCTTGGCCGCAGTTGCAAGCTGCGGCTACCCGCTGGTTGGTAGACTGATCCCCAGATAAATCTGGGGGAGGGGAGAAGACCGGCTGGAAGCCAGTGTTACGGGTTGTGGGCGATCTCACTTCTCAAAGCGAAGCGGTCTCACCTCTCAAAGTCTTTCCAAGACGCTCTCTACCGCATCAACATCACACTGCCCCGCATAGGCACGTAGAGGGTTTTGTCCAATTCGGCTCCGGTATATTTCAGGACCCAAACATAGGCGCCTTCGGGCGCAGCGCGACCATTGATGGTGCCATCCCAACGGGCGTCGATTTGGTCACTTTGGAAGACCATTTTGCCCCAGCGGTTGAAGATCATGAATTGGGCTTCCCGGACTTCGCAATCATAGCTGGCCCCGAAAGTCTCATTGATGCCGTCTCCATTTGGGGTAAAAGCGTTGCCCATAAAGACCGTACAATCGCAGTCTGCATGCTGGATCTGAATTTCGTCGGTTTTGATGCCGCAGGCGTTGGAGACCATGACCTGGTATAATCCGGGGGCGGTAATATATCGGATGGCATCGGTGGAGCCATCCTGCCACATATACTCCACCCCAGCATCATTGATGAACACATCTAATATGAGTTCGTCTTCCTGACACACTGTGGTATCTGCCCCCAGGTTGATATCTTCCGGAGTAGGACGGAAGCCAATGTCGATCTGGTCAGAGGCACTGCCACAGCGATTGCTCAGGCTTACTTCATAAGACCCGGCTAAGGACACTATATATATAGGGTCGGTACTGCCATCCTGCCAGATGTATTGGACCTCAGGCTGGCTCACATCCAGACTTAAGGTGTTGCCTTCGCACAAGACGGTATCGGAACCCAGGTCGAATGCCTGAGGCGGGGAGAGATAGTCGACAAAAATCGAATCGGAATACTGGGCGCAAATATTGCCCACGGTAACGGTATATAAGTCTTCGGTGGTAACCGTCCAGACCGGTCCGGTAAAATTATTCGACCAGCGATAAGAAGCGTCGGGCTGCCCTACATCGAGGCGCAGACTACTGCCATCACACAGCACCGTATCCGCTCCCAGGTCAAAGGGCTGGGGAATCGCGAGGAAGGCCAGGTTGATGGAATCCCGTTGTACCCCACACACGTTCTGGACGGTGAGGTGGTAGAGTCCGGTCTGCGTTGCGATAAGTACACTGTCTGTTGCATTGTTCTGCCAAAGGTAATCAACCTGATTCTGGGCCTGACTTAAGACAAGGCTGTCGCCCTGACAAAGATCCTGGTCTGGTCCCAAATTGAATTCCTGCGGGGGATTCACCGTGGTCACCGAGAGAGAATCTGCCTCGGTTCCGCAGCGGTTGCTCACACTTACATAATAGAAACCTCCCAGCGGAACATCGAAGCTAGGTAGTGTACTATTGTCCTGCCATAGGTAAGCGGAAGCCACCGGATCGCTCACGTTCAGGTTTAGGCTATCTCCCAAACAAAGGATGGTATCTGGTCCCAGGTCCACGGGACTGGGCGGAGCCAGGTAGCCTACGGTAATGCTATCGCGATCTGTACCACAAAAGCTAGAGGCTTCTGCCCAGTACACCCCGGCGGTATTGACCAACTGGGTAGAATCGGTCAGGTTATTTTGCCATTGGTAATTGGCATAGGGGAAACCCGCATTGGCGTCAAGTAAAATGGTCTGTCCAGTACAAAGCACCGTGTCAGGGCCCAACTCCACATCCGGCACGGGCAGGACGCCCATCTGTTTGGTCAGGGTATCCACACAACCATTGATGTCCTGGATGATCAGTTCTATATTATAAAGTCCCGGTTGGGTAAAGGTATTGATAGGATTGGGGACGGTGGCGGTGTTTCCGTCGTCGAAATCCCAGTTCCAACTGGCGATGTTGCTATTGCTGCTTCCCACGCTTCCGCCACAACTGATATCCTGAAAGACAAAGTAAGCGGTGTCTCCTGGACAGGAAAGGGGCGTGAGGATGTCAAAATTGTTGACCAGGCTATAAGAAAAATTGCTGTAGACCACATCCGCCTGCGAATAATTATAAAAGCCAAACCTGCCTCTTTCGTAGCAGCCTGGCTGATCAAAGATGGTGTCCCCATCGATCATGATGGTCGCATTGGTGGCAGTGTAGATGAGGGTGAATTGGTAATCAGTATCAAAAGCCCAGCCTTTGCCCGCTCCATAATCCGTATCCAGCACCGTGAACGTAGGGTCGCTGGTATGTTGCCAGAAATAGCTGAACATAGAGGCCGGCGGGATATTCCCATCTACTTGCACCAGGCTTTTTCCTTCCTGAGCGGTGAAGCCGTTGAGGGTCTGAGACAGTTGTTTCCAGTCGAAGAGCCAGTATTTATGCTGATTGGTATTGCCGGTCGGATCCTGGTAACCAAAAACAAAGCCTACGAAGTCATCATCCCCGCCGCCCCAGATATCACTGTTGATGCGGATGGTTCCGTTGATTTGGACATTAATAAAGGTGTCCGGGCTGACGAAATAGGTAGGAGGATCGGTTTGGCCGAAGAAATTCAGGGTCTGCAGGACAGAGTTGCCCGTCGGATCTACCTGCCAGTTGCCAAAAGCGGTATCGCCTTCTTGAATCCAGGTATTGAGGTCCACCTGCGTTTGACATTGTGAATAGGCAAAAGAAAGGCTTCCGCTGAGCAGGATCAAAAATGAAAGTAATCGTTGGGTCATGCCAGAAAGGCTTCAGAATGAGGGAAAAATACAGAGCTAAACGTCCATGGATAAGTACGCCTTAGACGGGGGAATATTGCCATTTGCGCAACGAAATCCCAGCAATCAGCCCGGATACACAATTCTGCCACACGATTGCTCAAAGTAGGAAACGCTCCAGGGATTCCCACGTATCTATATAAAAACGCCCAACCAAGCCCTCTCTCACCGAGAAAAACACCAGCCCAATAAACGCCAAGGCGCTAAGCCTTTGACTCTCGTTGCACCATAGCGAGAGTCATTTTTTTTACCCCTTTCATTTTTCTTACAAAAGCTCCCTGCGTCTTTCATCAAATAAGTATTCAGGATATAGCGAAATCCTTATAAAGGAGGGCTGTAAGATTTTGAGGTAAAAGTGAGGGAAAATTTTTTGTGCGAACGGGTGTATAGCTGGCGTGAATGGAAAGAAACTGTGCGTTTTTGGT
Organism: Bacteroidota bacterium; assembly: GCA_038527215.1. Taxonomy (GTDB): domain Bacteria; phylum Bacteroidota; class Bacteroidia; order J057; family J057; genus JAWPMV01. Next base: position 23,168 of record JBCBGC010000001.1, read on the forward strand.
AAATATTGCCCCGTAAAACTTCCGATTTTAGGATTATTTGCGAAAAAAAGCCGGACTAAATCCCGGAAAGACTTTGCAAGATTTTCGCCATTTATCAAAAAATGCGTGAGAATTGACCATAACCGATGTTAACAAATGGGACAACTATACTAGGAAGTCTTTCCTGATTCCACCGACATTTGTTACATACTCAGTCAGGCAGCACCCCCCTTTCGCTGCTTTACCCTTGAGCGTGAGTATCTGTAATCTTGTAATCGCTTCTTTCGATACGTATGGTCTCTCGAATTGAATATGCCTTTGGGCTGACAATACGGCTATACGCTATGAAGACTTAATGACAATGCAAACTTACTTTAATTTTCCATGGCGTCTTTACAACCTTTGGTAGGGAATTTAGGGGTCCGTCGAGCGGCCCACTTGCTGAGAAGAGCGGCTTTTGGTGGTTCCAGGGCAGAAATCGATGCTTTTGCGAACATGTCCGTCAGTCAAGCTGTAACAGCCTTACTAGATTTTCCTGGTATACCTGCTCCCCCACAAGACCCTGGCTCCGGTCAGTCCTTCAACTCTAACGGCAGTATTACGGTCTTTGAGCCAGAAATTGTCAGTTGGTGGATATATCACGCAGTCAATCCCAATGTGGCTCCGACGGCTTTCCATAAACTGGTATTCTTCATGCATACCTGTGTGACCGTGAGCTGGGAAGTGGTCCGCGAACCAACCTGGTGGTGGTACCACAAAAACTGGATGATGACTTTTGCAGACAAAAGCTATCGCGAGCTCATGCAAAAGATGTCGGTGGACATGGCGATGGGGCGTTTCCTCAACCTGGACACCAGTACCAAAAATGCTCCCAATGAAAACTATGCTCGAGAACTCCTTGAGCTATTCACCGTTGGTAAAGGGCCTCAAATCGGCCCCAGCAACTATACCAACTATACCGAAGACGATATTCGGACCATCGCGAAGGTCTTCACCGGTTTTAATACCAACTGGTGGTATGACAACAGTTCTTACTGGGATAGTGATTATGGGCATCCGGTTCTGGTAGCCGATCCCAGTGAGCATGATATTTCTGACAAAACCCTTTCTGCGGCATTCAACAATGCAACCATTTCCGGCCGCTCCAGCCGAAGTGGCATGTTTGACGAGGTAAATGAGCTGATAGATGTCATCTTTGCTCAGGAAGCTACCTCTGAATTTTTGGTTCGTAAGCTATATCGCTACTACGTACACTATCAGATTACGCCTGAGATCGAACAGGATATCATTCAGCCGCTGGCCCAGACCTTCCGCAATAGCGATTTCCACTGGGAGCCGGTCCTAACCCAATTACTCAATAGCCGACACTTTTACGATGCCGACGATGCTACCCCTGATGATGATGTCATCGGTGGGCTGATCAAAACTCCTTTCGAGTTGTGGGCGCAAAACATGCGCTACTTTGGGTCCTATATTCCAAACCTGGACAACGATCGTAGCGGTATCCAGTCCTGGATTTACGGCTATCAATGGAAGTTGCAGGAATTGGGCATGTATGTGTGGGCACCGCCCTCTGTGGCAGGGTATGAACCGATGTATCAGGAGCCTGATTTTAACCGCTACTGGATCAACTCTACCACCCTGCCCCGTCGATACAATGAAATGACCCGGGTGATGGCCGGTGGTGGTATGCCTGATTACGGTCGCTTTGATGCCATGAGTTTTGTGGCGAACAATATTTCAGATTATAACGGAAATGATCCTTTAGGAAATCCTGGTCCCCACGAAGGACCTAGAATTGCCTCTCATTTGGTAAGTACCATTACCGAATACCTGTTCCCTGTTCCGCTCACCGCTGAGCGTAACAACTACTTTTTGAATGATCTGCTGCTGGACTCTCTGTCCGAGATCAACTGGATGTTTGAGTGGGATAACTACCGGTCCACCGGCGACGATAGTGCGGTACGTCCCCAGATTGAAAACCTGATTAGTGGGATTCTACAGAGTCCTGAGTTTCAATTAAGCTAACTCCTGCAGGCAGAATCCTTCTTTTTCCATTTTCCTAAAGAATCATCGAATAATGAAAAGACGTAACTTCATAAGAAATATGCTGCCCATGGCAGCAGCTCCCTTTGCCTTAAGCGGAATTCCTGTTAAAGCCATGTCTAGAAGCATGCTGGGGTTGAACAACTTCAGTTGTGAGGAGGTAGAGGATCGGGTCATGGTCCTGGTCCAGCTGGCAGGTGGTAATGATGGATTGAACACCTTCATCCCCATCGACCAATATGGCATCTACCGCAACCTCCGTCCCAATATTGGGATCCGCGATACAGGATCCGGGGCCTACACCAATCTGGACAGTAGCCTGAGTATTCAGGATCAGGTCGGCGTTCATCCCGACTTCATGGCGGTAAAAGACCTGTATGACAATGGCCGCATCAACATTATCCAGGATGTGTGCTACCAGGACAACAATAAATCCCACTTTAAGGGCACCGATATTTGGTTGGCAGGCCGGGATGGGACCACCGCAACCCAGACGAATTCTGGTTGGGTAGGACGTTATCTCGACCACAGATTTCCGGATTATCCGGAGATTTATCCCAACGCCAATATGCCTGATCCCCTGGGACTGCAGTTGGGAAGCACCACGCTTTCTCTAGGCTACTATCGCTATTCTGGTATTCCAGTAGGCATGGCCCTCAAGGGAGATCCTGGAGATTTTTACAACCTGGTTGCTGGAGTAGGAGGGCCGCTCATGGCCAACTTCCCTGCCGGGCACTATGGTTCTGAGCTGCAGTATCTGACAGATATCGAAAGAAATACCGGGCAGTACGCCTCTCGCCTGCTCAGTGTATATAACAATGGTTCCAATTCGGTTTCTTATCCGACCGGCTATACCGGTAGCGGGACTTCCTATAGCTCCAACTACCTTTCCGAGCAGCTGAGTATTGTGGCGCGCTTGATTAGCGGCGGCTGCAAAACCAAGTTCTATCTGGTGCGTCTCAACGGTTTCGATACCCATGACGGGCAAGTAGATGGAGGCTCCCCTCACACCGGAGGACACGCGGTATTGTTGAACTTCCTTTCTGAGGCTTTACGGGCCTTCCAAAATGACCTGGCTGGACTGGGGCTGGAAGACCGGGTGATGACCGTTACTTTCTCGGAGTTTGGCCGGACCGCACCTGAAAATGGTAGCTTGGGAACCGACCACGGGACCACCGCGCCTATGATCATCATGGGCAAAGGGGTAAATCCTGGTATGACAGGGACCAACGTAGATTTGTCCCAAATTCAAAACAACAACATCGTTCCTTTTCAGCACGATTACCGGCAGATTTTTACCACCCTGCTACAAGACTGGATGGGAGCGGGCTCAGGTTCTCTCTCAGCGGCAGAAATGAACAGTTTCTCAGCCAATAAACTGGACCTGGTCAATAATAGCTTACCCGATGGCAATGGTAACTACATCAACTACGTGGCGGATCCGATCTGCTATGATGGAGATGTTACCACCGTCTTCCCGGTAGAATTCCTGGACTTTGAAGCCACCCTTCAATCTGACCAAAGTGTCATATGTGAATGGAGCACCGCCCGGGAAATGAACAATGAATTATTTGAAATCGAGCGCTCCTTAGACGGGATGGTTTTCGAAAGTATAGGCGAGGTACCTGGGGCAGGAAACTCCAACAGCGTACAATCCTATGACTTCACCGATACCCATCCCCTGACTGGAACCTCTTATTATCGCCTTCGTCAGGTAGACTTCGATGGACGTTTTACCTATTCTGAGGTGCGAAAAGTAGAGTTGACCTTCCAGCCAGACCTCGCCCTGGAATACACCTTCTACCCCAATCCGGTGAAAGAAGTATTACGGGTGCGCCTGGAAGCCTCGGCTTCTTCTGAGTATCCGGCTTTTATGCGACTCAATACCACTACCGGAGCTACCGTCGCCCAGAAAAGCATTTCGATTTCCGAAGGTACCAACGAATTCACCTTACCTCTTGGCAACCTTAGCCCAGGCATGTATTTCGCAGAGATTACCATCCTCAACCTTGGACGAGCTGAGCGCCTCGGTTGGGCCAAAGTTGTAGTTGCTCCTTAGGGAGTGCTCATTCCGCTCTTTACTTTACCTGATTCCCATAAGGGATAAAATATGGCACCCCTCTTGCGCAAGCAAGAGGGGGGATGGCCAGCACCTTTTGTCAACCCCCGATCACTGCTAGCGGGAGGATTGTTATTAGGGGAAGTCACATGGAGCACGGCTGGTTCATGTGAGCTTCTCAAACCTAATTAAACATGGGAAAACCTTTGCAACACGCTTTACTATTGAAAACTTTCTCTCACAAACCTGTTAATCCCCTTTATTCTTTTTTGCTGATCCTGATGACGGTGGCTTCCTGCTTCTCTGTGCAGGCTACCAATTACTACGTCAGCCCGAATGGCAATGACAGTAATGCCGGAACAGCTGCCCAGCCTTTCCGCACCCTGGAACACGGCATCAACCAGCTGGCCCCGGGAGATTCCCTAAAATTGATGGCCGGGACCTATCGGGAAGGAGAAATCTATATCAACAATGGCGGTACCTCCAATTTACCCGTAGTCATTCAAGGGGCAGGACCTCGTCAGACCTTTATCAAAGGCTCTGAAGTGGTGTCTGGATGGACCCAGCACAGTGGGAATATCTGGCGGACTTCCTGGACGACCAATAGTCAGCAGGTGTTCGCCGATGGACAGCATTTGCAGCAAATCGGCAATAAATCTGATTGGCATAATACCTATCTGGAACCGGTGGGCAGTGGCCTGGGCGATATGACGCCCGGCTCCTTTTTCTTTGATGGCGGGAGCAACACCCTGTACGTGCAACTCTCCAACGGTGGCAACCCCAACAATGTCCTCATGGAAGCCAGTGTGAAGAATTTTCTGCTGGACGGAGAAAACCGCTCCTCTTATGTCACCTTTTGTGATCTGACCCTGGCCCATAGCAACGGTACCCATGACGGTGGCCGGGGCTATCTGCTGAAAACCGGACCAAAAGGTTGGGTGCTGGAGAATATGACCATGGAATACGGCGACTTCATGTGTGTGAACCTGGTTGGGGTAGAGCACTTGATGAAAAACTGTACCATCCAATACGGTGGAGATGTAGGCCTCGATATGAATAACTCCGATTCTGCGCACGGCTGGGCCTGGTATGAAGGTTCCCCCCGCATGAACACGGTGGTAGAAGGCTGCCTGTTTACCAAAAACAACTATCGTAATTTTGATTTCTGGTGGCATGGCGGAGCCATGAAGCTCATTCCTGCCATTAAGGGACTCACTGTACGAGGCAACCGCGTGGAGGATAATAATGGTCCCGGCATTTGGTTTGATCATGCCGTGGGAGAAAATATCATCACCGATAACCTCTGTATCGGCAATGCTATCGGGATTTTTTACGAAATCCAGCCCAACGTTACTTCCACTGATTTCGGGGCCGTAATTTGTAACAACCGGGTGATTCGTTCCGAGTACCAGGGGATTTACGTTTCTGCCTCCAGCAATGTGGTGGTCCAGCACAATACCCTGTATCACTGCTGGGCTGGGATCGTGGTACACGGCATGCCCCGGGGAGACTTTGACCTCTATAATAATGTCATCAAGAAGAATGTCCTGTTTGGCACTGACATTGGCGACCTGATTCAGTTTGAAGGGACCGATGCTGGTAACAATCAAGTCGATAGCAACTTCTACGTTACGGGCTTGCCGCTGCCAAACGGGTCCATCAAAAATAATCCGCGCATTGGCGTAGTCAATGGCGGTGGCTATAACATCAATTACACCAGCCTAAGCGACCTGCGTTCCAATACCAACTATGGAGAAGGAGCCCTTTCCGGAGACCCCATGTGGACTGATCCGGAGGCTTATGATTTCACCAAAGATGCCAATAGCCCTGCGGCGGGTCTGGGGTACCAACCTGCCTGCTGCTGTGATGATGTGATCCGCAACGGAGGCGATTTTGGTTCCAGTGATTCCACCAATACCGGCGGCGGCACCGGGAGTGGCAGCGGAGGAGGAACCGGTGGTACTGGGGGCGGTACCGGCGGCACCGGAGGCGGAAATGGGGGCGGAGGTACCTCTGCCTTACCAGGCATCCGCATCAATTCCGGTGGAGGAGATTACACTACCGCCGACGGACGCATATTTGTCCAGGACACCTATTATCAGGGTAATACCAATGTATTTGTGGGCGGTGATCCGGTAGGTGCGACCACGGAAGATGATCTCTACAATGTAGGCCGCTACAGTACCAACTTTAGCTATAATATTCCGGTACAAAACGACACCTTTACGGTGATCCTGCACTTCTCTGAGCCAGGTTGGCCCACGGCTGGTTTGCGCATCTTTGATGTGAATATCGAAGGAGGTCCCGTAGAACTGGACGAATACGACGTAGCCGCTTTGGTTGGAAACTATTACGCCCGGGTAGAGGTCTTTGAGGACGTCGTGGTAACCGATGGGGAAATGACCATCGAACTAGTAGCCAGTAAATCTGACGCCATTATCTCTGGCCTGGAAGTGATTCCTACCGGGGACCAAAGTGGCGGGGGAACTACTTTCCCCATTGAACTGCTGAGTTTTGACGCTACGCCACATCCGATTCAGCAACTCGTAGAGCTGGAATGGGCCACGGGCTTTGAACAAGACAACCAATACTTCACCGTAGAGCGCTCCATTGACGGGCAGTTGTTCTCCGCGTTGGAGCAGGTGCCGAGTCAGGGGAATGCCACCAGCGTGCAGACCTACCGAACCTACGACCGTCAGCCTATCGAGGGACGAAGCTATTATCGTCTCAAGCAGACGGACATCAATGGCGCTTTTACCTATTCCGATCGGGTGGAAGTAAACTTTGAGCCGGGAGAAGGCATCAGTTTACTGGCCTATCCCATGCCTGTCAAGACGGGACAGCCGCTGCAAGTTGAGATCACGGCCGCGCTGGAGGTAGAAGGGAATTTCCTCCTGAAAAATGTAGCTGGCCAGGTGATTTGGCGTACGCAACTGGCTGACGCACTGGATGGTAACACCCAACGGGTGATTGAAATAGACACCGGTCGTATGTCTCCTGGAATCTATTACCTGGAACTGGACAAACATCAGCACATTGGCCACAAACTTATTTTAATCCGTTAGATACAAGATATAATGTATGTTTGGTCAAATTTTTCCTCTTCACCTTTACAGACCAGGCTCAAATTGGTCAGATAAAGGATAGCCCGTCCTTTAACACATGGCCAGGGAGTTTACCGGAAAAAAGGCCCGAGAGAGAAATTGACTGAACAACATAAAAGCCGAACAACCCAAAAGGTCGTCCCATCAGGACGGCCTTTTTCTCTTTCCTTTATTCCTTTTATCTTATAGCTCAGAAACCATGACCTTAAAACATGAACCTCCTTCGGATTGCCCTTTTTTCCCTTTCCCTTACCAGTCTGTTGCTGGGCTGTGGCCCGCGCTTACCGGAAAAAATCCTGAGCCAATATCAGGTGAGTGCTGATTACCGCTGGTCTGGGGATAGCCTGAAGATCACACTGTCCAATAGCCTGGGGGCCCCTTTACGTTTTTTTGCGAAATCCTCATCCGATAGTCTGAAAAAGACCCTAAAGCCCTATTTTCCCGTGCTGGTGCCTCCTTTTCAAGATACCATGTTCCAGCTGTTAGTGGAGGCTGATATCCCCGATAAAGAGGCGGCCAAAATCTACTTTTCTTCCAGCCTGGGAGATGTGAACCGGGAAATCAAAAAGCAAGCCCTGAGCTTACCTTTTCCCGCTGGGCGTCAGTATAAAATCATTCAAGGGTACAATGGCAGCTATTCTCATAATTCGACTTTTTCCCGTTATGCCATTGATTTCAGTACAGCGGTCGGAGATACCATCTGTGCCGCAGATTCTGGCTATGTAGTAGGTGTCATCAAAGGCTATGAGCATGGAGGGAATAATCGAAAATGGCGGAACTACGCCAATTATATCACCCTGTATCATCCGCATAGTGGGGTGATGACGCAGTACGTTCACCTGGATCATCTGGGAAGTTTTGTCAAGTTGGGAGACCGGGTAAGCATGGGACAAGCCATTGGTATTTCCGGAATGACCGGCTGGACTTCGATAGAGCACTTACACTTCAATGTTATTGTGCCTCAGGAAAAAGGGGCTGCTTCTACGACCTGCACGTTTGTAGAAGGCTACGAAGGAAAAAACCTACGCAAAGGGCAGTGGGTGAAAAAAGTAAAATGATCCCTATGGAAGGATCAGGATATATCAGCTTGTATGCAGCACCGGTGCTCATTTGGGCCTTGGGTTATCTGCACACCGGGAAGTTTGTCCGGCCCCGCTGGAAAATTCCGGGCAAGTTCCTCTTTTATGTGGGCGTATCAGCTGCGCTGACCTATTTTTTGGGCTATTGGAGCTTACTCTTTATCATCGGGCACCAGGCCCTGGGCCTGATTTTTCACATCCGGGTCTGTAAAAAACACCAGATCAATTGGCTGAACTGCGAGCCGCGCGAGCGCTACCTGGCCTTGCAGGAACAGTGGGCCAGAGGGGAGTTTGGCGATAAGCCGAAGCCCGGCGGTTAGGCCTCCCGCATTTCCTGTATTTTTTTCTGCCGCAACTGCATTTCCTTCAACTCATCATCTGTTACCACTTCTGTCCCGAGCCCGGTATCCCGTATGGCCGTGATCAGGTCTAAGAGGGCTTCCGAAGTTTGGATTAATTGTTGACTGCGCGCATCCACCTTATCATTAGCAAAAGGTCTGAGGTTGTAGAAAAGGCGGTTGATCCGGCCGATATAAAGATGTTTTGCTGGCTCTTTTTGAAAACTTATGAAGGCCTCCTCAAACTCCTGGAAAGGCATGATTTCCAGTCGCCGGGCCACCCCATCCGATTCCTGCCGTTGCAGCATATGGTCGCCAATGGCTCGCTGCCAGTCTTTGTAAATCCAGGAGACGCGACGAGAAATGGTAGAAATACAAGTGGTGCGATAGCGACGAATCAGCTCCTCAGGTACCCCTTCTCCATGATCCAGAGAGCCACAGAGTTTGTGAGCAATCCGGGAGAGTAATTCGATTTGGTCCTCTTCCGGCAACTGGTGCGGGCGCTCCACCTCCTGGGTGCTCATATAGTCAATCACCGCTTTTTCGATATCCTTTTCCCACTGATATTTTTCATTTTGCTGGGCTTTCTTGGGGACCTCCATGTTCCAGCGCTGCGCCAGGTAGGAGACCTGAGCCCCTGCACTCAAATGATTGGAGGACAGGGCACTTTGAAAAGCCTCAATCGCATCCTCCAGCCGGGTGTTGGTAGCATCCTTGCTGACGGCCAGGCTAGCTACCTCCAGGCGGACTGCTCTGATCCAGCCCAGTACGGAACAAAGCCGATATAAGGTGGAGATATAGTTGTACTGATAATATTCTATATCCGGTGCATCACTGCGGAGGTAGCGTGGCTGGGTCAGGAAGATATCCTGGAGTCGGGAGATCAGGGATTCCAAGGCCATCAGGAGCGGATAGCCATAGACTTTAAAGGATTTGAATTCTTGCTTAATCTCCTGTTGTTTATTCCGTCGGCTTTCCCAGTATTCTTTGGCCATAAAGAGGGCCAGGGTAAAAACCCCGGTAACCAGGGGAATCAGAAATTCTTTATAAGAAAGCAGCGTATCCAGCAAGTTTTGAGGTTCATCCTCAGCCGTAGATTGGTTGATAGCCACTACCACGGAATCAGCGATGGCTTGAATCAGCGCATCTAGCTGGGCGGGATCCAGGGTGTCATGCATGGGGGCGACAGTCAGTCGATTCGTAATATTTCTAATGTCGAAAAAAAATATGAGAAAATCATCTGTTCTTCGAATAGCTTGAAAAGCAAGAATGCTGACATTTGCTAAAGTCCGCCTGAGGAGATTTTTTGCCACTATGCTGAGGCTAGGCTAATATTTTGCTGGTTTTGTCCAAAAATAAAAAGTCAGCCTAACAGAACTCCCGGTTTATTTGCCTTACGCTTTTGTTGACCCGAAAAAGGATGTGGACTAATTTAACCCTCTGTTATGCGTAGATTAAAGACTGCTTTGGCGTTCGCTAAGAATGTGCGAACCACGGGGGCTCTGTATGAGACCAGCCGTAAGGTTGAATTAGAAATTACTTCCAAGATTACCGCCGCACCGGAACAGGTGTTTGTGGAGTTTGGGCTGGGACACGGCAACATCACCCAGGAAATTCTCAATCACATATCTCCTACTTCCCGTCTCTATTCTTTTGAGGTAAAAGAAGAGTTTTGTGCCCATGTAGCGGAGAACATTCAAGACCCGCGCCTGCACATCCTTAACCACAGTGCGGCTGAACTGGCCAAGCATGTCCCCGGTCCCGTAGACGGCATTGTCTCCTCTTTGCCGTTGACCCTTTTTCCCACGGAACTACGCGAACAAATCCTTACCGGAGCCTACGCCCATTTACGTCCTGGGGCACACTTTAGCCAGGTGATGTACAGCAAACGTCTGCTGAAAAAATTCCACCAGCTATTCGATGGAGTAGAGGTCAAGCGCTTTGTGAGCATCCCCTTCGAGTTTATCTTTCATTGCAGGAAAGAGTAGGGGAAGAGATTAAATGTTTAATTTCATGGAAATCACTTCCATGAATATTCTTTTCACTACCCTCAGGGGCCACTTAGGCCTGTTATTTATCAGCTTGAGCCTCCTTGCATATAAGGACCTGTCGGCTCAATCCCGCCAAAAAGTTCAGCTGGCAGAAGAGATAATTTCCCTGGCTCAGGTTGACCAACACATGCTTGGGTTCCTAGATCTGATCAACGATTATCCATTTCTCATGCCTGGTCTAAACGCCGACTTGAGAAAAATGATGGAGGAACGATCTCCTATGTTACTGGAAGAAATGGCCCAAACCCTGGCCCGGGAACTGAGTAAGAAAGATTTAAAGAGCCTGCGGGAAAACTTCTCCAAGTGGGGGGAACCCGGGGATGAAATATCAGAACGATATCCCTCCCTGACCATGCAACTGAATCAGCTTGCCTTACGCTGGTCAGAAGAGGTAGTGAATGAATATTGGGCTCGTTTCAAAACCCCATCTGAGCATGTGTTCAATCATTACCCCAACACCCTTGCCCTGGAAAAACTTGATTCCATCAGCCAGGCCCAGCCTAACAATCCCACCCCGCTTTTTTTTCAGGCTAAGGTTTATGCCAACATGAATGCTCCTGCCCGGCAATTGGAAGCTGTGAATCGTGCCCTGGAAGTCGATGCGAACTTTGTAGATGCATTGGTATACCGCGGGGTAATACATAGTGCATATTACAGGATCGAAGCCGCAGAAGCTGATTTTATGCGAGCGGAAAAGATTGACCCTGAAAACAAGGACTTATTGATATTTCAGGGGACCAATGCATTTCGGAAGTTTAATTTTACCCAGACGATAGAGAAATTCAGTCAGGTATTGGGGCAATCTCCAAACGATTTAAGCGCGCTCTACTTTCGGTCTCGCTCATACCGGATGCTGGGTATGGAGGAGAACATGCGGGCCGATGCAAAAAGAGCACTTGCCATATTGGATACCCGACCGACCGATACATTTGACGACCAGATTTGGCTGGATAAATCAGGTTACCATGCTGCTTTGGGGGATATTTCGGCAGCCGTATATGACCTGCAAGTGATTTTAGATCGGGATTCTAGCCATAGGGAAGCCCTTTTGTACACTGCTCAGATATATTTTGATGAAGGAGACTATGAACAGAGTGCATTTTTTATTGAAAAAGCCCTCCATCACCATCCAGATACCAAAGAAGTAGTTCTGTATAATAATCTGGGCTATTGTTACCTTAGAATGGGAAATCCAGATAGAAGCATTCTTATTTTGGAAAAAGCGATAGCCCTCTTTCCTGAGTTCCCTTTTCCTTATTCCAATCTGGGGGAAGCCTATATCCAGAAAGGCCAGTTAGATAAGGCCGAAGAATTTTTGGGCCGTTCAATGGAGATTTTGCCTAGCAACACCTACGCTCAGAAAAATTTGGCCCTGCTCCGGTTTGCGCAAGGGAGAAACGCTGAAGGGTGCGAGTTGCTGGCCACCTGTCTAGCCGCCGGCTTTACCACGCAGTTTGGGGATGAAGCCTTACTGCTGCGGAAGAAGTACTGCGAGTAAGCTGATGGCCTTTATTTTCTGGCAAAAAGGAGGAAATCTTCCTACACCATCTTCCCCAAAATCCTCTTTTCATAACTGGCCTCTTTGCCCAAAAAACAGTACCTTCGCGACCTGAAACACAGGCATCTGCCTGACCCTTACCCATCTCGTGTACATGGCAAAAATTATTTATACCAAAACTGACGAAGCCCCAGCGTTGGCTACCTATTCTCTGCTCCCCATTGTGCAAGCCTTTACCTCCTCTGCCGGCATTACGGTAGAAACCCGGGACATCTCCCTGGCGGGTCGGATCATCGCCCGCTTTCCGGAGTATCTCAAGGAAGAGCAGCGCATCGGAGACGCCTTAGCCGAATTGGGCGCCCTGGCCAAAACCCCGGAGGCCAACATCATCAAACTCCCCAACATCAGTGCTTCCATCCCTCAGCTGAAAGCTACCATCAAGGAGCTACAGGACGCAGGCTATGCCTTGCCTGATTATCCGGAAGAGCCGGGGACCGATGAAGAGAAAAAAGTAAAAGCGGTTTACGATACCATCAAGGGTAGTGCCGTAAACCCCGTATTGCGGGAAGGCAACTCTGACCGCCGCGCGCCCAAAGCTGTGAAGGCTTTTGCCCGTAAGAATCCTCATTCTATGGGAGCCTGGTCTGCCGATTCTCAAAGCCACGTATCTACCATGAACGCCGGAGATTTTCGCTCTAATGAAAAGTCGGTTACTATTGCAGAAGCTGGTCCAGTACGCATTGAGTTAGTGGACAAAAGCGGCAACACCCACCTCCTCAAAGAAAAAGTAGAACTACAGGCCGGAGAGATTATCGACGGTACTTTTATGAGCAAAAAAGCCCTGCTGGCCTTCCTGGCTGAGCAGGTAGCCGATGCCAAAGCTCAAGGCATCCTTTTTTCTCTACACATGAAAGCCACCATGATGAAGGTTTCTGACCCCATCATCTTCGGTCATGCGGTACGGGTATTTTTTGCGGATGTTTTCGAAAAGCACGGTGCCGTGCTGGAAGAACTAGGCGTTGACGTGAACAATGGCTTTGGCGACCTGCTGAGCAAAATTGGTAGCCTACCTGCCGACCAGAAAGCCGCTATCGAAGCGGACATTGAGGCTGCTTACGCCAACGGTCCTGATCTGGCCATGGTCAACTCTGACAAAGGCATCACCAACCTGCACGTACCGAGCGACGTGATCATCGACGCTTCTATGCCCGCCATGATCCGTACTTCTGGCTGCATGTGGAACAAAGCCGGAGATACCCAGGATACCAAAGCGGTGATTCCTGATTCCAGCTATGCGGGAATCTACGAGGAAACCATCCAATTTTGTAAGAAAAATGGGGCCTTCGATCCTACCACCATGGGCACCGTGCCCAACGTAGGCTTGATGGCCCAAAAAGCCGAGGAATACGGCTCTCACGATAAAACTTTTGAATTAGCGGCTGACGGAGTAGTAAGAGTGGTGAATGCCGCAGGTACCGCTTTGATCGAGCATGAAGTAGAAGCCGGCGATATCTGGCGGATGTGTCAGGTAAAAGATGCGCCGGTACAGGATTGGGTAAAACTGGCTGTTAGCCGGGCGCGTGCGACCGATACTCCCGTGGTATTCTGGTTGAACGAAGACCGCGCCCACGATGCGGAGCTGATCAAAAAGGTCAACGCATACCTGCCGAACCATGATACTTCCGGACTGGAAATTCATATCATGTCTCCGGTCAAAGCCACTGCTTTTACCCTGGAAAGAACCAAGGCCGGTAAAGACACCATCTCCGCTACCGGAAACGTCCTGCGGGATTACCTGACCGACCTTTTCCCAATTCTGGAACTGGGCACTTCTGCCAAAATGCTTTCCATCGTGCCTTTGATGGCTGGAGGGGGCCTCTTCGAAACCGGAGCGGGTGGTTCTGCGCCTAAGCACGTGCAGCAGTTCAACAAAGAAGGACACCTGCGTTGGGATTCTCTGGGAGAATACCTGGCCCTGGCCGTTTCGCTGGAGCACCTGAGCAAAACTGCTAACAATCCCCGCGCCCAAATCCTGGCCGACGCCCTGGATACGGCCACGGAGAAATTCCTGGACGAGAAGAAATCTCCTTCCCGTAAGGTAAACGAATTGGACAACCGCGGTAGCTCTTATTACCTGGCCACCTACTGGGCCGAAGCCCTGGCTGCGCAGACCGGAGATGCGGATTTGCAAGCTATCTTTGCACCAGTTGCCGAAGCCTTAAGCAGCCACGAAGCACAAATCATCGACGAACTGAATGGTGCCCAGGGAGACCCTGTAGATTTCGGGGGTTACTACCTGCCTAACGATGACATGGCGTCTACCTCCATGCGTCCCAGTGCTACCCTGAACGGCATCATTGACGGACTGATGAGCTAGTCTTAATTAGCTCATCTTGAAGATACTGCGCCATCCCGCTTTCGGGGTGGCGCTTTTTCTTGGGGCCTTTGGGAGCAGACCCATAGGTCTACCCCCAGGACTTTTCTTTCTTTTTTGTTAAAGACGGCAGGCTTGCGAAATTCAGACTTTGGTCTGGGGATTCGGTCTTTTAACCGGTATCCTAATAAACTCACTTTATGCGCACCCTCAGTCTTCTCTTTCTCTTCCTGGCCCCTCTGAGCCTTTTTGCCCAACTCACTCCCCAAACTGAGGCAAAAATCGACCAACTCTTCTCCCATGTGAATGCAACCACGCCGGGCTATGCCGTAGCGGTGATACAAGACACCTCATTTTTATACAAAAAAGGCTACGGCATGGCGCATTTAGAATACGATATCCCCATTACTTCCCGCTCCGTCTTTAATGTGGCTTCCCTATCCAAGCAGTTTACCGCGGCTTGTGTGGCGCTGTTGATGTTGGACAAAAAGCTCAGCCTGGAAGACTCGGTGTATCACTTCTTTTCCGAATTCCCTGAACACGCAAAAGGCTTGCAGATCAAGCACCTGATCTACATGACCAGCGGCATCAATGATTATTACTATAATCCGCGGGCCAATGGCTCCGACTGGAGCAGCCTGCATTTTTTCAGTGTAGATACCGCCATTGCCGCTTCGCTGGGAGATGAAGCATTGATGTATGAACCGGGGACGCGCTGGTCCTACAGTAACATCAATTATATGCTACTCACCAAAATCGTGGAAAAAGTCTCCGGGCAGCGCTTTGCCACCTTTGCGAAGGAGCGCTTGTTCAAACCGCTGGGCATGACGCAAAGCCTGATCCATGATGACCTGTTTGCCGTGATTCCCAACCGGGTCATGGCGTATAATTACCGGGATGAAGAGAACACGGGTTGGATGCTGGAACATGGCTACCTGCCAGAGAAAGGGGAAGGCTTTTTACAAATCAATCGGCACTCGCCCCACTATGGCGGGAGCGGGGTCTTTACGTCGGTAGAGGACTTGAAAAAATGGACGGATAATTTTCACACCCGAGCCTTTGGGGGAGACGCCTTTTATGAGCTGATGCATAAGCGGATGAAATTTGACCACCCGAAGGACAACGATGCCCTCGGCCTTGTCTTCGGTGAATTTCAGGGGCATGAAATGGTCTGGTATGAGGGAGGCGACTGGGGCGTGAGTAGCTATATGATGCGCTTCCCTAAGGAAAAGCTGACCGTCATTTGCCTCTCTAACCTGGGTACAGGGCGGGCGCAGAAATATGCGCATCAGCTGATGGAGGTGTTGCTAGAGGAGGGGGCGGTGAACTGGGAACCATAGCAAGGGAAATGCTTCCAACCGCATAGCGAATTGGCGATCTTTATGAGAAAGTAACAGTAGTGAGACAGACTTGAGCTTTTTGGTAACCACAGACGCTTTCTCCCAAAACCTATGACACCACCAGGCATCCCACAAGGCTGGAAAGATCTCAAAAAAGCAGGTCGGCTCATCTATTGGGTGGGCCTGGGAATGCTAGCCTTGCTGATGCTGGCGAAGTTTTACTATGATCCCCTATTGGCGCGATGGATTTCCATCAATAGGTTTGCAGATATTTTCGGCTATGGAGGAATCAGCTTGGCGGCCCTAGGGAAAGGAGCAGAGCTTGCGGCGCAGCAGGGCATCATAAAGGTTAAGCAGCGCCTCCATCAGCAAGCTCAAGAAAAAGCCTCTTCCTCCCATCCAAAGAATGGCGGAAAACAAGAAACCTAATCGAGCTGGACAAGCTTTTCCTTTCCGTTTTTCCCTTATCTTGCAGAAGAAAATTAATCCTCTGCAACCATGCGTATTGCGTTTACGGCCCTCTTTCTGGGCTTTTGCCTGCCTTTTCTTTACAGCCAAGCCCTTAATGATCTGACCGAAGTCTCTGCTGACCATCAGCAGCTTCAAGGGACCAATGTATACATGGCCCCTCCGGAAGGCTTTGAGCACAGTGAGACCATGAAAGGTTTTAAGTCGCCTGACTATCCCAATGCGATGATCATGCTGGTGGAAGTGCCGGGCCCTTATGCTCAGGTATCCGCTGGTTTTAGCCAAACGGATATGATGAAGGCCCGCGGCATGGAATTGCTCAGCAAAGAGGCGGTTATGGTTGGCGGCCTCACGGGTGTTTTACTCAAACTGGAGCAAGAAGCCATGGGCATGGTGTACCGTAAGCATATTCTGGTTTATGGCAATGAGCAAACCACTACCCTCATCAATGCTGTTTTCCTGAAAGAAAAAGAAGAGCTGGACCCGCTGTTTGAGGCCAGCATTCGCTCAACCTTCGTACAGACTGATCTGAAAATAGACCCTCGGGAAGCCCTTCCGTATGCAGTGGACGAAAGTCTGGGGAAGCTGCAGTTTATCTCGGTCATGGGCAATGGTATGCTGTTTAACCGCGACAAAAAGACGCCTACCCAAAGCGAAGATAAAGCCAGTTTGATCGTAGACCGGTCTTTTGCCAAGGTGGATGTACCCAATAAAGGCGTCTGGACCATGATGCGGCTGGACAAACTGCCCGACCCCATGGAACCCCTGGAAGAACCGGGCCTGGAGGAAGTGGAACTAGCGGGTCTGAAGGGCTACAGCATTTACGGGCAGAATAAAAAAGACCAGGATGAAGAGGTGTATTTGATCGCTTTATTTCCTGAAGAGGGAGGATATTTTATCATGATTGGCAGCTACCATAAAGATTTTCCGCAGGCCAGAGCCGATGTGCAAGCCGTGATCAATAGCTTTAGGTTGAAAGAATAGACTTTAGAGCTTGCTCGGAAATTTCCTTTTGCCTGAGGATTTCGCTTTTGGGAACTTGCATCCACCTTTTTTCCTTAAAATAGCTGGCTATTCTGAGGAAAAAACGCTCTTCAGAACCCCAAAATGGTTCCTCTCAGCTTAAATTGCCAAGATCCGAACAAGCCCTTAGTATTTGGCGATTTGTTCCAATAAGTTGGAAAGGTTTCTATTGTTCGGGTCGAATTCCAGGCCTTTCTTCAGGACTTCCCGGGCTTTTTCAAAACGCATTTCCCGAATGTGCCAGTTACTAATCCCCCAAGCAACCGAACTCACCAGTTCCTCTGGTAAAGTGCCCCCTTTTTTCTCATGCTTCTTAAGCAGGGCCCAAAATGCCTGATCTGCTTCAGCTTCTCTTCCCTGATCCACTAGCCTGCCGACTGCCAATAGCTCCAGGGTTATGTCGATGGCTTGAAACTGTTCTTCTTCCATCAGAAAAGGGAAAAAGGCTTTGTACTTAGCCAGGGTATCGCCGGGGGAGCCGGTCATCCAGACGACCCGAATGAGTTCACTGACATTGTACCTGGCGCTTTGTCTGTGCCCTTCGTTTTCATCCGAAAATACCTTAAGCAAATGGGACAGCGAGCGGGTGAATTTACCCGTTCTGAGATAGTAGTCTGAGAGGTATTCATGCTTCAGGGTATCCAGCCTACCTTCAAGCGGAGCCTTTGCAAATTCCTCACTCAAACAGTCAAAAAAAGTATTCAATTTCTGGTCGCCGTTTCCTTTTTCTGAAATGATGCCAGCCTTGGTCTTGATCAGGGATTTGAGGTGTGGTACCAAGGCATCTTGATCCAGATGATAGGAATAAAGTTTCCCAAAAATCCGACAGAGCTCTTGGGAGGAAATGTTATCTCCTTCCTTCGCCAGGTATAAAGCCATCATATGGCTGAGGAGGGCCTGGATATACCTATCCGGATAGAACTTGTAGGCTTTTTCCAGGGATTGAAAGGCTGCCTGGTATTGGGCATTTTCGCCGAGTCGGATGCCGTAATTGGCATACTGAACCCCTAGTAATTCCGTGAAATTGAGGGCGCTATCTCCCAGAATATGTTTTTCCAGAAATTCTGGTGCTCTGGATTCCGCTTCACTGATGAGTTTATTAGCTACCAATTGTTTTCGGTAGGCCTCAACCCTTCGGGGATTAATATAGGCGTAGCCAGAGGCGGGCGAGGTGGATTCGAAGAGGATTTTTTCAGTATCTGGATAAAGCAGTGCATAAACATGGGTTGGGGTCTTCCGGATGGTGTAAGGGATCTCATAGCGTTCCAGGGCCATGGCATATAGAAGGGTAGCCGTGACGCAATTGTAGGTTCCTTTGGTGAAAATATCGCTGAAGACTGGATTCTCGACGTATTGGGTGAAATACTGGGCATGGATCGCCTCATAGAGTAAGGCCAGGCGTTTTCTGACCTTTTTTTGCTTATCGAATTTAGGTTTGAGCTGATCGAGGAAAGTATAAAATTCCGATAAATGCTGTTCGGCCTGAGCTGCAGTCGTCGAGGGATTTCCTTGAGGAAGTAAGACCTGAAAACCTGCGTCAAGGTTTCCGTCCAGGGCGGCTTGAAAATGCGTCTCTTCTACCGGAGAAGTATAGGTGAGGGCAGGAGATTGACTAAATGAAAATAGCGGTAGCCATAAAGCCAGGAGGGGGAATAAGCGTGTCATATTAGGTTGTGTAAGTGGATGTTTACATACGTGTGCCATCAAAAAATAGTTTTTTTTCTTTAAACTTCAAGGTGAATTGCATTTTGCTGGAGGGATGATTTATTTTATTTCTGTTTGAAATTTTCTTCCATGAAACACCTTAAACTCCTGCTTCCGGGTATGAAAATCCTGCTTTTGATTCTGGTCATCGTCTACCTGATTATTTGTGCCTGGTTCTATATCAATCAGGAAAAACTGCTGTTTCTGGAAACGAAACTGCCCCAGGCCTATACCTTTCCTTTTCAGCACCCCTACGAGGAAGTTTTTGTCTCCTCTACAGATGAGGCGCGCTTGCATGGCTTATTGTTCACGGCTGACAGTGCCCGCGGGGTGATTTATTACCTGCATGGCAATGGGGGGGATTTATCCGCATGGGGAGAGGTCGCTGGCCTATATACCCGGCTTGGCTTTGATGTGTTCATGCTGGATTATCGGGGCTATGGCAAAAGTGAAGGCACCACCCAAACCGAAAAACAGTTTTTTGCAGATGCCCAGGCAGGTTACGATTACGTCAAAAGCCGCTATCAGGAGGATCAAATCGTGGTGCTTGGATATTCCCTGGGCAGTGCCCCTGCTTCTCGGTTGGCAGCGGACAATCATCCTCGCCATCTGATTTTACAGGCTCCCTTTTATGACATTATCGATGCGGCTCGGCACATCCCTCATCCGGTCTTTAAGCTGACCTATCTGATCCCGGATTTCCTGTTCCGCTTTCGGTTAAAAAACCATGAAGCTGTGGCAAAGACGCAGGTACCCATTACCTTATTTCATGGAGAGGAAGACATTACGGTTTATCCTGGTTCCGCTCAAAAATTACAAGCACATTTCAAGCCCGGAGACCAGGTGGTCATGCTGCCTGGGGTCGGGCATAATGATCTCACAGCTGACCCCTTCTACTGGCAGGTGATGCAGGATGTATTTAAACGACTGTAGAGCAGCCATGAAATTTTATCTTTACCCTATAAAATCTTCGCACGATGAAACAGCTATTGCTTTTGGGAGGAATGTTGATCTTGCTGAGTTCCTATGCTTGCCGCTCACGGAAAGCCATGTCTTCACCCCCTCCTGCGCCTACGGGAGCGATGGAGGAAGAGGCCGCTCCCCTCGAACCTTTTGAAGGACGCCTGATTTATAAAACCAAATTTGAAGATCCTACCAACGCCTCAGGAGGCGGTGGCGTACGGATGCTCATGGGCAATAAGAGTGTTTATTCCATCAAAGGAGCTCGTTACAAAAGTCAAATGAACGGGATGTTCAAAATGATGCAGCTCTATGCGGGCGGGGATACCTTGTACAGTCAAATGCGCGGCATGAATGGGGTGTTTTGGGAGGACGCTCGCCAAAATCCTGATTCGCTGATCGAGTGGTCCATCGAAAAGGACGTAACCACCATCATGGGCCTTTCCTGCCATGTCATGACTATCAAGGCCAAAGAAGGCTTTTACCAGCATTATTACCATCCTTCCATCCCGGCTGATCCTCGCCTGCATGCCAGGCATCGGTATGGCTTCTGGGCCTTTTTTATTGAAAAAACCCGTTCCTTGCCGTTAAAAACGGTTTTGAAAGATGGGGAACTCAATGTGGAAATGGAGGTGACCGATATCCAGCGGATGCAACTGGACCCTGCTGAGTTTGCCATTCCGGCGGGGGCGCGGATAGAGGGCGTGGAGTAACCCCCTTGCGATGGAGGCATTGATCCAATATTTCTCCCAGTCTTTGGCACTGAACCGCGCGGAAAAGGAGGCGCTAAGGACGCTTGTTCCCGTGAGGCAGGTGCCGAAGGGGGCTTATTTGCTCCGCGAGGGGGAGATTTCTCACGAATTCTTTTTTATCCTCAAGGGCTGCATCCGGCTCTTCTACAGATTAGACCCGGAGGAAAAAACCGCTTTTTTTTACACGGAAAACCAATTCGTCAGTGCCTATGAAAGCTATACCCGGCAGCTCCCCTCCCGCCATAGTTTTCAAGCGCTGGAGGATACAGAGGTTGCGGTGATCAGCCGGGAGCTGGCTTCGGATTTGTTGGCGCGTTTTCCGCGCTTTGAATGGCTGGCTCGCTTAGCCATGGAGCAGGAATTGATCGTGTATCAGGAGGTGATTTCTACTTTTGTGCTGATGAATCCTGAGGAGCGGTATAGAAACCTGCTCCAACGACAACCGGACCTGATCCAGCGGATTCCTCAGCATTATTTGGCTACTTTTTTGGGGGTAGCCCCTGAAACCCTGAGCCGAATCAGGAAGCGGGTGGCAGATAAGGATCGTTCTTGACGATCGTCAAGGGATGCACTCGCCCGGACCCCTTAGGTTTGAGAAAAGTTTTATCATGAAAAAAACCTATCTCATCCTGACCATAGTGGGCACCCTGTTACCGAGTATTTTTGTCCTCAAAGAAAGCCTTGCCACAGGAAACATCCTCCTTTATACCCAGCCCCTAAGGACCCTGGAAGGCATGTTTGCCAATGACATTTCCTCCGCTTTTATGATGGATTTATTGTTTGTGCTGGCACTGTTTCTGGTTTGGTCGTATCGGGAAGCCAAGCGCCAGCAGATCGCAGGGCTGGGCTGGATATGGGCTTATACCTTTGCTTTTGGGCTGGCGGGGGGATTGCCGCTGTTTTTGTATGCGCGGGAAAGTGCGAAGGGGCAAGAAAATTGAGTGGGGATTCCGTACCTTCGCCTTGAATTAATTCCTGTATCTAATGGCAAAACTCACTCCTTTTCACGTCGCGATTCCCGTCTATGATCTGGACGAAACCCGCTCCTTCTACCGGGACATCCTGCAATGCGAAGAAGGCCGCTCCGCTCCTCAATGGGTAGACCTCAATTTCTACGGTCATCAGTTTGTGCTGCACATGAAGCCTCGCCCAGCAGAGATGGAGGACACCCATCATAATCCGGTAGATGGACATGCGGTCCCCGTGCCACATTATGGCGTCGTACTGGAATGGGGGGACTGGGAAGCCTTACGGGATCGGCTGCTGGCACATGAGGTCAAGTTTGTGATTGAGCCTTATATCCGTTTTGAAGGAGAGCCCGGCGAGCAAGCCACCATGTTTTTCCTGGACCCTTCAGGCAATGCCCTGGAGTTTAAGGCCTTTAAGGATATCGGGCAGTTGTTTGCGAAGTAATGGGTAAGCCACGAATGAGCGAATTAAAGGCCAATCAAAAGCCATTCGTCCCCAATTCGATAATTCGTGGCTAAAATTAAAAGGGCCACGAATGCACGAATTAGGGACCAATCAGGAGCTATTCGTCTTTAATTCGATAATTCGTGGCTAACATAATAAGGGCCACGAATGCACGAATTAAAGACTAATCAGAAGCTATTCGTCCCCAATTCGAAAATTCGTGGCTAATCTATCCCTATCCCAGAAAAACAATATTCCCCGGATGGGTCTTCAACCGAAGTTTGGTCTTGGTGACATAGACGATCTCGTCCAACCGCACAAAATCCCGCTCATCGATTTTAAATACGTACGGATTGGAATCCTTAAAAAAGCTCTCCAAAAATAATTTGGTTTCACTAGGGGTATAGCTTTTCTTGTTCGCGGAGGCTTCCCAGTAGCCTTCCATCTGACGCCGGAACTGATGCTTAACCAGGCGGCGGAATAAATAGGGGAAGATTAAATAGTCATCCGTAATCTGGTCAAAACGCCTGAGCGTGATCCCTTTTTCAGAACGATCTTTCGACCAAAGATTTAATTTGTCGGCCTGGGCTTTTTTTACCCCTTCTACCAGCACATCCCGTAAAGAGGCCGCGAGCGTAAAAAAGAAATAAGGGTATACCATGCCATCCGCCACCAATTTATAATTAATCGATTGTTTCAAGCGACTTTTTAAGCGGGAAGTGGTAAAGCGCGTCCCATCCCGGGTCGAGGTTTTACCCCCAAAAATCCAGGCAATAGGGCGACCTTTCCGGTCATAATCATTGACAATAATATAACCGGGTATTTTATCCTTATTCTTGGTTTTATAGGTGCTGGTCCGGGTGCCTCTTTTTATGTTGATTTCCTTGATATAATGCCGCCCAAAAAAGGATCCCCAGGTAGCCGATTCTACGTCGAGATATTCCAATAATCTGGCCGTGGCTGCATCGCCAAATTCTTCCGGTTGACGGTGCTGCCTGGTTTTAGGCTTTTCCGCTTTGCTGTACGATTTGCCACGATAGGCGCTGGGCGTGGGTAAGGGGCTGGCGCTGTAGTGGGTTTCCAGGGCGTCCACGCCTTGCAGGCGCAATTGGACCGCGCCCTCATTTTCTTCCAGTTTTTCCAGAAAAGTATCGCGATGGGAGGACTCGATTTTATCCCAACGTTTTTTGCTGGAAGCTTCAAACATCAGGGAATCTCCATCGGGAGAGTATCCGACTACATGGAAGTAGCCTTTAATCAAATAATAGTCCATGGCTAGGGGGGGTGTTCAATTTAGGGGTAAGAAATGGGGGTTGTAGGTGAAAAGCCGGGGCATCTTTATGGGAAGGATCCCCCGGCTTATTTCAATATAGTGAAATATTCGATTATTTGGCAGCCAGGGCTGGGCCGTCTGACTTAGGCGTCATGATATTGGAGATTCCAATCCACTGCTGATTCCAGTTTCCGAGTACGGGATATCCCAGGCGGGGAGGTTCGATTTTATGGTAGTGGCTGCGCTGGGCATGTTTGCCGGGACGGCGACCGTGCATCATCACATAACCAATGACGTCTCCGTTTTCATCTTTATGTACCTCAGTTACTACACCGATATGCTCTATGGCACCGCGAATTCCTTTTTTGGCATTTCCGGTCATATCCTCTATGGTGATATTCGAATAACGCTGTCCATTCCGGCCAAAGAACATCACGGAACCAGGTTTGATCAGGTTGCGGCTGGCTTTGGCATCCTGGACGATGACCATATTTCCCTGCTCGTGATACCAGCGTGCGATCGAGCGGCTGTCTCGTACTTTTTCAGGGGTGGGATATAGGTTGCGGTCACATTTGGACTGGGCAAATTGCACGATGCGATGAAAGATTCCGGAGCAATCTTGTAAGGCAGATGCAGGAGACTGGGTGTAAGGGATCCGCTGTTTTTCCAATTGCTCTGAATACAGGGTGAGCTGCAGGCTCCACTCTTTCTCGTCCTCTATACAATTACTTACTTCTGGCAGGGCTTGAGGGGCAGGCCGTGGGTCGGGAGTGGGGGCTATTTTTTCCTCTGCTACTTCCGGCTTAACTGCGGTGGCGAGCGGTTTAACTTCGGGTTTGGGCTGTACTTCCTGAGAAGGCTTTTGCGCTACTTTCTGCACCGAAGTGGCGGGAGTAGCCTCAGTAAGTTGTTTGCTTCCTTCCTGGGGTGGTTCCACCTGGAAGTGATTAGCGGCAATCTGCTCAGTTAAGAATCTTTTTAAGGCTGTATTTTCTCCGTAAAGATAACCGGCGAGGCCTGCAAGAAGGGCGATGAGTACGTAGGAGAGTGTTTTGTTCATGACGAGGAGGAAGTTAGTGGGGGTGAATAATAATGTGGGCTGATTAGGTTAGTTGGCTGAATGGTTTCTAATAACAAACTACTCCTAAGACACTGTATTTCAAATGGCTAGCTTGTAAGTGGTAAGCTTTGCAGGGTAAAAGGTAGGATTCCCGGGGTAATGGGATGTTAGAGAAGGAGGGATTGGAAATAGGAGGAGAAGGTCCTGAAAAAAAGTTTAGTGGCCGGGAATTTTAACTTACAGGAAGAATTAATATCTTTCGTGTACGCACAAGAATGTACATGACATCCCTTGCCGAATGATAGGTGAATTGTATTTACTTATTTAACAGCATTTCTATGTCTAATTCACATTTTTCTGGATACGCTTATCGTCTAGGCGAAAAAATTCAAGAGCTAGAAGCAGCCATTCCCAAGGAAAGTCTTTTCGATTTAAAAGATCGCTTTAACACTTGCCAGGCTTTATTAAATTTAATCATTGATCAAGCTGAAACCCACGGACAAGATATTTCTGGGATATTACCTCAGGTGAATGCGGCAAGGAATGATCTTCAACGATTGGAACAAATGATCAAAGACCGGCCCAAAACATTCTGGGAATCCCTGGCAGGATTTTTCTCTGATATTTTTGACAGCATTAGCCGCCTTCTTGGGATGGGAGGTAAATCAGATCGCTTACTAGGGAACTGATGCTGCTTGGAGCTGGGCGAGGAAAATGATACATTTATTTAGCTTATGCCTACACCCTCAGCTTCACATCGGATTTCGCTTCATGTCTCATCCTCAATTAGCTCCCATTCTTAAGTGCCTTGCCAAGCTTCGAAGGGGCACCACTAAATATGGACCAGCCCCGCATAAACCCGTGCTGCTCATTAGCCTGTTAGAGCAAATGGATCAGGGGGAAGGACTGGGCAATCAATTTTTCGTGCGGCCTGAATTATGGGCTTCCTTTCAGGAAAATTGGCAGCTACTAGTAACGACAGCACATAGCCCCACTTTCTTTCTGCCTTTTTTCCATTTAAGAGGAGATGGCTTCTGGACGGTGTTTGATGGAAATGGCAAAGAGATTAAAAAGGTATTTAGCAGCTTTCGACAAATGGAAGCCCAACAAGTATTTGGGATGTTTTCTGAGGAATTTTTTGTTCAATTTATTTCTCCTGAGAATAGAGCAATTATCCTGGGATTTTTATTAGAGAAATATTTTCCAGAAAATCAACAGGCCTACCTGGGGAAATCCCAAATTCCTGATCAACTGCTAAGCCTACATAAATCTTTATTAAAAGAAGATGTCCCTGCTTACAAAAAGGAGGCTACCGATGAAGAGAACTTTGTGAGGAAAGGAGTATTTAAAAAAATAATTCCCAGAGTTTATAATTTCACTTGTAGCATCTCGGGTATGCGGGTTGATTCGAGTTTTCACACCCAAATGATCGATGCTTGCCACATCGTGCCTTTTTCCCGGTCACATGATGACTCGATCTCTAATGGGATTGCTCTTTGTCCCAATCTCCATCGGGCTTTTGACCGAGGGTTGATTTCCATAGATGATCAATACCGGGTGTTGGTTTCTGATAGCTTTGTAGAAACGGAAAGCCACCCTTACGCTTTGTCAAATTTCAAGCAAAAAGCAATTGTGCTACCCTTTGGGAAAAAATACTATCCTGATCCAGAGAAACTAGCCTGGCACCGGGAACATATTTTTAAAAGGTAAGCCTGACGAAAATGGGATTTTCCACACGATAAATGCATTTTGTAGATGCGCACTGATCTTTCATCTGTAAGCTGTGCCTATGTGGAATCTATATCCGTTAAAGCAGGGACTTTTCCTCCTCTATTGCCTACTTTTCCTGCAATTTTCCTTAGCTCAAACCTCTCTCGATAGCGTCCTGCAAAGTTTGGACCTGCCTTCTCTGGAAAATGATTCTCTACGAATAGATCGCCTCCTGGATGCCTCCTTGGAGCGTTGGGATGCAGACTTTCCATTGGCCAAAGGCATCATGCTGGAAGCCTTGCGTCGATCAGAGGCACAGCAATTTGCGTGGGGCATGGCCCAGGCAAATAATATTCTGGCCTCCTTTTATATGGAAGAAGGCAATGATAGCATGGCGCTGGTCTCTTTCCATCGGGTCATTCCTTATCTGCAAGCCAGGAAGGATACCGTGAATTCCCTTACTCTTTCCTTTAATATGCTGAATCTGGCTTATGAAAACGGAGAGGATGCCAAAATCCTCCAGCAAGCGGATTCGTTGATTTACGTGGCGGGACTCATACAAAGACCTTTTTATCAAGCCGTCTTTCAAGAACAAAAAGGCAATGCCCTGCGCTCCATCGGCCAACAAACCCAGGCGTTGGAATTATTATTAAAGAGCCTCCGCTATTTCGAAGAAAATGCCGATTCCAGCCGCTTAGGAAATGCCTATGAATACGTTGGCTTGTGCCAATGGGACATCGGAAAGTATGAGGAGGCAGAGCGGTATCTAAAAAAAGCCCTAGCGGGTTTTGTTCAAACGGGGGATTCTTATAGTATGGCAGGTATGCTCATTCACTTAGGGGCATTTTTTGTGGAAAATGAACAGTTGGATTCAGCTCTTTTTTATGTGGAACAAGGGAGAATAATGAGCGAGAAAAATAATTATGGCTTATTAGCAAAAGCGCATGCCAATCTCGCCTTGATTTATGCGCATAAAAAAGAGGTTATTAATTCCCGGAATTATTTTCAGCGAGCACGCGAGCAGTTTTTATCACAAGGAAACCAGTCCGGTCTGACCCGCCTGCATGGAGAACTAGGCAAGATATGGTTGAAGCAAGGCAATCTGAATCAAGCCTATGTATTGATCAGAGGACGATTGGATGAAATAGAAGCAACCGCCTGGGAGCAGGACGCGCTAAGCCTTACGGGTCCCATGGCCGAAATCTACAAGCAAAAAGGGGATGCGCAGCAAGCTGCCCTTTATTGGGAAAAGTATGCGCGTTGGGTAGAAGAGGTATATGAATTAGAATCTATCCGACAGCAGGATGAGTTATTTATTTTGTACGAAACGGAGAAAAAGGAAAAAGAATTAGTTATAAAAAGAGAAGAAAATAATCGTCTGCTTCAGGAAAATAAAATCCAGGGCTTGGAGGTGCAGCGGCTGTGGGTAGGGATGTTGTTTGTGGTGTGCTTGCTTATCCTTAGCCTAGTGGCATATCGCTTTTATTTGCTTAAACAGCGCACCAAGGCTCAATTAATGCGGAAGAAGCTGGAACATGAGTTGGAATTGAAACAACGGGAATTAACCATTCATACGCTTCATTTGGTGTCGAAAAATACCCTATTAAATGACTTGAAAAATAGCATTCAAAAAATCAAAGAAAATTCCGGACAAAAAGAAGTGTTAAATCCCTTAATTGGTTCTATTGATCAGGATTTAAAAGGAGAAAAGGACTGGGATAATTTTGAGCGCTATTTTAAGGAGGTATATGCGGATTTTGACGAAAAGGTAAAGCGGGCTTTCCCCACGCTGACGGCGAATGAAATCAAACTGGTCACCTTGATGAAAATGAATCTTTCCTCTAAGGAAATGGCCACCATTCTCAATATCACGCCTGAAAGTGTGAACAAAGCTCGCTATCGTCTCCGCAAGAAGATGAACCTACCTACGGATCAAAATCTCCAGGATTTTATCCTGGCCTTATAAGTCTGCTAAATTCCCACCGGACCTACGATCACGTTTTTGTCCAAGTCAAAATAAACATACTGCTTGCCTGGACCATCGAAAATAGCCACTACATTCCGGTCAATGGGATTCTGGTTGGCGTCAGTGATGTACAAGCGCAAGGCCGCTCCCACAGAATTGAAGGGAATCGCTACCGGGGCATCCCGCTCGCGGAACTGTAGGTCGCTGATATCCCTGGGCGGACTAAACTGACCGGATTCGAAGAGGGTGTATTTTGTGCCGGAAAAATTAAAGAGACAGGCGATTTCGCGTGTGCCTACGGACAGGTCCATGGCCGCGCCTACGGAATCAAACGGGCAGGTATAGTCGGTGCCCCACTGCCAGAGTTCTGCCACCCCACCGAAGCTGTTACTGCTGGGAGAGTAGGCCGTGAATTTGGTGCCGTCTTTACTAAAGAAATAGGTTTTTTCCGGATCGGCGTCGTGCCGGATATTGATGGCCGCGCCTACCCCTGAATTCCGAAAAGGATGGGAATTGGCTTGTCCCCATTCAGAGAGTCTGAAGGGGCCGCTCACTGCGCCGAGAGAATTCAGAAACACCATCTCGGAATTTACCCCATCGAATAGGACCATTTTATTCTGCACATTGCCGACTACAAAAGCCGCTGCGCCTACGCTGGAACGAGTATCTCGAAAATTCGGAATGCCGCCGGTGATGTTTTCACATTCGGTTACGGTGTAGGAAGTCGTGAGATTGGCCGCCACTTTGATGGAGGGATCTTTGAGGCTGCGTACCTGATAGGAGATGGGCGCACCATTGTTGATGGAGCCACCGTTTTTGATGAAGTTATTGACGTCGCTCATCTGCCCGATCAAGGCCCCCGCCGCCATATTGGCGTCTCCCCCAAAAGCATATCCGGAGATGCTGACATTCTCCAGTTTTTCCACCTTCGAAAACTCAAATCCCCCACTGCCGCTACTCAGGCCCGCGTTGATGGAGACATCCAATGCCGCTTTGATGGAGTCGGCAGATTCGGTGGACTGAATCAGTAGGTTGAAAATTCGCCCATAGCTAACCGAAGAGATATAGGTGGCAGGATTGCCTTCGTACACATACTTTTTGAGGTCTTCGGGGGTGATGGAGGCATCAAAAGCCGTGTTGGCGTCCGGGATGTCGGTTACGATGGTATAAAAGACCTGGGTTAGCTGCACAAACACGCTGGAAAAGGCCTGGGAGCTATTGTAACTAAAAGAGCCTTTTACCTTGGTGGTGAGATTGGAGAATTTGGCGTTCATTTTGACGCCCATTTCGTCCAGGGAGCGCACCTCTTCCCTTGAATAGGCTATGTTGGCGGTGAGGTTGCCATTGTTGATGCCGATCAGGTCATTGGTGGCGGTGGCGATCTTGGAAAAACTCACCTCGTCTACGGTGGTGGAGATTTTGCTCGAGCCGTTCAGGGTATTGATGGTAATGGTGCCTGGACCTCTTTTCAGGGGTATGATGCGGGGACTGCCTTCCGCCACTGACTGCCCCTGCAGAAAGTTACCGGGATACACATCCTCGGCAATCGCCGAAGAGTACATGACAAAATCCGCCGCATTCTGAGACAGGTCTACCGTAAAATCTTTACAAGCCCAGATATCATCATTGATGATTTGCTGCGGTTCAGCAGCAGCGGTAGTATCTACCGTTTCGAAGGGTTGGGGGTTCTCTGGTACCCCAGCTGCGATCATGACTTCCGCAAAAGTTTCCGGGGGTTCTACCGCTACCTCAGGTTTACAACTCAGCAGGGCATAGCTGCCGATCAGGAGACAGAAGAAACGCTGAAGCAAGCGGGCGGTTGATAATTTCGTTCGCATAAGTAAAAAATCTTTGTGGTTGTTCTCGTACATCCACAAATACCCGAAAAGTGCGCCTCCGGCCTAAAAAAGGCGATGGACAATCAATGGACAAGGGGGAAAAAGGGGAGGGGGGGGCGACTGTTCAAAAATCGAAAACATGAGTCGTCCCGAATTTTGAGTAAGCCAAGATTTCATAAAAATGCATCTTGAAATCCGACCTACCC
The DNA here is from genome assembly GCA_038527215.1 of Bacteroidota bacterium. Classification (GTDB taxonomy): domain Bacteria; phylum Bacteroidota; class Bacteroidia; order J057; family J057; genus JAWPMV01. The sequence goes on from JBCBGC010000001.1 coordinate 53,409, forward strand.
ACAAATATGTCACCCCGGAAAGGCATTTGACCACCAGGGAAAATGACTTATCCGGGGTCTCCATGATTACATAAGGATCGCAGAGACCTCCGAGGATATAGCTGTCGGGGTCCTTGAGCCGGACAGCTCACCTCCGTGTAGTCAGTGGAGCTTCTGGGGTGTCAAGCATATGGAAGGAGAAATGATATCATCAAAAAGGGTTGGGGAGACTCAACTACCCACCAATATGTCACCCCGGAAAGGCATTTGACCACCAGGGAAAATGACTTATCCGGGGTCTCCATGATTACAAAAGGATTGTTAGACCTCCAACGATATATCTGTCAGAGTCCTTGACCCTGATAGCTCACCTCCTTGCAGCCAAAGGAGCTTCCGGGGTGACAAGCATATGGAAGGAAAATGTCGCTTTCCTATCCTCCTCAATAAATTCCTAAAAAGAAATGAGCCATCCCATAATTCGGGATGACTCATGTATTTCATATAAGCAAGGCAAGCCTTAGGATTGCGCCTGCTTCTTTTGCTGTTTGGTAAGGGAGATTTTTCGCTGATAGCGCCCTTGTACCACGTCCACCAACACCAGGACCACGAGCACAAAATAAAAGGTAGCCTTGCTCATTTGGGTGATTTCGTAGCCAAAGACATGCATGTGAGCCAAATGGCCCCCTTCCGTCAGCAACATGATGCCGACCAGAAAAAGTATAAATAGCCCCAGGACTTCATACATGCGGTTTTTTTGCAGAAAAGTAGATACTCGGTCCGCTAACCAGATCATGAGGAGTCCGCCAATGATGATGGCCGTCGCCATGACCCAGAATACATTGGTCAGGGCCATCGCACTTAGAATAGAGTCAAAAGAAAAAACCAGGTTCATCACCATGATCATGAAGATCACCTGTCCTACGGGTTTGACTTTTTTATCCATGCTTTCTTCATGCTCTTCCAGGGAGATCATATGCCATATTTCCTTCATCGCTGTGTAAATAATGAAGGCCCCTCCGAGGAGAACGATGAGGCTATGGATGTTAAACTCTCCACTGAGAAAGTGACCCTGAGGGGAAAAAACCGGCTCCTGGAAAAGGTCAATGACTGAAACGAGCAGAAACAAGAGCAGGATCCTCAAGATGATGGCAAAGCCAATGCCTAGTCGTCGGACATAATTTTGCTTGTCTGGTGGCGCACTTTGAGACTCCAGCGAGATATACAATAAGTTGTCGAACCCCAGGACAATTTGCAGGAGGATAAGCATCCCCAGGGTCATAAAATTCTCAATCGTTAAGGTTTCCATCTGGTATAGAAATTTTGGCAAAGAAAATAATTATTTGTGGGGGGGACAAAAAAGCGGTTAGATTCAACCGCTAAAGTCTAACCAGCCGAGCTTCCTCGCAGCCAATAAAAGGCTCGTTAGGATAATGACCACATACATATAATTGGGGTTCATTCGCAGGGTGAACCTGGCCCCCAGGTAAGAGCCAATCAGAGAAGCAGGCAGCAGGACCCCCACCAGGGCCAGATCAATCTGCCCGTTGAGGCCTCCCCAAATCAAGAGGGCACTGGCCTGGCCAATACTGACACATTTGAGGGCGTAAGACGCGGCCATGGTGCCTTTGCCCAGCCCCAGCATCATGATAGCCACGAAGATTAAGCCTGCGCCTACTCCTACCAGGCCAGCGATGATAGCCGGAAAAAAGCCTGCCGCCAGATAGATGTACCAGGGATGGGTTTTTCGTTTGGGTTGAGCTTCCGCCTTGGGAGCCGGTTTCATAAACAGCCATTTTAGACCGGCCGCTCCACTAAAAAGGGCGATCATGATCAGGATAAAAACCTCCGCCTGGGCTGGGTCCAGCATGCTGATAAATTGAATCCCTAAGAGCCCACCTGCGGCTCCCGCCAGGGTGAGGATCACCTGTTCCCAGATGGAAAATTCACTGAATTCGCGGAAAAGCCGCATGCCGATGCATGCCTGGGCCAAAATACCCGGACGGGTGGAGGATAGGGCTACTACCGGACTGACGCCGTACACCAGTAAGACCGGCATGACGATCAGGTTTGCTCCACCAAAATTTACCCCGAAAAACGTGCCTAACATCGCAAAGAAAAAGAGGGATATGTAGGCAGAAGTTTCCAGTGGCTAAAATTTTACTTTATCGGTGAGCAGGGGATGGGCTTGCATATGGGCGATCAGGTCCGTGTTACGGATACTTCTGCCACTAAAGTAACAATGGGTGCCTCGGTCTGGAATAATCAGGATGTAGGGATTTTGGCGGGCATTGATCAGCAATTTGATGCGCTGCCCTTCCTCGGTGCGGAAAAAGCCCTTTTGTACATCTCCCAGGCTATAGCCATTGGTCTTCATGGTCAGAGAAGGCAGGGCCTCTACCATGCGGATTTCTTTTACCCGCTGATAAGGGATGGTTACGCCATACAAGCCACTGATCGTAATGGCTTCTTGCTGCAGGTCCAATTTACCTTCGTGGTTACCCACAAAAAACAACCCCAGCAGACCCACCATGACCAACACCAGTAAGCCGAGGGCCAGGGCATTATTTCGGGGAGAACTACCCTGCCAGTATTTTTTACTTCGAATGATGAAAAATGTATAGGCCAGGACCGGATAAAAACCCAGCACCAAGCCCACGCCAGTTTCTCCAAAAATCTTAAACGCAATCCAACTGAATACCCCTAGGCTCACCCCGAGAATCAAGTGAAAGCCCTTAAAAAAACGCAGAAAGCCTTTCAGGTTTACCTGGGCTCTTTCTTCTTCCGTCATTTGATTGTAGCCTGCCAATAGGGTAGGGGCATTTTGTTCCGTCAGGCCAAAAGCCAACATCACAAACACCGCGGCAATCAAAAAGACAATGGTCAGGATCATACCAGCAAGTAATTAGGACGACTGCACCGCCTCGGGCGCCGGAACACTTTCCTGTTGACTCAGCCAGATCGCCCCTAGCGCAGAGAGCACAAAATAGCCTCCGACCAGCCAGAGCCCGGGTTCCCACAGGCCAGCCATGCCAAACCAATCCCCCGAATAGACGATCCAGCTTACCCCGATCAAGCCTCGGATAGCTTCAACCCAGACCGCAGCAGGGTCCCTGTCCATCAGGGCGGTATAGCCATAGATGCCCAGGGCAATGATGCCTCCGCAGATGAGCAAGCCTGTTTCCCCGATCTTGGAGAATTGGGAAAGCATGAAGATCAACAAAAAGGTCGTGGCTACCAGCTGAAACCAAGACCAGACCACCAGCGGACGGGAATCTTCCCCTTCGGCATATTTATCGAATTGGTGTACATCCTCAATTTTGTAGACAGGATAAGCCTCGCTCACATCTTCAGGCCGCCAACCCGTCGGCATGAACCAAATCCGGAATTTGTCTTTCCAGCTTTTGGTACGCCAGGCATCCCGGGCCAGGAGCCAGATATGTTTGAAGTTGATCTTAAAAGGATTCCAGGTAGCCATGGGACGGGTGATGCCATAGACTGGAGGCTCTTCCTCCAATTCTTCCTGAAAGGTCCCAAAAAGCCGGTCCCAGATCGAAAATATCTGGCCTAGATTTTTGTCCAGATAAATAGGATTGATAGCATGATGCACCCGATGCTGAGAAGGGGTGATGATGAGGTACTCCAGCCAGCCCAGTTTGGGAATGTGGCGGGTATGGTACCAGAACTGCAAAAACAAATGCAAAGGAGCGAGCAGGGTAATCACCTTAGCCGGAACCCCTAGCAAAGCCGCAGGAATCAGGAAAAAAGCGTAAATCCCTAGCAGATTGGAAATAGACTGCCGCAAAGCACAAGGCAGGTTGAACTCCTCGCTGCTATGGTGGATGGCGTGTCGATTCCAAAAAAGGTTGACGCTATGAGCCAGCCGATGTGACCAGTAGCCAGCAAAATCTATGGCGATGAATCCCAGCACATAGGCTTGCCAGGTGGCTTCCATTTCCCATAACCCAAGCCAGGAGAGCAGAACAGGATAGCTCAAAATGACGACCACCAGTTTAAGGGAATCCTTGATCGTATTGGTGATGCCAGAACTCAGGCTGGAGATGGTATCCAGACTTCGGATGGTTTGTTTGCCTTTGAAATGACCATAGATGGCTTCTACCAGAATCAGAAGCATGAAGCCCGGAATGGCGATCATCAAAGCGTCGGCATAAGTCTGCATAAGGCGAGAGATAAGGTCCAGGGCCAAAAATACGCTTTTTTCGGGCCGGAGGAAATAGGAAAAGCAGGCAGCGGTCAAATTTTCCTGCCTTGCGGATCAGGAAACCAGGCCGGATTTAATGGCAATGCGGATGAGGCCGGCCAGATTGTTCACTTCGAGTTTCCGCAGGAGGTTGGCCCGGTGGGTTTCCACCGTGCGCGGGGAGATGTGTAATTGCTCGCCGATCGCACTACTCGATTTGCCTTCAGCGATGAGGATGAGGATTTCGCGTTCTCTGGGGGAGAGTTGGGACAAAAGCACGGTATACTCCGCGCTGGCCTGTCGGAAGATGGGGTTACTCTTGACCAGGTTTTCCGTAACCTGGGCGGTATAAAAGTTTTTGCCGGAGGCGATTTTTTTGATGCCCTCTATCAATTCTTCCGCATCGCTGGTTTTAAAAAGGTAGCCATTAATGCCCAGCTGGATCATTTTTTCAATCAGGATCTTTTCCTGGTGCATGGTCAGAATGCCGATTCGGAGCTCCGGCATGTCTTTCCGTAACTGGGTCGCCGCCTCCAGCCCATTCATTTCTGGCATGTCGAGGTCCAGGAGCAGGACATCTGGCTGGAGCATCTGGCAGAGACGGATCGCTTCCCGGCCATTGGCGGCCTCTCCCACCACCTCAAAAGTATCTTCCTGGGCCAGCATGAGCAAAACCCCTTCCCGAACCAGGTGATGGTCGTCAGCGACCAGGATACGAATGCGCGCGCTCATATAGGGATGCTTATTTGTGCTACGGTACCTTGTTGCGGACCCGGTTCTATGGTGGCGGTTCCTCCCAGGACCTCAGCCCTGCTGACGATGTTTTCCAGGCCTAACCCCCGTTCAGGAGCAGGGGAAATGCCGATGCCATCATCCTCCACCATTAAATGCAATTGTCCGCCCGTTTGGTATAATTGGACGGAAACGCTTCGGGCCTCTGCATGGCGTAGGATATTTTGCACCAACTCCTGAAAAATCCGGTAGAGGGCGATCTCTACAGACATTTCATAGCGTTCTTGTAGCCCAAACTCTTCAAAAGCGACCTCCATACCGGCCCGATTCAACATGCCATCTGCCACTTCTCGCAGGGCAGGGACCAGGCCCATTTCCATCAGGGCCCTGGGCATCATTTGGTGAGAGAGTTGCCGAGTTTCCTGGGCGGTATTTATGCTTAGCTGGTGGATTTCTTCCAGGGCTTGTGGGGGCGTTTTTTCCGCTTCCATCAATCTCCTTAAGCCTAGCTGTATGGCCCCCATTTGCTGGACCACCCCATCATGCAGATCTTTGGCTATGCGATGGCGCTCTTCCTCTGTGGCTTCAATGACAGCCTGGTAGCGATGATTTTTTTCCTCCAACAGGGTTTTTTCCATTTCCAGTTTTCGTCGTTTTCGGAGGTAAAAGAAGTAAATCCCGGTGAGCACCCCCAGCACCAGCCCACCTAAGAGGATTTGTCCGATTCTTCTTCTTTGCTGAGAGATTTCCTGTTCAAAAGCCAGGGCTTCTTGCTCCTGTACAGCTTGCAGGCTGTCCGCCACTCGGTCCATCTGGTAAGTAGCCTCCATCCAGGCGAGCTGGCGCGTGTTGTTCTGGTTAAACACGCTGTCGCTGGTCCATTGATAAATTTCCAGAAAGCCCAGGGCTTTTTCTGTCTGTCCGGCTGATTTGTAAGAAGCGTAAAGGGCTTGCGCAGCCTCAGCCTGAGCCTCCAACCGGCCGGTTTCTTTTGCGCTGGCGTAGGATTGCTCAAACCAATAACGGGCTTGTTGCGCCTGGCCCTGGTCTTGATATATCCGGCCCATCACATAGGCCGACATCGGCAAAAAGGTGCGGTTGCCGCATTTTTTTACCGCTTCAACCTCTTGCTGGGTATAATGACGGGCAGAGTCCAACTTTCCGGCTTCATAATAATACTTGCCCAACAGGCCAGCCTCCCCATCAAAGCAGCTATGGTCTGAAGCCTCGACCAATCGGTAGCTCATCAAGGCGTATTTACGCGCGCTGTCCAGACGTCCTGCCTCCAGATAGGCACTGCCGATGTTATTGTATTGAGCGATGAGGCCAGAGGTGTCAGCCTCGCTCAGGTCAAAGGCCAGGGCTTCCTGATAATAGTCAATGGCTTCTGCATATTGGCCATGCCGTTTGTGGATGATCCCGATATTGGTCTTGAGGTCTGCGACCTGGGAATAAGCCGCTATGGAGTCGTATAGAAACATGGACCGAAGGTAGGATTGTAGAGAAGCCACAAACTGACCTGCCCGACTTTGGACGATGCCGATATTTTGCATAAAAATGGCTTCCCCATCCGGTCGCTTAGCTTTTCGGCAGAGCGGAATAGCCGCCCGGAAGTATTGCAAGGCCGAGTCATAAATCCCCTGCTCCATGTAGGCAAAGCCTATATTGTTGAGGGAAGAAGCCAGGTCGATGGGGGCATCAATGGCGCGGACCAAATCCCTGGCCCGGTAGCCGTAAGCCATGGCCGAGTCGTTGATGCCCTTGGCTTCATAGTTACCGGAGATGAAATTCAACGCCCAGGTCATTTCCATGGTGTCCCGGATGTCCGCATAGTAGGCATAAAGCCGATGAAAATTGAGGATGGAAGCATCATAGCTGCCCTCATAGTAGTTGAGTTGAGCGAGTTCTGAAAGGACGCTCATTTCTTTTTCTTGATCTCCAGCCTGAGAAAAATGCTGCATCGCCTGATCAAAATAGGCGCGAATCGCTGGGCGATCATTGGCTTCCTGCGCGGCCAGTCCCTCATGAAAACTTACTTCGCCCCACCAATAGGGATCATCCAGTTTCTCTGCCAGATGCCGGGCTGCGGCTAACTGAAGGGCACTTTTTTCCCAGTCAGCTTCTGCCCACCACTCCTTTGCCATGGCCAGATGAAGACGCAATTTGCCGGTGTCGGTAGAGGCTTGAGACCATGCCTGTTGTAAACTATCGAGGACAGGGGACTGCGCCGCGACAGGGGAGAATGACCCGCATAAGCAGGAAATGATCAGCAGCAGTGGCAGGCGGGTAGGGAGGGACATCTACGCGAATTAGGGGGAACCATTCAAACAGGGCGTGTTAATGGCAACAAAAGAGAAGATACAATGCCTCCTTCATTAATCAAAAAATCCACGTCTCGTATCAGCTAGAACAGATGGATGTTGAAAAATTTCTCCAGGATATTGGAAAGGAAAATGAGGCCTAGAAAAATAGGGGCCAGATACCGCAAACTCAGGTTGACATAAATGGAAATCCAATGGTCTTTATAGCCTGCAAACCCCTCCTGAATTTCTGACTCGAAGCCAGCCATTTTCCAGCGATATACCACAAACAAACTGAGCATTAAGCCACCGAAAGGGAGGGCTGCTTCTGAAAAAATGTCTGCCACCAAATCGAGGAAAGTATGGGTCCCTCCGGCATAGGAAATATTTCCCAGGGAAGGAACGGCTCCATAGGAAAGCAAAGTCGGGATGCCTAAGCCAAAGATTAGCAGGCCCATGCTCACCACTGCCCGGTTTCGCGACCATTTTTTCTCGTCGATCAGATAGGCTACCGGGGTTTCCAGCAGGGAAATAGTAGAGGTCAGGGCCGCCAGGGTCAGGAGCAGGAAAAAGCCCGCTCCGACAATCTTGCCAGCTACCGGACCGATGCTGGCAAAAATACTCGGTAGCGTAACAAAAGCTAGCCCAGGGCCGCTCATGCCGGGATCTTGCCCAAGGGTAAACACCAGGGGCAGCATTAATAAACCAGCCAGGAAAGCCACGCCCGTATCTGCCAGGGTAACCACAGTAGCAGAACGGACCAGATTTTCTTTTTTGTTCAGGTAAGAGCCATAGGTAATCAGGCCGCCCATGCCCAGAGAAAGAGAGAAAAAGGCATGGCCCATGGCAGAATTGATGACTGAAAGGTTAAGTTTTTCCGGATGAAAGGAAAGGTAATAAGCTACCCCATCCCAGGCATTTTCCAGGGTAAGGGCATAGGCGATCAGGCCCAGCAGCAAAACCAGCAAAACCGGCATCAGGGTGGTAGCCGCTCTTTCCAGTCCTTTTTTTACTCCTCTGCCCACCACGTAGGTAGTCAGTCCCATAAAAAGGAGGGCATACAGCATAATCGGCAGGATGTTTTTGGTAAACTCCCCGAAGTAGGCTTTATGATCTCCCGCAGCCAGCAGATCTCCGAATCCGATTTGCAGGAAATACCCAAAGGACCAGCCAGCCACTACATTATAAAAGGACAGAATCATGATCCCACATATAACTCCCAATCCTCCTACCCAGGCCCAGGAAGAGCCCCCTATTTTATGGTAAGCGCCCCAGGGATTGGCCTGGGCATGGCGCCCCAGTGTAAGCTCGGCGATCATGACCGGGAGTCCCACCAGTAAAATGCATAACAGGTAGACAAAGAAGAATGCCCCACCTCCGTTTTGGGCTGTTTCGTAGGGAAACTTCCAGATATTGCCCAGGCCTACAGCGGAACCGGCTGCTGCTGCAATGAATCCAATGCGGGATGAAAAATGGGTGCGATTAGACATGGGGGCGTAGGTTGGTTTCAGATCCGATGAAATAGCAGCCTGAAGATAGGAACTTTTTAAGCAGGAAAAAGAAGGTTCGGCAGGCCAGGGACGCCTATTCCTTTGGTTTATCCCCTTTACCCTTGGGTTTGGGCAAATCCGGGGTCAGTTCTTTGAGGGTTTTGGCCAGGCCTTTCAAGCCCAGCTTTTTGTCCTTCTCTTCTTCATTTTTCAAGCCTACACTTGACTGGACCCCACTGACCACGGACTGCACCCAATGATAAATGAAGCCTTTCGAGGTATCCACCTCATAGGAGATTCGTCCCACCCGCAGGAAGCGCCGGTTGGGGTTATCGGTCTTAACGACCAGAGAATTGGCGATGGCGCTGGCAAAGCGGCGGCGACGGAATTTGGGGACATCTCCGACCGCTTCATCCTCGTCCTCTTCCAGCACCGAGACGTTCAGGTCGTTATAGTGGAGCCACATTTTTCCCTTACTTCCGTGTCTATCTCCCCGTACCCGAAAGTTCCCTTTATTCACCAGGCCACTGTCAATCCGGATGGCGGTGGTAGGCTGCAAAATGCTGTTGAATTCCTGCATGTCCACGCTCCCCAGTTGGCCGTTGATCTCATAAGAAAAGGCGGTATCGGTCAGCGGATAGGAAAAATCCACTTGCAGGAAGCCTGAACCCATCATGCGCGCACTGGCCCGAGCGGTAGCCGTATAGGCCTCCCTGCTTTCCAGGACCATGGGATCATTGGTGATGTCTTGCAAACTAGCCTGGAGGTCAGACAGAGAAAAATAGCCGGGCGGGCCCATGCCATTGATATATTCGGTATAGGCCAGGGTGCCTTCCCTGATCATGACGGAGTCAAAGTGGATGGGATAGCCCAACCCCATGAGGACTTCTTGCGGGAAAGGCGGTTTTCGGGCAGGATCCGGATCAAACCGGTTATCCTTAGAAACCTCCAAATGTAAGCCGATTAAATCTACCCGATTGGCCCGGACGTACTGATATTTGAACAGCTCGAAGAGCTTGATGCCATATAAATTGACCCGATCACTCAGCAGGTGGAGGTCGTTCATGGTATAGCCGAATTTCTCCACAAAGGCTTCCGGGTCATACATGGGGTCCAGTTGCAGGGAATCGGCAAAAAGGAGTTTATCCCGGGAAGACAAGCCCAGGCGCTTGGCATTGAGCCAATACAGGCTATCCAGGGCGGGAATGCGATATTTTTCCATCAACATGGCCACCTCATCTGCATAAAACATGCGATCCGGCCGCAGCAGTCCCAAAGAATCCAGGAAAAACTCCTCTAACTCCAGGTCAAAGTGGCCGATGTTCCAGGGCACCACTGAATCTGCGGGGGTCCTCACTTCTTCCAGGCGGCCATCAGTAATTTCGATGGTATGTGCCCCTACATAGTCAAACACTGGAAGCACCGCCAGATAAGGATCTTTACCTCTGCCGGTCTTTTCGGGTCGCGTCCGCAGCATGATATCCGGTTCGTGGAAGCGAATATGGTGAAGGTCTAATTTCCCTCCCAGATAGATGTCTGCCACTTTCACCCCACTGGCCCACATTTGCGGTACTTCGAATGACCAAATATGGGTTTTAGGTTGATTCTTGGGATGCTCCAGGCGGGGAATCAGCGAGATATTTTTGGCATAAAGAGAAGAATCAGCGGTATTCAGCCTAAGCTGATCTACCTCGATGCGATAGGTGCTATCTGGCAATAAGAAAGAGTAATCCTCCGCCTGCAAGGCCATTTGGATATTGTCCGCATAAAAGGCCCTTTTGGTGCTTTTGGAAGTGGGGTCCAGTTTAAAGCCTGCGACCAACATACTCAGGTCATGGGCCGAGAAAGCGTGGTTAGCGTCTTTTCGCTCCGCATTGAGGACCAGGGCGCCATCTTTTACCCGCATATTGTCCACTTCCAGGGCATAGAAATATGGCTCTATCAGGCGGAACAAATCAGCCCGCTGCAAAGAATCAAAGGTTTGCCGGACAGCCCTGGGATAGCGGGTCAGCGCCAGACTCGGACCCTCCAGGGTTAACTCATGCAGGTCAAGGGTTCGATCATACCAGATTTCTCCGGCTTTGATCCCACCCAGATGTAGGGCCGGGATGCCAAGTTGATAGCGCAAGCGGGAAGCCGTCTCCTCCAGCCGACTGGAATCCGGTTGGATTTGAAGCCCACCGATCGAAAGGACTTGTTCCTCGGAAGAAAAGTGAATGTCTCCCAGGCTCAGTTGATGCAGTTCATCGTTGAGCGTCCATTGCCAATCTCGTCCACCAGCTTCCCAACTTTTGGCAAAAAACAGCTGTTCGGTATCCATCCGGGTGGCCGAATCTAAGCGCACTTCATGCAGAACTATTTCGCAATGCGGGAACGCTCGCTCCACCAATTCCTGCTCCTTGCGGTGGCGGAGGTGAATCAGGCCTTCCTCAAGGGAGACCTTGCCGATGTTCAATTCCTTGAAATATTGCGGGAGAATTTCTTCTCCCACAGGGATATAGGTAGGTTTTTCAATGGGGGCAGCCCGACTTACTTCGTTGGAGGCTTCCTGAGCCGGAACCGGCGTCCATATCTGCGGATGGAGAATGGCCAACTGATCCAATTCCAGGATGTGATCAAAGTAGGCTTTCTTTACGTCTAATCCGGTCAGAGAAATGCGCGGCAAAAAAGCCTGGGCCTCTCCGGCGGCATCTGGTCCCTGCGGGAGAAACCATAGGGAATCAGCGTAAAGCGAGGAGTCCGCCGTAGAAATACCGATGTGCCTGACTTCCAGGGCGTAACTGCTGTCGGGTAACAAAAACCGATAGCGGTCTATCTCCAGTCCCATATCTATGTCATCTGCATAGAATGGATTACTGGTTCGCTCCTGGGCCCTTTCATCCAACTGAAAATTCTGGACATACATCTCAATCTCGTTGGCGAGAAAGGCGTGCATCATGCCTTCATCCCCTCGGTTGAAGGAAAAACTGCCGCCCTGAATGAGAAAGTTGCGAATGGTCAGGCTTTCCAGGTAGTCATCTATCAGTAAATAAAGGTTGGCTTTGGCTAAGGAATCCACGGCTTCCCGGTTCAGTTGGGGATCATTGCGCAACTGCATCTGGGGCGAGGAGAGCACCACTTGTTGCACATCGACCAGGCGGTCGTACCAGGCTTCTGTCAGGTCCAGGCCGCTTACCCGGAGCTTAGGTAGCTGGAAGGAAAAGACATCCTGCCCGTTGAACTTGGCAGCCCGAAGAAGTTTTCGGGAAGGAATCAGGCGAATATTTTGACTGCTTAACTCTTGTTCTGTGGTGGAAAAGCGGGTTTCGGACCCCCGAATGCTGTAATCTTTCTGCGGGAAGAGCAGGGCGTAATCTTCCAGATTCACTTCGATCTCTTCAGAAAACAGCAAGCGGTCATCTTTTTCCAGCAACAATGAATCCAGAGAGAATTGCTTTAACCGCAGATCTATTCCTTCCAAAGCCAGGGTGCGGGTACTATCTCTGAGGGAGGCCTGTTGGTAATAGTTCCCTTTTTCTACCGCGATTTCCCCTACGACGATGCGTTTAAAGGTTTTGGCGAGTTTGTCGTACTGGGTCCGCAAATCCAGCACCTCAGGATCTACTGCTTCGGGGCGGATTTTGCTGAGCTGAGTTAAGATGGGTTGATGAAGGATTACCTCGCTTAAATTCAGCTCTCGTTTATACCAAACTTCTTCCAGGTCCAGGCCTTTTACCTCTAAACGAGGCAGTTGAATATCAAAAAGGTTGGGCGGGATGCGTCGTCCGTTTCGAGCAGCCAGCCGGTCATATTGAGGCTGGAGCCGGAGGTTTTCGGCAAATATTTCTTCTTTACTGCCCGAAATTCCCAGGCGCTTCGCTTGCAGGCTGTAGGTGCTGTCGGGCAGTAAAAAACTGTAATCCGCGATGTCCGCATCCAGGTTAAATTCTTCCGATGACCAGGCTTCAAAACTGAAAAGCGCCTGGAGATTGTTCCAGGCTACCTGCTTGAAAAGGGCATTTACACTTTTCGCTTGGAAGGCGTTCTGACTAAATTCTTTGGTGTCAATGTAGGAAAAGCTCCCGCCTTCTATCTCGACCCTTTCCATTTTGATTTCGGGCATCCGGGAGAGCGGACGCCGACGAACCAAACGGGTGCTGTCATTTTGGGGGGGCGCTTCCAGCCTGCGCAATGAAATCTGCGGTTGCTCCATGTGGAGATAGGAGGCATGCCAGCGGTTTTTTCGTAAGGCATCCAGGCCCTCTTTGAGGCCCACAGATAAGTAGGGAATCCGTAATTCGAGCAATTGAAAAGGGGCTTCTCCCCGGGCTTTCAGTGCCAGGAAGCGAAGGCTGTCAGGGCGTAGGTGAACATTTTTCAGGGTGATGATGCCAGGCCAGATGTCTATGTTTACTTCCAGACTATCTACCAGATACAGGCCACGGCTACGTTCAGCAACAGTCTCCTTGATCCACCGCTCTACGGAGGGATCCAGCCGGGTACTGATCCATAGTTGCGCAATCAGTCCCAATCCTAAGAGGCTACCGAGGACAATCAGCCACCTCCTTTTTCTCTTGCCCATCTTCATCCTAGCCGGGATGTTTCCTGCAAATTACGCAAAAGTACGAATATAGGTTAGCCTGCATGCTATTCTGAGAACTCATATTGATGTTCTAGTTTCTCCTTTTTTTCTACGGAAAAGATGGTGATTAATTGTTCTTTTCCCTTTAAAGAGACGGTGCCTACTTCTTCAAGGATGTAATTGTGTTGGGGGGGAATTCGTAGGGACATGGCTTCTGAGATCAATAATCCCTTGCCATATTCATTGCATTTACCCTGGATACGGGCAGCAGTATTGAGCACATCGCTGTGATAAGCGATTTCTTTTTTTACGATGCCTACTTCGGCCACCATGACCAGCCCCAGGTTTACGCCCGCCTTGAAGGCCGGGACCAAATCATATTTGTTGAAGTAGTACTTGGCTCTGGACTGGATGGATTGGTCAAAAGTAAAGAAGGCTTCAATGCAGTTGAGGTCCTTGAGCCCATCCGAAATAGGCCAGGTCAAAACCGCTTCATCTCCCACGTATTGGTAGATTTCGACCTGATGCTGGTCAATGGCGGCGGTCAGATCGGAGAAGCAGTCCTGGATCAACTCGCTGTACAGGATATGGCCCAGCCGCTCGGCATAGGTGGTGGAGGAGCGGAGGTCCAGAAACATAAAAATCCGCTCTTCTTCCTTGGGCCGGTGGTATTTACCGATGATCAGTTTGTACATGATGCCGGGCCCAAACATGCTGCTGATCTGCCGAAAGAGGTTAAAGAGCATACTCACCACGCCGGTATAGATCACAAAGACCAAGGCCGTTTTCTGATAGGGGCTTTCCTGGAGGATTTGCAGCCAGTTTTTATCCAGATTCCCTGCTTCAAAACTATGAAACCACACAATGTAGCCGATCACCATCAGGAGGGTAATCGAGATATGCACCACCGTACGGATCAAGACAATCCAGGCGTAAGAAATTTTTCGTAAAAGGGGCTTGTAGCTATCCAGAAAGCCAAAAATAAGGCCCAGAATCCCGCCCATGCCCAAGCCGAGGGAGAGGATATGGAAGTTGCTTTCTTTCTGGGTGCCTACCATTTGATAAATTCCTTCCTCTTCCACCCCATAAAGCCGCACCAGGGCAAAGAGGCTGATAGCCAGCGTCCACGCAACGGCTGTCCCCAGGATGTGCCGGAATCTATAACGGAGTTGTATGTTCATGTAGGGCTTACCAGCAATTTTGCAATTAGGTTTGAATTTATCGAAAAGGTAGCTTATTCGAAAACAGGAAAGACCATATCCCTTCAGAAGCTTCCAGCGGGGAGCTTTTGTTCCAACCAACTCTTCACATCGAGATAGTCGAGTACATCTGCGGAAACCCTGGCTTCGGTTGGGGAAAATAGGTCTGTGTACAGGCTGCGATGGAGCTTAGGGAAGTGGGCCTTGGGGCTGCGGCAGAGTTGAGAAAAATAGCGCAGGAAGCGTTTTTCGAAATAAGAAATGCCGCCTTTCTTCTTCAAATAACGCCGGGTGGATTGCAAGGCATAGGCCAGGACGGTCATATTCCCCAACTCAAACTGCAGCATGAGGTGAAGGAAACGGGCATAGCGAAAAATATCAGTACGAATCTGTTCCGCGGCCTGATAGGTGAAGATTGCATTCAGGGGCGGAATGCTCTGCGAATAGGCCCCGCGCATGAAGTGTAGATAAGCCAACTGATAATGGAGCAGGGGATAATAACTAACCGGTAATTCGGCCTGGTGGGTAGCAATAAAGCGTTGAATAGCCGGGCCTCGCTGCTCAAAGGCTTCCACATTCAGGCTATCCCGGTACCATTCCAACTCCAGGTTGAGGGTTTGTAACTGGGGGCGCATCAGGGGATGATGGGGGGTAAGAATCTTTGACTCGTGGCCCAGGGCGTGGATGCGCTGGAGCAAAGGAGGAATCTCCTCATAGCTTTTGTCATAGAGACAAAGGCCCAGCAGGTTATTCAAGGTGGTATGCAAGCCTTCTGGATTCAATTTCATCAGATGGGGCTTTTGGTCCATTTTTTCTACCAATTCCCACAGCGTCGCCTTTGCCAGGGCATAGTCGCTTTTCATGACCCCGGCTGCATAGATGAGGTGATGGGACAAAATCGCCACTTGTAAAGGGTCCTGAGAGGTCTGGGCCGCTAATAAGGGATGCTCTCTTGGGTCTATGCTGAGCACTTCGCCGCGCCACTGCTGCCAGCTCTGGCTTTTTTCTACATAGTCCACGTAGCGGCCAAACTGTTCCAGAGAGTTCCGAACCGCTGCCAGGGCATCCGGTCCCAAGATCGGAGGCAGGGGGCGGGTCGTAGCGGGAAAAGGCATTTTTCTGGCCAGGGCAAACAATTCCAACTGGGCAGGCAACATCTCTTGTCGCTGAGCCTGTTTGGCGGCTTTTCTCAGGCGTTTAAAGGCCAACTCCGGCATGCCCCTTCTTCGCAATAGATCGGCTTCCGCTAGCCAGGCCTTTACCTGAGCTCTGGGGTCTTTGCGCTCCGCTAACTGTCGCAGGCATTGTAGCAGCAATTGGAGCAGATAGTTCTTGGTGACGTGGAATTGCCGGACAAAAGCTTCGCCTTGAAATCCTGCCTTGAGGGCTTCCTCATCATAGGCAGGCTGTTCCAGCATGGCGTCGAATAGCCGCAGATAGTTAGGATCTTCTCCGGGGCGTTGGACCATGCGCCGGAATGCCTTCTTTTCAGCCTTGCCGAGACTCTGGATCAAATCATAGACTTCGGAGGAGGTCGGCATGTAGATTAGCTAATAAAAATGGTAAAAATTGCAATTGGCAAACCATGTTAGTATTTATTGAATTTATAAAAAAATCACTTTTTTTACTCAAAAAAATGCGTATTAATCCGAAAAATACAATAAACGCCTTTTTTAAATTCCTACAATTTTATCAAAAATGCCAAGAAATCATCTTCCTGGCTCACTACTTTAGTATCATCATCCTGATCGGCCAATCAGATTCAACCACACATTAAAAACTTAATTATTTATGGCTAACGTAATTAACTGGTTCGAGATTCCCGCCGCCAATTTGGAGCGTGCGATGGGCTTTTATGGAAAAGTACTGGATGGCGAAGTTGCCGTACAGGAAATTGATGGTATCGTCATGGGTTTTCTGCCCAATAGTGGAGACCCGGAAGGAGTCGGTGGGGCGGTAGTAGCCGGAGAAGGCTATACGCCTTCCGCTGAGGGAGCGCTGGTGTATTTGAACGGTGGGCCGGATTTGGCCAAGCCGTTGGGTAGAGTGGAAGCCGCTGGCGGACAGGTGGTCCTCCCTAAAACTAAAATATCTGACGAAGTGGGATACATGGCTATTTTCCTTGATAGCGAAGGAAATAAAGTAGCTTTTCATTCTCCGGGATAAACCCTATCATAGGCGTCTTAGTTATGTTCCGGAGGAGCCTGACTAAGGCGTTTTTTTAGCTAACAGAAACTAGAAATCATGGCATATTTTACCCAGGACTTCCTGGACTTTTTTACCGAACTCGCTGATAACAACCACAAAGATTGGTTCGATGAGCACAGAAAGCGCTATAAAACTTCTGTGAAGGAACCTTTCGAGGCTTTCGTGGATAAGCTGATCGACCGGGTGCAGGAAGAAGATCCATCGGTCATGATGACCGCCAAAGAAGCCATTTTTCGCATCAATCGGGACATTCGTTTTTCCAAAGACAAAACTCCTTACAAAACCCAAATGTCCGCCATTATTTCAGCGGGGGGCAAGAAAAATAAATCCTACCCTGGCTTGTACGTTGAGGTAAAACCCAGCGGCGTGGGTTACTATGGAGGGGCCTATGTATTGGAAAAGGAAGAAATCCATCGGGTGCGAACCGCCATCGCCCAGGACCCAGAGGGTTTTGCAGAATTGTTGGCCCAACCAGATTTCGCTGACACCTTTGGTACCCTTCAGGGAGATAAGCACAAGCGACTGCCCGCGGAATTTAAAGAGGTCGGCGAGATCCAACCGCTGATCTTTAATAAGTCCTTCTATTATAATGCGGATATTCCAGCCTCCCACATCCTGAACGATGACCTGGTGGACGTGATCATGGAGCATTTCCGCAAGGCCCGGCCTGTTCAGGAATGGCTGATTGAAGCCCTTTATCCTTGATCCCATGTCTAAACCTACAGAGGTTTTTCAATCCCTGCTGACGCGCTTTACGGAATCATATCCTGATACCGAGGAGGGAAATATGATGCGAGCGCCGGCCATCAAGGTCAAAGGCAAGGTGTTTTGTTTCCTCTATGAAGAGCAAATGACCTTTCGGCTGGGGAGGGAAACCGATACGGATCGGGTAGACCTGGCAGGCTGGAGGTGGTTGAGCCCTTTTAAGCAAAAACCGCCCATGAAGGACTGGTTTATCGTTCCTTTTCAAGATGCCGGACAGTGGGAAAGGCTGGCCGAAGAAGCCTGGGAGGCAGTAGCTGGTCAAAAAAAATAATCTCCTTTCAACCAAATAAAAGAGGGGCACAGGTCATCACCTGTGCCCCTCTTTGTATTAGGCGTCATTTTTTGCTGCATTATTCAATGCTGAGCCTTTTGCGTCCTCGTTTGTCGCCTTGACGGATTTCCAGGATGTAGACTCCTTCGGAAAGATCTCCAATTTGCCAACTGGCAGGAGGCGCACCTTTTACCCTTTTTCTCCGGATCAATCTTCCTCTGGCATCCCACAACAGCAGCTCAGTTTCTCCTCCGAATTCCTGTTCCCATTCGATGAAGATGACTGCTTCAGCAGGGTTAGGATATACTTTCCAGGCTGAGCCAAAGTCATCATCGAGGTTAGAATTGATGTCATTTACCTGTACCTGAATGAAGGTGGTATCACTGATACACCCATCGGCGGAGGTTTCAACCAGGAAGATTTCAAACAGCCCCACCGTATCCCAGTTTATTTGGACAAAATTTGCCGGGTTGGCAGTCTGGATACTTCCACCGGAAGTGCCCCAGGTGAAACTAGAGCCGACCTGACCCGTGGCGGTGTAAGTGGCTGTCTGGCCAAGGAGCTGGAATACGGTACCTAACACCCCTGGCTTGGGAGGGACCGGATTAAAGCTCAGGCTGAGAGGATTTGACTGGGCGGTGCAGCCGGCTGCATCTGTTACGGTCACCGTTAAGGTACCGTTTTGAGTAAAGCTGCGCACACTATCAGTCCCTCCATCTGACCAGAGATACTGAGCGTATCCCGGGGTGGCTTTCAGTTCAAGACTTTCCCCTTCACAAGCCGTGAGACCATCGGTGGCGGTAAGATTGACCATAGGATTCGATACCTGAAGATCAAGTACAGCGGTATCGGTGGTACAGCCTGGATAGAGTTCTCCGTAAATGCTAATGGAGGTAGTTTCCAGCGGGTTGTTCAAGGTCAGGCTGTTAGCCGTGCCACTTTGCCATAGGCTATCATTGAGCCAGAAGTCATACATCCCGGCCGTGGAACTGGCCTGTACACTGAATGAAGTTCCTGCGCATATACTGGTGTCCGGATCGCTCAGGCTAAGTTGCAAGGGATGAGGACCGGCAAAAATATGGTTCGCCAATTCCATTGTATCTACGCCAAAGGCATTGCTGGCAATCAGCCTCGCGGTATAGTATCCCGGCTGAAGGAAGGTAACCTGAGGACTAGGACTGTTGGCATTGGTGCCTCCCACAAAGCTGATGGTATTCGGTTCGAATTGCCACTGCCAGGTATCGGTATAGGTGGAAGCATCCGTAAAGTTAACGGTAGTCCCCGGACAAATTTCCTGGAGAGAAGAACTGAACGCAGCCCGGGGGAGGGTGGTGATTTCAATGTCATCCAGGGCCATATCGGCCGCCCAGCCACTGCCCGTTGAACCACGGAAACGCACGGTAACCAGTTTGCCATCAAAGGCGGAAAGATCTACCAATTGCTGAATCCATTGGTTGCCCTGGTCTCCGATCACGGGGTCGGCTACATCCAGGTACCAAACGCCGTCTGCCAGCACATCAATGTGCAACTCACCGATAGCGGAGCCGCGCATGTGTCGCCAAAAACTAAGTTGGGTTTGGTTGGCGCCGGTCAAGTCGAGGCAAGGAGAAAGCAGGAAGGCTTCATGATTCTGACAGCCAGACCCGCCATTGCCACTGCCTTCCAGGTAGAGATATTTTCCGCTGGCATTGCCCAGGGTATGGTCTGTGGTAGGCCCCGTTCCACTAGAAGTGGTGCCTCCCTGGAAGGTCCGCCAATCAATCGAATCTCCCAACCCATTGGGAACGTTGGCCCATCCCTGACTGAGAATACAGCTCATATCACTACATCCCCAGGCATTGGAACAAAGGCTGAAACTTTCAAAATCCTGGGTGTAGATGGCCTGTATGGTGGTACCAGGGTACACCTGGATATCGAGTTTCAATGTGTCATCAGCGGAAATCGGGTCTCCTGGTAGCTGGGTCCAAATGGTGAGCTGGTAGTTGCCTGTACCTGGGAACGAGAGAGAGTCGGCAAAGGTGAAAAATGCGGTATTCCCACTGTTGAGGCTTTGGTTTAGCGTATCCAGGACCACGGGTCCACCATTAAACTGATAGCCAACCGGAATCTGACTGATGGCACTGGTGCCGAGATTGGTGAAACCCGCTGTCAATGGGAGCTGGGCGGGGATTTGACAATCTGCATAGTATCCTGCCGGATGGGACAGAGAAACCGAAGCCCCTGCATTGGTGGGGAAGCAATTGACATCCCCCGCAGTCTTTAGGAAGGCCAGACTCCGACGACTGATGGCTCCATTTTGGTCCATACTCTGGATCGCAAACCATTCATCGTCTATCGTGCTCAAGCCATGTACGATGGCATAGGTCTGATTGGTAATGGAAACGGAATCCATATATTTGGCACCCAGTCTGGTCAGCCAATACATATCGGCATTAGGTACCGGGTCCCAGCCAATCATGGCAGAATCTCCGCAAGACCAGATCACCTGAAGATTATCCGGGATATTGGCCACGGTGAAGGGTTTGCTTTGGGCGTTGAGACTGCCACTGCTCACTTTGAACAGTGCGTCTCCTGTAAATCCTGCTGGAACGCTCCACTCGTAATGGCGTTGGCTGGCGGGAAGGTTGGTCGCCATGCTCGTCCAACTGTTCCCTCCATCTAAGCTATATTCCAAATTGAAGGTGTTGGTTCCAGCTGCATCCCAGCGCACTACTTCCTGCTCTCCTGGTACAAAGCCTTCGCCGCCGATCGGATAGGTAACCACTAGTTCCCGAGGTACCATATGGGTAACCACATACCATTCCTGCGTGCCTACTGGCACGGATGACGCATCCACGGTAATGGTGTAAGTTCCGGGAGCGGGATTGTTCAAGGTAACCTGCTCCATGTTGTTCATCGCATCAGCCCCTCTTACCGCATTTTGGTCGAGGGTAGTGGCATTCGGCGCAGGATTCAGGATCCAGGGAAGGAAGGTAGTCCCGGCCGGGTCCTGGAGGGTTAGGTCTAGGTTGTTGACCAAAGGAATGGTCGCATTGGCGGCCCCTTCCACATCGGTCCAATACAAAAACACTTTCAATTCCTGCATGCCTGCAGGCACGGTCAGGGTGATGGTTTTGTTGTTGCCCTGGCTCAGGGAGTCAATCTGAAAGGTGCCGTTTTCGATCACCTGATAAGCTCTACGGCCATTGGCTTTGCCATAGCCGTACTTGAAGTCAGGGCCGGGATTGCCCAGGTCCTGCGCGGTATTCTGCATGATGGCTTTCATCAGGCCGGCAGGAGGCTCCTGCCCGTAGAATTGCAGGTAAGCCTGGAAAAGCTGTCCGTACATCCCGAGGATGCTGGGCGCGGCATAGGAAGTACCGCCTTCTCCTACGGCGCATATATCTGGTTTGATCCGTCCATCACTGGTCGGACCAAAACTGCTGAAAGACTCAATGACATCATATCTGTCCAGGGCGCCCACTGCGACCACATTTTTTCCTGCTTTAGAACCGCCGGTAATGGTCGCCCAACCTGGACCCGCTCCATAGTTACAGTTGGAGTTTTGGCTATTACCTGTGGAGTACACCATCAAAAAATGCGGGTGGTTCCGGATCGCGATATCCGCGGCCCGGGCATTGCCGTTATACCCCAGGTTACACCCCTGACCGAGAGACTGATTTGCCCCACGCATATTGAAATTGTTGTAGAGGTTGGGGGCATTATTGATGACAGCGGAGCTATAGCTCAGCACATCAGCGCCGCGGGCCATACCCTCATCGGTGGGGTCAAGATTGCCCGCTCCGGCCATATAAGTACCCACGGTAGTGGCATGGTTAGAGATTCCTCCCGTGTGAAGACTGGTATTCAAGCGCCCTTTCAATTCCAGGACATCAGGATTTACCCGGCCTTCAGATACCACCAGGGTCATCCCGGAACCGTCCAGCCCATAGGTGTCGGCCAGATAATTGGAATGAATGCCCGTCCGATAATGCTGGTTCTCTTCCACCGGTGGAGGAGGCACGGGTTCTACATAGCTGACAAAAGGCAAGGCTGCCAATTGAGAGAGGGCTCCAGCATCCAGCCGAATGTCTATCGTTTGAATGAAAGCCACCTGATCCAATATTTCCACCCCAGGGAAGCGCTGCTGTAATTCTTGCACGACAGCGGAGAGGGGCAGGTTTTTGTGGTACAGCACCCGGGCTTCAACCTCGCCATTGCTTTCTTGCCAGCTATCCAGCGGATTCCTTTTCCAGGCGCCCTGCATCTGTACCACCCGACTCACGCCAAAGGCAGCCCAATTGGGTTGGGTCTGAGGTCTGAGGGCGACCAAATACGCCAGATCCGGCTGGTATTGGAGCAATTCCACGCCCTGAGCCGTCAGCTGCTGCTGTCGATTTAGGTCGGGAATTTGATCAAACTGAATGAGACGATAATGGTAACCAGCAAATGCGGGTTCTTCAGGAGGCCACTGAATCTCAGCGGGCAAACTGGTCTCACCTGATTTGAAGCGCAATAAAGGGGATTGCGCATGAGCCAGGGAGCAGCTCACGATGAGTAGTAATAGGGAAAAGCTACGAATCATGTCCAACAACTAAGCCTGTAAGATACAGGCAAGGGGGACATTTTGCAACTGGAAAAGATACCCTAAACAGACCTTTTCGATTTTTCTTCCCGTTGCTCAGAAAGCAAGCCAATGCCAGAAAAAACTCCTAGAGATTACCCGATGGGGGCGTGGTCGTGGTTGAGGGTGTTTTGGTATCCTATTTTCACCTACTGATATGGCTTCTATAAGCTGACCTAAAAAAGTAACATACCGATGGATAAGTTGAGGTTCAAGCCAGAGGAAACCGTCTCCTGAAAAAAGAGCCGCTGGAAGGAAGGCAAAAAGTCCCCTCCAGCCCGGTGATGGAGCTCGGTTGGTAAGGCCAGCCGAGCGGCTTTTTCGTGAATGGAAAAATAAACGGCCGCGTTTGCGTCCACTACCCATCTGCCGCCAAAAATATGCTGCCGCCCAATTCCGAGAACTAACTGGCTGGTCATGGCAGAACGGATCTTCAAACGCCTCCGGTATACCTCCAACTGATACCCGCCCCCATCTTCAGTACGAAAACTGCTGTAGTCCAGGTCAGATCGGCCAATCCGTAAACCGGCCAGGTAATAGCTGCCCATGGGAGCCAGCATGGCGCGGTTGAAATAATGGCGATAGCTGATGCCCAGACTTTGCTGAAAAATCCCGAGACTGTCGTTGAAGGCAAAGTCATTCTCCTGAACCATATCTCGTGTGCTTCGCTGCTGGAAGTCGAAACTAAGGCCAACCCGTCGGAAGACGACGGCCTCAACTTCTGCCCGGAATCCATCGACCAACAAAGGATCTGTGAGGCTACTTTTGATGAGCCAATGTTTGCCCATATAACCGTTATTTTGGGCCTGTAAGCTCATATTGGGCAGCGTCAGCAAGTAAGCCACCAAAAGAAAAAGGAAGCGAAATATGTGGGTTTTCATAGATTCTGAAGGATAGCGTAGCTGTCAAAAAAAATAGGCCGAACAATTTCGGGCTTGAAGCCGTTGGGCATGACCCGGATTTCCCGATAGATGATTTCTCCTCGCGTAACATCAATGAGGACGTGATACATCATGGATTGATGCACGGGAATAAACAGGCGATTAAACCGAAGATTATAGAAGCCCTGTACGGCAAAATAGGGGGTCCCGTATTTCTCAGCCAGGTAGCTGAAATCACTTTCCATGAGGATGGGTTTTTCCATTCCAAAAGTCAAAGGAAAGCGGTTAAATCCCCGGTGGTTTCGATGGATGCTAAGCGGAACTGGCTGGAGTTTGTTGACCTGAAATACTTTTTCTCGAAGCGGCAGGAGTTCATTGAAGTAGGCTGCATCGGCATTATTCTTCAGAGCAGGATCATAAATTTCCAGTTCCACGCCCGCTTCCTGCGCACTGGAAGCCAGGAGTTCCAGGTAGCCTTGGCGTTTTTGATACTGTTTTTCAATCGCTTGACTGGGCGATAAACGTGGATCCAGGAATTGAAAATCCGGAGCAATGCTGATCACTTTCTTGATGGCTATGCTTCCTTCCTTTTTTTTAGAAGGTTCCTGCACCATCATTTCCCCGGTTCGACAGGAAAACGCCAGCGGTAGGAGGAGAAAAATGAGGAAATGTTTCATGGATTCAGTGCTTGAGAGACAAAAGCGGCATGCTTGCCTTGGGGATATTTTTGGAGGTAACTTTCAAATTGCTTGCGGGCGTACATCTTAGCCCCGCGTAGGGCAAAAAGTCGGCCCATGTACGCGTGGAGGTCCTCCGAATCTGGAAATTGCTTGGTCCGGTCAATGAAGAAATATTCTGCGAAGTCCAGATAGGTGCGGCTGCGAATCACATATAAGCTGCAAACAAACTCTTCGTAAGCAGTTTTAGGTCTGGCTTTCCGGACAGGCAAAAACCTGCCAACGGCATTCCGCTTCTGATAGAAAGCAAGCCAATAAAGGCATTTTCCCGCGATTTCCTGCAGGTACTGATTTTCAGGAAAGGATTGACCTAGCCGGAGAGAAAGGTAAAGCGCAGGCACATAGGCAGCCCGGTCATAGAGTTGTTGCACATGCTCAAAATGGGCATAGGTACGGAGTTGGAAAAAAGGAGCTGGTTCCAGTTGGAATTTGACGCCTATATTGACTCCTTCCTCTTTCATTCGCTTACTTAAAGCAGCCATGCGCACATCTACACTGGGATGGGTAGAGAGTTTCCGTCGGATTTCCACCTCTTTTTGCTTTTGAGCAGCTTCCTGGGCTCTGCGTGCATCTTCATTAGCTTGTAGCGCCTCGCTTCCGACCTTGAGCAAATCTTGATTAGCCTTTTCCACCAGGCCCAGATTTTCCCGCACCTTGCAGCCATAAGTGGTTTCCATATCCAGGTCAGGAAGCCGGTAAAGGGCATCAAGGTTAAGGACGGTGGAATCCGCTTTCAGGTTGATTTTTTTCAACTGTTCCAATGCCTTTAAGCCTTCTCGTGGGTCATAGCCAGCATTTACAAATAATTCAAAGCCTGTGGCATCAGCGTCCAACTCATTCGAACGGGAAAAGCGCATCAATTCGAATTTGGTTTCCAGGTCAATGCGGTCGTCAAGGGTTTGAGTGGATAGCTTCTCCATTTCCTCTCTCATGTTAAGAGAGTGAGACCGCCAGTAGTGACTGGCTTCATGGCAAAGAATAAAGGCCAGCTGGGCTTCATTTTCCAAATAGGGGAGGAGCGATAGGTTGATAAAAATAGTCCCATCCGGCCAGGCCGTAGCATTGGGCACATTGATGGCTGTCCCGTATATGTGAAGCTCTTTGCGCAGGTTGGGTTGATCCTTTAGAACCAAATCAAGGAGTTCATTCAAGTAATCCGAAATCTCTGGATTGATATAAACCTGCCCGGTCCGAAAAGCCTCCGTTAGGGCATATTGAGCCTCCGTATTAAAGGTCTTTTTGGCATCCTGGGACAGTTGCTCGGATTTAGCAGCCAGTTCCAGGTATTGCTGGTAGTCGCCTCGCAGATAACGGGAAAAGTGCTCGGGGATCTCCCCTTCAAATTTGAGGGGGGTATAGTTTTTTTCAAAGTTGGGCTGAGCACTCAGGACAGGTCCGAGTAAACATAGGAATAGAACCCAACTAAAAGATAGGTTGTGCATAGCTTAGGGTTTCCAATCGAATCCAAAAAAGGAGGTGAGCATATTAAAATCAGTGGTTAGTTTTGAGGAGCGGCCCGCGTGCTCGATGTAGAAGATTTCGCCGGTGCCGTGAAAGCGTCCGCCAAACCATCCGATCCCCTGGGTGCCAACCAGCGGGAAGGCATGAGCCCCTTTCCAGGATCGGTTGCTCCAGCTTTTGTCCCCCTGTTCAAAGGTCCAGACCCGGTTGAAGGAGCCAGAGCGGGATTGACTGTTGCTGGCCACCAGGAAGGATTGTCCGTCGGGCGCCAGGCGCACGAAGGTGAGTTCCTCATTGGGGATGATGGTCGCGTCAAATTGATCGTTTGCAAAATCTGCGATGACCGCATATTCATCTGGATTGCCCGCTTTTTTTAGGCAGTAAATTACATCTCCTTCCGGGTTCACATGCACCGCGTATACCTCATCCCCCGGTTCTACCTGAAGGTTGATATTGAGGTCCGGTCCGTAATACCCGAGGGTATTATTGGCCAGATAATAAACGGTTTGACTGTTGGGCCCCCACCCCAGGTCCCGGGGAGAATCGGCCAGGGGTTCCCGATCCAGTTCTTTGCCTGTGGTATCCAGAATGACCAGGGTGTTTTGATCTTGCAGGAGGGCGATTTTGGATTTATCCGGACTGAGCGCCACCAGGCTTTTTTGCCCGGTACTGGCCGGAAGGATTAACTCAGGTTCTAAGCCAAAGGCGATGTTGAGTCGGTAGAGTTCATGGTTGTAGGTAAAGACCATCAAACCCGCAAAAGGAGCGCCTTGTGGATAAGCCTCCTGCCAGAATCCTTCTGAGTCCTCAATGGTGATGGATTCATTCAGAAAACAGCCGGAAAGGCACAATAGGGCACCCATCCAAAAGCATTGGAGAAAAGCTTGTTTCATGTTGGTTGTGCGATGATAATAAAGGGTGGAACAATAAAGCTAAAAAAGATCAGGGCATACCTTAGCTTGGGCTGAATAGCCAATGACTAAGCCGCCTGACTTTTCCTATAAAAGTCGGTGGTAAAGATAGAAGTCAGGGGGATAAAAAAAAGGGTGGGAGAAAAAGTAAGGATCAGGCTGGTGGGCCTGGGGTGGAAAAGACATGTGTTTTCGGTTTGCGTGGTACAAACGGTGGTGTTAGGTAACTCTACGGGAGGAGGGGCAATAAGGTTGAAAGAAGCTCCGCTGAGGAGCGGTAAAAAGAGGCATTCCAGCTGAGAATATTCAACTGGAATGCCTTTTTTCCTATTCAATCTCTATCTCTCCGCTTTGTCGAAGGTCTCGGGAATTCGCCGCTACATGAAAACGGTAAGCTCCTTTTTCCGTCCGCCATCCCTTAGCCTCTTCATCCCAGTAGGCCAGTTCTGCCAGAGGAATCATCATCTCCAGGGTTTGGCTTGCGCCCCCTGCCAAGAGTCTGGTTTTTGCAAAAGATTTGAGTTCCTGGGTCGGGCGATCAACCGCTGGGTTGACTTTCTCCATATAGACCTGTACGGATTCTTTGCCGGGCATATTGCCGGTATTTTTTACCTCAACCCCTATGATTAGCGAGTCTCCCGTCCGGCTAAGGGTCATGTCTCCATACTCAAACTCCGTGTAGGAAAGCCCAAAGCCAAAGGGATAAGAGACTGCCAGGCCCTTTTTGTCAAAATGCCGATACCCTACATAAATCCCTTCCTCATAGTTGGTGTAATCCAGGTTTTTCACAAAGTCTGCTTCCTTTTTGTCTTCGGGGGGGAAAATCCTTCGCCATAGGAACCCAGAAATGTCCATGGTGCCGCCCCCGGGAGGGAAATTGGCGTGGGAAGCGTGGTCGGCCAACTGGACAGGGAAAGTCATCGGCAACTTTCCACTGGGGTTGACAGCGCCGCTCAGGATATCAGCTACTGAATTGCCCCCTTCTTGTCCGCCTTGCCAGGCTAGCAGAATCGCATCTGGCTGGTCTTTCCAGGAAGCGGTTTCTATCACGCCTCCAATATTCAACACCACGATGAGTTTTTTGCCGGCTGCGTGAAAGGCCTCAGTAGCCTGGCGGATCATCTCTTGCTCGATCTCACTGAGGAGGAAATCGTCTTTTTCCACGCGGTCCCCTCCTTCGCCGGCGTTTCGGCCGATGGTCAGAATGCCCAGGTCTGAGCCGGCCACGATTTCATCCAGCTGTGCCTGGGTGTATTGAATCTCTGGTGGAGTGGAGGGATTCATCATGGCTTCCATGGCATCTTTTTCCGCAAATGCTTCGGGATTGGCATTTTTCAGTTCCTCAAAGACCTGTTGCCCTGCGGCATTGATGTCAAATCCTGCATTCCTAAGCCCTTCTTCCAGGGAGACGGAATAGGCTTCATTTACATCTCCGGAACCAGTACCTCCTGCGATGAAACGATAAGAGGTAGTACCCAGTAAAGCCACCTTGCCTTTGGATCTGAGGGGCAGGGTCCCATCGTTTTTGAGGAGAATCATGCCTTCCGAAGCGGACTGCCGGGTGACCTGGGCATGGGCCTTGAGGTCAGGATTATTTTCTGGTTCATGATCCTGCATTTTGCGGGTTTTGAAGATGAGGCTCAGCAAGCGACTGGCAGAAAGGTCTATGGCTTCCTGAGAAAGGGCTCCGCTTTCTGCCGCTTCCAACAAAGCTTCCCACTGTCTCTTGGTGCCAGGCTCTAACAGGTCATTGCCTGCCCCTACCTGGGTAGGAGCATCTTTTAACCCAAACCAATCCGTCATCACCAGGCCTTGATAATCCCATTCACCCCGTAGCACATCCGTCAACAGGTAGCGGTTCTCTGAGGCATAGGTGCCATTGATTTTGTTGTAAGAAGACATGATAGTCCAGGGTTGGGCCTTTTTGACGATATGCTCGAAGCCCTTGAGATACAATTCCCGCAAAGCTCTTTCAGACAGGCGGGCGTCATTGTAAAAGCGCTCCGTCTCCTGGTTGTTGACCACAAAATGTTTGGGACAAGCGCCTACGCCCTGAGATTCTATACCGTTGACCATGGCCGCTCCCATATAGCCGGAGAGCAGCGGGTCCTCAGAATAATACTCGAAATTCCGGCCACACAAGGGATGCCGATGCAGGTTGACCCCAGGCCCCAAAATCACATCGATGCCATACTGCTCGGCTTCATTGCCCATGGCTGCCCCCACCTCATGGACCAGGGTTTCATTCCAGGTAGAAGCTAGCACGGTCGCAATGGGAAAAGCCGTACAATAATAGGTGCGATCCTCTCCTTCGCGGGTAGGCAGAATCCGCAGGCCTGCCGGACCATCCGAAAGATAAATCTCGGGTAAGCCCAGCCGAGGGGTCGCCACGATGGTACCGACTGCGCCAGCCACCCCATCTCCGGCCTCTCGGGTGCCCATGGCCGAGCTAAGGCCAGAGCCTTTAAGTAAATGGATTTTTTCTTCCTGCGTCATTTGGGCAAGCACATCTGCTACCCGAGCTTCCAGGGGCTGACGATCATCTTCATACACATCCAGTTCGCCATTGCCATTTCGGTCCAGAAAAGTATAGCTATCGACGGTCAGCTCCGTCAGGTTTTTATTCTCCGCAAACTCCTCTTCAAAATCTATGAAGGTGTTTTGCAAAAACCGCCAGCCGAGAAAGCCAACCAGTACCAGCAGGAGAAGGAGGCCCCCCAGGACCCCCAAGAATAGTTTTAGCCTTTTTTTCATTGTCGTTCATTGTTAGGGAATAGGCTAAAAGTAAGTAAAAAAATAAAATGAGGCAAATTGCCTCAAATAAAGAGGGCAAACGCCTCAAATGTGCTCGTGGTAGGGTAGGGACTCAAAAAAACCGGCCCCTGGGAGGGGCCGGTCAAGTTGTCGTTGGCTACAACGTAATCTAACACTACTTACTATCTACTATGAGTTTTTGAGTCTTTGTTACATGCCGAAGGCGTAGTAATAAGAACCGGGTAGGTTTTCGTAAACGCCTTCCAGCATCACGCCCCCTTTTTTGTTCTTTAGCGCGGAGGTCAACTCCTCCACATTGGCGATTTTATTTCCGTTGACGTGGGTGATGATAAAGCCTTCCCGCATATTG
Source organism: Bacteroidota bacterium (assembly GCA_038527215.1). Taxonomy (GTDB): domain Bacteria; phylum Bacteroidota; class Bacteroidia; order J057; family J057; genus JAWPMV01. The sequence continues at coordinate 82,829 of JBCBGC010000001.1, forward strand.
GTTTCTTCGGTGATTTTTCCACGGGTCAAGGCATTCACTTTCACGCCTCCGTCCAGGTCCATGGCTTGAGCCGTTTTGCTATCCAGGTCTTCGAACTTAGCTCCCAGGAAACCCAACTGGTCTACTTTTCTCTCCACTTTATCGGTATTGCCGCTGCGGTTGCGCAGGACTACTTCCAGCGATCTGGCTTTGCCGTCCCGGTTGATGTCCAGGGCTACTTTGTCGCCAGGGCGGTGGGTACCGATCGCGGCTTGCAGGGCAGAGATATTGTTGACAGCTTGCCCATCTACCGCGGTGATGATGTCTCCGATTTCTACGCCAGCTTTGGCGGCGGCACTGCTGCCCATCAGGCTATCTACATAGACCCCAGGGATGACGTCAATATTTTTTTCTTCCGCTAAATCTCCATCCACGTTACGAATGATCACGCCCAGGTATCCGCGCTGCACCACACCATGCTGCATCAGGTCTTCCACTACTTTGCGCACCAGGTTGGCTGGAACTGCGAAGGAGTAGCCGGCAAATGAACCGGTGGTACTGGCGATGGCGGTATTGATGCCGATCAGGTTGCCTTCCAGGTCGACCAGCGCTCCGCCACTGTTGCCAGGGTTGACGGCTGCGTCGGTCTGAATGAAAGATTCGATGGCGGCTTGGTCCCGCAGGATGTTGATATTACGGGCTTTGGCACTGACGATACCCGCTGTAACGGTAGAATTCAGGTTAAAGGGGTTGCCAATGGCCAGCACCCATTCGCCTACTTTTACCTCATCAGAATTGGTAAAGGCTACGTAGGGCAGGTCTTCTACGTCTATTTTGATCAGGGCCAAATCCGTGGAAGGATCGGTGCCGATGATTTCTGCTTTGAAAGAGCGATTGTCAAAGAGGGAGACTTCAATGTCTTCCGCCTGGTCAATCACGTGGTTGTTGGTTACGATATATCCGTCCGGGCTGAGGATGACACCAGAACCAGACCCAACCCGAGGCTGAGGGGCGCTGCGTCCGCGCGGGTTAAAATCTTCCCCAAAGAAATCCCGGAACAGGTCAGGAATTTGCTGCTGGTTGCGTGTGCTGGTCCGACGGGAAACGACCGTAGATTTGATGTGTACTACGGTAGGCATGACTTGCTCGGCTGCCACGGTAAAATCAGTGGGGGCAGCGGTCAGTTCATCTGTATACTTGGTGTTCATGCTGGGCAGGCTGTTTCGGTGTTCTACACGGAGAACCGCCTGCTCAGGAGAAAACGTCCGGTACAAGCCAAGGGTGAGCACACTGCCAAAGATGGTCGCGGCCATCACTACGCCTACTAATTTCAAATCAATCTTTTTCATGAGGGTTAAGATGCGTTTTGATCTACAATAGCAATTACGCCAACGCCTTCTTAAAAGATTGTTAGGGAGTCGTTAAAGAAAAGTTAATGGGGGAGAGGTATGAATCAGAATCGTATAGCATGGAAGGCTATCCACATTAACATATCGTGCATAACCTATGCCTACCCTGAATATGGTTAGGGCTATAGCGTAAAAAGCCGGACAACATAAACGGCCCCTAGTCCAAAAGCCAGCCCGCCAAAGATTAGCCCCCAGGTGGCCCTTTTCTTGGTCCTTTTGGGGTTTTTTGCCTCAGCGCGCTTGCGCAAGGCCTGGATGCCAAAGATGATCGCCAGGCCTCCCAGGAGCAAACCTGAATAAAATGCAGCCAAGCCCAGGGCGCCCATAATCAGGCTAAGGAGGGCATAGGTGTCTGCCTGAGTGGCCAACCAAGCCTGCTTAGGAGTCATTTCTGGATGCCTTCGCAACTTCTTTTTTATGCGCTGTAGCATCCGTTTTTCTTTTGCCTTTATATTTCGTCCCAACAGACTTTGAAGCTGTGGGACAGAGAGGATAAGGAGATCTTCCGCATCCAGCTCGATGAGGGATGAAATGGATATGGGCTCCGCAGGAGGCTTAGTGCTGCCTGCCTTCATCGCGGCAGACTGGATCATGTGTAACAACAAAAACAGGATTGAAATTCTGATCAGTTTCCCCATGGCACATATTGGTTTTTGGGTGAAAGAAATAAAGGTCCGCAGCCATACAATCCGATGGCGGATACCCTTTAGGGCAGAGGGATTAAATCAGGGAAACAGATGAAATAGATTGCAGCTATGCGTCAGCAGGAGGATTTCCATCAGCCGCCAGGTAGTCCGAAAAACCTTTCTTGGAAGGGGACCATTAGCGAGGGTTGGGATGCTGAACGGTGGCTACTAATCAACCTAAAAGATAGGCCAAGGTAAGTGGGAATACAAACCGCTGATCAAAATCATCGGCTCCCAAAGCAACATTTCCCCCCCTGACCCTCGTATATAGAGGTGATTTAAGTTGTTTTGCGATACTTTCTCAGAATTGTGTAACCAAGTACCCCGTCTCCTTCCTGAGGCGGGGTTTTTTCATGGGACCATCGGCGCGCTTCATATCCCCAACCCCTTTAGGTTGGCGGATCATGTTGATGTCAAAACACCGGAATCCTGACGCTTCATGGAATTTCTTCAAAATTCAAAATACCACATATGGGTGGTTGTGTAAACCGATCATTTACGCTAATTTGGCCCCTACAACAACAACAAATAACCATTCCCATGAAAAAATTGCTTCTCTTTTCCACCTGCATCCTGCTAGGGCTGATGTGTTTGCCTCAGCTTTCCATGGCAGGATCTATCGGAAACCCCACTGATACAGAGACCCTTTCCACGCCGACCACAGCGACTACCCCTGCTTTGACCAAAGCTGAGCGCAAAGCCCAGCGTAAGCAAATGAGAGCCTTGAACAAAGAGGTGAGGAAAGCTGCCTGGAAAAAATTGTGGAACAAAGATGCCCGAAGTGAAGACGATAAGGTGTTGGCCATCATTGTGGCCCTTTTCATTCCACCTTTGGGGCTTTACTTGTACACGGATAGCACAGACGGTCCCTTCAAATTGGATTTGCTGCTCTATCTGGCGGGATTTGCCTTGGTTGCCCTGAGTTTGATTGGTATTCCTTTTGTTGGTGCCTTGAGCTCAGCTGCCTTTTTGGCATCCTTTGTTTATGCCTTGCTCGTGATCCTGGATGTTGTCTGATTACATGTTCATCCATTTTCCTAAATCTTTTCAACTACTTACAAAATGAAGAAACAACTTCTACACACACTGGTGGCAGTGTTCGCTTTTGCATTGATTGCCACACCTGCTTTTGCAGGTTCTGCTATGCCTTCCAATGCTCCAGCAATGGAAACGGTTGACAGCCAGGAAAACCTGACCAAAGCAGAAAAGAAAGCCCTGAAGAAGGCTGAAAAAGCCGAGAAAAAAGCCATGAAAAAGCAAGCGCGCAAGCTTTTCTGGCAAGGACTCAAGAACAAAATCAAAGCTGATGACGATAAGCTGATCGTGATCCTGCTGGCGATCTTGATTCCCCCATTGGGCGTTTATCTTTACGAAGATGACATTACCTCCAAGTTTTGGATTTCTTTGGTCCTTACCATCCTCCTCTTTTGGATTGTGGGTGCCATTTACTCCCTGCTGGTGGTAACGGACAACATCTAAGTTGAGACCTAAGTAAAAAATAATCCCCGCCCATTTGGGCGGGGATTATTTTTTATAGCTGATTTGGGCGGGCTATTCCGCTATTTTTTTCGAAGTAAAGAATCCGTAAATCCAGCCTTGCTGCCCATTGAACTCAATCAGGTACCAGTAGTCTTCCATCTCCCGGATTTTGACCAATTCTCCCCGCTCCACGATGTTGCATACATCACCTGTGCTGACCTGAAACTGGATGTTGTCCTCCTCGGTATCGGGTTCGCTACGCACGTTGAGCTCGTCGGTGGTTACCATCAGCTGATTAGCAGGCAAGTCGGTCATCTGGGCCAGCTCGGCCAGTTTTTCATCTACGATGGCCATCAGCGGAGAAGATTTGAAGGTGCTGCTCTCAGCGATGATTTTTAACCTTTCCTCCTGTTTCATGGGCGTTTTTTCATTCATGGCCTGCTGGTACATGATGGCCACGGTTACGTCCAGTTCGTCGGTGGTGAACTTGCTGTTGCTGTTGCTGGTGCTTTGGACCCAGCCCATTTTTTCTTTTTTAAAGCCAAAGACTTCCATCCAGCCTTCCTTATCCCCTTCTTTGACAGCAAATAGCTCCCCGGATTCAAATTGCTTCCCGCTGATGGTGGTCAGCTCAGGGCGCTTAAAAATATCAATGCTGCCGGAAGCTACGGCCCGGTGGGCGTCTACGGCGAAGAGGTATTCATTGCTCCAGCCTTTTTTACCATCGAGCAGTTCAAGCTCTACATAAGTGCGATCATCGGAGGCTTCTTCGCTGTTGCCGGTGAAGGTAGCGGTTTCCCCAAAACTCATGCTGGTGATCCATTTGGCATCTTTCCCTCTACCGGGATTAGAACGAATACCAGATTCGGGCCAGAGGCAGACGACCAGTTGGATGTCCGAACCGCTGGCGGTTTCCGCAGCTTCATCAACGGCGGCTTCCTGAGGAGTATCTGCTGGCGGGGGAGGGGGGGGGGCACCATCATCTCCACAGGCAAACAGAAATATGGAAAGGCAAAGAAGCAGGAAAATAGAAGATTGTCTCATGACTAATGTGTTGGAAATTGCTCGAAAGCGAATTTAAGCAGGGGATTAGGCCTTTGCAACAGGAAATCCGGTAGGCCCAGGCCTCAATTAAAGGAGATCTTTCAGGATGGCCCAAACATTGTCCGCTACCATCTGATGCCCTTCGGGCGTGGGATGGATGCCGTCATCCTGGTTGAGATCAGGTTCGCCAGCTACGCCTTCCAGCAGAAAAGGGACCAGGCTAGCCTGGTAAGTATCGGCCAATTCCGGCCAGATTTTTTGGAATTCTGTGCTGTATTCCGGTCCCATGTTGGGGGGGACCAGCATACCTGCAATCATGAGTTGTACTTCCGGATAGGCCTGCTTGGTTTGGTCCAGGATATTTTTCAGGCTTTGCCGGGTTGCTTCCAGGTTGATGCCGCGCAAGCCATCGTTGGCGCCCAGTTCCAGCAGGAATATATCCACCGGTTGCCGCAGCATCCAGGTGATGCGGGTTTCACCCCCGGCAGAGGTCTCACCGCTCACGCCCGCTGAAACCACCTCATAAGGCAGCTCCAATGAATCTATGTAGGTTTGCAGAATGGCCGGGAAGGCTTCTTCTGGCTCTACACCGAGTCCGGCCGTGAGGCTGTTGCCGAAAATGAGGATTTTCTTTTTTTCCACCTTCACAGCTGTCACATCCTCCCCTTCCACAGGGTTATCTTGCGAATTATCTTCCGCGGTCTGATTGTTTTCCGAGCTACAAGCTACCGCTAACAATAGCAGGAAGAGGCTTAACCAAATCTTTTGCATGGCCGTATTGCTAAACATATCTTTCAGTAATATTCGAAAGATCGGGTTAATTTCCCAAATTGCGAGCATCTGACCTACCTATACTTATGGACCCCATTCTCTCCATTCAACATTTGACCAAAACCTACCACAGTGCCGACCGCGCCCTCACCGTTCTGCAGGACGTGAGTTTTGATTTACACCCTGGAGATACTGCCGCCATCGTAGGCCCCTCCGGGAGTGGCAAGACTACCCTGTTAGGCTTATGCGCTGGCCTGGACAATGCCTCCAGTGGCAGCGTCAGTTTGCAGGGCATAGACCTGGGCCCACTCAATGAAGATGAGCGAGCGGCGGTCCGCAACCAATACGTAGGCTTCATTTTCCAGAGTTTTCAATTGCTTCCCACCCTGACTGCTCTGGAAAATGTCATGGTGCCCCTGGAATTGCAAGGCAAGACAGGGGTAGAAAAAGTGGCCCTGGACTTATTGGATAGGGTAGGCTTGGCAGATCGACACGATCACTATCCGACCCAGCTATCGGGGGGAGAGCAGCAACGAGTCGCCATTGCCCGGGCTTTTTCCAATGCGCCCAGCATCCTCTTTGCGGATGAACCGACCGGAAACCTGGACGAAGAAACCAGTGCCAAGGTAGAAAATCTCCTCTTCGAGCTGAATAAAGCCTCGGGAACCACCCTGGTAATTGTTACCCATGACCTTGATTTAGCGGCCAAAACCCAACGCATCATCCGCCTCAAAGGCGGCGTGCTGGTAGAAGCCTGATGTTCTTACCCTTTACCTGACCGCTTTATCTATGGCAAACGATTCTACGCAAAAAGCCTCCTTTAACTGGCTCATGAAAATGGCCTGGCGAGACAGTCGCCGCAGCCGCTCCCGTCTGTTCCTCTTTACCACTTCCATCGTGTTGGGCGTAGCGGCCCTGGTTGCCATTAGCGGATTCGGTGACAACCTCCGCCGCGATATCAACAACCAGGCAAAAGAACTGCTGGGAGCAGATTTGGTCCTCTATACCAACCGGGTCGTGCCGGACAGTGTGCAGCAATTTTTAGATTCCCTGGGAGGCGTTCAGTCCCGGGAAAATGCCTTTTCTTCTATGGTTTCCTTCCCCAAAAGTGGCGGCACCCGTCCGGTACAAGTACGGGCCATGGAAGGAGGCTTCCCTTTTTACGGACAGTTCGAAACGGTACCGGAAGCAGCCGGGATGGAGTTTATGAATGGGCGCAAGGCCCTGGTGGACCAAACCCTGATGTTTCAATTTAATGCCAAGGTAGGCGATAGCATCAAGGTAGGGGAAAGCTATTTCGAAATTGCCGGAAAACTACTGCGGGTTCCGGGAGAAAACAGTGTGTTTGGGGCGATTTACGCACCTGTCTATATCCCGATGGCCTACCTGGATGAAACCAAATTGGTCCAGAAAGGGAGTCGGGTGACCTTCAAACGCTATTACCAGTTTGCTGAAGAGAAGGACGTGGACGGCATGGTTGAGGGGCTGGAAACCCGTATGCGGGATATGCGCCTGCGGGCCAATACGGTCGCGGAAAGGAAAAGAAATCTGGGAGCGGCTTTTGCTGATATGACCCGCTTCCTAAATCTGGTAGCTTTTATTGCCTTGTTATTGGGCTGTCTGGGGGTCGCCTCGGCGGTGTCTATTTACATTCGGGAAAAAATCCCTTCGGTCGCGATTCTTCGTTGCCTGGGGGCCAGCGGGCGACAAACCTACTGGATTTACCTCATCCAGATCATCGGTATGGGTGTGGTGGGCTCGCTGGTTGGCGCCATTATTGGCAGCTTGGTTCAGCAAATCGTGCCCTGGGTGTTGGGAGAGTTTATTCCGATCCAGACAAGCATGCAGCTGTCTGCCTCTGCCATCCTCAAGGGGATAGGCGTGGGCATTACCATTGCGGTCCTTTTTGCCCTGCTCCCTCTGCTGAGTATCCGAAGAATTTCGCCTTTGTTTGCGTTGCGGGCTTCCTTCGAAAAAGGCATGAGCCGTTTTGACTTGAGTCGCCTGGCGGTGGTTGGCCTGATTACCCTCTTTGTATTGGCCTTTGCCTTCTGGCAGACCGAGCGATTGCTGGAAGCCAGCATGTTTACCCTGGCGGTGGCCGTGGGTTTTCTGGCCCTGGCGGGCGTGGCACAGGGGCTCACCTGGCTGGTGCGCCGTTTTTTCCCAAAACAACTGGGCTATATTTGGCGACAAAGTCTGGCCAACCTCTACCGCCCGCAAAACCAGACCCTGGTCTTGATGACTTCTATCGGATTAGGCACCGCGTTGATTGCTACTCTTTTTTATGTGCAGGGAACCTTGGTTCAGGAAATCGAACTCACCGATCAGGGAGACCGTCCCAATATGGTCATCTTTGATATTAAGCCGGATGAAGTGGCCCAGGTCCAGGAATTATGCAATGAATTTGCATTCGAAACGGATCAGGATGTGCCCATCGTGAACATGCGCCTGGCCAGCCTCAAAGGGGTTAGCCGCCGGGAACTGCTGCGGGATACCACCAATACCATCCGGACCGGTTCCATCAACCGCGAATATCGGGTCACCTTCCGGGACAGCCTGATTGAGACCGAGGAACTCATAGAAGGAAGTTGGCGTAGTCGGGTAGAAAATCCCGGCGATAGCATTTTCATTTCTTTAGAGGAAGGTTTCGGTAAAAATTCCCTGGGACTGGAGATTGGGGATGAAATTGTCTTTGATGTCAGTGGGGTGCGCATGGCGACCTATGTAGGCAGTTTCAGAAAGGTAGATTTTGCCCAGGTAAGGACGAACTTTCTGGTAGTCTTTCCCGAGGGCGTGCTGGAAAATGCGCCTCAGTTTCGGGTGCTGGTCACCAGAACCACTTCTAATGAAAAGTCTGCCGCCTTCCAGCGGGAATTAGCCCAGGCTCATCCCAACGTAACCGTCATCGACCTGGCGTTGGTCTTACGTACGGTGGAGGATGTCCTGGAAAAAGTATCCTTCGTGGTGCGTTTTATGGGCTTTTTCAGTATTGCTACCGGACTGATTGTCCTGATTGGTTCGGTCATCAACAGTAAATATCAGCGCATCCGGGAGAGTGTCTTGCTACGGACCCTGGGCGCTAGTCGTCGTCAGATTCTCCTTATCAACGCCCTGGAATATTTTTTCCTCGGCTTTCTGGCTTCTTTGACAGGCGTTTTATTGTCCATGGTAGCTTCCTGGGCCTTGATGACCTATAGTTTTGAACTGGAATTCAACCCAGCCTGGGGACAGACCTTCGTGGTGCTGGTCGCCATCACCATCCTTACCGTGGTGATTGGTTTGCTCAACATCCGGGGCATTCTGAATAATCCTCCTTTGGAAGTCCTGCGAAAAGAGACCTAATTTGTCTCCAAAGTCTGGCGCTATGCATGTATTGATCGTCTTTGCGCATCCCAGCCGGGAGTCTTTCGCCGGAAAGGTCCTGGATAGATTCTGTGCCGGTCTGAAGGATGGGGGTCATACCTTCGAAATTTCTGATCTCTACGCTCAGGACTTCCAGGCCATCATGTCAAGGGAGGAATACCTTCGAGAAACGGCTGGTCGGGCTGAGCTTCCCGTAGCCGCTGATGTAGCTGCAGAGCAACACAAAATCAATCAAGCCTCAGGGCTTTGCTTCATATATCCGGTTTGGTGGAGCGATACCCCTGCGGTAATGAAAGGATGGTTCGATCGGGTATTGACGGCTGGTTTTGCGTATGAAAAAAATGGCGTGCCCGCCGCCATGAAGCATCAGGAAAAAGGCATGGTCATTTGTACGGCAGGTCATGGAGCCGCCTACTTTGAAGAAAATGGCCTGGGGCATAGCATGAAAAATGTCATGTTGGGGGATCGCATGGGAGACCGGGTCAGGGAACAGCACATGCACATCCTGGATGGCAGCCTGGGAAGAGGGGAGGTCCTCCATCCTCAGTTAGCCGAAGTCTACCAATTAGGCAAGCGCTGGTAAGCAAATTTCTCCACGAAAATTCATGTCTTTCCTCCTGAAGGACGAGGAATTCTGTATCTTTAGAGAGAAGAAAAAGCCCTTTTCTGAGGACTGCTAGAGCTATTACTATGCGCGTTAAGCAAATAGGATGGATGTTCATGTTGAGCTGGCTGTTGCTCCTGGAAGTTGAAGCGCAGGTGCATCGGTTCGAACAGTTGCCGGCCCGCTATGGCTTATCTGAATCCATCATCACCAGTATTCTGGCAGACCACCAGGGGTACCTCTGGGTAGGCACCTGGATGGGGCTTTACCGATATGATGGATACAGGGGCTATCACATCATCGCCAATCCCCAGGATAGCAACAGCCTGCAGAGCAATAAAATCACCTGCCTTTTTGAAGACCAGCACCACGTGATTTGGGTAGGCACCCGCAATGGGGGCGTGTATCAATATGACCGTTCCCAGGAAAGCTTCAAAGCCTTCAAACACCTGCCCGAAGACCCCGCTAGCCTGAGTAACAATTCAGTGTGGCATATCAGTGCAGATGCTCAGGGGAACATCTGGTTGGGGACAGAGTATGGCCTCAATCGCTGGCAACCTGAAACGGCCTCTTTTCAGCGGTACTTCCATGGGCAGGATTCCGTCCATAATTTCATTCGGTCCGTCAGTTTTGATGGCTATGGTGGCCTGTGGGCCGGCAGTGAGCGGGGTTTGATCTACTGGCCTAAACCGGGCGAAGTATCCCAAAGCATCAATTACCTCCTTCATCCAGAAGGAGAGCAAGCCTTCAGCGCCACCTGGTTGGCGCATAATTTCGTCCGCTCGGTTTATCGCATGCCAGACGATCAGGCTTTCTTGTGGGTAGGCACCACCCATGGCTTGAAAAAAGTGTTTTTACCAGGCCCCGCCACCCAGCAGCTGCGCATCCAATATTTTGATCCTGATCCCGATCAAGCAGGAAGCCTGAGTAACCTCATCGTACCCAGTATGATTTCTTCTCCGGCTGACCCACATACCTTATGGGTCGCAACCTACGGAGGCTTGAATAAATTAGATACCCAGCAAGGGACATTTACTGTTTTTCGGGCGGATGAGACGCCTTTTAGCCTGGTGAACCATACCATTCGCTCCATCGCCGTAGACCGGAATCAGATTCTCTGGCTGGGCACGGATAAGGGCTTGCAAAAACTCAACCTTCGGGCTAATCCCTGGAGCTTGTATCCTTTATCTTCCCATCCCAGCCTGGCCAATGCCGGCATTACCGTCATGGAGCGATCCAATCGCCCGGAAGGCTTCTGGATAGGTACCCAGGGCAAAGGAATCCATTATTTGAACAAATATCCGGCGGAGGCGGGCGGACAAGACATGTATCAGTCAGTGAATCTGCTGGGAGCAGATTTGCCGGAATACGTAGATTTCGTCAGCGACATCGCCCTGGACCGGGCCGGAAGGATTTGGGTCGCTACCTTGGGGGCCGGGATCTGGACGGCATCAGAGGACAAGATCCTAACAAACAGCCAGGGTCTCAGGGAGTTTCAGCAATTCACCATGACCACTGAGCGGCTTCAATTGCCCGAGACAGATGTCATGGCGCTGGCCCCCTCCCGGATGGGTGGGGTGTGGATGGGATACTGGGACGAAGGATTGGCCTGGGTAGCGGATGATCCCCTTAATGCGATCCATTTCACGCAATCTCTGGAAGGGAAAGTCGACTTCAGGGATTTTCCCAATGTCCACGTGGCAGAGCAATTAGAGGACGAAGCCCTGATCTTGTGGGTAGCCAGCAGGGGTGGGGGCTTGTTGAAGCTCAGCTATGACCCTAAGCGGAAAGGTCTGCACCTGTTACAGTGGTACCATCGGGACGCTCCTCCTGCTTATCGACTTTCCACCAACTTTGTGAACACCTTTCATCAGGACAAAAAAGGCAGACTGTGGATTGGGTCCGAGAATGGGGTCGATATATTTGATGAGGGGCAGGGAAAAATCAAGCACTTTGGGCAGGAAGATGGCCTGGCGGTGCCTTTTGTCAACAGCATCTTTCAGGAGAATCAATCGGATTACTGGGTTGGCACCTTCAAAGGCCTGGTCAAAATATCAGAGCCTACCTCTGAGCAATGGCAGGTAACCTACTACGATGAAGCAGATGGGTTGTTGGCAGATCGCTTCACCATCAACGCTGTTCTCCAGGATGAGCAGGGCAAAATTTATTGGGGTGGAGATAAAGGTGTGAGCAGTATCCACTCTCAGGATCTGGGGGTAGACAGTATCCCACCTCGGATAGTGATGACGGATATGAAACTGTTCAACCGTTCCGTGGGCATCGGGCAGGATTATGATGGAGAAGTCATCCTGACCCAACATATTTCTGAGACGGATCACATCAGCCTACCCTTTGATTTTAATGTCCTGACCTTTGATTTTGTCGGTCTTCACCTGGGCCGGCCTTCCCAACATGAATATGCCTATCGCCTCAAAGGCTTTAGTGACGAGTGGGTGTATCGTGATGCCCGGCAGCGTCAGGCGCACTATACCAGCTTGCCGCCAGATGAATACGTTTTTCAGATAAAAGTAGCCAACTCAGATGGGGTATGGTCTCCGATCAACGAACCTTTTTCCCTGACCATCAGGCCTCCTTTCTGGCGGACCATCTGGGCCTATGCCCTGTATGCTTTGCTCTTTCTGGCCCTATTGTACGGGGTGCGTGCCATTACCCTGATGCGTGCGAACCTGGAAAACCGCCTTAACATTGAGCGATTAGAACGGGAAAAATTAGCGGAGGTAAACCATATGAAGATGCGGTTTTTTACCAACATTTCTCACGACCTCCGTACCCCCCTGACCCTGATCCTCAGCCCGCTGGAGCAACTCCTGAAAGATCGATCCAACGAGCGGAAACAATACAATACCTTTCTGCGCATGCACCAGAATGGCAATCGGTTGCTGCACATGATTAATCAGTTGCTGGATATTCGCAAGAGCGAGGCGGGCCTCCTTCGGCTACAAGTAGGAGAAGGAAATATCGCGCGCTTCTGTGAGGAGGTTTGCCTGGCCTTTCAAGGGCTGGCAATGCAACGGAAAATCCAGTTGACCTTCCTGGATGAGATGCCGCCGGGAGATTCCGCCCGGGTGTTTTTCGACCGGGATCAAATGGAAAAAGTGTGGTTCAACCTCTTGTCCAACGCCTTAAAATTCACCCCCATTGGCGGAGAGGTTTATTTGCGGGTCGGTTTGGACCAGGCGAAGCAGATGTTGAAAATCACGGTAGAGGATACCGGTGCCGGGATTGCGGAAGAGGAGTTGCCTTACATCTTTGATCGGTATTATCAGGGAGATCAGCGGGGAAAAAAAGAAAAACAGGAAGGCACGGGCATCGGTCTGGCCTTGGTGAAAAAGATTGTGGAAGCTCATCAGGGACGATTAGAAGTTCAAAGTAAGCTGGGCAAAGGGAGTCGCTTTAATATTTATTTGAAAAAAGGCCATGCTCACTTCAAGTCGGATGAGATTATCGCGAACTTTAGAAACAGTGAGGATGTGGGGCGTTATGCCCCCTCTCCACATCCAGACCTGCGATCTGCCGATCCGGACCCCCAGCTTCAGGTAGCGCCTTTACCCAGCGGTCGGCATGAGCATATTCTCCTGGTAGAAGACAATGCCGATATCCGCGCCTACTTACGGGAAAACCTACAACATCGCTACCGTATTTCGGAGGCTACCCAAGGCATAGAAGCCTTGGAAATAGCCTTAGCAGAACTGCCTGACCTCATCATCAGTGATATCGCCATGCCCAAAATGGATGGAATTACCTTTTGCCGGGAAATCAAAAGCCGCATGGAAACCAGCCACATTCCGGTCATTTTGCTGACCGCCCGTACCTCGCTGATCTTTAAAGTGGATGGCTTCGAAACGGGGGCTGATGACTATATCACCAAGCCCTTTAACATGCGCTTGCTGGAGACCCGGATTAAAAACTTGATTGACAACCGGAAGAAATTGCAGGAAAAATTTTCCGGGAGCTTCGAGCTTAGCCCCTCAAAAATAGCAGTGAATTCCCTGGATCAGGATTTCCTCAACCGCATCAAGCAGATTGTGGAGGCGCATATGGAAGAATCTAATTTTTCAGTAGAAGACCTGGCCGGAGAAATGGGCCTTAGTCGCATGCAGCTTTATCGTAAGCTAAAAGCCCTGACGGGTAACTCTCCCCACAAAGTGATGTTGAAAATCCGTCTGACCTACGCGGCCAAATTGTTGGAAACGGGCCGCTACAATGTCTCCGAAGTAACCTATATGGTCGGCTACAATGACCTGAAGTCTTTTCGCGACCAGTTCAAAAAAGAGTTTGGCGTCATCCCTTCTGCCTATTAAAAAAGGAGGGATTCAGGCTGAATCCCTCCCAGACTAACTAATTACAATAATTCTCTCGGTCTGAGCCGCCAGGGCTCCTTAATTTTCTGTGATGAGCAAAGGTTTGCTGAATACTTGACGACCTTGGGAGACACTCAGCCAGTATATTCCAGTGGCCAATCCCTCAGGCAATCTCAGTTCAAAAGTTTCGGCCTGAGAACCTGACTCAAGCGAAAGGGTCTGTACCTTTTTTCCTGCAGCATCCAACAATTGCGCCTGCGGATTCCGTTGCGCAGAAAGTTCTCCTGAAAGCTGTACCACGCCTCCGGCAGGGGCTGGATTCGGAAATACCTCAAAGGCCGCCTCAGCTAATTCATCTTCTACGCTCACATTGAAGGCCTGATCGTCTACGACGTAGGCCAGGTCCCAAAACAACTCCGGGATGTCCAATACCACCGCACCGTTTTGGGCAACCACCCCTTCGGAAAGCAAGAGTTGCCCACTCAGGCAGTCATACCATTTGACAAAATAGTTGCCCGTAACCAAGCCTTTCACAGTCAGGGTAGCCTGGTTGACCGAAGCAGGCGCCCCATTGGTCTTGAGAAATTCGTGGGTGTACTCATTGTTGAGGATCCAGCCTGCGGCGGCGGTGCTATCTGCTGCCAGTAAGACGTAGGTATCGGCGGCAGAACCCAGCCCGCTGAGCACATAGGAATTGATGGTAATCCAGTCGGTGCCCGTATTATCGACCTTGATGACATGTGCCCCTGCCGGAACATTAGCCGTAAAGGTCTGGTTGGTAGAGGCGCTTTGGTCCACCACTTTGGTCCCATCTATCCAAATGGCAATCCGGGGAGACTGCCCTTTGCTGCTGCCGGTTTTAACCTGAAAGGTACCCGCACTAGCGTAGTTCACCACAAAGTTGGGCGGACTCCTGTATTGGGTATTCCAGGAAGAGCCGTAGAGGTAAGTGGATAAGGATGGGCTGGCCGGAATGACCACGCCTTCTGTCGTAACTTCTATGGTATCCTCTCCGATTACGCCCCAGCCCTGGGTAGGACTGATACTGAGGTCTCCGGAAGTGCCTCCCACGATGGCCTCACCGGGAGACATGTCTTTTTCCATCAGAGGCATATTTTTCAGTACTTCTGAGATAGGAGCAAAGTGATAGTAAAGATCTTTGGGATGAATGTAATTATCCCACCACCAGGTCATAGCGGTGCCCATACCGCCGCCAAAGAGGGCTCCCCACATGGCGTTGTGGAAGTGGATGCCATCTGGATCATCAGCCGCCAGGGCCGCAGAGCCGCCCAACCCAAACTCTCCCGTCAGAGTAGGTTTATCATAGTCCAACAGATAGTTCCGAACACCTGCTACCAGGGCTCTTTCGATATGGTCGGTATTGATGTAAAAATGCGTTTGGGTGATGTCCATGTCTGGATTGGTCCAAACCAGGGGCTCGTTATAATCATGGGCAAAAGAAGTTGTAACGATATGCTGATAGGGGTCAATGGACTTCAGGAAAGTCGCCATGTCTTCATGCCAGGTAATCACTTTGTTCTTGTGGGTGGAGTAGTTGTCTGTCCATTCCACCTCATTGAATAGTTCCCAACTCATGATGGCCCGGCTATAACCCCAGCGCGCTACGATGTAGCGGTAGCGGTTTTGGGTATGGGCGATGGCGTCGGCATTGGTGAAAAACTCCCAGGTTTGGCTACAAGGCCCGCCGTTAGCGGTATTATAAGGACTGTCGTTCCAGTTGGGGTTGACCTGCGTAGAGACTGGGCCATGATGCTGTAAAGCCAGCATGATGTAGATGCCCTTTTCCGCGCAGAAGTCATAGAGCCAATCCTGATAGCGATTGTTCAAGGGCTTGTATTTGCGGAGTCCCTTGAAGCCATTCCACCCATTTTTCCACTCCACGCCTAATCCCCAGTGGGCATGCCAAAGCCGGAAAAAATTGCCTCCATTGGCAGAGAGTTTACCCAGCCAATCGGAATAGTCGGAAAAAGCATTGCCATTTTGCCAGGCCATGTTCTCTCCCACCAGAATGTAAGGGTCTCCATTATCAAACTGCAGGTAGTTGGTGGTGTTGGTTCGGACAAAGCCTTTGTTAACCTCCTTGGTGGGGGCTACACATTGGAACTGATAGCTGGTAGGATGCACGGTTTCTCCCAGGCTATCTGTGGCGCTAAAACTCAGGGTCCAGGTGCCTACCTCCCAGGGAGCGAAGCGAATCTGAAAGCCGTTGCCATCTGGCACCAGGGAACCATTGCTATTCAGGATGAATTTTTCCAGAAAAAAGCCATCCACCGGCACTGATTGTCCCCCTGGACCGCTGAGGGTAGCTTTGATCCAGATCTGGTCATAATCGTAAGGGTTGTCAAAAGCTCCGCTCAGGTCAATCTCAACCTGATACTTTTCGTATTGCTCGATCACGGAATCGGTGATGCTGACCGAGTTGATGATGGGCTGTGCCCACAGATGGCTTCCCAAACCTGCCCAAAGTAGACAGAGGAGCATCCCTATTTCGTTTGTTTGATTCATGTGTAGATACTGCTTGCGAGAATAGAAGTTAGGATTTTACTGAATGAGTATCGGTATGCTGTGTTCGATTTGATTAACAGAAAGGTGGAGGAAATATACCCCACCTGGATGTGGCTGCAACTGCAGCGGAATTTCGTGTGAACCCGGAGCCAGGGGAATTGCGTCCCAGGTCTGCAAGACTTGCCCCTGAGCGTTGAAAAGGTGCGCGGAAAGGGAACCGGGCGTAGGACATAAAAGATCCAGTTGTACCTGATCTTTAGCGGGGCTGGGAAACAACCTGACGATCTGCCAACTAGTTTCCTCCAATTGCTCCCCTTGGCCTTCTACCAACTGGTGTCGTTGATTGGCAGCCAATTGGGTGAAACCTTCTCTTTTTCCGGTCGGCCAGTGTACCTGCACGTAGTCGGCCATGTCTGCCATTCCCAAACCAAAGTGGAGGTCGGTTTGCGATTGGCCAGCGTAGCCACTTCCCGCGGTGAGTTGGTCCATTTGGTAGCCATGTCCCTCATAAAAAATCTCCACCCTGGCCCCAATGGCTGATCGGTTACTACTGCTCCCTTCCAGGTGCAGCGCCAGCCAGTTGCCGCCCTGATGGGTGTTGGCGAAGACTTCATGGCCTTCATTTGGATTGGCAACCATCAGGTCAGGAGCCCCATCTCCATTGAGGTCTCCCCAGGCCCCGCCGACGCCTCCTTTGGCACTGGCCACCGGCCCGGGAGTGGACAAGGCTTCAAAGCGCCCGTTTCCCAGGTTTCGAAAGAAGGCATTAGGTTCGGGCGAAAAATGGGAATCATTGATCACGTAGAGATCTTGCCAACCGTCATTATCCGCATCCAGGAAAAAGGTCCCCCAACCCATGCCTGGATCGCCTACCCCGGCGGTTTCATCCATCTGTGTAAAGCCTTGGCCTTGTTCATTGCGGAGCAGAACATTCTCTGCCAGGTCTGTGATATAGACATCCAGCCAACCATCGTGGTCGATGTCAGCTATATCCACGCCCATGCCATGCAAGCGCAGGTCCGCTTGTAAGGCTGACGCTACATTCTTGAAAGACCCCTTTCCGTCATTTTCATACAGCATACAGGGTGAAAGGAAGTCATGGGTCAAAAAGGCATCCTGATCGCCGTCTTTGTCATAGTCAAAAAACACACTACCCATGGAAAATGGCCCTCCTGGAACCCCAGCTTCTTCTGAAATGTCTTCAAACCTCAGGTCTCCCAGATTGCGATACAGACGATTCGGTTCCTGATAGTTGACGACATAAATGTCCAGCCAGCCGTCTCCATCCACATCGGCCATGTTTACACTTCTGGGTTCTGACTTATTGTAAATCCCGGATGGGATAGTGATGTCGAGAAAACGAATTTGTCCATTTTCGTCCGGGCCTTGATTGAGGAAGAGATTGTCCAGGGATTGATAGTTGGCTAGGTATAAATCTGGCCAGCCGTCGTTGTTGATGTCTCCAAATACGGCAGCTCGGCTGGAGCCAGGATGGTTTACCCAGGCAAGGGGCGCGATGTTGGTAAACTGCCAGGCCCCCAGATTTTCATACAATTGATTTTCTCCTAATCGGGTAAAAGCATAAATATCCAGGTCCCCGTCCCGGTCTATATCGGCCAGGGCTATGCCGTGGTTTTTCCATCCGGCATGACGCAAGCCCAGGGAATCTGTTAGGTCTTCGAACCAGAGCTGACCCCACAAGGCTGGACTTGTAGTGAGGAGAAATAGCAAAGAGGAGAGTAGTTTCATAAGAGAAAAAAAGGGGGCAGCTTGGTGATATGACATCCTCCTCACTGCCCCTGAACATATGTGGCTGCGTCAGTTCATTACGGAACAATTACCCTCAAACCAGTAATAAGTGAACGACAGCCGTTTTCAAGAACCTTAACCAACTGATTCTTATTGTACCTGAAGTTTCAGGAATTTAGCGGCCCCTTCATGCTCGATAAAGAGCAGATAAAGACCAGCTTTGAGATTATTTGTACCAATTTGTTGCGTCTGAACACCTTGACGGATATCCAGGGTTTGGGTCCAGATGGTTCTGCCCACGACATCTACCAGGCGCATCTGCGCGCCTTCCATAAAGCGCTCGGATACAATATCGAGATTTACATCGAATCCACGAGTCGCTGGGTTAGGATAAAGATTAAAACTCAGTCCCAGGTCTTCCAGCTGATCAATAGCAGTAGAAGTGGTAGAGTCAGCCAGACAAAGCTGTACATCGTCATACCAGACACTGTAGGCACTGGTAAAGCTGGTCCAACGTGTGTTTTTGAATTCCAGGAAGGCATTGGTCCAGGTTCCGTCGGCGGTGAAGGTGTGATTGAAGTTCAACCAGTCATTAGAAGTCACCCGGAAATTGACGAAAGTCTGTGCCTCCCAGTCGGTATCCCGAACTACGCGTGCCAGAATGTCAACGGTATCCCCCTGCGGTACGTCGGAACGCAGCCACATGGTCATGGTGTATTCTTTGCCGTCTTCTACGGTTACCCGATCTCCAAAGCGGTGGTGGAATTCTGCGGTATTATTATCGGCAAACACGTCGATTCGGGCTGAATTTACGCCGGAGTAGGGGAGGATGGGGTCCAGGTTAATGGTCGCCAATTCTTCAGAATCACTGCCATCCCAGATATCCCAGCCCGTCACATCATTCGGAGATTCAAAGCCATCGTTGCCAGGGGCCAGGTTGACCAGACAACTGGTAGTCAACGAGTCGGATCCGTAAACAGGAGGCTGTGGTTCTCCTCCTCCGCCCCCACCGGGGTCTTCTTCGGTAGGACAAATAGATACTTCATCCAACCATACATCATAGGGCTGAAAACCTGCGTTGAAGACTTTGATTTCCAGGTGTACATCCGCCCGGTCTTTATCGGCGGTAAATACATGAGATACTTCCGTCCATACGGTATCCAGGAGCAGGTCTGCGTTGCCAATGGTGGTCCATCCATCGTTCTCGTCTTTTACCCAAACAGAAACGGTGGTATTGGGCACAGAACTTTTGCCCCAAAGCGAAATCTTATAATTCTGGGAATCTGCAATGGCGGCGGTCTGAGGACGGCTGTTGTATTCTCCCGGTCCGGAAATACTGTCAGAAGGAAGCAACACACGGATCATAGCGCTGCTGTCTCCGAGATAAGCCTCTCCACTGGTCACGAATTCATAGGCAGTCGGATTATTGGAGTGCCAGTTCCACCAGTCGGTGTTTACGCCGCTTTCGAAGCCCGGATTGGTGATCAGGTTTTCGTCGCAGGTATTGGTCAGGACGACAGACTCACACATGCCAATGCTGTCCAGCAGGACATCGTAAGGACTTTGGAAGGTGGCATTATAAACCTGAAATTCCAGGTGTACGTCTCCCCGATCAGAGTCAGCCTGATAAACCACGCTGTACATGGCCCAAACGGTATCAATCAGCACCGTTTGATTGGTAACCGTAAACCAGGAGTCGTTTTCGTCCTTGACGTTTACCCGTACTTCGGTTGCGGCACGGGTACTCTTGCCGGCAAAGGTGATTTCATAAAACTTACCCCCGGTAACGGGAATGGTTTGGGGACGACAGTTATACTCAGCTGCTCCCCCAGCAATGCTGTCTGCCGGTTTCAAAATGCTGATCATAGCACTGCTGTCTCCCGTGAAGGCGTCGGTGCTTAAGGAGAAGGCAGCGGATGCCTGGTCTCCCCCGTGCCAGGTCCACCAGTCGGTCAACCCTTCTTCAAAGCCTCCATTGTTGATCAGGGTATCAGGACACTGGGCATATAGGCCAGTTCCAGCTACCATCAACACGAGGCTGAATAGTAATGAGGCTACATTTTTCATAGTCCAATTAGAATAAGGTTAGGTATATAGGAATCGGTATATTTTGTATCACCCAAGGTAGCAGCTATCCTTAGGAGGGAAGGGAGGCTTTTATTACAAATGCAGGGGGTATTTGTAACATGGAAAATGCGAACCGATTCCCCACCCCTGTAACAAATACCCCCCCTCTTTGCACAATTCTCCTCCCTGCCGTGCGGATTTTAATCGGGAACTTGAAGCAGAATTTCAAGGAATAATTTTCAACCGCTCAACCGAACAGGACAGGCAGATGAAACAAGCAGCATTTTACCCAACAATCCGCCATTTATTACTCTCGCTACTCCTACTACCTGGGAGCTTGTTGATGGCGCAACAAATTGATGTCAAGGGCCGGGTTCTCGATGAGGACGGGCAAGCACCGCTGATCGGCGCTACTGTGGCTGTCGATGGGACTAACCAGGGCGCCCTTACCAATGAAGAGGGAGCCTTTCAATTAAAGGCCAGCCTTAACAGTACCCTGGTCATTTCTTATTTTGGCTACGAGACTTCTCGGATTGTCCTGACCAATGCTGACCCCTTGGTCATACGACTGCAACCCGGGGTCTCTTCCTTAGACGAAGTAGTGGTGATTGGCTATGGGACAGCCCGAAAGTCGGATTTGACCGGATCTGTTTCTTCCATCAAATCAGAAGAACTGGCCAAAACCACCATTACCAGCTTGGAGCAAGGCATCCAGGGGCGGGTAGCGGGGGTGAATGTCACCCAGGGAGACGCAGCCCCAGGGGCCGGCATCAGCATTGAGATACGAGGCACGAATTCCATTTTGGGAGGCAATGCCCCGCTCTATGTGATTGATGGCATTCCCGTCACCAATCCCCAGGCCAGCCGAGGCAACCTGGGCGCTTCTGAGCCAAATAACCAAATCGTTTCCAACACCAATATTCTGGCTACGCTTTCTCCTTCTGATATAGAGAGCATTGAAATCCTCAAAGATGCTTCTGCCACCGCCATCTATGGTTCCCGAGGAGCTAATGGGGTGGTGATGATCACCACTAAGCGCGGCGCAGCAGGCAAGGGACGCGTAACCTTTAACGCTTCTTACGGACAGTCTCAGGTAATCCGCCAGATCGAGATGCTCAATGCCGCGGAATTCATGGACTATCAAAACCGGGCCTACGAAAATGCCGGGCTACCAGTGCAGTCCTGGCCCTGGGCCCCTGACACCATGCAGAATCCCGGCAAGGCAACCATCGGAGAAGTCTTGGCCTTAGGAGATGGGGCCTACGTCAACTGGCAGGATGAGGTCTACCAGCAAGCCACGGTCAAGGATTATCAGATTGGCTTTAGTGGAGGAGATGCCAAAGGAAGCTATTCTATCCTCGCCAATTTCCTGGACCAAAGTGGCGTCATTAAAGGCTCCGGTTTTCAGCGAGGAGGCCTGCGGACCAACCTGGCCTATGAGGTCAATGATCGTATTCGCATCACCGGCAATCTGGCCATTACCCGCTCACAAAACAGCCTGGTCCGGACTTCTACCAACACCACCCAAAGAGCGGGAGGAATTGTCCGCTCCGTACTCAATTATACGCCCATCAGAAGGGTCGAGAGATTGCCTTCGGGAGAAGTCGTCCTGGTAGAAAACCTAACGGATGATCCGCGTCTGGAAGATCCAACCTACTTCCAGTTGTACGGTGCTAATCCTACCCGCTATACCGATGAGGTTACGGAGCAGCACAATTTCAGCCGGGTGATCGGCGGCCTCAATGCTTCGGTCAAACTGTTTGAAGGGCTGTCGGCGGATGTGCGCCTGGCTACCAACTATGTGGACCGAAAAAACAACACTTATTATCCCCGCACCGTAGCCGAAGGCAATGGCCTGAATGGCTTAGCGGTAGTTTCCAGTAATGAGTTCACAAATCTGATCAATGAAAACCTCCTGCGGTACAAAAAGACCATGGGCATCCATCGGGTGGAGGCCCTGGCAGGATTTACCTATGAGGTCAACCGCGATTATTGGATCAATAATGAGGCGCGGAATTTTCCCGATGACAAGCTTGGGTATTTTGCCCTGCAAACCGGCCTTTCCCACGTCCCTACCCGCACCAACCACGCTAAATGGGAATTGGCCTCCTGGCTCGGCAGGGTCAACTATGTGCTCAAGGACCGCTATATGCTGACCGGAACCTTCCGCAGGGATGGCTCTTCCAAATTTGCCGCCAACAATAAGTGGGCACCCTTCTTCTCTTTTGCGGGTGCCTGGCGTATCAGCGAAGAAACTGCGATCAAGCAGATCAAGGCGATTACGAACTTGAAACTCCGCCTGAGTTATGGCCAGTCTGGAAACCAGGCTATCGGGCCTTATCAATCCCTGTCTTCGATCGACGGGGTGACCACCTCTTTCAATAATCAGTTAGTGCCAGCGGTGGTCGAAGGAAGATTGGAAAACAACAATCTGCGCTGGGAAACCACCACCCAGGTCAATGCCGGTTTAGACCTCGACCTCTGGCAAGGCCGCCTCTTCAGTACCATCAATGTCTACCAAAAGGACACCGAAGACCTCTTGCAGCAAATTACCCTGGCCCCTTCCACTGGCTTTACTTCGGCTTTGGTGAATGCCGGCTCGGTCCAAAACCGGGGCTTTGAATTGGAACTAGGCGGCTATCCCCTGCCTTTGGGAGGAGATTTTCGCTGGCTGGTGAGCGGGAACTTTTCCATCAATCGCAATGAGATTACCAACCTTGGTAATGTGGAAGAACAATTTGCCGGTAGGCTGGGAGCTGGAGAAGGCCTGACGGTTTTCCCATTTATCCAAAAAGTGGGCGTACCCATTGGCGCCATTTACGGCTATAAAGAGGCGGGCATTTTTCAGACAGAAGAGGAAGTGGAGGCTTACAAAAGCGTACAAGCCAACGCCGCCCTGGGGCAAATTAAATACGAAGATGTGAATGACGATGGCACCATCAATGATCAGGATCAGACCCTGATTGGTGATGCCAACCCTGATTATATCTGGGGCTTGTCCAACACCTTCTCCTGGAAAGGCCTGGATGTGAGTTTTCTGCTACAAAGTGTAGTCGGTGCCGACATCATCAACACCCTGAACATCCGCTTCCATACCCTGGACGGAAGAAGAAATGTCCCCAGACATATCTATGAAGGTGGCTGGGACGGAGAAGGCAGCAACAACTTCTATCGGCAGATCAACCTCAACAACGGGACCACCCGCTTTTCCGATCGCTACCTGGAAGACGGAAGCTACCTACGCCTCAAAAATCTCCAAATCGGCTATCAGATTCCTGCTCAGGGAATCAGTTGGCTGGAATCTGCCCGGGTGTACGTGAACGCCATCAACCTATGGACCATGACGGACTACACAGGCTATGATCCGGAAGTGAGTGCTTTTGGGGGAGGCGCCATGAAAGGCGTTGATCTGGGGAACTATCCTCAGGCCCGGACCATTGTAGGCGGGGTTAACCTGGTTTTTTAATTCACAAACAAGCGATTACTCATGAAAAAATATATCATACTCAGTTTAATGCTCCTGGCTGCTAGCCAGTTTGGCTGCCAGGAGAACTTCCTGGAGGAAGAGGTTTTCACCTTTCAGGCGCCCAAGGATTATTATTCCAATGAAGCCGAAGTGGTGGCTGCCGTCAATGGGATTTATGACGCGCTCATGACCTGGGATATGTGGGTGCAGCCCGCCTGGATTTGTCAGGCCCTGGAAAATGACGATATGTTTGCCCTGGATTGGGTAGCGGGTGGCTATGCCGGAAACCAAAATGGGCAGTGGTATATCGAGCGACCCTGGAAGGGTTTTTACCAGGTCATCAACCGTTGTAACATCGTCCTGGATCGAGTTACCCCCTTAGACTTTTTAGCAGATGAAGCCAAAAATGCCGTTCTCGGGCAGGCCTATTTCCTCAGGGGATACTGCTATATGGAACTGGGCCGCTGGTTTGGCGATGCTCCTATTCGCACCAAATTTTATGATCCCGCCACAGACTCACCCGATCTGGCCCGCAGCCCCTTAAGTGAAGTCTGGGCCCTGGCGGCCAGTGATTTAGAACAGGCAGGTGGCCTGCTACCTGCGGATTTTAGCACGGGTTATTTTACAGATGCAGATCGAGGGCGTCCTACCGCTCCCTCAGCCTGGGGACTCCTGGCCAAATTACAAATGCACCGCGCGGGAGCAGAGCTAGGAGAGACTCAGCATTACGCAGACGCTATCGCTGCCGCAGAGCAGGTGAAAACCATGGCTGCCAGTGGGTTTCCTGCCCTGGCTGCGAATTATATGGATAATTATGATCAGGCGACCCAGGATATGAGTGATGAAATCCTCTTTAGCATACAAGCTACGCAGGCCCCAAATGAAGGTCCGGAACTCCCTCGATACTACGTGCCAGGGAATACGCCCTATGCCGGAGGGGGCGGAATTGGCGCTATCATGTTGAGAGAAGACTTCTACGATACTTTTGAGGATGGGGACAAAAGGGTCGAATTCGGACCCGCGCTTTTCGACGCCTGGACAGACCTTACCGGTACCCAGTTTTACAACTTTCGGACCTTGCCCAGTTCGGTAGTGAATATCCTTACTGAAAATGTGGTGGATAATGGCTTTGGTCGAACCGGAAACAATACCTATCTGCTGATGGATGGGACGGAGGTGAGGGGAACGCCGAGCATTTTTATCAAAAAATATATCGACCCCAATTCTCAGGTGAAAGATGAAAATGGCTCCAATCCCATTATGCTGCGCTATGCCGACGTCTTGCTGCTGCTGGCGGAAGCGGAGAACGAAGTCAATGGTCCTACGGAGAAAGCCTATACTGCCCTCAACGAGGTCCGCACTCGGGCGGGCTTGGCTAATCTGACCGATGGCCTGAGCCAGGAAGATTTCCGTCAGGCCGTAAGAAACGAAAGACGCCATGAGCTGTATGCTGAATTCCAGCGCCGTTGGGATCTCAGACGCTGGGGCATCTGGTTGGAAACCATGAATGCCGCGAACCGGAGCCGCTTAGCTTATCAGAAGCTGTACCCTATCTCTTCTGAAGAAATCGCCGCAAATGCGCTCATCAATGAAAATAATCCTGGCTGGTAAGGCTGCACCTTCATAATGGTCATACGCATGAAAAAGATATTAATCCTGATGGCTCTATGGGGAATGTTCGGTAGCCTGACGGCCAAGGACGAAGGAGATCCTGTGCCTAAAACCCAGGCCCAAACTGTGGATCAACAGGCTACCCGGCAAACCAAGGCTCTGTGGATGAACCTCAAGCAGTTGGGTAAATCTCAGATTTTGTTCGGACATGAGGATGATCTGGCTTACGGCATCAACTGGCGAGCTGAACGAGGTAGGTCCGATGTGAAAGAGGTCTGCGGCTCCTACCCGGCCGTGTTTGGCTGGGACGTCTCCAAGCTTGGGAAACACCCCCATAACATTGACTCTGTGAACTTTCGAGACATGCGGAAATGGATGAAGCAGGCTTATAAAATGGGAGCCATCAATACGATTAGCTGGCATTTAGATAATCCTGTAAGCAAGGGCGATAGCTGGGATACCACCCCTGCCGTCCGGCAGATCTTGCCGGGCGGGTCCCACCACGCAGCTTTTCTGGAAAAGCTGGACCTCTTTGCTGATTTTGTCAAAAAACTCAAAGTAGGCGTTTTTCGACGGCAGGCGGTACCCATCATTTTCCGGCCTTTTCACGAGCATTCAGGCTCCTGGTTCTGGTGGGGAGAGGATTTCCGGACTGATGAAGAGTACATTCAACTCTGGCGATTTACGGTTCACTACCTCAGGGACGAAAAAGGGCTGCACAATCTGCTCTATGCTTATTCTCCCGATATCGTTTCTTCCAAGGAAGAATACCTCAAGTGCTATCCAGGGGATGAATATGTAGATATCCTGGGCATGGACAATTACCAGGATTTTCGTTCCAGTGGCAATCCTGCTGACTTCCCGGCGCGCACCCGGATGCTGGTAGAGTTGGCGGAGGAAAAAGGCAAACCATCTGCCTTGACCGAAACTGGCTCGGAAGGGATTCCCAATCCAGAGTGGTGGACGGGTGTACTGTTGGAGCAATTGAAAAAGGACCCGCTAGCCAGTGGCATTTCCTATTTGCTGGTTTGGCGGAACGGCTGGGTTCCTCACCACTTTGGGCCCTATCCGGATCATCACAGTGCGGAAGATTTTCGGAAGTTTTTTGATGATCCGATGATTTGGTTTGCTGATCATCTTCCCGATCTTTACCGCTATCCTGCTACCTACTAACTACCTGCAACGGATCTATCATGAGTTTAAGTGGAATTGATATTGGCATCGTGCTGATCTATATCGTTGGAACCATCTTCGTGGGGTTCTGGCTATCCAAGCGCGCTTCCACCAATTTAGAAAGTTATTTTCTGGGCGGTAAATCCATCCCATGGTATATGCTCGGACTGTCAAACGCCTCCGGGATGTTTGACATTTCGGGAACCATGTGGATGGTTTACCTTTTGTTTGTATATGGCTTAAAAAGCGTCTGGATTCCCTGGCTATGGCCCGTATTCAACCAGATCTTTTTGATGATTTTCTTGTCTATCTGGTTGCGGCGCTCGAACGTAATGACCGGAGCGGAGTGGATCAAATTTCGCTTCGGAGGCGGACCTGGGGCTAATTTATCACACCTGATCGTGGTCGTCTTTGCGGTGATCGTAGTGATTACCTATGTGGCCTACGGTTTTATTGGGATTGGCAAATTCGCCGCGGTATTCCTGCCCTGGCAGCTCTCCGCTGATCCCGCCACCAATGATATCCTCTATGGCTTGATTTTTACCGGCATTACGGCAGTCTATGTGGTAAAAGGGGGCATGTACTCCGTGGTGTTTACGGAAGTGCTCCAATATGTCATCATGACCATTGCCAGCATCGCCATTGGCATCATCGCCATGCAGGCGGTTTCCCCAGATGTGCTGGCCAATTTCATCCCGGAGGATTGGGGTAACCTCTTTTTCGGATGGGAACTGGGCCTGGACTGGTCCGAGCATTTGCCTTCCGCCATGAATAAAATCGCCGAAGATGGCTGGGAGTTATTTGGCATTTTCTTCATGATGGTCCTCTTGAAAGGGGTCTTGCAGAGTATGGCGGGTCCGGCCCCCAACTATGACATGCAGCGGATTCTTTCGACCCGAACCCCTAAGGAAGCCGCCAAGATGAGTGGCATCGTCAATGTGGTATTGCTGTTCCCCCGCTATATGTTGATTGCCGGACTGACCATCCTGGCGCTGGTCTTCTTCAGTGATGAGTTGAACAGCATGGGCGATCAACTGGATTTTGATCAAATACTGCCTTTTGCCATTCGGGAATTCGTGCCGGCTGGGTTAATGGGACTCCTGATTGCGGGACTCTTAGCTGCTTTTATGTCCAGCTTTGCCGCCTCCGTCAATGCGGCTCCCGCTTACATTGTCAATGATATTTACAAGCGTTATATCAATCCTGAGGGTTCCGACAAACTATACGTCAGGCTCAGCTATCTGGCTTCTGCCCTGGTCGTAGTGGTGGGGATTTTTGCGGGTTTTTTCCTGGATTCCCTGACCGATGTCATTGATTGGTTGGTTGCTGCGCTCTACGGAGGCTATACCGCTGCCAACCTATTGAAATGGTATTGGTGGCGCTTTAATGGATATGGTTATTTCTGGGGCATGGTAGCAGGAATCCTGGCTGCGATGATCCTGCCTACCGCTTTGCCAGAATTTTCAGCCCTGGAAGCCTTCCCCATCAACCTGGGATTATCCTTTACCGCCTGTGTGCTGGGAAGCCTGCTTACGCCAGCAAATGAGCAAGAGGTACTAGAGGATTTTTACTTAAAAGTGCGCCCTTGGGGATTTTGGAAACCCGTATATCGCAGCCTTAAAGAAAAGCATCCAGAACTCCTTGAAAATCGCGATTTTGGGCGGGATATGCTCAACGTGGCTGTTGGCATGGTCTGGCAAACAGCCTTGACGGCTGCGCCTATCTTCATGATTATTCAATCCTTTACTTATATGTGGATAGCCTTGGCCGTGGTGGCAGTAGCCAGCCTGTTTCTAAAATGGAACTGGTATGATAAAATGGAGGATTATCCTGCTGATTTGGCAGCTTTTCCAGAAAAAGAAAAAATTTCAACGTAACACTCTCTGAATAGAAAATATGTTCAATTTCGCGGCTCGCAAGGCCCAGCTTTTACAAGCCTACGAAGCCTTGATCAGCAGACCCAATCCGCCTCAGTCCTCTCACAATGGCATTTACCAGCGGTATACGCATCCCGTTGTAACTGCTGCGCATGCCCCGCCGGAGTGGCGATATGATTTTAATCCGGAAACCAATCCTTTCCTCATGGAACGCTTAGGCGTCAATGCCACCTTCAATTCAGGGGCCATCCTTTGGCAGGGCAAGTATGTGTTGGTGGTGCGGGTAGAAGGGGTAGACCGAAAGTCATTCTTCGGCATTGCCGAAAGCCCCAATGGCATAGATAATTTTCGTTTCCGCCCTTTTCCCTGTGTGATCCCTGAGACCGCGGAACCAGATACCAATATTTATGACATGCGGCTCACGGCTCATGAGGACGGCTGGATTTACGGCCTTTTTTGTACCGAAAGAAAAGATCCCCATGCGCCTCCCGGGGATACCTCCTCTGCTTCCGCCCAATGTGGGATCGTGCGGACAAAGGATCTCCAAACCTGGGAAAGGCTGCCGGATTTGATAACGCCATCTGCACAGCAGCGCAATGTCGTGTTGCATCCGGAATTCGTGGATGGGCAATATGCCTTGTATACCCGTCCGCAGGATGGCTTCATAGGCGTTGGTAAAGGTGGAGGCCTGGGCTGGGGCTTGTCCCGGAGCATGGACCCTGCCCTCATCGACCGGGAAGAAGTGATTGATGAAAGGGTATACCATACCATCAAAGAAGTGAAAAACGGACAAGGACCTGCGCCTCTGAAAACGGCCGAAGGTTGGCTCCATCTGGCGCATGGCGTAAGAAATACCGCTGCTGGACTTCGTTATGTCCTCTACCTTTTTATGACCGACCTGGAGGAACCCTGGCGCATCACCCATCAGCCTGCGGGCCACTTCATTGCGCCTGAGGGAGAAGAAAGGGTAGGCGATGTGTCCAATGTGGCCTTTGCCAACGGGTGGATCATCAATGAAAAAGAGGAGGTATTTATTTATTACGCCTCTTCCGACACGCGACAGCATGTGGCCACTACGACCCTTGCTCAACTGTTGGATTATGTAAAAAACACCCCGGCTGATGGCTTGACCTCTGCCAGCAGTGTGGCGGAAAGAATTTCCCTGATCAAGCGTAACCAGATCCTGGAAAATGGCGAAAAAACCACATGAAATAAGCCAGGGGACAGTGCAACTCGACCTCTCCCCTGAGGCCTTGCTCCAATTCCAACAAGAACTACAAACCGAACTGCAGCATATCCTGCAATGGTGGATAGACCGCATGCCTGACCAGGATGCAGGTGGATTCTTTGGCTTGATAGACGGATATAACCAACTGCATGAGCAGGCAGATAAGGCGCTCATCCTACACACCCGTTTGCTATGGACTTTTTCCGAGGCCAGTCGGCTTCATTTTCAGGAAACTTACCTGGCCATGGCTGATCGGGCTTACGCCTTTCTCATGCAGTTTTTCTGGGATCATGGTGAAGGGGGCTTTTACTGGACCCTGAGCCGGTGGGGGGAGGTCATAGAGCCGAAAAAGCAGATTTATGGGCAGGCTTTTGCTATCTATGCCCTGGCTGCTTACTACCGGGTTTCTGGAAAAAAAGAAGCACTGGAAAGGGCTTTTGAGGTATACTGGTTGATCGAAAAGTACAGCCAGGACAAAAAGGATGGCGGCTATTGGGAGGCCTTTACCCGGGACTGGGGCCCCATGGCAGATATGCGCCTGAGTGAAAAAGACGCTAACTCGGCCAAAACCATGAATACCCACCTGCACATTCTGGAAGCCTATGCGACCTTATATGAAGTTTCCGGAGAGCAATATGTAGCTGATTCCTTGCAGGCCCTGGTGGAGACTTTTCTGAATCGGATTATTGGTTCGGACAAAAGCCATATGCGCCTTTTCTTCGATCCCAAATGGAAGGTGGAGGTTGCGGATATTTCTTATGGCCACGATATTGAGGCGGCCTGGCTATTGGGCGAAGCGGTAGCCTTACTGCCTGATCCATCCCTGCGGAAAAAAGTAGAGGAATGGGCGGTGCTCATCGCCCGCAAAACCTACCAGGAAGGACAGGATGTAGATGGAGGACTGGTAGATCACGCCAATGCCAGTGGATGGACAAAAACCCACAAAGATTGGTGGCCGCAGGTAGAAGCCATGGTGGGTTTCCACTATGCCTATGAGCTTTCCCAGGATGAGGCCTTCCTGCATGCCATGCTCCGGGCCTGGAATTTTATCAAGGAAAAAATCAAAGATCCCCTGTCCGGAGAGTGGTTATGGGGCATTGATGAGCGAGGCTTACCGGATCGAAGCAAGGAAATTGCCGGTCCCTGGAAGACCCCTTACCATAACGGTCGGGCCTTGATGGAACTCCTGAGAAGAGGGCGGAGTTAAGAATTTACTTTTTCGTTGAGCGGATACCCAAATAGGCCTTTGGTCTTGACCGCCTGGGCTACCGCATCTGGCACCATACTTTCCCAGCCAGACTTTCCTTCGCGGATCATGGCCAACACCTGATCAGAGGTAATGTGTAGCAGGTCCGGATCGACCCCTTCTATATCCTCGATCTTATTGGTATCTACCAGAAATTGGAAAAGGTGGAACATCTCCTTGCGGGGAAGCTGGAAATTCTGGCTGGAGTACAACTCTTCAGCATACTCGATCAAGGCAGGGTACACATAGAATTTGACATCTACCCCAAATAAGATTCCGAAAGCCTCGAGAATTCCTCCCCGTAAGTCTTTGTAATAGGACTCATCGAATATCATTTCCAGGTTGTAAACCCCCAGCACCATCCCGATTTTTCGTTTGCGGGTGAACTTGGCCAGGTGAGACACCAGGCGGTAGTATTCCTGAAAGTTGGAGACCATAACCGTCATGCCCAGGCTGCCCAGAATGTCCACCCGATCCAGAAAGTCTTTTTCATCTATGATGCCTTCATCGGTGAGATTCTTTAGGGTGAGTTCGGCCAGCGGTAACAAATCCTTTTCCTTTACGCCCTCCTCTTCCAAAAACTGCTTCATGCCAGAATGGATCATGTCCATGTTGACATGGGTAGGCGGACGGAACCGTCCCCGAAATACCAGCACATTTTTCTTATAGAGGGCGTCGGCAGGATGCAATACTTCTCCGTTAGGCCCAAACATAGCCCCGTTGGTCATGCCTGTTTTCACCAGCTTGAGGGCGAGCAGTCGATTATCCACCCATTCAAAATTAGGGCCGCTCATGCGCAGGCTGTCCACTTCGATACGATCCGAAGAAAGGCCCTCCATTAAGGTGCGGAGAAAGGTGTCGGTGTCGTGGGGGAAGTGGTAGCAGGCGTAAATAAGGTTGACCCCCATGATGCCAATGACTTCCTGCTGCCAGATTTGCTCATTGTCTTTGAGGACAACGTGCAGAATAATATCGTTGGGAGGGGTATGAGGCGAAAGCTGAACCTTGATCCCAATCCAACCGTGCCCCTGATTGGTTTTTCGATAGTTGATGACCTCTACCGTATTGGCCAGGGCGAAGAAGCATTTCTCGTGCGCTTGGTCAGTCAGGCGCTCTTCCAGAAGCCGATATTCATGATCGAGCATGGTGAGCATGCGATCTTTGGAGACATACCTTTTCGCCTTGCCATAGATCGCATCGCTGAATTTCATGTCATAAGCTGACATGGTCTTGGCAATAGTTCCGGAGGCTCCCCCAGCTTTGAAAAAATGATCTGCGGTCCGTTGGCCAGCGCCAATTTCGGCAAAGGAGCCGTACCAGGCCGAATTGAGGTTGATTTTCAACGCTTTTTCCTTGGTGGTCAGCTCCCTAAATTGCTCCATAGATGTTCCCGGCTAAATTGGCTACACGAAGGTAATGATTCGTCCCCATTTTTAGAACGAAACTTATTGCCAGAAGTGACAAGGAAGAAAAAATTTCTTTCAGGCTATTTATTCGGAGACAGCAGTACTTTCCTTGCTACGAAACCGCTCCCGCAAGGCCCGGGCGGTTTTATGATTCCCTTTTGGATCCCATCCCGGGGGACGGAGCATCAGGTTGAGCTTTTGTCGCCAACTCAGGGGTTGCTTTAATTCCCGGAAAATATTCACATACTCATGCCAGGCAATCTGCCAGGGATGATAAGTATCAATATTCTCTGTGATCCCATAAATAGGTTTTTCTTCAGGCAATTCCTGCTGGAAAGTGCCAAACATTCGGTCCCAAATGATCAGGGTGCCCGCATGATTCCGGTCCAGGTAGATGGGATTTACCGCGTGGTGCACCCGGTGGTGGGAAGGGGTGTTAAAAATCCATTCCAGCGGACCTAAGCGGTCAATTTTTTCCGTGTGAACCCAGAATTGATAGATCAGGTTGGTAGACAAAAGGGTCATGACCATCAGGGGCTCAAAGCCTAGCAAAGGCAACCAGAGCCAGAAGAAGTATTTGTAAAAACGCTCTCCCCAACTTTGCCTAAGGGCTACACTCAGGTTGAATTTCTGAGAGCTATGATGGTTGATATGAGATGCCCAGAGGAAACGAATTTCATGACTCAACCGATGGTGCCAGTAAAAGCTAAAGTCTTCGAGGAAAAAGCAAAGGACCCAAACCCACCACTGCCACTCCAATTGGGGGAACAAGGCAAATTGATGCAGAAACTCAAAAGCCAGGAATGCCAGGGTCTTGGTGAGAATTTCAATGATGGAAGAGCCTATACCCATGGAAATATTGGCCATGGAATCCTTTAACTCATAAGTACCCAGACTATCTTTCACACTTAAAAAGACTTCCAATCCGATCAGGAGCAGGAAAAAGGGAATAGCGTAAGTGACGGGGTCTTGAAGTGGATCCATGAGAGAGGAAGCGTTTATCAGATCAATCTAGAAAAAAAGCCAGAAACGGGAAAATCTCTGGAGGGATATAGAATAGCATAGTTTTTAGATATGTAGGATGTAAGGATTTGGGGAAAGGATATAAAAAAAATGCTATATCCTCTGATATTCAAAAAAAAACCATCCTCAGGAACGTACCCTTTCAGGCTCACTTCAGCCTTATTAATAGTGAAACCCCTAATATAAGACCGAAAATAGGCCGAAAACGCTTGCTTTAAGGTCGTTTTTACGTAGTCCTACGTAGTTGAGGGCTGGTATTGTACTTTGGGTAAGATATTATAGGGATTGGAATAGTAAGTTAATTGAAGATTTATTCAATTGCGACAGCTACAGCCAATAGCCATTCATAATACTTAAGTAATAGAGAGAATAGAGGAGCCTGCTCAGATGCTCCAAAGGTCCAGTACCCTCAACCCTGATAAAAATTAAAAAGGGGAATATCCCCTTTGCCTGCTTTTTCCTAATTAAGCTTTTTCTGTAAAGCCGCCCCGGTCCCAAAGACCGGGGTTATTTTTTTATACACAATCCGAACAAGCTCTCAGACATGGGGAACGCCTACATCTGGGAAAGAGGTCAGGAGAAAGTCTTCAACCAGACAATATCCTCCTCTTGATGGGAGAAGCGCCCCGGACAAAGGATATGAATCTGCTTGCGGATCTCGCTTTCGTAGCTTTCGATGCTAAAGGACTGGGTCCGTTTCCGGGAGGCCTGGGAACAGCCTTCATACAAGGAAGCGTCGCTGGCCAGCCGCTTCAATACCTGAATAATACTTTCTGGTTTCCGCATATCCCGTTGGAAACCTTCCAGGCCGTCTCTGACGATTTCTGGCGGTGCTCCCACCTCCGGTACGATCGGCACCAATCCATAACTCATCGCTTCGACGATGGCCATGCCAAAGGTTTCCGGCCACTCAATGGGATGGGAAAGGCTGAGAAATACCTGATGCTGCGCATAGAAAGGATGGAGGTCTTTCTGGACCGGGAAGATGTTGACGTTTTTGGGGATATAAGCGCCTCCAAGGAAGTGGTTTATGGCCGGTTGTTCCTGGCTGATCACCAGGGTAAACCGATGCGCGGGTAAGGCACCGGCTATTTCCAGGAATTCAAAAATTCCTTTGGCTTTTTTTAGGGAGCATACCATCAGGACGCTTAAGGCCGCAGTGTGCGCTTTCTCCGGATGGGCTGCGGCCTTCTGGGTAAAAGCGGTTTCCAGGGCATTATACAAGACGCCCTGAGGCATGTCAGGAAGCGCATGGTAGGTCTGAAGGTATTGCGAAACAAACAAGAGGCGATGGGCAGCTTTTTTCATCACCGCCAGGAGAAATTTGGTGAAAATCAGCGGTTGAAAGACGGTCTCATGTACGTGGTATAAAACGGGTTTTCCCATCAGCCAGCCGGCCAGGCCTGCCCCAAAAGGTAAAATGGTGTTGGCGTAAATCACCACCGGCTGGTTCCAGTATTTTAAGAGGCGAAAGGCTACCATAAACTGGCTGAGCATAAAAAATAGCAGCCGCAGATAAGGATTGGCTACCCACCGGTACCAGGCCTTGAAACGGCGACTCACCGGGGCCTCATCCAGAAAACCCGGTCCGGCGCTGGTATACAAATCCGTTTCCCAACCAGCCTTTTCAAAGGCTGTTAAGCTATGTCGCAAGACCAGGGGACTGCCCGTGTAGTTGTTCAGTAAATGAACGATCACGATACGGGGCTTCTTCGAGGATTTCTTCATACAGTTGATGGATAAGGGCGGCTTTCACTTCCCAGTTGAACCATTGGTCAAAACGGGTTTTGGCTCCTTGCTTGAGGCTGGTCAACAGGGTAGGGGAGGCATACAGCCGACCTAAGGCGGAAGCCAGTTGGTCCGCGGTTTCCTGATAGGTTCCGCCGGGGACTTTGATGCCGGATTGGGGGGTAACAAATTCCCCAGGCCCGATATTATTCAGGCAGACCACCGGCAGGCCATAGGAAAAGGCTTCAGGTACGACCATGCCCGCGCCTTCATGGGAAGGAAAGAGGAATACCTGGCTTTGTTGATATAAGCTTCTCAGGTCTTCCTGAGGCATCCAGGAGACAAAGCGGAGACTGTTTCCCAGGGTAAAGGAGGCGGCCAGGTCTTGTAAAGCAGCTTGCCAGGGGCCTTTACCAACGATGGTCAGGCGTACCCGGGATTTTTGCAGGGGATTCAGTTGCTGGAAAAAACGCGCATAGGCGAGGATGGCCAGGTCTATCCCTTTGATGGGGACAAATCGACCTACCGTGAGAATCTGAAATATTCCTTCATCCTCCAGGTCTTCTGTAAGCACTGGTTCAGCAGCCCCAACCTGAGGCATGCGGAAACACTTATCGGCATCCAGCGGCAGCACCTTTTCCACCGAAGAATTCATGGTGAGGATACGGCTGGCCTGACGAGCCGAACTTCGCAGGGCTGGGCTGCCATGCCAGAAGGCTTTTTTGATGCCCCACCGCAGGCGATCTTTGGCCCAGGCTTTCCAACCATAAAAGGGGGTGATATAGGCCTTGGGAACCGCGGGATGATGACCAATCGGTCCCCAGACCCAGGGTTTGCCCAACTTCCATAAATAACTGGGCGTCCAATCATTGTGGAAATTCAAGTGATGGGCCAGGTCAAATTCCAGGCCTGACTGCTGGATAAATTTCGGCAGGCTTTTTTCCCACCAAACAAAATAAGGCAGCGCGCCAAAACTGCCCCGCTTCCAAAAGCGCAACTTTTTGGGCAAGTCAAAGCCTACGAACTCCATCCGATCAGCGTAAGGCACGGCCTGCTCCGCCAGGTATTGGCGTATCGGAGGCAGGTTGTTTTCCCGCGTAATGGCAATCACCCGATAGTAACGAGCCAGGTGTTTGACCCAGTTCCAACCGGTTCCGTCTTCAGAGCCTTTGTAGGGATTGATGGCATAAGCCGTGATCAGGATTGTTTTCATCTCCACGTTTTCTTGCTGCTTCCTTACGATATGCTTACCTCGGCTTGGGCAGCTGCTTGCCTACCCGCAGCGATGGACTTGATCACCCGAGCAGGTACGCCTCCGATGATGCTATGGGCAGGCATGGATTTTGTCACCACGGCACCTGCCGCGATTACACAATGCTCGCCTATTTCTACTCCGTCCAGAATGGTAACTTTCGCGCCTATCCAGCAATTAGAACCGATTTTTATGCCTTGTCGACTGACCCCTTGTAAGCGAATCGGCACTTCTGGATCCGCATAAATATGGTTCTCGGGATGGCAGCTGAGGTAAGCTCCGATGATGCAATCATCTCCGATTTCCAGTCCGCCGGCTCCCCCCAGGTGCGCAAAATCCCCCAGACCGACCCGGTCTCCAATGCGGATATGGCTTCCCAAATCGTGGAAGGTTTGCGAAATCACCACCCTGCTATAGGCCCCAACGTTAACATTGTCGCCCAGGGATAGCTTCCCTTTGCCCAGGGCTGAGAGATAGGCGCCTTCATGGATCTGCACAAAGCGCCCAAACTGCATATTGGCCAGGTGAAAAAAGCGGACCCTGGGTCCCAGAAATAGCATGGGTGCTTTTTTCCCGAAAAACCACAATTTCTTCCCTCGGATAAACCACCAGAGTCTACCCCAGGCAAAGCTGAGCATGGCCGCTCCACTCAGGGCAGGATCAAGTTGGAAGTCAGGATTTTTTCGACGGGCAAAAGCCGTCATGAGACGTTTGATCATGTTCGGTATTAAATTATCTCCCTCAGGCTCTGCTCAATCTGGTGCATGGTATCCTCCAATTCGATGTTTTTGATCAGGAGGAAGCGTTTTTTCGGATATTTTTGGGTGAGGCGGACAAAAAGATCCTGATAGGCCTGGGTTAAGGTCAGGATATCAGCGGCTGATAATTCTTTCTTGCGAGCCAGAATGATTTCTGGCGAGGCGTACAGTACGATGTTGATTTCTGGTTTGAAGACCCCGGCGAACAACGCCCGCATAAACCAGCGGGGCAGGATGATGTTGGCCCGTTTGCTATCGGCCACATAGTCAAAATAGTAGCGGTCGTATAAGAGCAGCGTCCCCCGGCGGTTGACTGTCCACTCAATCCACCATTGCCCGAAAAAGTAGTCGAGGTAGTAGTACAGAAAGCGCAGCAGGGAAGAAAAAGTACTCTTATTGGTGCCTTGTCTAGGCAGAGTCCGGGCCGCCCTAACCTCGGCTTCTGCTTTCCCATATTTATAGCTGCTCAAAATCGGGAGCAGGGACGGGCGCTGGCGCAGGACCCGCACATTGAGGCGGTATTTAGTTTCCAGGAGTTCCTTGGTTTTATACAAAATCGTCGACTTGCCTGCGCCATCCACCCCGGAAAAGGTTAGCGTAGGTTTACGTCGGCGGAAGGCATCCCGATAATAGCTCCAGCGGTTTCCGAGTCGTCGCATGCCGCGATTCTCTTTCCAGCGAGATAGCTGGTCAAGGATTTCACCTTTATAAGTGGAAAGGTCCAACAAGGCTTCTGGAGAGGCCAGCTTGATTTGGTAGCGTTTCTCTACCTGTTCCTGAAGTTGGGACTGCTCAATCTTGTTTAGGGTGGAAAAAATACCGCGGTATTTCTCCGGTACACCTAGCCCATTTAATCCGTAGAAAAGGGCCATGTACAGGAAGGAATCCTCTCGTGTCGCAGATTTGAGGCCGATTCCATGGTCAAAAGCCTGCTTGATGGCTTCTTTAGGTCTGAAAAACACCCACTGTTTCCATTTACACTTGAAGATGAGGTCGATTTCTAAAAATCCTCCATCTTCAAAAAACACATGAACATAGCAGGCACAGGAAGTTTCCTGCCAACTGATGCGGCTGATATAAGGAGCATCGACCAGCAAGCCCTTCCACTCCGGGATTTCCTTTTTTTCTACCAGTAAATCCAGATCGCTGCTTTCGGGCAGGTCTTCCCATTGGTCAATGAATACTTTCAGGCAGGCATAGCACAAGTGGCCTACTTTGAGAAACAGGTCCGTCAAATACTGCTGTCTTTGCGCAGGTAAGGTGGAGGAAGGCTGTTCCATATTGAGCGTTGCCATAGGGCAGAAAATTGAAGTTGACGTTAAAGCAATACGTTTTCCATCGCGGTTTCCCAGGTCGCGAGCAACCAGTGGACCTGCATATGCACTTTGGGCTCATCCAGGTAAATCCTTAGGTAATAGGAAATCACATACAGCAGGTAGAGCCGATGATAAAATTGGATATCTGCTCCATAGTGCTGGATGAGCTGTTTCATGTCGGGCCGTTGCAAGGCACGCTGGATCTCCCGATGGATGCGGTCCGTGGGATATTTTTTAAGCAAAACTCCTCCCTGATAATGGAAGTGGAAGAAATCGTAGAACAGAGGCAGATCTTCTCGGGCGAGTTCCCAGTCATAGACATGGAGTCCCTGGTGGGAACGGTACATATTCCAGGGGGTGAAATCCGCGTGGGCCAGGGCATGATGCAGGGCTGCGTCAGGGACCAGGCTGCGGTGCAGCTTTTTGAGGAGGGCCCGCAAGCGATCGATTTGATGCTTGTCGAGGCTGGGATCTTTTGGTTCCGTTTGCAGAATATGGGCCAGATGGGCCTGTACCTCTTCCGCACAGTGCAACCGATTCCACCGGCTGGGCTGGGCAAACCGATGATACATCTCATGTAAGGCCAGGCTATGCGAACGAGACCATACGCTTTGGTCCTGCTGGACCCGGGGTCGGATATTGGTCAGGATGATGGCCGGAAGATCAGCCGATTGTCTGGCCTGAGGGAGTACCCAATGCTCCCAGGAGGTTTGGTTCAGTACGCCCAGGGTATAGGCCTCCTGCCTGAGGAGGCTGGCGGATTTGGCCTGGTGGGCGATTTTTAGAAAGTGCGTGATCTGCCTGTCCTTGCTTAGGGCGACCACACTTTTACGATTTTCTCCCGCCGTACCGGTAAAGACCGCGTAGCTATCATGGTCTACGGTCGATAGCAGCCGGAATAAGGGAAGTTGGGCTTTGTTTTTCAGCCAGAACTGACCGGAAAAAAGCCGCTTCTGCTGGCCGAGTCGAAAGGCCTGCCGAGTGCCCCATTTATATAGCCGGGCTTTCCAGTGAGCCGAGTTATATAATCCCAGGTGAGTAGGAAATGGCGTATCAGTTGGAAAAAACCATCGAATGCTGCCATCTGGATTCAGAATGTAGGAAAATTCATCCTCCGCTACCTGATCGGTTCCTTCCCAGGATAAACGGAAAGGAGTCAGGGACCGCCTGCTAGAAGTTCCGGCGGCCACTGCCTGGGGCAGGCAACATATATTGTGCAAGAGCTCCTCGCTTTCTTTTCTCTGTTCAACTTGCATAAAGGGGTCGATACTGTATGTGAGGGGGTTGGACGCGCACCACAAAAAACATGATGAGAAACAGCCACCACATGATGCCGTAATTGGCATCACCAAATATTCCAAATTCAGTCAGGGAGTTGATAAATACCGGCACGAACATGCCGATGAAAGCATGCCGGATCAGGGGATTGCGTTCTCTTGCGCACGCCCGAAAGGTGAAGATCATGTTCAGGAAGCCCATCATGGCGCCGGTAATCCCCAGATTCAGCAGAATCTGCAGGAAGGTGTTGTGGGTCATAGACCCTGGGAAGCCATGAATACTGGGAAATTTCTGGTAATGCCAGATGCGCATGAATCCGTACCCGGTCATGGGCCGTTCCTGAAAGCCATAGACCAGCAAGTCATGCCAAAAGGGGAGACGCCCGGTCATACTCATCACCTCCCCCACATCTCCCTCCTTCACAAAAATGCTGAAAAAGACCACCGGAGCAGCGAAAGCTCCACCCACCAGGGTAGGGAGGATGAGCTTGATTTTGCCCGATATCATCACGAAATAAAGGGTGGTGATGGCAAAGCCAATCAGCGAAGAACGCGACTGGGTGAGGAGGAGAGATACCAATATGATGATCCAGGCCAGCACCATCCAGAGGCTTACCTTGCTCTCCTCCATGATGTTGACATAAAGGCTGGCTGCTCCTACGCCACACAGCATGCCTAGCTCATTGGGATTGATGATCCATCCCCCCAGGCGCTGTACCTCTCCCCCGTGAGTTCCCCGGAAATACATATCCGGGTCTACCACCGCTCCGATCAAAAAGTAGATGCAGGTCCAGGTAATGGCTACCCAGAGGATATAGCTAAACTTGATTTTATGGGTGAACTGGGGTTGATCATTGAAGGTGAGAAAGGCCTGCCAGTAAAACCACACAAAAAAGACGCACTCGGAGGCCATCCCTAATTGCAGCGCCGACCAACCTAATTCGGTGGTCCACAGCAAAGAAGCAAAGCCCACAAAAAGGTACATGACATAAAAGCCAAAGGCGAGTAGGTTGTAATAGGCAAAACGGGTGGGGTGCTTGTACGAATTGATTCGCATCAGGATCAGAAAGCTGATCCCGGTCAGGGCCACCCGCAAGCCTGTCTTGAAAATCCGGGTAATAGTCGGATTCTCCGAGATCATGAAGTAGGAAAAGATCCGGAGAATCATCAGCACCACGAAAAAAGTGGCCAATGCCTTACCTGTATGTTTTACACGTTCACCCATTCTCCCCCATAGGCTTTATGGATTAATTGTTGGCTTAAGGATGCCCAGTTGAATTGTTCTTTGATCAGTTCATAGGCGTTCCGGCCCATGTCAGCCAAGGCACCTGCTTCCCATTTTTGCTCCACTTCCAGCATAGTAGCCAGGATGTGATCTGGTTGGTTGGGTTGAACCAGCCAGCCTGCGCCCGCATTTTCCAGGGCTTTACCCATGTTGGTAGGCCGACTGACCAGGCATGGCTTGCCTAGCCCAGCAGCTTCCAAAACTGCAGTAGGCAGCCCCTCATAGCGGGAGGTGTGAAGGAATACGTCGCTATGATGCAGCAGATTGAGTTTTTCCGAACCAAAGCGGCTTCCCCAAAAGGTGATCCGATGGTTGAGCTGGCGGCGTTTTGTTAACTCCACCAAATGCTGATAATCCATGCCATCTCCGATCAGCCACAGATGCCCCTTGCCCCCTTCTTGCACATAGGCGTCAAAGCCTTCGAACAGCAGATCCAAGCCTTTATGATCCATGTCTAGTCTTCCGCAAAAACTGAATATGGGACCATAGGGAAGGGGTAGGGGAGCGGGCTCAAAGCTCAACTCGGCCAGGTTTTGACCATTGGGAATGATGATTTTCTGGGGAAGGTCCAGGTAGGAATCTATGGCACGGTATTGTTCTTCCCCCAAAAACTGCACGCAGGCAGCTTTATTCAGTATTACCGATTCGAATAGTCTGAAATACCATCGCTTCTTAGCCGCGCTTCGCTCCAGGGCACCGGGGCTAAGCGCCCCATGCGGGCAATAGATATAGGGCACCGCCCGGCGAGCCAGGATGCGGCTGGCCCGATAAAAAGCAGGAATGAAACTCCCGTGGATATGAACCCGATCCGTCTTGGGATTCAGGCCTTCCAGGGCTTTTTTTAAGGCAGGATCAATCAAAAACCCCCATCGCTGCTGCTGAAAGAGCCGTAGCGGATAGGCACGAGCCGTCGGCTTACGTCCCGGACTGCCCGTGATCCCCCATATCTCACTCTTCCACCCCATTTCCTGCTGATGCAACGCCAGGTTGTGGGCTACCTTATTGATCCCGTTCATGCGGTTCAAACGGGCTTTTCCTAAAATGAGGTGGATTATTCGCATGCCTTAATGATACAGGCTGCGAGAGGATATTGGAAATTTATTTATTGGAAAATCCAACAGATGAATTAATCGCCTGATCCCTCTGAAGAATTCCTATTTTCCTTTTTTACGCTTCTTTTTCTGCTCTGCCATCATTTCATCCAGAATCAGGGCTTCCTGAAAAACCTCCAGGATAGCTTCCGCTGGCATGTCTTCGGTTCGATAGATGGTAATGCCTGAAACTTGCTTGCGGTCTTTTTTATCCAATAAACCTTGCTCATTGGAAAGTAGCTGCCCATACAGAAAGCATAGTTCCATGCCTCCTTTTTTCTGGGGGTTCATGTAGCAAATCCAGGAATGACGATAGAAAAAGGGGACCCGGTAGCGAATCTGGGCATAGACCCCGGGTTGGGAGGTGAACATGGCGTGGAGGTATTCCATGACCCGGCGGGTAGGCGTATCTTGTTCCAGAAAGAATTCTTCTACCATGTTCCAAAAAAGCGAACTGAGGCGATCAATGCAAATGAATCGGGCTGTCCAGCACTTCCTGCACCACAAAATGCAGTTGGAAGGTCTGCTCGGCCGCGAGCTTTTGTCCCATTTGCCCTACCACATACAGCCCGATAGCCAACAAGGCCAATAAGGGCAGCAGCCAAAGGATAGGCGCAGGCTTGTCCAGGCTCAGGTTGGCCCCACCAATGATGGATATAAACAAAGCACTAAAACTCAGCACCAGGTAACCCAGGCGGAAAAGCGTCCATACCTGAGCGCGAGGGCCGTATTTACCTTTGATGAGGGTTCCTTCTGACGCTTCTTCCAGACTTAGCATCAAGATAGGAGACCAAAAGTGTTGATCTACTGGTGGGATGGACAACCAGATCCAGTCTTCCAGGACCTTGCCCTTACAGGTCGCGTCAGCCCGATCCAGATAGGCTTGAAAATCCTGGCATAGCTGGGTGATCGATAGCGGAGAGTGGCTACTAAAGCGGGGACGTAAGTGAAAGGATGTCATGTCTGAAGGCTTAATACATCTTC
Organism: Bacteroidota bacterium; assembly: GCA_038527215.1. GTDB lineage: Bacteria > Bacteroidota > Bacteroidia > J057 > J057 > JAWPMV01. The sequence continues at coordinate 125,552 of JBCBGC010000001.1, forward strand.
AAACAAGCATGTGGCAGGCGCTACTAAGGTATAAAAAAATCCTCTTCCAGCATGGCATAGCTATAATTATCCACCCATTCTCCCCGGATCGGCAGGATTTTTCGGTGGTGGCCTTCTTTTTTCATGCCCAACTTTTCTAATACCTTTTGAGAAGCCAGGTTTTGAACCGCCACCCCTGCAGAAATGCGGTGTAATCGTAACTGCTGGAATCCGAATTCAAGCAACTTATGAGCCGCTTCTGTGGCGTAGCCTTTCCCCCAACATTCAGGCAATATATTATAGTAGATCTCTCCGGCCTGGTAGCGGGCCACCTTTAGGCGCATGCCTATTTCTCCCATGAAAGCGCCGGATTCCTGGAGGTGGATAGCGAGGGCGTAGTAGGTTCTGGGTGCTAATTGTTGGGCGGCAATGGCAGGCCGGAGTACTTCCCGGGTGATTCCCCGGTTTGCAGGAATACCCAGGGTATTAAAGCGATCAATTTCGGGTTGAGAATGGAGGTAGAAAAAATCTTCCAGATGGTCCCAACTTATTTCACGTAGATGCAACCTGGAGGTATGGAGTTCCATGATGATAAAATAAAAGGTGGGTTCAATCCCCGGCAAATCTTTCGAGTTGTACCTGCATACGCAGGACCCGGTCTATCAGTTTTTCTGAGCTGAGCGTAGAGCGCTTGCGGTCCACCATGATAGGGAAGCAAAAAGGGGTAAAATACTCCGGATGCGTCATGCAAATCTGCTGATCCTGAAGTTTCTTCAAAGCCCTACCCAGGCGTTCTGCATCTATTTGATATTGGAGGACTTCCTGATAGGCCTGGCTGAGCAGGAGGTTTTCCGGGTCGTACTCTTTGAAGACTTTGAACAAAAGGCCGGTCGAGGCTTGCAGGTGCTTATTGCGGACCGTCTTGCCAGGGAAACCCTGGAAGATCAGGCCAGAAATTCGGGAGATTTCCCGGAATTTTCGAACCGACATTTCGGTTTCATTGATGCTCCGGGTGATATCTGATTCCAGGTCTTCGGTAGAAAAAAGGCCCGCCTCTATGGCTTCTTCGAAGGGGATTTCTGCATCAGAAAGCAACTCAAAGCCATAATCATTCATGGCAATTGAAAAGGTAATGGGCGTGAGTTGCGAAATGCGCCAGGCCAGAAGCGTAGCCAGAATTTCGTGGACCACCCGGCCTTCAAAGGGATAGAAGAACAAATGGTGTCCCTCGTTCGAATGGATGGATTCTATCAGGCATTCGCCCACGGAAGGAACGGTAGACCAGCGATTTTGCAATTCAAACAGAGGAATCAGCTTTTTGATCTCGGGATCGCTATAATCTCCCTGCGTAAAAGCATCCATTTTTTCCCGCAGCAGCTCCGCCATTTGCGAACTTAAGGGAATGCGAGCCCCCATCCAGCGGGGCACCTTGCCTTTTTTGCTTTTGCTCTTCTTGACCAGGGCTTCCATACCTCGAATACGGATCAGCTCCAGGGACTTGCCCGCAAACCAGAAAGTATCCCCCGCTTTGAGCTGGGAAATGAAGGTCTCCTCTACGGTCCCTATCCTGCCTCCGCGCAGGTACTTAACTGTGATGCTCATATCGCCCACGATGGTTCCGATAGAAAGCCGATGTTGGGTGGCCACGCTTTTATGGGCGACCACATATTTTCCTTCTTCGTCGATCACCAGCTTTTTGTACTCTTCATAAGCCATGAGTGATTTGCCGCCGGTGGTGAGAAAGCGGAGCATCCACCGAAAAATCTTAGGCGTCAGGGCCTGATAGGCATAGCATTGCTGGACTTCTTCATACACCTGCTCGGGATAAAAGCCTCCGGCTACCGCCCGGCTCATAAGATACTGCAACAGCACATCCCAGGCTTCAGTCACCGGCACCCGGGCTTCAATTACGCCCAGGTTTACCGCTTCCCGCAAAGCAGCCGCTTCGATCAGTTCCAGGGAATGGGTAGGCACAAAATAGATTTTGCTGACGGCTCCCGGTCTGTGCCCACTTCTTCCGGCCCGTTGGATAAAGCGGGCCACGCCTTTGGGTCCGCCTACTTGAAAGACGGTTTCCACCGGCCTGAAATCCACCCCCAGGTCCAGCGATGAAGTACAGACCACTACTTTGAGTTGGTCCTGATGTAGCGCTTGCTCCACCCAGTTGCGCATGTCTTTATCGATGGAGCCGTGATGCATGGCCATCAGCCCGGCCAAAGAAGGATCTGCTTCCAGCAAGGCGCGATACCAGAGTTCGCATTGAGCGCGGGTATTGGTGAAGATCAGGGAAGAACGGCTGCGCTCCAGAATGGGCAGGACTTGCTCGACCATATTGGTCCCCAAATGACCTGACCAGGGAAACTTCTCGATGGTGGTGGGTAAAATGCTTTCCACTTCGATCTCCTTGCGGATGTCGGCCCTTACCATGGCCTGCTTTTCGGCCGGTATCTCATTCCCCAGCAGTACTTCCAGGGCCTCTTCCATATTACCAATGGTGGCAGAGATGCCCCAAATCTTCAGCTCGGGATTGAATTGACGTAAGCGGGCGATGGCCAGTTCTACCTGTACGCCTCTTTTGCTCCCGATCAATTCATGCCACTCATCTACAATGATGGTTTGCACGTCGGCAAACCAGTCAGGATGGCGGCCATTGGCTATCATGACGTGGAGGGATTCCGGGGTGGTGACCAGACATTCCGGCATTTGCTTTTTCTGCTTTTCCCGGAGGGAAGAGGGGGTATCGCCGGTGCGGGTTTCTACCCGCCAGTCCAGCTCAAACTCCTCACAGGCTTCTTCCTGGGCCTGACGGATATCCTTAGCCAGTGCCCGAAGGGGGGTTATCCAGAGCACTTGAAGGCCCTGCTTTTTTTTCTCTTTGTAATCGGTGGGATGACGACGGACAAAATCCAACAGGACCGGAATCCACAGTGCATAGGTTTTACCGCTTCCGGTGGGAGCGTTGAGCAAGCCGGACTTACCCGCCAAAAAGGCTTCCATCATCTCCACTTGGAAAGGATAGGCTTCCCAATCTCGTCCGGCATACCAATCCAGACCCGCCTCGATCAACTGTGATGTATCCATGTGTTCCCGCCTACTTATGCCGGGCTTTATCGATAAAGCTCAATGAAGCTGCTGATTTCCTGCAATACTTCCTCAGGTTGGGAAAGAAAAGGATGGTGAGCGGACTTTTCCAGAATCACCAGGGCTTTTTCCTGACTCCCAATCAGGTTGAGGTTTTCCCTTCCAAATATCAAGGGAACGCTGAAATCATATTTTCCATATAATAACAAAGTCGGAAGCTGTATGTTGGACAAAACCGCAGAAAGGCTATACTGACTCTCCCGGGCTACATCCACGGGATGCTGGAAGTGGTCGGATACCTTCCAGTTGATAGGATTATTATTGAAAAAAGTTTCCCAGATCAAGGCGGAGGAAACCTGCTCAGCAGAGGTGAGGCCTTCTTCTTTGGCGTAGCGGGTAGCGGTGCGGGCACAGTCCAGGATGTCCCAATGATAATTTTCATCGCTAGCCTCCAGCGCATTGATTTTGTCTGCCAGGGCCTGCCAGTCCCGCGTGCGATGATCCAGGGCAATTTCCTCCTCGGCTATGGTGGTCATTTCCACTGCGCGCGCCGAGTCTGCGATCGCCAGGTTGTGTAGCCCGGCCACATTGATCCAACCGGTGAAGGTGGGAGCATATACCGGGTCCGATACGATCCGGGTCCCCAGCAAGCCTCCGAAGCTGTGACCCAACAAAAAGATATCGATGTCTTCGCCGAATTTTTCTTCTAGCGCCCAGGCCAGCGCCATGATGTCCAGGGCCATTTCGTCTACCAGGTGGGGCGCGTCCGGATCATTGGGATCAGGCTCCTCATAGTTTCCCTGGGCCATGCCTTGCCCCCTTTGATCGAAGTAGACCACGGCATAGTCTTCTTCCAGGTGGTCTTTAAAAATCCCTTCCCGAAAAGCTAACCCAAAACTGCCTGCCCCATGCAGCACGATTAAAAAGGTACCTTCACTGCCATTGCCGTGGATGTAGGCAGGCATGTCTGCCCCGGCACGTCGAATGGTGATCCGTTCTTTTAAGCGGGATAAATCCATCGGCTGACAGGCCAGCATCAAGGAACAACATACAAGAAAAAGAAAACGGGCATTCATGGGCCGATCAAAGTTTAAAAGCGACTTCAATATTGAGGAGGGGCATGACACCCGTATTAAAAGGGAATAGGGTCATCACATGTACCCGGATGATCCAGGGCGGGAGGAGGATTTTGCTGGCTTTTTTCCCAAACCCGATAGAGGCGGAAGGTGCCAAATAGGCGCGTCCACTAGGACCCAGGAATTGCAAGCCCAAGTCTTCATCTAGTTGATAGGTCTCAGGCAGAAAGGTATTGAGAATAGAAAGCGGATGCAGGCCGAGTTCCATGAGGCCTCTTTTGCCAAACTTAAATCTACTCGCCGTGCCCATCTGGAGAAAAAAATGCGGATAATGTCCCGGGTCCCAGAACCCCCCGATTTTTCCTTGCAGGAAATAGGAAGGTGTTTGGCCCAATGCGGTTTCTACATTGAGGACCACCCCCGGATTCCAGAGGTTGTTCCCATAATAGCCTACCTGCCAGAAGAGCTGACTTTGGGCAAAAAGAGAGGAAGTGGATACTAGCAGAAATAGAATGACCGGGCGCATGGCATCAGCTTGACAAAGGAAGGAATTCCTTTCCCCAATATAGGGATATTCCGGCTATGGCGCAGGCTTATCTTGAGATACCTTTTCGGTCTTGAAAGGGTGCTTCCGCCGCAGCTGCAAGCTGCGGCTACGTGGGCAATCAGCCCGGCACACCGGCGATCAGCCCGCATCACCCGTAACACTGGCTTCCAGCCGGTCATCACCTTCACGACCGGCTTCCAGCCGGTCAGACCTTCTGCCGCAGCTGCAAGCTGCGGCTACGTGGGCAATCAGCCCGGCACACTGGCAATCTGCCCGCATCACCCGTAACACTGGCTTCCAGCCGGTCACCACCTTCCCGACCGGCTACCAGCCGGTCAGACCTTCATCACCAGTTTACCACCCGTAACATTGGCTGGTAGCCAATGCCAGGGGTAGTGACCGGCTAGAAGCCAGTGTTACTAGTTCAAATTCAACGCGTTGAGATCGACGGGTAGGATGCGGGATACCCCCATATTTTCCATGGTTACGCCATAAATTACGTTGGTGGCGGCCATGGTCCGCTTGTTGTGGGTTACGATCAAGAACTGAGAGTTGGTAGAAAACTCCCGAATGATGTTGTTAAACTTATCGATGTTGGCGTCGTCCAGTGGGGCGTCAACCTCATCGAAAATACAGAAAGGGGCCGGTTTGATAAGGTAAAGCGAAAACAGCAAGGCTACCGCGGTGAGGGTTTTTTCCCCACCGGAGAGCTGCTTGATGGTCTGTGGGCGCTTACCTTTAGGGCGGGCGATGATGGAGATTTCTGATTCCAGGGGATTCTCATCATCCAGCAGGATCAGGTCGCAGGTATCGTCTTCGTAGAAAAGTCTACGGTAGACCATCTGGAAGTTTTCTCGCACCGCCACAAAGGTCTCCATGAACTTCTCTTTGGCGTTGGTGTCAATTTCCGCAATGGTATCGAGGAGAGATTTCTTGGCGTTTTCTAAATCCTCTTTCTGGCCCATGATGAAGTCGTAACGCTCCTTCATTTCGTTATAGGCTTCTACCGCCATGGGGTTGATCTCTCCAAAGGTTTGCACGCGGGCCCGCAGCTTCACCATCTGCTCCTCGATTTTTTGCACATCGTACTTATCGATGTCTTTATCAAAAAGGCCTTCCTCCTCCATGTTGCTAAGGTCCACCTGGAACTCTACCGACATCCGCTCCCGCAGGCCGTTCATTTCAATCCGGATTTCCACGGCATTTTCCTTAAGTTGCTGCTGCTGGTGCAGGATTTCATCGCGTTGCTTACGCTCTCCGGTCAGGGAGTCTTCCACCTGGAAAATGCTGTTTTTGGTCATGCTGACCTTCTCTTCCAGCAAGTGTACCCGGTTTTCTTTTTCCTTCTTCTGGGTGTACATCTGGACCATCACCTCATCATTCTGAAGGTTGGAGTTGATGATCTCCTCAGTGTCCTTGCGTACCTGACCCAGTTCTGCCCGGAATTGCTCGTTTTTCTCCCCAAATAAGCGGATGGCGTCATTTTTAGCACCGATTTCCCGCTCCAGGTTTTCTGCCTGGTTCTTGAGGTGGATGAGCTTGATATGTTCCTGGTTGTAGGCCTGGCTTTTCTGGCTCACGGTTTGGGAACTTTCCTGGGCTTCCATCCGCTTTTGCTCCAACTGACTCCCCATCTGCAGCAGGCTTTCCTGTTGCAGCTTGATCTGAGGGTCTAGCTCAGCCAGACCTTTACGAAGGGTTTCTACTTCCTGGACCAAGTTTTCGGTGCGCTGGCCTACCCGGTTGATAAATTCGCTGTGCTCTTTTTCCCTTGATTGCAGGACCGAGAGATCACGTTGTTTCTCTACCAGCTGCTTTTGGACGGGTTCCAACTGCTCTCCGTAATCCACCCTTTTGAGGGTTTCCAGCTTACGGTTGGCTTCGTCCAGCTTGACTTTTTCTTGCGTCAGCTGTTTTTGCAGCTTAGCTATATCTTTTTCCAGCTTTTCCAGGTTCTTGGCCCGACCCAGCCTTTTTCCTTCAAATAATCCCAGGGAACCTCCGCTCAGAGTGTAGCGGCCCCGGCTTACGTTACCAGCTCGCACCACAAATACAGAATCCTCGGGCACATCATCAGGAATTTCACTTTCCTGATTCACGACATAGACCTTGTCCAGGAGGAAAGCTGCCAGCTTTTTGTACTCATCCCCAAACTCCACCAAATCGAGGGCTCGCTGCGCCTGGGTAAAGAGAATGGGCGAACGAGGCTGATAGTGGGCCAGTTCTTCCAACACGAAGAAGTTGGCGCGACCCTTAGAGGAGTCGGCCAGCATATGGACCGATAAAATGGCATCCTGACGCGTCCGCACCACATAGTAGCTCAGGTAGGGCTCTAAGAAATTCTCAAAAGCTACCTTAAACTCATCCGGTACGGAAAATACATCTGAGACCAGGGGCGCATCTTTGATCCACTTGGCGTTTTTCTTGAGGAATTTTACCGAAGCAGGGAAGCCTTCCAGGTTCTCTACCAGGCTCTTAGTGAGGTTAAATTCATTTTGCTTGGCATCCAGCAGACGGTTGGTTTTATACACCTGATCTTTGAGCTGGGCCGCGATTTTTTCGGTAGTATCTATGTCCACCAGGTGCTTATCTCGCTTGGCGCCTAGGTCCCGTACCTCTTTCTCCAGGGTCTGGGCTTGCTCATCCAATTCCTGGGCTTTTTGGGCAAAAGCGCCGATGTCTTCGGAGCGGCGGCTTTTGTCTTCCTCTGCCCGGGCCAATTCCCCTTCGAGGCTTTCGATTTGAACGCGCTTGATTTCTTTTTCCCGCACCAATCCCTGCACTTCCTGTTCAGCCAATCGATGCTGTTCGTTGCTGGATTCGCTGATTTGGACCAACTCTTGGTTCTGCTTGCGAAGCTGTTCCAGTTCGGTTTTGAGCTGGTCTTCATGGCGCTCCTGACGGGTCAGGTCTTCCATGAGGGTATTTTGTCGCACCTTCAGCTCACTCAAGCCGATTTCATTTCGGCCCAGCTGCGTTTTCTCCGTCTCCATTTGATTCTGGATGGCGATTTCCCGCTGCTGGAGAAATTTGAGGCGCTCGTTTTTAATCGACTTTTCGGTTTCCACCGACTGAATCTTACGACTAAACTCATTGAGGTCGGTTTGCGCTCCGGATAAATCTCTTTCGTGGTCGAGCAGTTCCTTTTTCAATTCGGCCAGACGGGCTTCGCGTTGGGCAGAAGCGGCCTGGGCGGCGGTAAGCTGATCGGCCAGGCTGGACTCCAGCACCTGGATCTGTCGCTGTTTTTCCCGGATGTTGCGCAGGGTGAGGAAGGCGTACTGCGAAGAGATAATTTTGTACTGCTCCTTCATCTCAAAATACCGCTGGGTTCTCCGCGCCTGCTTTTCGAGGGACTTGAGGTTTTTTTCAATTTCAAACAACAGGTCCTCAACCCGCTCCAGGTCTGCGTCTGTGTCCTTGAGGCGATTTAGGGTTTGCCGCTTGCGGATTTTATACTTAGAAATTCCGGCTGCTTCTTCAATGAATTTGCGTCGCTCGTTGTTTTTGTTGGTGAGAATTTCATCCACCATGCCCAGCTCAATGATGGCATAGGAATCAGAGCTGATGCCGGTATCCATGAAAAGGTTCTGGATGTCTTTGAGGCGGCAGGTGACTCCGTTGAGCTGATATTCACTGTCGCCGCTGCGGTAGAGCTTACGGGTGATTTTGACTGAGCTATACTCCGTAGGCAGGAGGTTTTTGGTGTTTTCAAAGGTGAGTGATACTTCAGCAAGGTTAGACTTTTTCTTGGCCCTGGTACCATTGAAGATGATGTTCTCCATTTTGTCCGAGCGAAGGTTTCGGGTTTTTTGCTCCCCTAACACCCATTTAATGGAATCCACGATATTGGATTTTCCACATCCATTCGGACCTACAATCCCGGTAATTCCCTCGTCAAATACGAATTTGGTACGTTCGGCAAAACTCTTGAAGCCGTATATTTCCAGACTGGTCAATTGCATAGTTGGAATCCTCCCTTTATCTTACTGCTATGCATACGTTCGCAACCTATTTACTTGTCGGCGGAACCTGCTTTCTCTTAGGGCTGTTTAGCTTTATGATCCTTCGCTATCTGCTCAATTATAGACTGGGCGTTCGCAATGCGGCCAGCGTCCGGGTACAGCGGAGCCAGCGTCAGGCGCCACCTCCAAAAGAGGAGGGATTGTTTTTGCCTGGGAGCCATGCACAGCAGGAAGACAGCGTATCCAGTCTCATCGAAGAGTTAGAGAAGGGGCGAAATTTACAGAAAAGCCAGCGAAAAATGCGAAAATCGCTCCTCGGTTTTTCCACAAAGGAGGACCTGAAGCGGGCGTATTTGCTGGATTCCTTACTGGATAAACCCAAATGGAAGGAAAGAGAGGAGCAGTAAGGTGAAACAGATAGGCATTTTCTGCGTACCTTAAGAGGATAATTGCTAAAAGAACTGTATGAAAGTAACTGGTACCGTAACCTATGTGGATATCTCCGGGGGATTTTGGGGCATCGAAGGCGATGACGGACAGAAATATCAACCCGTAGACGGTCTTCCTGCTCAATACAGGAAGGAAGGACAACGCATAGAAGCGAAGGTATCCCCCTCACAGGGCTTTTCATTGTTTATGTGGGGCAGAGATGTGAAGATTAATAATATAAAAGAACTCAGTGCATAAGCAGCAAACCCTTCAGGTTTGGCTGTTTTTTTCATTTAGAGGAAAAGTGATATGCTGACTTATCATTTCATTGGAATCGGGCTTGTTCTCTTAGCCTTTTTGGTTTTTGGCCACGGAATCGTGAAGCGAGCAAAGAAGGAGCGTTTTAATCCGCTGCCTGCTTTCTTATTGATCCTGGTCGCCATCGGATTTCAAATGGTATATCCTGCCGCCAATATGTTTGAGCGGGTAGGTCATTTGTTGTTGGATTTTGGGGTGGGGATGACCTTAGCCTCTGTTTATCTGGCCTTGCGTAGAGCGCAGGCAAAATTATTTTGGGTGCCGGGCCTCCTGGCTACCTTCCTGGGAGGAGGCGTTTACCTGCTTTCTATGGCCTATAATGGGCTGACCGCTTCTACCAGTAAAGAAGACCCTGCTACCGTGCAGCTGTTGGTAGAACTGGGGGCCGATGATGAATTGTCGGAAATTGAAGGCATTTTGAAAAAATATGATGCGGTAGCCGAAAAAGCTTTCCCGCAGGTAGATATGAGTGAAAGTGTAGACCTCGCTCAATATTATGTCGTGTACGTTGACTCTGCTCAGCGTGATTTACTTTCTGCGGAACTGAGAAGCGATGTAGAAAACGTAGATCAACTGGCTCCTAACCGACCCGTTAAGTTGGAAGAGCCTATCGCCGGAGAATTAAAAACTCCCCCTGGGCAATTCATCGCTAACGATCCACAGCTCAATGGGCAGTGGTACGCCAAGGCGATTGAATACAACCAGGTATTTGAGTTTCTCCAGCATCACAAACCTGCCAAAAAAATTAAAGTAGCGGTCGTTGATACCGGAGTTGATAAAGATCACGAAGACCTTAACTCTACTTATGAAGAGAGTGGGGGAGACGGAGATTATGACAAACACAGCCACGGGACCCACTGTGCCGGACTGGTCGGTGCCATCACCAATAATGGCATTGGCGTAGGATCTCTTAACTGGGAAGGCCGCCACATCGCGCTTTCTGGTTATCCTGCCTTGGATGACAACGGACGCGGTACGGATCGTCGGGTGGCCAAGGCCATCATTGATGCCGCAGAAGGCGGTGCTGACGTGATTTCCATGTCTTTGGGAGGTTTCTCTCCCTTCCCGCCCAAAGCGCAGAAAGACGCCATCAAATACGCGGTTAAATTAGGCGCTACCGTGATCGTAGCCGCTGGTAACAGCAATGATGATGCCCGTCGCTACTCTCCCGCCAATATTCCTGGAGTGATTGTGGTATCTGCCGTAGATGAAAACCTGAATAAAGCTAGTTTCTCTAATACGAATACCAAGCTGAAGCAGCCCATTGCTGCTCCGGGTGTGAATATCCTTTCTACCGTGCCTGGCAGCAAGTATGTGCCTTACAGTGGTACTTCCATGGCTACGCCTATTGTAGCCGGCTTGGTAGGCATCATGAAGTCTTACAAACCTGGACTGACCAATAAGGAGATTTATAACATTCTCCACAAGTCAGGCATGGACGTAAGAGATACGCCTAAGGTCGGACGGGTCATCAACCCCTTGAAAGCCCTGGAGCTTACCCTGAAGAAATAAGAAGACAAAGCATCAATAAAATAAGCCGGACTGCTTGCAGTCCGGCTTTCCTTTTGCTGATAAGTGATGATTTATTTTCCGCTGACCGCGTCTTTTTTTACCTGCCGCATAAACTTCCCGATGCCTCGGTACACGTCCCAGTTACCACCGAGCTTAGAGGTAATGTAGGCATCATTGGTTTCCAGGTCCCGGATGTAAAAATAATAATGCCACATGGTGTTTTTATTCCGATACATCCTGGAAGCGGATTCATACTTCTCATAAGTAGGAATCATCGCTTCTACTTTCACCTCATCCATTTGTTTAGGCATGAGCACCATGTCCATATAATAGCGGTAGCCTTCTTCTTTTAAGGCCTGTACATGCTGGAGATTGATCAGCTTATATTCAAAGGGATAGTTTTTCATCACGGCCTCATTCAAAGAAGTGTTCGACTTCTTCGCGGCTTTGTTGTAACGCACGATAAAGTCCCTCCTTTCGCCGGGAGCCGCATTCTCCACATCCAGGAATTCAAAACGAGGGATCAGCAAGGTTTGCTGACTGAGATCCTTGGGTACCCCTTTGATGATGTTATTCACGGGGGAGGAAGTGGGAGCCTGGGCTGGGGCCGATGGCCATAAACCGAGTGTACAGAGACTAATAAGACTGATCCAGATGGTATTCATATAAAAAGCGAGTTTTCTTCAAATATCAGGATTGTCGGCTTATTGGAAAAATGGAAATAAACTTTCGCATTACATCGGACTTGCTCAAAAAGTAGGAAAGGGTAAGGCTCTGGCTACTTTCTTTCCCCACCCACTTTGGAGAATGAGGGAGATTTCATGCGATGGGCCTAAGGGCATAGGACCAGCGGGTACCAGGTAGTTTTCGTATGAATAGGCCAGTGATACCGGACCTGCCGAAAGACCGAGCAGGAAGGCATGCAACTTATCTCCTCGAAAAATCCAACCCAGGCTGAGGGGAGCTATCTGAGCTTGCAGGCCGAGATAGGGCTGGGGATCTCCCTGACCTTGCCAAAGACCTCCCACCAGCGGAAAAAAGCTGAGGCTTTGCTTTTGTCCCCCCCATGCTCCCCAAGATAGGACTTCAATCTTTCCTCCTGCCACGAAATGTATAGCTCTGGTATCTGAAACTACCTCACTTCCTGGGGTAAGCTCGAGATTATATCTCCCATTAAATAACCGCCGGTAGCTAAGAGAAATGAAGCCAAATTGCTGGTAGTAAAGCAGCCCGATATCCAGGTCTGGCAGGGTTTCTATTTCGGTGGTGGTAGAGTCAAAACCGGAAATAGGATTGATTTGGTCGGGAAAAATAAGCGCAGCATCCCGATACTGCTGAAAGCCCGCGGCCAGGCCGATTCTAAGATGGTGATCATCTCTTTTCAACAGCTCACGTGCGTAACTCAAACGGGTGACCAACTTACTATTCAGGGGATCACGGATCAGATCATCCGCTACATATATTCCCCACCCCTGATGATAAGTGGTATCTCCAAAGCCCTGCTCAAAAGCTATTTGCTCATCAAAGGGGCTGCCGTCAGGTCGGTTTGCCCATTGCTGGCGTGTATTGAAGGTGAGCCTGGAAAGGCCGGAAATACCGGTAAAGGCGGGATTCTGTTGGCTACGGGTAGAGAAGATATGCACGGATTCCGGCAATTGAGCCTGAAGCGGCAGAATACTACAGGCCAATCCTAAGAGGATGACCGCGGTGATGGGTTTCATGGTTTTTCGATTAATGGTTACCTAAAAAGAAAAACGCAGCCCGAATACAAAAGGCGGGGTAATATGACGAAGGAGCGAAATTTTTACCCTATTGAAGGGTTGCTTCGGTGGCCCCATTGCCATAGCGAGCGGGGGAGGCCTGGGTATAATCCTTTACATGTGGATCGTTTTTTAACTTTTCATGTACCGCTTTTTTCAAGGTACCCACCCCAATCCCATGAATGAAGATGATTTTCTCAGCTTCCATTTCCAGGGCTTCTGCCAGGGTCTGCTCCACTTTCTTCAGTTGGATGTTCAGCATTTCCGTGGCGCTCAATTCGTGCGGATTTTTTACCAACTTTTCAATGTGGAGGTCAACTTCCAGAATGGGTTTTACTTTCGGCTTCTCCGCTTTTTTGACCCGAATAATCTCATGTTCAGGGATGGCTTTGACATCGATTTCCTGCGGATCCTCCCGTAGAGAAAAGACCCAACCTCTTCGGTCGAGGGAAGGCAGGTAGCGGCTTGGGCTGTTAAGCTGGTTTTTTCGCCAGGGGAAATCCCGGATAAAAGGGGCATGAGGATGCCCTTGTCCGGCTTTAAAAGAAATGAGCTGGACATAAAAACCTTGAATCTTTCCTACTTCCCTTTCTTCCAGGGTGCCTAGCAAGTGCATGCCTGCGTGAGGCAGGATGCCTTTGGCCAGGCCGTGGTATTTTTTCGCTGCTTTGAGGTAGCAGACAAAAAGCATCTCCACCGGTTCTGGATTGATCAGATGAAGGTTGTAGCTGGATTCTCCTTCCGGGGTTACTACCAGGCTGACTTCCAAAATGGCAGGGCCTAGCTTTTGAGCAGTCTGTACCACTTCTTCTTTGGGCGTTTCCCCCAGATACTTACTTTCGGTCCGGTCTACGGGGATGATTTCGTCCACGTGCATGTCCATAGGGAAGTCGTCTCCCATGTCTACCTCGACGTGGTTTTTATCAATGAGGGCAGTAATCACCCCTTCTCCGGAATCATGGAGCAAGCGTACTCTTTGTCCAACTCTGAAAGATGCCATGGCCTATTTTAAACCCTGAAACTACAAAGCCCTGCGGCAAAAGGAAAATGAATCCTCCCTCAGCTTAGGGTAATTACTTTTGCTTCAGAATCTACCGCGAAGGCTTGCAACTGAGCTTGGGCGGCGGCTAGTTTTTCTACCAGGGCATCAGGTGCGAGGGGATGAAAAGCCAAGAAAACTACTTTGGGACCTTCCTTTCTGGTCTGAGCCCAGGTTTCAAATTCCTGATCATGGGTCACCAAAGTAAATTGTTTCTCCTTCGCAAATGCCCACAACTGTTCGTCCGTCCTGATGGCTGGAAAAGAAGAAGCCGAAGCTACATACATGAAATAATTGGATAGGGGGGGAAGGATGCGGTATGAGATATTTTCGTCGAAGAGGAGTTTCATAGGAATTAGTTCTCTTGGAACTGCAGACAAGCCTGGATGTGCTCAGCTTTGAGGGCTGGAAAGTCAGCCATAATCTCTTCCGGACGCAAGCCCTGGCTTAACCAGGTTTTTACATCGGTAACAGCGATCCGGGTACCATTCAGACAAGCCTTTCCAAATCTGATGGTTGGATCTTGTGAAATGAGTTTATTATCTGCCATGGGCCTTTTTTGGAAGGACAAAAGATAAGCAATTCCCTTGATAAGCTTCTCGGTCCCTGAGAATGAGGCAGATAGCCTATCATTTGAATGGTTCAGACAGGGAATACTTATAGTAAAATCGATAAAAACCGTTCGCACTGTGAAAATAACCGTTCGCACATTCAAAGAGGCAGTTCGCGCAATCCTAACAACCGTTCGCGTTTTTTCTTGAAACCCAATTGCATCATATCCAGTATCTAAAGACAAATCAAACTTTTATTATTTCATCAAATGATTCTCTGCAATTCAACATATCATTTCTTTAACGTCGCCCCCAGTCGCAAACAGGGGTTGCGCATGGAGGATGATGCAGAGAAACTAGGGCGTGCCAATTGGCATAATTGATGTCTGATTGTGATACAATCAATGGCGCGCCCGAATCGTAAACGATTCGGGTTTTTTTGTACCCCTTGGGGACGTACTTGTAAATCGGAAGCAGTTAACTATTTGGTTTTGAATCAGTTAAATTGGATTCTTTACCCAAAATAGCCTGGGAAACTATAGCCTTTTCTCAGATGTTTCCCCTCTCAAGTGAGATTTTTCAGATCCGCTGCAAAAAATTGCTTTTGCATCAGGAGAGATCTGTCCCAGACATAACGAGACCTACTCAGTCGCTGGTTTATTAACCGAAGCGAGATGGGAAAGCTATGTGCGAAAAGGATTTTTGGGTACGAAAGATGAAAAAAATGATAAATCGAGCCGGATAAGTTTTGGGCAAAACCAGCCTATAAACCGCTACCGGAAAAGAGATAAAGACTTACACATTGAGGGGTGTAACAGCGCCGGGAGGCGAAAGGCCTCCTGGTTTTTTCGGGCGCTTAGTTCAGTGGTAGAATCATTGCTTGTCAAGC
Organism: Bacteroidota bacterium; assembly: GCA_038527215.1. Lineage (GTDB taxonomy): Bacteria > Bacteroidota > Bacteroidia > J057 > J057 > JAWPMV01. The sequence continues at coordinate 140,698 of JBCBGC010000001.1, forward strand.
AATAGGTCGCGGGTTCAATTCCCGCAGCGCTCGCCAGGTCATCCTCAACGGAGGAGACTGAGGAAGCCTTGCTTCCTGCCTGGAATCGTTTCAGGTAATGTTTTTTGACGTACGGAATTGGGCACAAAGAGTCATTGAGGCGATGCCTCAGACTCACAGATCTAGATGTAGCTTAATGGCAAAGCGCCAGTTTTGGAAACTGGAAGATGGTGGTTCGAGTCCATCTGTCTAGACAAATGCCTGTGAAAACAGGCCACAGAGGGGGTAAAGCAGCTGCAAGGTGCAGCGACTGGTTTGCTAAACCAGGTTTCTCCCATGGGAGGACGAGGTTCGAGTCCTCTGCCCTCTGCCAGAGATGAAAGGGAAGGTAAAGCAGCTGCAGTGGTGCGGCGACTAGTCTTGAAAACTAGGTTTCTCCTGTCCGGAGGATGGGGTTCGAGTCCTCTGCCTTCCTCTCCCGCCTTTGTAGCTCAAGGGTAGCGTCCCGATACATCGGGATTAAGCAGTGGGTTAAAGGTTCAAATCCTTTCGAAGGCGCTTAAATCATTTTGTTATGACGCATATCGTAACACCCAGTCTAAAAGACCTGGTCAAGGACCGCAGGGTGTATTTTTCACACTATCGGAAAGGTCATTTGTTTTACCATCTACCTTATGATGATCAAACCTGGCAGTTTCCGGTTCCCGTCGCGGATGTAGGTGATGGGGTTTTTCTAGCCGAGGATAAAGCGCTGCTTTTCATGCGCTACATCCGGCAAGCCATGAAGAATTCGGAACTGGTGCTGATCAATTAATGCCTGGGGGTGCGCCGGAATGGGAGAGCCGGAGTCCCGATAAATCGGGATAAATCCGTTGCATCACGCTGAGGAGGTTCAAATCCTTCCACCCCTACGAACAATAGGTTTCATCTTAAGAAAGGAGGTAATCATCTAACTAAGCCCGTAGCTCAGGCGCGAAGAGCAGCTGACTTTTAATCAGCGGGTCGGGGGTTCGAATCCCTCCGGGCTTACCCGAAAGTATCCGGGAATGGAAAGGACGAGAGACAGGATATGGGCACGAAGTATCCATAGGTCCGCTTTCTGATTCCCTACAAGGAGCCACTTTAGAGGCGGCGGTCCCTGGACTGCCGCCGGCATCCTAAACATCTACCTGGATGGCGCAACTGGCAGACGCACCGGACTTAGACTCCGGGGGTGGGGGTTCGAGTCCCTCTCCAGGTACCAGCCTTTCACCCGAATGGCGCAAGCGGCAGACGCACCGGACTTAAAATCCGGACAAGTGAGGGTTCGAATCCCTCTTCGGGTACTTTATGAATCACCCAATGGGACTGTAGCTTATACGGTAAGAGCGCCAGATTGAAGACCTGGAGATAGAGGTTCGAGTCCTTTCGGTCCCACCACCACACAACCTTGAAAGCAGGGACTCCGGTCCCGCTTCCTGAACTCGTAGCTCAGTCGGCAGAGCACCAGTCTGATATGCTGAAGGTCGCAGGTTCGATTCCTGCCGGGTTCACTTTAGTCCGGGTAAATGGCAAAAAGACAGGTCTGCAAAACCCGTCAGGAGGGTTCGATTCCCTCCCTGGACTCTCTATTCCGGACCCGTAGCTTAAATGGAAAAGCGGCTGGTTTCGACCCAGTCAGATGTAGGTTCGAATCCTACTGGGTTCTCTCATGTCAATGTTAAAGATCTGTAGCTCAGTTGGGAGAGCATCTGGCTTACATCCAGAAGGTCGTAGGTTCGAACCCTACCAGGTCTACTTCCGGGCACCCATGTACCAAGGCTTTGGCGAGACGGCTTTGCAAGCCATCTGTGGTGGGTTCGATTCCCACGGTGTCCACCCTTAGCATCGTAGCTCAACGGCTGAGCAACTGTCTCATCAACAGAAGGATGTAGGTCCTGACGAATTTTTCTCCGAAAAATTATCAGGATGCTGACCGCAAGCGTCAGTATTCGAATCCTACCGATGCTACCGATCTGGTCCCGTCGTCTAACCGGCCAGGACACCACTCTTTCAAGGTGGAGAAAGGGGTTCGAATCCCCTCGGGACTACGGTTGATATGTATTTCGCCCCTGGACGCAGCGAGAGAAGTAATGAAATGGCGCTGTAACAGCCGCGAAATAGAGATCATTCCCTGCGAGGGTAGCTTAATTGGCAAAGCGACAGACTCCAAATCTGTTAGATGGAGGTTCAAGTCCTTCCGCTCGCGCACCTGGTATTCGTAGCTTAATGGTAAAGCACCAGTCTGTGACCCTGGTCGATATGGGTTCGAATCCCATCGAATGCCCTCTGGAACAGTCCTACCATTTGTTCCATTTTCCTGAGACATCCCATAGGTGTCTTCTCCTTATTAGCGCTAGTAGTTCAGCGGCGAGAATGTCTGGCTTCCAACCAGAAGGTCGTGGGTTCGAATCCCACCTGGCGCTCCTGTTTAACCCATTAATCCCTCAATTATGTATCGCTTAACCTATTTTTTCTGGCAGGTTTTTGTACAAAATCGCCGACGTCGGTTCGAAGTAAGATACCCTGGTCATCGTCGTGACAGACGCGTGAATCGAGCGGGCATCTGGCCGCTTTCCTGGTCATTCGCCTAGGGCATTTTACCCAAAAATCTTACGTAAAAAATCAGATGAAAACATCCGAAAGTAATCCGTCCAGGTCGCAAAAAAGCAGACCTGAAAGCCAGCCTTCACGCATAAAAAATGAGGCTTGGTTTGGTAACAACATGTCTCCTGCTGCTCGATCCTCTCTTAGCCCCAGCACCCGATTTTTTAGAAATAATCGCTGAATGCGGTTTTTTTGGAACTGCAATATCCATTCTGGTAAATGTTTTTCCTGAAAGAATAGGTCTGCTAAGCGTATGAGGGATAGCAGCAGACAAATCACTGTTAATTCGCCGTTTTTGACCATTTAGGCCAGTTTTTTGGCGGTTCGCGATAGCAAACGGGCAACTGGCACGGCAATTAGAGAAAACGGGTAAGTTTGGGCATATCTTTTGCATTTTTTTTCGTGAAAAACGGATTTAATTGCCTTTGCCCTTCAGAACGTTACCTATGATGCTTAGGGCCAATACCAAACCTGAACTTGCTTCCATACATTTTTTTTCCCGATCTGGCTTCTGTAAAGGCAGTTTTCCAATAATGGAAAACTTCGTGTGGCGAGAAATTGCCTTGAATTGAAAAGTGTATTGAGTTGTTAGAACATTAAATGTTAATCGAAGCCATGGATAAATCAAGAGTCAGGCACTTGCAACCAGAGATGCGGCAGGAAGTCATCTTGACCCTTATCTATAAGGGGAAGGTTCCTGCCATTAAGCTGTACATGAAGCACACCGGCTGTCGCTTAACTGAGGCAAAAGGAGCGGTAGAGCGTCTAGGATTTGAAATCGAACCAGGACAGGCTTCCTGATCCTGCAAAAAGACAAGCTGTCAATTTCAGGATATTAGGAAAGCATGTAAGTTTTGCCGGGATTTTTGATCCATCCCGGAAACATACCAGAAACTGTCTTTTCATGTAAATAAGAAATTTAGTTGAATGAGGTGTCCCTTTTTACCCAGCGTGGTGAAAAGGGACTTTCTATTGCCGGGTAGCCTAGTGGTAATGGCATCGGGCTTTGAACTCGAGGACGTAGGTTCGATTCCTACCCCGGCATCCACTTTCCTTACGCCTGTCCGTTTCCCTTGAGACAGGCACTTTTTCCGCTTTTTCTTACCCCACTATGATCACTTCTCGGGGATGAAAGGGCGGTCTGGACCCGTAGCATAAATGGAAATGCGACCGGTTTCTACCCGGTCAAATGTAGGTTCGAATCCTACCGGGTTCTCTATCCCTGCGACCGGCTTTCCTGGTCACATGTAGGTCCTGACGAATTTTTCGTAGAAAAATTGTCAGGATGCTGATCGAAGTGTCAGTATTCGAATCCTGTAGGGTTCTCCATTTTTGGGCTGAATGGCCCCTTTGTTTCATCTTCTAATCCCCAACCTATGAATCGGCTTAGTCAAAAATTTCCGATCCGGGGAGGACGTCTCTTTCTCCCTCTTACGAAACCTGAGACCTGAAGGTGCAGGCTTGAGCCAGGCACCTGCTAACCCTAAGTATGTTTTAAGGTGTCATTAACGCTTAAGCCAAAAACCATGGCCAATCGATCTCGTCGACGCCGCCTGGCTATGAAGCACGCTGAGGAGCAAGCACAATTCAGCCACCTGCTTCGGCTGGCAAAAGAGCGTCGTAAATCTCAAGTTGCCGTGAAACTGGAATCCCGACGATTGGATAAAAGAACTCGAGTTCGTCGCTGGTTCCGCATTCCGGCTAGCTTTAACAACTATCATCGCCTGGAGGATAGCCTCCGATATTTCACCCGATTCAAACCTTATTGGATCAGACCATTGAATAAATGGGAGTGGCCAGAATCTGCCCACGAACGGGATCTGATTATTCAACTGGCTCAGTACCTCTTTGATCAATATCAGGTACCCAAGATTATGGAGGTAGCCTGGTATCGGGGAGAACTAACCCAGATGAAATGGTATATCCATATAGCACAGGGCCAGAACATTCGGACGGCTCCGGATCTGCCTTTCCCACTTTCCAAAAGAATGGCCCATTATTTCTACCAGGCGCCAGTCTTGGAAACCATTGAACAGTCCATGCGTTGGGCACAGATCGTAAGCCTAACCCAGAACAAGTCTTTGGCTAACCAACTGGCTCGGCCACAAATTGCCGGAAACGTCCACTGTGAGGATTTCTGGGTAGAAATGATTCACTTCATGAATCGGGCGTGTAATGGCCGCTATGAAAACCTGAGAAGGCTGATTCATTATGTTCGTCGGGTAAAATTCTCCCGAAGAAGAATGTACGATCGTCATCAGGGCATCCGCTATCTCCCCCCTGAAAAACCTCACTTCTCCTTTAAAGGACGAAACTGGGAAAAACTTCAGGAAGAGATGATGCAGTGGGAAGACATTCAAGCCAGAAACGGGCAAGCCTTTAAATCTAGTTTGGTGGCTTCCATTGATGATTTTCTTCAGGAGGGACAACTGGACCATCAGGTCGGCTCCTTCCACATCAAACCCCTTCTTACGGAGAGAGAAATCCTGGAAGAAGGTCGGTCTATGTCTCACTGTGTGGGTTCATACGGTCACCTGGTCAAAGCTGGTAACACTTCTATCTGGTCTCTGAGCTTTACTAAGAGGGGCCATGGGAGTCCGAAAAGGCTGCTTACTCTGGAAGTAAGCAAAGGCCACCGGATTATCCAGAGCAAAGGAAAAGCCAACCGACCTCCAACGCAACTGGAAGAAACTCTGGTGAAAAAGTGGGCCCTGCAGCAAGGACTGACATATGCATCCTGGTGAGTACCACCTGAGGCAGTCGGGAAGATGAACATTCGACGCTGGAAACGGCGCTTGGAGTTTATCCATGATGCTTTCACGAAGGTGAGTACTCCTATCCGCAAGGTCTATGCGCGCCACTTTCACGAAAGCTGATCTTCCGCAGGAGGATTCCTAATCATGTAATCTTAATTCTTTAACGATATGTAGCAATGCAACAAGTTCTGGTGTTAAATCAGGACTATCAGGCTGTAAGCCTCTGTGACCCGGAAAGGGCGATAGTTCTGGTACTGATGAAAAAAGCGGAGCTGATTTCAGATGTGGCTCACCGGAAGATGCGATCCGTGAGAAAGGACTACCTTTTTCCTTCCATCATCCGACTTAGGGCATATGTAAAGCTCCCTTTCAAAAAGGTCTCACTGACCCGGCACAACGTTATGAAGCGGGACGGGTTTCAGTGTCAATACTGTGGCAGCCGTGATCGATTGACCCTCGATCACGTGATCCCTCGGGCCCAGGGCGGCAGAACCAGCTGGACTAATCTGGTGGTAGCCTGTCAGCCTTGCAACTCCGAGAAAGGCGACAGATTGCCGGAGGAAGCGGGCATGAGCCTCAGATATCCTCCTTTTCGGCCCAGTTTCATCATGTACCTCAGTCGCTATACGGGCCGGGTCGAGGATGACTGGAAGCCTTATCTGTTGATGTAATACCCCCGGAAGCCTTCCGGGGAGAAAAATTTGTCCATTCCGTATTCATTATTGCTGTGAATTAGCCTGCTTCGGCAGGCTAATTTCTCTAACTTAAGCCCAGTCCGCCCGGCGGACTGCAGAAATATTATGGCAAAGATTAAGAAAAAGCACCTGCTCCGTATCGGCTATGAGCCTGGGGATGCTCTACGTGCGGCCCTGGCCGTCATGGACCACCCTGCCTACCAAAAGAAAGGTCGGGAAACCAAAATGCAGATGCTGCAGGAGGTCCTATTTAAGCCGGAAAAATTCTATAAGCATAACCTGTTAGGTCCGGTAGCCAAAGCCCTGAAACCAGAGGAAACCGATCCGAATGCCCCCGTTTATCCTAAGCTAAGAGAGGAACATATTCCTTTTAAAGTGTATGGAGAGCAAGGCATAGAGCCGGGTGCGCTGCACCAGATGTATACCGCAGCCAAGCTACCGATTGCGGTAGGCGCCGCCTTGATGCCAGATGCCCACCAGGGCTATGGACTGCCGATTGGTGGCGTGCTGGCTACCCAAAACACCATTATCCCTTATGCGGTGGGCGTAGATATCGGATGCAGAATGTGTCTGTCCGTCCTGCCACTAGGAGAAAAGTACCTGGAAAAGCATCACGCCCAGTTGAAGCGGGAACTGATTGCTCAAACCACTTTTGGTGCCGGGAAAGGCCCTAAGGATCCTATGGATGACCCAGTCCTGGAAAGACCAGAGTTCAAAGATCTGGCGATCGTAAAAGGCCTGCAGGATAAAGCCTGGCGCCAAATCGGTTCTTCAGGCGGGGGAAACCACTTCGTGGAATTTGGATTAGTAGAACTAACTGACGCAGAAAATGAGTGGGAGGTGCCAACTGGTACCTATCTGGCTATTTTGTCCCACTCTGGTTCTCGTGGTCTGGGGGCTGGCATTGCCCAGCACTATACCCGGGAAGCCATGCGTCAGAACCGACTGCCTTCCGAAGCCAAGCACCTGGCCTGGCTGGATCTGGATTCTGAACAAGGCATCGAATATTGGCTGGCCATGAACCTGGCTGGGGACTATGCTTCGGCTTGCCACCACCATATCCATCGTCGCCTAACCCGGGCCTTGGGAGAAAAGGCACTCTTCATGGTAGAAAACCACCATAACTTCGCCTGGAAAGAGAAAATGGCTGACGGTCAGGAGGTGATTGTGCACCGTAAAGGAGCTACGCCAGCCGGAAAGGGAGTGTTGGGCATCATTCCAGGCTCTATGACTGCCCCAGGCTTCATCGTCAGGGGAAAAGGGGCCGCTGCCTCTCTGCAATCTGCTTCTCACGGAGCTGGTCGGGTCCTGTCCCGCACCAAAGCCAAAAACTCCATCACCAATCATGAGCTGAAAAAGCTCCTGCGGGAAGCCAAAGTAACCCTGGTTGGGGGAGGCCTGGATGAAGCCCCTCATGCCTATAAAGACATCCGTCAGGTCATGGCTTCGCAAACCGATCTGGTCGATGTAGTAGGAACTTTCCATCCTAAAATTGTCCGCATGGCCGGAGATTAATACTGGCTAAATATTAAGCTTACCGGGAAGGCGAAAATCGACCTTCCCGGTGGTTTTTTGCGCATTTTCCAGACGATTTTCGCTTTATTATGACCAAGGTTCGAAATTCACCGGCATTATATTAGCTTTGCAATAGTTCTAGGGAACATATGCGGAAAATCGCTGTATCAGATATTCACGGTTGTTTAAAAACCTTTAAAGCACTCGTCGAGGAGCAGGTAGTCCTGAATCCTCAGGACGAGCTGTATTTATTGGGAGACTTTATAGACCGGGGACCCGATTCTAAAGGTGTGTTGGATTACGTCATGCAGCTGGATGAAGCCGGATACCAGGTGCACTGTCTGCGGGGGAACCATGAAGATATGATGTTACAGGCGGTCCGGGATCGGGAGGATATTGGGATGTGGTTGTTCAACGGAGGGCAGCAGGCACTCGACAGTTTCCGAACGGAAGATCCAGGTCAGATTCCGGTCAAGTACCTCAATCTGCTGGACAATTTTGAATACTACTTCGAGGTGGATAATTATATTCTGGTGCACGCAGGCCTTAATTTTGTTGGGAATCAGAATGGCAAAAGCGAAGACGGATTCCTCTGGCGGATGCACAATCCACTCAACGATTTCAAGTCCATGCTTTGGATCCGGTATTGGTATGAGGATATCAATTGGAACTGGCTGAAGGATCGCATTATCGTCCACGGACATACGCCCATTGATACAGATGAAATATGGGACATGGTAGACGTCTTAGCTGAAGACCAGGTCCTGGATATTGATAATGGATGCTATTCCCGAAACAAAGAAGGCCTGGGAAGTCTCTGTGCCTTTGATCTGAGCCACCGGGAGTTATATTTCCAGGAAAACATCGAATAAGCTTTTTTATGGCTGGTCGTAAGCAATTCACGATTGAACGGCAGCAAATATACCGGGGCCATAAAGGTTCGGTTTTTGGCCTCGAAATCAGTGCCGATGAACAATGGATGTATACCTCCGGCGATGACGGGGTGGTAGCAGCCTGGGATTTACGATTGGCCAGGGAAGAAGGAAAAGGCTTGCTCAAAGTACCACACGCTATCTATACGTTGGTGACGGATCAGGCAGGACGTTTTTTGATGGCTGGGAGTACCGATGGCACGGTGTATCAACTGGATTTGAAGACTGGGAAGTTGCTTCAGCAATACCGCAAGTGGAATCACGCGGTTTACGGCTTGAAGGTCGACGAAAGCCGGAATCGATTGTTGATTCTTTACGCAGAAGGGCAGCTCGGAGTATTACAACTCGATAATTTTCAGGAAATTGGCTTTCAGCGCATAGACGAAGGACATCTGAGGACGTGCTTAATCGGGCCGGATTCCAGGCAATATATTTTCGGGACCAGCAACCGACACATTGTGGTGATGGATGCAGCCAGTGGAGAGATTCAGCGAAAATGGCTTGCCCATGATCCTTCCGTCTTTTGTCTGGCCATGCACCAGGATGGACGATACTTACTCAGTGGCGGGCGGGATGCGCAAATAAAAGTCTGGGATATAAAGCAGGATTTTCGCGAAAGCAAGCGCATTGCTGCCCATATGTATACCGTTAATGACCTGGCTATTTTTCAAGGGGGAGACTTCTTTGCCTCGGCCAGTCGGGACAAAACGATCAAGCTCTGGGATGCCTATGCGTTTGACTTACAAAAAGTTATTGACCATGAACGTAATGAATCGCATACTCACAGCGTTAATAGAATTAAGTGCTTAATAACAGATAATTCGTTAATTTCGTGTAGCGACGACCGGATGTTGATGCGATGGAAGGTTGAGGTGCAGGAATAATGTTTGAGAACTCATGATCACTCCTATAGAAATACGCCAGCAGACGTTTAAGAAATCCATGCGTGGATACGATAAGGAAGAGGTGCAAGCCTTCCTGAACGCCCTGGCCCAGGAATGGGAAGAGCAGCTATCCGCTATGCGGTCTGTAAAGGAAGAGAGAGATAAGGTGCAGTCCAGCTACAACACCTTGAAAGAGGTGGAAAATATGCTGCACAAAACCCTGATGCAGGCTGAGCAATCTTCTCGGGACACCTTAGACAATGCTCGCCAAAAAGCAGAACTAAAACTGCAGGAAGCAGAAGTCAAAGCCCAGGAAATCATCCGTAAGGGGATAGAAGAAAAGGAAAGAATCCTGAAAGACATCGAAGAGATGTCCCGTAAGCGGGATCAACTCCTGGTCCAACTTCAGGGCTTCCTCAAGACACAGTTAGAGTTTCTGGATACCTACCAACTCGCTGAATTACCGCCAGCTGCTATGCCTAAGCAAGTAGGGCCCATCAGCCGTTCTGGTCCAAGACCTACGCCCTCTGCGGATGCCGTATTCAATGGGCAGGCGGAGCAAATCCGTCCTCAGGAAGTGAAGCAGCCGAAGCCTGAGATGGAAAAAAGCGAAACGGTTCAGGAAAAGCCTGCCAACAATGGTAAGGCCGAAAATTTCTTTATGCCTTCCAAGAATGGCAAAGGAGCAGACTTCCTGGACGATATTATGAGCGAACTCTAGCAGCAATTGCCTGCGAAAAGATAGATGCTCTTGCCCTATGGGTAAGGGCATTATTTTTTTTTCAATTTCCTTCCCCTGCCAAGACCAGAAACCAGGAAGTTTCGTTATGCATGTGGATAATTCAGTTGGGGAAAGTCCACAAAATTCCCATCTTTGCCAGCCGCTTCTTTTGACTACCGATAACGCAACAGACTATGATTCTCTCTGATGCCCAGATTCTGGCAGAAATAGAAAAAGAAAGTATCCTGATTGAACCCTTTCGCAGGGAGTGTCTGGGAAGCAATAGCTATGATGTGCATTTGGGGAAATACCTGGCCGTGTATAAAGACCGGGTGTTGGATGCGCGCAAGCATAATGAAATCGAAGAAATCGTTATTCCGAAAGAAGGTTATGTGTTACAGCCCAACACCCTCTACCTGGGCGTAACTGAAGAATACACAGAAACGCACAATCACGTTCCTTTTCTGGAAGGCAAAAGCAGTATCGGACGTCTGGGCATTCATATCCACGCCACCGCGGGCAAGGGGGACGTGGGATTTTGCAATACCTGGACCCTTGAAATAACGGTAGCACAGCCGGTGCGGGTGTATGTCGGTATGCCCATTGGTCAGCTCATCTACTTCGAAGTAAATGGAGACGTGATCAATCCTTACCACAGCAAAGGCAGCGCTAAGTACACCCAGCGGACCCTCAAGCCCGTGGAATCCATGATGTGGAAGAATCAATTCTAGGAAAAAGGCTTATCCCTGGAGCGGGGAAAGCGCATGCTCAATTTCCTGCTGCCGCAGAAAATACTTACCCAAAATATCGAACTCAAGATTTACATCCTGCCCTTCTTCGAGGGTGTGGAAATTGGTGTGTTCCCAGGTGTAAGGGATCAGGGTTAGGCTAAAGCTGTCCAGCCCGGCATCAATGACCGTCAGGCTGGTTCCATTAACACAAATAGAGCCCTTGGGTACCAGGAGCTTGGCAAATTCCCGTGGATAGTTGATTTCCACCCACCAGGAACCTTCTCGCTCCGAAATTTCCTTGAGTTGGCCAATGGTATCCACATGCCCCTGAACAAAATGCCCATCCAGACGAGCGCCCACTTTTAGGCAACGTTCCAGGTTGACTTTTTTGCCCACCTTCCAATCAGATAACTGGGTCTTCTCCAGGGTCTCTTCTACCGCCGTTACCCGATAGGAGACGCCCTCTCCCGTATTGCCTGCGAGGATATCGGTAACCGTCAGGCAGACGCCATCATGCGCGATGCTTTGGTCAACCTGTATGGCCTCTGTAAAAGGAGCTTCAAGCTCGATGTGCAGGTTGGTACCTTCTTTCTGCAGGGCTTGCACCTGCCCCATATTTTCAACAATGCCAGTGAACATAGCCTGATAAACGTTAGCGAAGGAGGGTTACCCAACCGGTCATCTCCTTGAGGACATTTCCTCCGATACCCAACTCTTCGTATCTCAAATAATAATAATAAACCCCTTCGTTGGCCATTTGGTTACTAAAATCTACCTGACCCTGCCATAAATTGGAAAAATCCCCATTGGTCGTCCACATGGGCCGTCCCCAGCGATCAAAAATCTTGATCTCACGCAGCCGGACATCCCGAAACAATTTGGGTTTGAAGACATCATTGATCCCGTCATTGTTGGGGGTAAAGACGTTGGACATAATGAGGACTGGACAAAAGTCGATACAAGCTGGTTCTGAAAGGGGCCCTACATTACCGAGGGTATCTATCGAATAAGCCGCATAGCAACCTGCCAGATCTTCCTCCCGTCCTGTCAGGTCAAGGATGATGGTGGTATCCTGCCCAAACTGGTTGTAGCCCAGGCTGAACCTTTTGTCAAAAGGACCTTGCTGACTGAAGCCAAATACCACAATGACAGAGTCGGTATCATTGCCACAGGCCAGTTCTGACTTGGAAATGGTGAGGGTATGGGAAAGGGCTTCACATTCGCCCGTAGCACTGATAAAGGGAGGACAAGGGGGTTCCTCGTCCCGAGCATAGGCACAGTCCTTTTGAGAGTCATTGATCAGGGGATCTTTGACCCCGTCTTCCATGTGGGTACCGATGGAGCGGATAAAGTAACAGTATTCCACATTGGGATTGAGGCCTTCGTCCAGGTAAGTGTGGACATTCTGCCCCGTACCGGTTACGGTAGCTACGGGGAGAAAAGGTCCGCCATTATCAGAGCGATGAATTTCGTAAGAGCTGTTGAACCAGGGAACGTATTCGGTCCAACTCAGGTCTACCGCGTTATTGGCGCCGGAAGCCGTGAGGTAAATGCTGGAGCCGATTTGCTTGCCATCACTGGTATTGACCAGCAAGCCCAGGGCATCATACACTTCTACCCGATAGTTGTAAGGACGTATTTCCGTATTCAGGTCGGTATCGGTATAGGTCGTGTCAGGGAAGGGGATGGTAGCTATCCGAATGGCAGGAAAGCCATTGTTGTTGGCCCGGTATAAGCGGAAGGAATAAGGCTCCGGGAAAAAGGAATCAATCTCCGGATAGCTCCAGCTTAGGAAAATTTCTCCCAGGGTAGCCGAATTAACCGACACGCTATCATTGGTCAGGAATAATTCATCATTGATGATTTCTACACAAGCGATATTGGTGGCGCAGCTTTCCAGGGTTTCAATATCCTGATTGCCCGGATCGTCATAGATAGCCGTAACCACATAGCAGATTTCTTTGCCAAAAATTCCGTCCAGGTCAGTCAGGGAGTCCAGAAAGCTGGTGTTGCTAAAGCCCGTTTGATAATCCACCAGAGTAAAACCTGCATCAGCCGGGGATTGCTCACAACATACGGTGTCCTGCATCCAGTCACTGCCTTCCACTTTTCTGTAAATATTATATCCCAGTACAAAGTCTGCACAGCCGGTTTCTTCCCAATCTAATTGGACCACCCGAGAACCTTTGGTAACCGTGAGGTTGATCGGGGGCGGGGGAATCACCCGTATGGTGACGATTTTATTGGCACTGAGGGTCGTATTGCCTGCGGAATTGGGCGCAGAATAAGATTTATTGTCCGTGGCATAAAAATCAACCTGATAGAACTGACTGCGAATGTTCTCACAAGTGGTATTCCAGGTGACGGTTCCTTTGATCGTGTCCGGCGGAGGCGCCCCATTGTTGATGGTACTTTGCGGTAAATCCGTAAAAGGGGTTTGGGTATTGTTAAAAGGATCGACAATCAATCCGTCAATGGTGGCGGGGTTACTGACCGAGAAAGGGCCATTATCTCCAAAAGGTCCGTTATTGAGCTCCAGGTATAGACTGTCATCGTCATTCGGGTCCCAGGCTTTAAAGTCAAATTTCAATTGCTCTCCCGCATATATACAGGTATCCATGATCGTCTCGATCACGGGCGGATCGTTATCACAATCAATGACCTGCACCGCCATGTCCCGAATCACATAACCAAGCAAGACCCCGTCCCGCCATTCTTCCACCACATAGGCAAAATTATAGATCCCCAACTGATCCGGGACATCCCAGGTGACCAGTCCAGTAATGGAATCCATGGAGAAGCTATGGTTGGGACCGAAGAAAGGATCGTCGGGCCACAGAAAATTGTTGACGGGAATGGGAGGAGATACATTCGGTGGCTCATACTGAAAGGAAGGGCGCAGGTAGTATACCAGTGAATCTCCATCCTGGTCAAAGCCTCCGGGGTTGTGGGTCCAGAGTTTGCCGGAACAGGCATCGTCCAGAGGTTCATTCAGGAGGATGAGGCCATTATTGTTTCCGATAATCGGTGGAGTAATGAAAAGACGCGTCTCTACATAAAAGGCCAGCTCGTTAGAGTTGGAGATATTCACCACGGACTCATGCCGGGCCACATCATAATACCTCAATTCATAGGTACCTGGTCCGGGAAAAACGTAGGTAGCATAATAAAGGTTCCGCTTGATGGTGCCTTTAACCACTACGCCTTCCAGGGGATTATTAATGTTACAATCACTTGGAGGATTGGCCTGAACGGGTCCATTGGCCCGAGGAATATCGGTGAGTTCAGTGATAAAGGTATAGATTGGGCTACCCGGGTCTCCTGGCCGCCCCACGTTTCCCGTCACCGCCCAAATTTCAATATTGGCTGCACAGCGGTCTACGCCAGCTGGCGCAGGGTCTGTGTAGGTTGTCAGGGTAAGCTGGTAACTATTAGGGTTATTGGGGTCATTTTGCTCTGCTGTAATTTGTCCCGCCAGATTATGGGTAGCTTTGAGGCTCCCTGGCAACGAACAAAGCAGCATCAACCCAGATAAAAAGAGGAACTGGGGGAGAGCAGTAAGGGAAAAAAGGGAGGAGGTCCTGGGCTTTTTCTTCATCGTGTCATTGCTCGTATTCGCTTGCATCGGGAAATTATGCACTTCCAACCTAATATTCAGGGCTTAAGTTTCCCGATTTCTATCTTTTTCTATCAGGAAGACCCTTTTTGCCCAGTTTTTCCATATTTCTATCCCTATCTTTACATGTAGGAAAGGGCCGGTATTCCCTAAAGTTTACTTCCTGAGTTTACGGCCTTTTGCTCGATAAGGATGGTCGGGTGTGAGACATCCATGCGTACGGAAGATCAGAAGTTGAAAAAGTGTGAAGGTAAATGTCCTTCAGGGTTGCATATTGTTCCAAAAAATCCGTACTTGCACAGCCGTTTCAGCAACGTAGCATTATCTAGAATTAGAAATGGATAGTAGAAGTTATAAAACATTGTCTGCCAACGCCTCGACTGTTGAGAAAAAATGGCTGGTGGTAGACGTGGCAGGAAAAAACCTGGGCCGTGCCGCAACACAGATTGCCACACTGCTCCGCGGAAAGCATAAGCCTTCCTTTACTCCTCACGTAGATTGTGGAGATAATGTGATCGTGTTAAATGCTGACAAAATTCATCTGACAGGTAATAAATGGGATGACAAAGTATACTTGCGCCACACTGGTTATCCTGGTGGGCAGCGCTCGGCAACTGCCAGAGAGCTGATGGCCAAGAATCCTATTCGCCTGGTGGAAAATGCGGTTCGTGGCATGCTGCCAAAAGGAACCCTCGGAAGACAACTGTACCGCAATATGAAGGTATACGCTGGAACCGAGCATCCTCATGAAGCCCAGGAGCCTCAAGTTTTTGAATTACAATAGTAAAAGATATACCGTATCATGAGCCAAATCGTAGCAGTTGGTAGAAGAAAGCGTGCCGTAGCCAGGGTCTTCCTGAACGAAAGCGGTACCGGCAAAATGACTATCAACAAACGTGAGTTTGACAATTACTTCCCTGTTGAGCTCCTCCGTCTGAAAGTAACTGAGCCTTTCCGGGTACTGGAAATCAGCGAAGGAAATTACGATCTCAAAATCAACGTTGACGGAGGAGGGATCAAAGGACAAGCCGAGGCCATCCGCCTGGGCATTACCCGTGCTTTGATCGAGACCAACGAGGAATTTCGTTCTCCTCTGAAAAGAGCTGGACTCGTAACCCGTGATGCCAGAAAGGTTGAACGGAAAAAATACGGTAAGAAAAAAGCGAGAAAGAGTTCTCAATTCTCAAAGCGTTAATCGAACAGGACCCATCTTATGGAGCAACCGAATTATCAAGATTTACTGGAAGCTGGGGTGCATTTCGGGCACCTGCGGAAAAAATGGGATCCCTACATGTCTCCATACATTTTCATGGAGCGCAACGGGATTCACATCATCGACCTGAACAAAACCCTGCGCATGCTGGATGAAGCCTCCCGCGTTTCTAAGCAATTGGCTATCCAGGGGCGTAAAATCATGTTCGTCGCTACGAAGAAACAAGCGAAAGATATCGTAGAGACTGAAGCACGTCGGGTGAATATGCCATACGTTACGGAAAGATGGTTGGGCGGCATGCTGACCAACTTCGCCACCGTACGTAAGAGCATCAAGCGCATGAAGAACATCGAGAAAATGAAAAGTGATGGTACTTTTGAGCGCATCAACAAAAAAGAAAGACTCATGCTGACGCGTGAGCAGGCTAAACTGGACAAAGTATTGGGTGGAATTTCCGAACTCAATCGTCTTCCTTCAGCTCTGTTCATCGTTGACATTAAGAAAGAGCACATTGCCGTGGCTGAAGCCCGCAAGCTCAATATACCTACCATCGGGATGGTAGATACCAACAGCAATCCCAACCTGGTAGACTTTCCTATTCCTGCTAACGACGACGCTGCCAAATCCATCCAATTGGTCTTGGGAACCATTTCCAATGCCATTGCGGAAGGACTGGAAGAGCGCAAAAAGCGGAAAGAAGAAGACCGGACTAAAAAGGAAGCACAAAGACAGCGTCAAGAAGACGCTGTAGCGACTTCCGAAGAATAAATAGAAAAAGATTAACGCTACGATTAAGCCGGCCCAAGGGCCGGCTTTTTTTATATCTTCACGCAGAATAGCCGGTTTTCTGCTAACTCTCCCGCGAAAATCGTGGTACCGTTTACCTTCACGGTGCCAAAATTCCCTGAAAAAGCTAATTCGGCCAGTCCGGATTTATTGGTGAGTCCATACACACTATGCCCAGGTGAGGAAATCATGATGCGGGCATCGGATACAGGAGAATCGTCCTCGCGCTTACGTACTTGAAATGCAATCATTAACAGATGAGTAATAGGTGTCCTATAGTAAGGTGTTCAACCTTCCATTAGGAGAAATGCATCTTAGTACGAATCTTAAGTTGGGAAAAATCCGCTCCTTTTCCCAATTGCGCAGGCCCTTTTACCCCAGGAGTTTCACCATCTCTCCCTGGTAACCCTCATTGATACCCTGGAGGTAGGTCTCTCCATTGAAATTTGGAACCGAGGGATCAGCATGATGATTGATCAAAGTTTTGATGGCTTTGACCTGTCCGTTAAAGGCTGCGATGTGCAGGGGCGTGTTCCCGTCGTCATTGGTCGCATTGATATCAGCATGGTGAGCCAGGAGGTGCTCCATGACTTCGATGTGCCCATACCAGGCCGCCAGATGAAGGGCTTGTAACCCACGCTCCATAGAAGCATGGATATCAGCTCCATGATCAATCAGGACCGCCAGGGCGCCTAAACTGCCTTTTTCCGCGGCTTCAATCATGGGCGTTTTGCCCCGATTGTTACGAACCTCTACCTCAGCACCACTCTCGACCAAGAGGCTGACCAGATCTGCATGCCCAAACTCCACCGCCAAGTGCAGGGGCGTAGCATATACATGATTTCGGGCGTTGACCTGGGCCTGCCCTAAAATGAGCAGTTCTGCGATTTCCAGCCGGTTGTGAGAGGAAGAAATGTGAAGGCCGGTATCCCCTTGCTTATTCTGAATGTCGGGATCAGTTCCGTCCTGTAAAAAATTCCGTACGGAATCCACATCATCCGCCAGGACCGCCAAATGAATCGGGTGATTGCCACTTTTGTGATCTAATTCCTGTTTTTTGTGGCTTCTCCGGTTCTGCTTGGGACGCTTCTTCGGTTTTTTGGTAGGAATATTTACGATGGGCAGGGTGATTTCCTCCGTCAGGGTGGGTTCCACCAGGGAAGAGGTCGTTACTTCACGTTCACCCTCTTTTACTTCTTTATTAGCAATTTGGTCTGGGGAGGCCTTTTTACGATCCCTGGAAAAGGGAAGTCCATTTTTGGTAGGAATGTGCAAAGTACCTTCTTCCTCCCGCGCTGCGGGCTTGGTTTTTTCCTTTTCTGGCTGGGAAGCTAAGGCCAGGTCTTCCGGGACCGTCCCCTCTTCAGACAGCTTGGCAGGCGAAGCCTTTCCGTTGGGGACCGGGGTTTTCTTCGGAAGCTTCATCGCCTCAGCCTCGGCAAACTTTTCTTCCTTACCAGGCTTAGCAAACTTTTCCTCTTTTTGGGGTTCAGTAAGTTTTTCTGCTTTGGTAGGCTGAGCCGGGATGGCTGCTTTTTCCGGAGCTTCCTTCTTGAGAACCTTCTTTTCGGTGGGTTTTTCATCAGAAAAATCAGCTGGCAAAGGCGCTTCATCAGCAGAAGGTTCCACATCCGCGCCCTTAAGCTCTTCCTGTAGAGGGTCGGCGGCCACTGCATCCGCCATCACAGGGGCTTCAGAGGCTTCAGGAGCGGCTTCCTGTATTTCAACGGAGTCTAGAGGAGGTAGGTCTGTTTGAACAGCTTCCTCCGCAATTAAGGGCTTACCCTCTTCGGGTTGAACGCTAAGCCTTTCTGGAGAAAGGAGAATAGGCTCAGGGGTCCTGTTTTGTTGGAGGGAGGATTTCAGGGTCTGGAAAAAATGCGTCCATGCATGGATAAAAGCCAGCCCTCGGGTTTCTTCATAGGCCCAATGCCCTGCTTCATTTCGGTAAAATACCGCCTGATTCCCTACGGCCAGGAATTTCACCTCGGGCAGGTGTAAGTCCTGCAGGGTTTGTTCCAGTTTGGATAGATCCAGGGCTGGAAGATGAGGGGCCCAGCATCCGCCAAATTGAAGATTAGAATATTTGTGAGGGACCAACTCGATCAACTGAGGAATCAGTTGAGACAGTTGCCGGGTTTCCGGATATATCTCTACCCAGGCCCGTACATCTTCTTCGTGGAGGATACTCAGATCGCAGGATTGGTAAATCGGCCAGGCTTGCTGGGTATAAATCCCCAGGGAAAAGGGGCGAATTTTCTGACCCTTCTCCATCACCTGAATAGCACTCACCTGATACTGCGCTGGCAAAAAGTCTTGCAGGCAGTCCTGAAGAATGCTTTTATAGGCTGCTTGTGTAGGGTAGGGCGTTAAGTCTTGAATAAGGTTGAGCTGAGCGGATAATTTGGTAGCAAGCGAAAGGAAGGAATTTGGGGTCATGTTGGCCGCAGGATTTCCGGAATTATGAGTGTGTCTCGAGCAAAAGACGGCCTTTCAAGTGCCCACAATGACCGCCTTTCTTGAAACTCAAAATACAGAATCTTGCTTAGGGAAAAGCCTCCCTAAGGAGTAACCGGCAGGAATGCCTCATGGTCCGCCTTTATCGCCTCTTGAATGGACAAGGCTTTTGGCTTAATGGGAAATACTGTGATTGGAGCTTTTGTTTTCAGCCAGGATCTTACCGTCAAGCAGGTGAATGGTGCGATCACTATACTGGGCGCATTGGGGTGAGTGGGTAACCATCACAATGGTCGTCCCTTCCTGGTGAAGACTGCTCAGGAGTTCCATCACGTCCTGCCCATTTTTGCTGTCAAGATTGCCCGTAGGCTCGTCTGCCAGAATCAGGCTGGGAGCGTTGACGATGGCTCTGGCTACGGCTACGCGTTGTTGCTGGCCCCCAGAGAGTTGTTGGGGATAATGCTTGGCCCGATGCATCATATTGAGCTTAGTCAAGACCGCCTCTACCCGCTCTTTACGCTCTTTCGGTGGGGTTTTGGTATAGACCATGGGGAGTTCGACATTGTCGAACACGGTCAGTTCATCAATCAGATTAAAGCTCTGAAAAACAAAGCCAATATGCTGCTTGCGCAATCTGGCGCGCTTTCTTTCATTGAAATTGGAGATATCGGTATCCTGAAAATGATAGGATCCGGTAGACGGGCTATCGATCATGCCCAGGATATTCAGCAGGGTAGACTTTCCGCAACCGGAAGGTCCCATGATCGAAAGAAATTCTCCCTGGTGCAGAGACATACTTAAGCCAGAAATGGCCGAAGTTTCAATTTCTTCAGTGCGATAGATACGGCTAAGCTCAGAGATCTTAATCATGCAGTGGCAAATTAAATCCGGAGCGCTAGTGAGTGTGCGTGCGTGACAGGAGTTCCTGCTACTATCTGTATAGATGGTAGCAGGAGGAAAAAAGTTGCACAAATAGGGGAAAAAATTAGGCGGTAGCTTCAACTACACTCTTTACCCCATCCAGAATAGCACCTTTGTTGATGGGTTTGGTAAAATACTGGTCAAAACCAGCATTGAGGAAGCGTTCTTTATCTCCCGGCATGGCGTAACTGGTTACGGCGAAAATCTTGAGATCCCGGTATTTGGGATCCTCTCTCAGCGTCTTCATAATGGCTTCCCCATCAAGACTTTTTCCGCCTAGATTTATGTCCATCAGGATCAACTCATAGGGCTTTTTCTCAATCTCTGCGAAAGCCTGGTTGTCATCTGTAACGTGGGTAGGCTGGCAGACAGATTGGATGGCCTTTTTTAGAACAAGCGCATTAATTTTATTGTCCTCAACAATCAGTACATGGGGTTTTTCCATAACTCTTTAAGCAGTTTGTAAGGTTGTTATATTTAATTTCCAGGAGTGGCAGCTACCGCTTCCTGGGCCGGAAATTTTATCCAGAAAGTACTCCCAACTCCCTTCTCACTTTCTACAGATATAGTGGCCTTCAGCACGTCCAGGATCCTCTTGGCCAGAGATAAGCCCAGCCCCGAGCCTTCGTAATTGCGGTCCAGGCCCTCACTCTCCTGTTCGAACTTCATGAAGAGTTTATCGGTAATGAAGGATCTGCTCATGCCGATGCCCGTATCTTTGATGGCTACCGCCCAGTGGTTATGCTGTTGTTCCACCCAAAGCGTAACCTGCCCCTCTTCGGTGAACTTTACCGCATTACTGACGATATGGTCCAACACCTTGCTGACCAATTCTGGATCAGCCAGGGTGGTAGCCGGGCTGTCTGCGGGGATCAATTCCAGGGCAATCCCCTTTGATTCTGCTTCGTTCAAATAGGTTTGGCGAGACTGAGCCAGGATCTCCTGAATGTCTACCGGCACCAGGTCAAGGCTTTCCTGCTGAGATTCCAGTTTGGATAGGTCCAGAATAGCCCCAATGGTCCGCAAGAGGCGCTGGCCTGATTCCAGGAGCAAATCCGAATAGGAGATCAACTCTTCATCTTCCTCATATTCCGCCCCAATGATCTCGGCTAAGCCAATCACGCCATTAATCGGCGTACGGATTTCGTGGCTCATATTATTCAAGAAGTGCGCTTTGGCGATGTTGGCCGCTTCGGCTTTTTCTTTTGCCTCTGTCAATTCCTGCTGCACCTGTTTTTGTTCGGATACGTCCGAGATCCTGATGAGCAACTGGTATTTTTCCCCGTAACGGATAAAGGTGTAAGCGACATTGCCCCAAAAAGAATCACCATTAAAACGCTGAAATACACGCTCCTGGGTCCATTTGCCTTTTTTGTCCAACGATTCCTGCAAATGATCCCACTCCAGGGCCGTGTAGGCATTTTGCATGAGGGAAGGCAGGTTTTTACCCAGTAAATCTTCGACTTTATCTGCACCAAACATGCTCACCCCTCCTGCATTGCCTACAGAAATGGTTTGTGTTTCGACATCAGCAATAAAAATGGCATCAATGGAATTGTTGAAAACGGCCTTCAATTCCTGCTGAGCACGGAAAATAATATCGTCTACCTGCTTGTTGGAGAGATTCTGGAAATAATAGGCTCCGATAACCACTACAAAGTAGGTAGCGAGGAAATTGACCAGGTAATTTTCCTGCTGGGTTGCCGGGTCCATATCAATTTGAGATATATAGGCGCTTCCCACCCCAAATTCCAGGGCAAAGAAAAAAAGCAGATTCGTTACGGTTACGATAATGAGAAGCGTCTTTTGTTTGATCTCAATCATCATAAACGCCACCAACATCATGGCGATAAATGCCAAATGGTCCCCGTTGGCGAGGCCCAGCATGTTGGAAGTGAAAAATACATTGATATTGCCAATGACAATCCACATCAACTTAGCCGCATTTGGCTGGTTGAAATGGTTGACGAGCGGTACCGCCAGCAAGCCCAATACCGTAAAGATCTGGACGACACTGGCCTCCATCACCCCGTTCTCAGCGTAAATGAAGATCTGGGGCATAGCCAGGAGCCCTGCAAAAATACTGACCCGGTTCGTCAGTCGTATGCGCTTGGCATCCCCAGAGCTCAAATAGAGGCTTACCCCCTGATTTGATATGAAGTGCCATGCTCTTTTGATTGGATGCATCCCGTTTGATTCCTATTGGTAATTGAGGCTTCAAACTAGGGGTTGTTTTTTTCTATAAAAAATTTGAATACCGAAATATATAACATAAAAAAAGGCAGGAAGTTACTCCTGCCGGCCTAAAAAATTAGGAAATGAACGGGTTCATTGAAACCTATTGCCCTTACACTATTTCCATTCCAAATGCCTCATAGACTTCCTCAATACTGGAGTTTTCCTCTGCTAAGGCTTGGGGTAAATGCTCAGCTATAAGATCCATCAGGCTTTTAATATCCTCAAACTGAAGGTGGTTATTGATCGCAATTCTCAGCCCTGCGTTTTTATAGGGGACCGCAGGGAAGATGGCTATATTGGTGAAGTAACCCGCTGCCTTCAATCTTTTGCCCATATTGTAGGCTACTTCAGGGTCACCTACACTGATAAAACCGATGGGGCTGGCTGAGTCCATGAAAAGCGGGACTTTGTTTTCTGTAGCCATCAACCGGAAGTAGGCAATCCGCTCCCTTAATCTTTTCTGTAACTGGGGCAACTCTGGAGAGAGGTGGATTTTGATGGAGGCAATTGCCGCACCCAACAAAGGAGGTTGGATAGGACCAGAAAAGTTCATGGTTGGTCCGGTACAGCGGACTTTTTTCTTACTCTCCTCATCCGGAAAGATTAGCACGCCGCCTGCGGTCGCAAAACTCTTGGCCAGGGAGGCGGTTAAAAATAATCTCGGATGATAGGGTAGTTGGCTGTGAACAAATCCAGCGCCGTATTTTCCCATCCAGCCAGAGCCGTGGGCGTCATCTATGTAGAGATGGAACGACTCATAGCGATTCAGTAATTCTGTCAGTTCGTTAAGTTTGGCGAAATCCCCATACATGGAGTAAATCCCATCGGCCATGTACCAAACCTTCTTATGGGTTTGTTGGAGCTTTTTGATGCGGCTTTCCAGCATGTCCATATGGTTGTGGCGAATCATCTCCACTTTCACCCCTCTTTGGCGCAAAGGACCTACTGCCATTTGGACAGAAGCATGTACCTGATGATCCAGGATGACCGCATCTTCATCTTCTACCAATACAGGAATGGAAGACATATGTCCAAGGGTCAGGGAAGGAGCCAGAATCAAGGGCCGGTTGAACACACGGCCTAATAAGGCTTCGGCTTCTCCGTAAAGTCCGGTGCAGATATAGCCTCGGGAGGACGCGAACTGCGAGCCGTAACGGTTGACGGCATCGATGGTTCCTGCTTTGATTCTCGCGTCTAGTTCAAGCCCCAGATAGCTACACGAACCGAAGTTCACATAGTCTGTATCCTCTACTCGGACCGACCGGCCATTCGCCACAAAATCTTCAGCCATCAAATGCAATAGCCCTTCTTTTGCTGCTCTGCCCAGCGTTTGTTCTACAATATGCAAGTGTTGGGAGCTTCTACTCTTTGCCATAAACTAGGTTCTTCTTAGGATTTTCAATCGTTGTTTGGATTATGACCCTAAAGTAGAGGCTATTCTAAGCGGCGGAAAGGGGATAAATTTAAAGGTTGTACCAGGTTTTAGCGTAAGACGTAAAAGGAAAATTTCGATAAGTAAATGATAGTGAGGTTTTTATAATTTGGGATTTGAATGAATTGTACTTATGCAGATGATAGGAAATAAGGGGAAGAGCGGGCTTTTTTCGGGAAAAATCTGGTAAGAAATGCGAAAAATATATGAGATTCTGCTGTGGCCCGTTTAACTTGTAAGCACTAAAATTGAATTTCATGCGCCTCTTCATCGTCCTCTTGCTATGTGTGTCTGCCCTTTCTCCATCTATGGGTCAAACCGTG
The DNA here is from genome assembly GCA_038527215.1 of Bacteroidota bacterium. Classification (GTDB taxonomy): domain Bacteria; phylum Bacteroidota; class Bacteroidia; order J057; family J057; genus JAWPMV01. Next base: position 164,522 of record JBCBGC010000001.1, read on the forward strand.
TGTACCCCTGAAAACCAGGCTCGCCTGCAACGGCAGTTGTTACATTTGAATGGGCAGGATTGGACAGATCAAGAGATGGCCGAGGTCATCGTTGGAGTGGGGAAAGGCTTTTTAGGCACGCCCTATGTCGCCAAAACCCTGGAACTCCCCGGTGAGGAAAAACTAGTGGTGGAGATGGGCGGACTAGATTGTACTACTTTCCTGGAGAATGTCGTCGTCCTGAGTCGCCTTAAGCGGATGAATCAACTGACGGAGAAGCGCTTCCTTGAAGAACTGACTCGCTTGCGGTACCGCGATGGGAAATTGGCTCAGTATCCTTCCCGTTTACACTACTTCACAGAGTGGATTCAAAATAATCAAGCCAAGGGATTGTTGACCGATGTGACGCGTGAAGTAGGGGGCGAACCCTACCAGAAAACCATCAATTTTATGTCTACGCACCGGGACGCATACGCTCAACTGAAAAGCGATGCCTTTCTGGAAGAGATCAAAGCGGCAGAAACCCGCCTGAATCAGGAGCAGCGTTACTTCATACCCAAAGCCAACCTGGCCCAGCTTGAAGATCGCATCCAAAGTGGTGATTTGATCGCGATCACTACCGGGATCAAAGGCCTGGATGTGGTGCACGTAGGCCTGGCCTTGCAACACGAAGGCAGATTGCACCTGTTTCACGCTTCTTCCCGCAATAAGAAAGTAGAGATTTCGGCGATTCCCCTGGCCGATTACTTGATGAAAAATAAATCCCAGTCTGGGATCATGGTTTGCCGCTTGACTGACCCTAGAAATTAACCATAGACTCCCCGATTTCTTTCCAGACCAGGGCGCTGGCGCCTAAAATAGCGGCATCGCTATCAGGTAAGCCTGAAGGGATTAATGCTACCTTGTCTTTGTAGATATTCAGGAGGTTCTCCTCCATGTGCCGTTTGGTCGGCTCTAAGATCCAGTCTCCGGCCCTGGCTACCCCGCCAAAGAAAAAGATAGCGGCAGGACTGGTGTAAGCAACGAGGTTAGAGAGGGCTTCTCCTAAAATTTTGCCTGTATATTCGAACGCATGTTGAGCGATGGGATCGCCTTTTTCCGCTGCTTCAAAGATGTGCTTGGGGGTGATTTCTTCGGGTAAAAGATGGCGAAGCTCACTATCAGCCTGGGTGGCTGCCAACTCTTCCTGAACCGTGAGGACTACGCCCCGGGCCGAGGCATAAGTTTCCACACATCCGCGTCTCCCACAGGTACATAGTCGTCCTCCCCGAACCGCCGTAACGTGTCCAAACTCGCCCGCAAAGCCGTCATGTCCGTAAATCAATTCCCCATTGGCCAGGAAGCCACTTCCTACCCCGGTACCCAGGGTAATGATGGCAAAATCCTTGAATCCCTTAGCCGCTCCATACATTAGCTCGCCGATCGCTGCTGCATTGGCATCGTTGGTGACGATGACCGGAACCTCGAAATGTTGGTTAAATAGTTCCACCAAAGGCACGATGCCTTTCCACACCAGATTGGGCGCTTGTTCGATGGTTCCCGTGTAATAATTACCATTGGGCGCTCCGATGCCTATTCCTTTGATCTCGACGGGAGACGCAAGGTTGGCGATCATGTCCTTAATGGCATGGCTTACTGCGGCGACATAGTCTTCTACCTGGGGATATCCAATGGTAGACATGGAAGAGGCTGCTAATAATTCACCTTCAGGATCTACTAATCCATATTTGGTGTTGGTGCCACCAATGTCGATCCCAACTGCAATTGATTTCATGAGGATTCCGAATTTGAAGCGTGCTCAGGCAAACGAGGAAAGCGCCCAAATATAGAAACTTTCTGGCAGTGACTCCCGGCTTTCTCCAAGAAATTTTGGGTCAGAAAAGCCCGGGATTTTTTCCTTTTGGCGGGGATTTCTTAGGTTGACTTTGCAAACCATATTTCTACTACGCTCAAACCTATCTACATGGCTCCAACATCCCGTCGTGACTTTTTGAAACTTGGCGCAACCGCCGCTGCCCTAAGTGCCTTCTGGCAAGCCTGCAAACCTGCTGCTTCTTCTGCTTCCTCCTCAGAAACCCCTAAGGGGCCCGTGAATAAACCGATGGTGGTTTCCACCTGGAATCATGGCCAGGCCGCTAATGCCGCAGCCTGGGAAGTCCTGGCCCAGGGAGGACGGGCCTTAGATGCTGTGGAAGCAGGCGTAAAGGTTACAGAAGCTGATCCCAAGGTTAGCACCGTGGGCATAGGAGGTCGTCCGGATCGGACCGGGGTGGTTAGCCTGGATGCCTGTATCATGGATGAAAACGGAGATTGCGGCTCGGTGGCTTTTCTGCAGAACATCAAGCATCCGATCTCCGTCGCCCGCAAAGTGATGGAAGAAACCAAGCATGTTATGCTGGTTGGAAAAGGGGCCCTGGACTTTGCTCGGGAACAGGGATTCCCAGAGGAGAATTTGTTGACCGAGGGGGCTGAGAAAGACTGGAAGGACTGGCTGAAAAAAAACGATCCCCATGCTAAAGCAGAAATCAATGTAGAAAACCATGACACCATCGGCATGGTCGCGCTCGATGCAGATGGCAATCTATCTGGGGCCTGCACCACCAGTGGAGCCGCCTGGAAGTTGCACGGCAGGGTAGGGGATTCTCCTATCATTGGCGCTGGATTGTATGTCGACAATGAGGTGGGCGCGGCAACTGCTACCGGATGGGGCGAAGCCGTGATCCGGGCTGTGGGCTGTTTCCTGGTGGTAGAATTTATGCGGCAGGGGCATCATCCGGAAGAGGCCTGCCGCCTGGCGGTAGAACGGGTTATTTCCAAAAATCCCGATTGGCAAGAGATCCAGGTAGGCTTCCTGGCCATAAGCAAGCAAGGAGAGTATGGAGCCTACTGTATCGCACCGGGCTTCAATTATGCCGTGAAAGATGCTTCCCATGATAATGTCTTGATCGATGGCAAAAGCAGGCTTTAACCCATGGCAATAACCCTGGAAATATGCATTGACAGCGTGGCTTCTGCCCTGGCGGCAGAGCGGGGAGGCGCCCATCGTCTCGAACTCTGTGACAACCTGATCGAGGGAGGGACGACCCCTAGTGTGGGGATGGTGGAGAGTTGCCTGGAAGCCTCTACTTTACCCTTGATGGTGATGATCAGACCCCGAGGTGGGAATTTTGTGTTTGATCGGTGGGAAAAAGCCGCTATGCTGGCAGATATTAAAGCCTTGAAGCATACGGGCATTGCTGGCTTGGTCATCGGAGCGCTGAATGAAAAAAGTGAATTGGACGGGGATTTCTGCCAGGAAATGATCGATCTGGCGGGTCATCTATCCCTAACTTTTCATCGCGCCATAGACGTGGTGCCGGAACCCCTAACGGTGCTGGACCAGTTGGTGGAATGGAAAATCGACCGGGTACTCAGCTCGGGGCAGGCGGTTAGCGCCTGGGAAGGCCGGCATACCTTGCGACAGTGGGTAGACCATGTCGGATCAGCCATGGGCATTATGGCCGGAGCAGGCTTGAATCGGACGATCGCCAAAGCCCTGGTGGAAGAGACCGGCGTAAACCAAATTCATGGTTCCGCCAGCCAATGGGTGCCTGCCATAGGCCATCCTCAGGATAGTGGGGTGTATTTTGGCCCACCAGGAAGGCAGGAGTACGCCCAGAAAATTACCCAGGAGGAGGAAGTTAAAGCCATCCTCCAGGCCCTCAAGACCTAAAAAGTTCATCCCTAAGCTTCTTATGCCATGATCAAAAATATACTATGGGCTTGCCTGCTAAGCACCCTGACTTATTCCCTTTCCGGGCAAGATACCAGGGATCTCCTGCAGGGAATCCTGGCCTATCAGTTTCGGGCCTTTGAAACGTCTGCTATCCCCGCAGCCGAGGCAGATTGGTTGGTCCATAACCTCTCGAATAAGCCGACCCTTTCCCGGCTGGATGAACGTACCCTGGTGCTCCACAATGGCTTGGTTAGCCGAACTTTTTGGCTAGGCGAGAACCTGGCTTGTACCAGCATAAAAAACCTGCGATCCGAAGAGGAATATCTCCGGGCGGTCAAACCTGAAGCCTGGCTCATGATCGATTCTGTCAGCTATCCGGTGGGCGGATTAATCGGGCAACCTGAGCGGGGGTATTTACGGCCCGATTGGCTTTCTGCCATGAAGCGGGAGGATAGCGCCTTTCATTTGGTCAGTATAGAGAGCCAGGCCCTAAAACCACATATCCCCTGGAAAAAGCGCCGCTGGACCCCCAAAACCCAATGGAAGCAACAAGGCCTGGAAGTCATTTTCACTTACCAGCATCATCAGTCAGCCTTAGCGGGCATAAAGGTAGCGGTGCATTATCAGCTCTTTGCAGGCCTTCCGCTCATCGCTAAGTGGATAGAGGTCGATAACCAAAGTCCCAAGCGGATACACCTCAATCATTTCGCAAGTGAAGTACTGGCCTTTCATGAACAGAACAATTATGTAGACAACCCCGACCAGTGGGATAAGCCCCGCTTTCACCTGGAAAATGACTATGCCTTTGGGGGCTTTACCTATGCTGAATCAGACCAGGCCATCAGTTGGGAAAGCGACCCGGAATATACCTCTCAGGTAAATTGGGACCGATTAACCCCTGTCTTGCTGAAAAGCCAACCCCATCGGGGGCCTGAAATGGCCCTTTTGCCCGGAGCCACCTTCACTTCTTTCCGTACCTACTTTCTCGCCTTGGATGGCACGGACCGGGAACGGAATAGTTTGAGTCTGCGGAAAATGTACCGTACGCTGGCTCCCTGGGCTACTGAGAACCCCATTTTTTTACACCTCACCAGTACGGATCCGGAACAGGTCAAAACGGCCATCGATCAGTGTGCGGAGGTAGGCTACGAAATGGTGATTTTAAGTTTTGGGAGTGGCTTGAATATGGAGGATGTTAGGGAAGAAAATGTGAAAAAATTCAAAGAACTGACAGATTACGCTCGCTCCAAAGGCATTGAGCTAGGTGGATATTCTCTTTTTTCCAGCCGCACCATCCATCCCGAAACGGATGTCATAGATATCAAGACCGGCCAGCCTGGTGGGGCTAAGTTTGGGGGGCATGCGCCCTGCCTGGCCAGCCAATGGGGCTTGGATTATCTGGCGAAGCTCCGGCAGTTCCTGGCTCAAACGGGCTTTAGTCTCTTAGAGCATGACGGACCCTATCCAGGGGATTTTTGTGCCTCAAAGTCCCATCCTGGACATGCGGGCTACGGCGATTCTCAGTGGCAACAATGGCAACTTACCCGGGACTTTTACCAATACCTTCGCAGTGAGGGCATCTATACCAACATCCCTGATTTTTATCTACTAGCGGGTTCGAATAAGGTCGGCATAGGCTACCGGGAAGTGAACTGGTCGCTTCCCCGAGCCCAACAACTCATGCTGGGACGTCAGAATATTTATGATGGGACCTGGACCCGGACCCCAAGTATGGGCTGGACCTTTGTGCCGCTGACGGAGTACCATGGAGGAGGGGCCGCCGCTACCCTGGAACCTCTGGAAGACCATTTAGCGGATTATGCCGCCCATATGACCCAAAACTACGGCAGCGGGGTACAAGCCTGTTATCGAGGGCCCAGGCTATATGATAGCCCCAAAACCATGGCGGTGGTCAAAGCGCAGATTGACCACTATAAAGCCTACAGGGATATCCTGAATGCAGATATCATTCATCTTCGCCGACCGGATGGGAGGGATTGGGATGGTATTATGCACGTGGACCCTCAACTCGAATGGAAGGCTTACGCCTTGCTGTTTAACCCTACCGATCAGCCCATTCAGAAAAACATCAGCTTGCCGCTCTACTATGCGGGCCTGAATGACTTTGTGTCTGTTTCCCTCGAAGGAGCCCCGCCGGTGGTAGGAAAACTCAATCGTGCCTATGAGTTGGTCTGGGAAGTCAAAATCCCCGCCGGTGGGCATACCTGGCTCCTGATTAAGTAGCAACATGTAAGCTGAAATTAGTTCGATGATTTGGCATTCTTACGCAAGTGAACTATTTTGTCACCACTTGGTAACAAAAAACAAGCACATGCCTGAAATCGACACGCCTCCCGCCAAATCCCGCCGTAATAAAGAACAAACCAAACAAAAGCTCATTGATGCTGTAGGTCGATTGCTTTGTGATAAAGGCTGTCAGTCAGTAGGTATCAATAGCGTGGCCCGGGAAGCCGGGGTAGACAAGGCCCTGATCTATCGCTATTTCAAAGATCTGAACGGATTGCTGCGGGCTTATACGCAGCAAAAAGACTTCTGGATTAAGAAAGGGGATGAAGTAGATATCAGTACTTTGCCCACTACTGAGTTAGAGCAAACCGCCAAAAATTTCTACCAGGAATTCTTCACGGATTTTTGGGATAATTGTGAAGTGCTGGAACTGCTGAAGTGGGAGTTGATGGGCAAAAACGGGGCCTCCGATATCATTGCTGAAGAGAGAGGCCTGAATGCCGAAAGATGGATCGAACGGATCCAGAAAGTATGGCACCCTGCCGGTATTGATACGGCTGCCATGCTATCCTTAATCAATGGTGGCTTATACTTCCTGGCCATGCATGCCAAAATGCATCAAAAATACGATACGATCGATCTGGGAACCGATCAAGGCCGGGAGCGTATCCAGGACACCGTAGAGCAATTGCTCACCATGATCTTCCATTGCGCAGACCACCTGCCGCCTAAAGAAGTGAACGATAATTAATTCCCGTTTGCAGACTGACCATGGCCACTGGCCGGGTTTTCAAGGAAATAGCTGTTTTCTAAAAAAACATTTTTTAGGCTTAAGCGTTTGATATTAAGCCTTTTAAGAAAGTAGGGTGTCACGCTTGACGCATCCTTTGGGTTATTTTTTTGTCTCTAATGTGACCCCTTATTTTTTCCTTCGTCTCAATGAAACTTTCCATTTTGGAATAAATTGAGTTCTTGAAAAAAAAGGCAACGGATTGTAACCTCAGGATTATGTCACCGTATAGTGATATGTAGGATGTCACCAAGTGGTTACAAGCCTTAATAAAGAAGAAACGTTCTCTAAAATATAACATGTGCTGAGGAGTGGACGAGGGCGCTCTGCCGAGTGAGTAGGAGTAGTTGTACGGTAGATGGCAGAGCCGTGAGATGGAGAGGAGACAGGGGTTATGGTGATTAATGTGGTTAGCTGTTACCTGCCCATCCCTCCCGGGATGTGGCAGGTATTTTTAAGCAATTTACTGCTGCATGCATAACAAATCTTAACGAAATGTTAAAATGTCACCAACTAGTAACATAATGTAGCCGAAGGCGTTTATATACAAAGAGTAAGGAAAATTTCTAAGTAGAGTAAGTGAGCACGTAAGTAGTGGAGACTTAGAAATAGTGAGTTAGGAGAAGTGGTGATTAATGTGGTTAGCTGTGGCCTGCCCATCCCTCCCGGGGTGGAGCAGGCCTTCCTTTTTGGGTCACATTTGGATCCGTTGCTTTATGGTAATTGTGGACCAGCAGCCACGATCTCAGGCTGGACATTGTCAGCAAAGGCGTTAAAATTTTCCTGAAACAATCCTACCAACTTATTCCGGGTTTCAAAAAAGGCTAGTTCATCCTGCCAGGTGCGCCATGGGAGAAGAATATCCGCGGGCACGCCTGGGCATTCGGTAGGGATCTGAAACCCAAAAGCTGGTTCTTCTACGGTGGGCACGCCCTCAAAAGCTCCCTGATGGATAGCGTCTATCATGGCTCGGGTGTAGCGTAACTTGACGCGGGAACCCACCCCATAAGGTCCGCCGGTCCATCCGGTATTGACGAACCATGCCTGAGCGCCTGTCTCGGCCAGTTTTTGCGCCAAAAGCTGCGCATAGCGATTGGGATGCCACATCATGAAAGCTGCCCCAAAGCAAGCAGAGAAGGTGGCTTCAGGTTCGGTAACCCCCATTTCTGTCCCGGCAACTTTAGCGGTGTAGCCAGAAATAAAATGATAGCTCGCCTGTTCGGGCGTTAGTTTGCTCACTGGCGGCAGCACCCCAAAGGCATCACAGGTCAGGAAAATGATGTTTTTGGGCTGGGCAGCGGTACAGGGAATCTGGACCTTTTCCATGAATTGGATAGGGTAGGAGGCCCGGGTGTTTTGGGTGATAGAGGTATCTGCATAGTCCACTACCCGCGTACCAGGATCGTAGATGACATTTTCCAGAACCGTCCCGAATTGAATGGCTTGATAAATCTCCGGTTCATTTTCCGGAGAAAGATCAATGGCTTTAGCATAACATCCTCCTTCTATGTTAAATATTCCTTCATCCGTCCAGCAGTGCTCGTCGTCCCCAATCAGTTTGCGTTTGGGATCAGCACTGAGGGTAGTCTTGCCGGTTCCGGAAAGCCCAAATAATACCGATACATCTCCTTGTTCGCCTACGGTAGCGGAGCAATGCATCGGCAATACCTCCTGCATCGGCATCAGGTAATTCATCAGGGAAAAAATCCCCTTTTTCATTTCGCCTGCATACTCCGTGCCCAGGATGACCATTTCTCTGCGGGCCAGGTTGACATCAATGCTGGTTTTGGAGGTCATTTCCGGGGTATGGCTATTGGCTGGAAAGGCCCCGGCATTGAAAATCACGTAGTCTGGCTCTCCAAAGTCGGCCAGTTCCGCTTCGGTAGGCATGATGAGCATGTTCTGCATGAACAAGGCATGATACGCCCGGGTACAGACGATGCGCACCTTGAGCTGGTAAGCCGGATCCCAACCCGCGAAAGCATCTACGACATAGAGGCGCTCTCGGGTATTGAGGTAATCCATGGCCCGTTCGCGGTTGATCGCGTAGACCTGCTCATCCAGTTCGATATTGATATCACCCCAGTCGATGTTAGCCTCAGAATCAGGCTGGCGAACGATTCTTTTGTCTTTAGGGCTTCGGCCGGTTTTTTCGCCCGAATACACCAGTAAAGCGCCGGTATCCGAGATGGCTGATCCTTTTTCTGTCCGGAGCGCCCATTCATACAGGGCAGCTACGCTGCTGTTTCTCAGGATTTCGGATACTTGCAGACCATACATCTTTAAGTCGAAGGTAGAAGGAGAAGAAATTGTTTGCGGCATCATAGGATAAGTGTTGGCTTGAAACTTATCCTAAGAAAGGCTTACCGCTCCTGGGAAATACTGACAAATCCCATGTCAGGAGATGATTTTTGTTCCTGGGCAGTTTGGAGTGGCAAACCTTACTTATGTTACCTACTCACTTCCCTTTTTTCTAGAAACCCAAAGCTACTAGATCTCCATTTCCATTTCATATTGGTTGATGGGATTTTCCAGGCCCGCTGCCTGGAAATGCTGATTGAGGTCCACTCTTTCCTCCCAGATATTGTTGAATTTAATGACCTCGTGGTGGCTTCCAAGGGCTGAAAGGACTGCTGGCAACTGATTTGCTTGGGCTTCCAGATGAAAGAGTTGGCCATTGAGCGGATCGGATACATAATAGCCCAGAGGCTTTTCCTGTGGCCCAACCTGCCAGGTTTCCAACTGGGAGGCTTGCAGATGTAGGGCTGCGGGCAGATGGTCCCATCCATAGTGGGTTTCCAGTTGAACGCTCGCCATCTCCACTTGCTGTAAGGCCGGCGCATCTGGTCCGGTTGGCAGGCTGCCTTTGTAGCAGTATAGAGAGCGTTTGATCCGAAACCCTATCCGCTCATACACCCGGATAGCCCGATGATTGGCTTGTATGACTTCTAATTCACAGCGCTCAATGCCTGAACGCTTAAAAGCCGGGATAGCCGCGGCATACATGTGATCTACCCATCCCTTTCCCCGGGCGGCTGGAACGACCCCGGTGCCGGTATTGAAGGCAGTGAGTTGCCCATCGCGCCTATCCACCCCGATCATCATAAAGGCAATTAATCTATCCGCCTCAAACACGCCCCAGGAATGAGCCATATCCACTCGGGCGGCCCGCCACCTTCTTTCCCAATAAGCCACTTTTGTAGGCATGGGGACGAAATAGCCTTCAAACGCCTCCAGAAGGCAGGCAACGATTTCTGGTACTGGGGTGCTGGATAAGGGCTGTATGTTCATAAGAGAAAGGTAAGACTTGCCCAAAAGGCAAGCAAACTTTGGGGCGTAAAGCCAGCATCCTACCTTTGACTTTTGCTCTCCAACTCCTTCGGTATGTCCCAGCATCCAGATCCCGCCCGCCAGTATTGGAATAAGGTCGCCCCGCTAAAAACCTTTAGTCATCCGCTGAACAAAGATTGGCTCCATACATTCCTGCCTCGCCCGGCCAGGGTGTTAGATTATGGCTGTGGGTATGGCCGTCTCATGGGAGAGTTGCAAGAACTTGGCTATCAATCCTATGGAGTTGATTGGTCAGAGGCCATGATCGCAAGAGGGAAAGCTGACCAGCCTTCCTTGCCCCTCTATCACCTCACAGGGAAGAATTGGCCGGTACCTGAGGGCACCTTCGAAGCCATTCTATTGTTTGCGGTGCTGACGTGTATTCCCCATACTCCTGATCAAAAAAGCCTGATTTCTCGTCTTAGAAAACGATTTATCCCTGGGGGGCTGCTATATGTCAGCGATATTTTATTGCAGGAAAACCAGCGGAACCAAAACCTCTATGCCCGTTTCGCAGAGGCCTATGGCACCTATGGGATCTTTCGTTTGGATGACGGAGGGGTCATGCGCCACCATGATCGGAGCTATTTAATCCATGAATTGCTGGGGGATTTTGACTTATTGGAAGAAAAAGAAATTCCGGTCACTACCATGAATGGGAACCCTGCCTCAGCCTATCAATGTTTGCTGAGAATCAACTAGAAATGGTGTAATGTTTCTTGATTGTATTATTTAGGAGTTCGTAAAGATTGGCTTATCATTGTTTTAGGATAAATGGCGAGCTGATATGGAACCAAAGAATACCTCAAGGACACAGATTGGAAATAGACTTAGACAAAAGACCTCCCTGGGGATTGTCGGAGGTATCGCCGCATTGCTGGCCTTGGTTTTTGTCCTGCAGCCCCAGGAAGATCTGCCTGAAAGAAAAATGCGGGGAGATTTGGTCCAACTGATCCCGGATGATGCCAGTAGGCTGAACCAGATTCACCTGCTCCGTTCCCGTCTGGCCAAATCCCAACCCAGACAGGCGGTGGAAGCCAGGCACCTCCTCCTGCAAATAGAGCTAGAAGACGCCCTATCCGATATTGAAGCCCGGGAAAGCGCCAGGAAAGCCCTTCCTGGCTATACGGCTGCCCATTGGACGCAGCAAAAGGAATCTTTCCGTGCCCGCCTGGATTCATTGCGAAAAGCCACTCAATAGGTTCTCCTTATGAAAAAAACGCTCATATATGTGTTGGCTTGCCTGACAGCTGGCTTTGCGGGCCTGAGACCCTTTTCTGCCACGGCAGCAGATTGCCCGGGACAGGAGATGACTGCTTATTATCAGGAAGATTTTGAAAGCGGGTCTGCTACTGGCTGGACCTTGCTGATGGCTTCTGATGGAGGCGGCTGGCAAGTAAATAGTGGGCAAATCGGCCATCATACCAATCCCGGCAGCGGCCATTGGTTGTATGCTTCTGACGAAGTGAATAACGATATAGGCACCATCCAGTTATTGAGCCCGGTCTGGGACGTTTCTGCCGTAGATGGCAGATTGAGTTTTCAGGCTCGGATGCTGTTTCAGTCATTTATGGGGAAAGGCAAGCTCTTGGTGAGCGTGTGGGATGGTCTCGTATGGGTTCCACTTTTGGAGCAAAAGGATGATTTTCTGGGGGAGGTGGTGCTGGACCTGGCCCCCTTTCGAAACCCTGCCCTGCAACTGGCCTTTGAGTACCAGGACGAAGGGAGCTGGGGCTGGGGATTTGGCCTGGACGAGGTCAAACTGGAAGGACGAGAAGCCCAGTGTGGGGATAATATGTGTGAAGAGGGAGAAAGCCCGGAAAGCTGTCCTGGAGACTGCCCTGATCTGGGACCGGTCCATCCTGGCTGGATACCGATCGGCCAAGATCTCACTGGCCAATCCGTAGCCTACACCTCTTTCAACGGAGCTTTGAGTTGCGATGATTGTTCTATTCCGGTCAGTCTGGGATTTGAGATAGATTTTTACGGACAAAAACTGCGTCAGGTATTCTTAAACTCCAATGGGAACCTCACCTTTGGCGCCGCCTATACCGAGTTCGTGCCGCAGGCCTTTTGCCTGGAAGGACCAGAAATGATTGCCCCATTCTTTGCGGATGTGGATCTATCCCTTGGGGGAGAATTAAGTTATTTTCTCGACCCGCAAGGCCATTATTTTGTCGCTACCTGGAAAGAGGTTAAATATTTTGGGCAGGGTAATACTGAGGCTAGCAATACCTTTCAGGTCATCCTGACAGATGGCAGTATCCGCCATGTGGGAGAAAGCTTGCTACCCGCTGAAACCAATATCATTTTTCAATATGGCGACATGACCTGGACCACGGGCACCGCCTCAGGCGGCATCGGAGGGTTTGGCGGACATGCGGCCACCGTAGGGGTAAACTTTGGCGACGGGGTGATCTGCCAGGACTATGGGACCTTTTTCAAGCCGGGCTTTACCTATACTGGAAATTCACAAGACCTTGCCTGTCCACCTAATGGCGTGGACCATCTGGACTTTCGAAGCCTGTTTTTTAATGGTGCAGAAGGAGAGATAGCCCTGCCTCAGGGACTGGTGTATTTTTCCGGGACGCCTGCGGCGACCCAGTACCACCTGGAGTGGCAGATGGACTGCCTGGACGAAGTGGATTTTTTTCTCATAGAGCGAGGAGTGGATAGCCTGAATTTTGAGCCTCTGGCTACCTTATTGATTGAACCTACGGCTTCTGCCCATCCGGGCGGGCATTTTGTCTTTACAGATCCCGACCCGCTTAATGGGGTGAGTTACTATCGTCTGGGTCAGGTTACAGGCAGAGGTGTTACGGATTATCTGGATACCCTTCGATTGCAGCAAAGCGTCGGGCCTTCCGAAGAGGAAGGCAACTTTTTCCTAAGCAGGGTAGGACCAAATCCGCTCCAGGAAACCCTCAATCTCTACTTTGAAGCAAAGACTCCGACTAAAGTGAGGTATTTGCTGACCGATATGGCTGGGAGACAATATGTGCAGGGAGAATTTGACGCACAGACCGGTTCTCAGACCTTCCCTGTAAGAATTCCGAACGGACTGGCTTCCGGTCTTTATGTCATCAGTTGTTTTTCCGGTGAGGAAAAATTCTATCGTAACCTCGTCAAGGAATAATCCTTAGCGTGTCAGGTACATATTCCGCTCATTATAAGCCTTCACAAAGAAGGGGTCTTTCAAATCCTTGATGAAGTAAATTTTCTCTCCGGTAGATTTCATCTCTGGCCCGAGCGCTTTGTCGACATTCGGGAATTTGTGGAAAGAGAAGACTGGCACCTTGATGGCGAAGCCTTTCAACTGCGGATTGAAGTTGAAATCCTTCATCTTGTGCGTACCCAGCATAAACTTGGTGGCGTAGTTGACGTAAGGTTCCTGGTGCGCTTTGGCGATAAAAGGAACCGTCCGGCTAGCTCTGGGGTTGGCTTCGATGATATACACCTCTTCATCCTTGACTGCAAACTGAATATTGATCAGACCTTTGATCTCCATGGCCAGGGCGAGTTTCTTGCTGATTTTTTCTACCTCAGCAATCACCTTTTTACTCAACTTAAAGGGGGGCAATACCGCCATAGAATCTCCAGAGTGAATGCCTGCCGGTTCGATGTGTTCCATCATGCCGATCAGGTGTACTTCTTCTCCATCGCAGATGGCATCTACCTCCCCTTCGATCCCTCCATCCAGGAAGTGGTCAACCAGCACTTTATTGCCAGGGACTTCTCCGAGGATTTTGATCACGTGGCGGGTGAGTTCTTCATCGTTGATGACGATCCGCATGTTTTGTCCACCTAGCACGTAGGAAGGACGCACCAGGACAGGATAGCCTACCCGCTGGGCAATGGCGATGGCTTCTTCGGCATTTTCTGCTACCCCGAAGTCTGGATAAGGAATTTCCAAGTTTTTGAGGAGTTCGCTAAAGCGCCCGCGGTCCTCGGCCATGTCCATCATGTCGTAGCTGGTGCCCAGAATCGGGATGCCGTGGCGGTGCAGTTTTTCTGCCAATTTCAGCGCTGTCTGCCCACCCAGCTGAACGATCACGCCGATCGGCTTTTCATGCTCGATGATATCGAAAATATGCTCCCAGAAAACTGGTTCGAAATAGAGTTTATCGGAAATGTTGAAGTCGGTGGAAACCGTCTCCGGGTTACAGTTGATCATGATGGTTTCATAGCCCATCTCTTTGGCAGCGAGTACCCCGTGGACACAGCAGTAGTCAAACTCAATGCCCTGACCGATGCGGTTAGGCCCGGAGCCAAAGACCACCACTTTAGGCTTATCCGATACTACGGATTCATTTTCTCCGTCAAAAGTGGAGTAGTAGTAAGGCGTTTCTGCCTTAAACTCCGCTGCACAGGTGTCCACCAGTTTGTAAACGCGCTTCACGCCCTGGTCGTACCGCTTTTTCCGTACTTCACTTTCCAGGCAGCCCAGCAAATGGGCGATCTGCCGGTCGGCATACCCATTTTTCTTCGCTTCGAGCATTACCTCTTGCGGGATGTTTTCAATGGTATACTGGCTGATCTCTTTTTCCAGGATGACCAGGTATTCGATTTGGCGGAGGAACCAATAATCAATTTTAGTGGCTTCATGAACCGCCTTGAGCGGTACGCCCAGGTGCATGGCGTCCTTGATATGGAAAAGACGGTTGTCGGAAGGCTCGCGCAGGCTGAGCATAATCTGCTCCAGGTCGCGCAATTCCTTGCCATCCGCTCCCATGCCATTGCGATTGATTTCGAGGGATTGACAAGCCTTTTGAAGCGCCTCGTTGAAGCTCCGGCCGATGGACATGACTTCACCTACCGCTTTCATACCCAGGCCAAGGCGAGGATCCGCTCCTGGGAACTTGGCGAAGTTCCAGCGCGGGATTTTCACCACTACATAATCCAAAGAAGGCTCGAAGAAAGCAGAAGTATTTTTGGTAATCTGGTTCGGGAGTTCGTCCAGGCGATAGCCTACGGCGAGTTTGGCGGCGATCCGTGCAATGGGATAACCCGTAGCTTTAGAAGCCAGGGCGGAGGACCTACTTACCCGGGGGTTGATCTCAATGATGATGATATCCCCATTGGCTGGATTGACCGAAAACTGTACGTTACACCCTCCTGCAAAATCGCCCAGTTCATCCAGTACCATGAAGGCGTAGTTCCGCATCATTTGGTAGGTGGTGTCGGGTAGGGTCATCGCAGGGGCTACGGTGATGGAGTCTCCGGTATGAATCCCCATAGGATCGAAGTTTTCAATGGTACAAACCACGATCTTGTTTCCGGCGCGGTCTCGCATGACCTCCAACTCATACTCCTTCCAGCCAAAGATGCTTTGCTCTACCAGGACCTCATGGATAGGACTAGCCTGTAATCCCCGGGTGAGCAAGGTATCGTAGTCTTTTTCTTCATTGACAAAAGCGCCGCCATAACCTCCCATGGTAAAAGAAGGGCGGATGACCAGGGGGAAGCCAATCCGCTGAGCGATTTCTTTGCCTCTCAGAAAAGAGTTGGCCGTTTCCGCCTGGCACACCGGAATCTCCAATTCATGCATGGTCATCCGGAAGGTCTCGCGGTCTTCAGCTTTGTTGATCGCCGAGATGTCAGCCCCGATGATTTTTACCCCGTATTTTTCCCACAAGCCTGCTTTCTCACATTCTATCGCGAGGTTCAAGGCGGTTTGACCTCCCATCGTAGGCAGTACCGCATCGATCTTTTGCTTCTGCAAAATCTGTTCAATGGAAGCCACTTCCAGGGGAAGGAGATACACATCATCTGCAGTAACCGGGTCCGTCATAATGGTGGCCGGATTGGAATTGATCAAGGCTACTCTAACGCCTTCTTCCCGCAATGCGAGGGAAGCCTGAGAACCGGAATAATCAAACTCACAAGCCTGGCCGATAACAATGGGTCCGCTGCCTATAATGAGCACGGATTTTAGAGAAGAATCTAATGGCATGAGGATAAATTTCGCGCAAAGTTAGTAGGATTGAGGCGAATCCAAAAAGGGTTTGCAGGAAAAATCCACTCATGCAGGGGATTTCAACAAAGTGTGGAAAAAAAACGAAGGTCAAAAGCCGGTTTTTTAGCGCTTTGGCGCTTCGAGGAGAGAAAAAGCAGTAAGCCGGACTTTATGATCAAAGTCCGGCTTACTCGTTTATCTTGGTCGAACGTGCTTAATCATCTTTTGTATCCTTTAACCCCACTGCGTTTCGACCCTGAGGGTAAATAGCAGGCGTCATGGTTTGGCGTGTCTTTTTGTGATCGACTGTTTGGAGTTTGGGCCAGTTGTACTGGAAGGCGCTGATAAAGAGATCGGATTCACTCTGAGCGCTCAGCATCCTTTTACCCAGATGCAGATGAAGCGGGAAAGTTCCGGAAATAAATACCTGTCCGTTTTCCTGCCAGGCAACAGAAGCCAACTTGCATCCATTGAGGCCAGGCCAGGTATGCATGATAGGCTGCTCAACTGCCTGTCCGAAAAATAACCAGGCGGGTTCTAATACCGGGCTAGGATTGAACAGGCTTTCCTTACCCCAGTTCAGTTGACCGCTGTAGGCCAGGTTGACCATCCAGTTTCCGTCTGGTAGGGAAAAAAAATGGCTCCCATGCTCCCAACTCAGGGTAGAGCGAGATTGAATGACATCCAGGGCTTCACCAGAGGGCAGAAATCTCAGGATGACTACATCCTGATCCTTTGGGCCACTGGTGGCCAGGTGTCCTTGTGGGGTATTCCAGCTGCCGGAAAAATTGCCCAACAGGCACACGCGGCCTGTTGGGTCTACAACAAGGTCCTGCCCTTGATCAAATTGAGAAGGGTGCAGGTGTGTATCGTCATTCCCTCCCTGGTGGACCCAGTTCAGGTAGCCTTTAGCGTTAAACTGGGCGAGGAACCAGTCCTCAGGCCCCTGAGCACGTAAGTTTTTACCCGGAAAACTCGCCTGACCTTCAAAAAAACCCGTCAGGTGAATGTTGCCTTTTCCGTCGGCAGCCAGGGCAGAAACATGATCCTGGCCTTTACCGCCGAAGGTGATCAGACGGGGCTGTACCTGACGAGGAGGCAAATGCAGCAGAAAAACATCTCTTTTTCCCCGCGAGGCTGCCTGCTGGTTCCCTACGCTAATGCCATGCAAATAGTCTCCCCCTAACCAAATATTGCCCAAAGGGTCTATGGCCATATCATGTAAGAATTGAGGTCCTATTCCGCCAAAATGTTGGCAACTGAGGACTTTTCCTACTGGTTCTATGCGCGCCAAAAAGATGTCTTTCCCCTCGGCCGGAGTAACGTTCAGTTCGTGTCCTTCAGTGGCAAAACTTCCCTGGATTTCTCCGCCCATCCAAATGTCTCCCCGAGCGTCCAGGAGCAGCGCTTTTACTTCCATACCCCCGGTACTGGACCAGGTTTTGTCAAAAATTAGCTCTCCATTCGCCTGAAAGACAGTGAGTTGTATGATGGGGTTGAGACCAGGCTCCGGGAAGGCGGTTACGGCCGTCCAAAGGCGGCCCTGCTGGTCAGTAAGGCTAAATTGGGTAGGGCTGTAATAATGGCCGAAGCCTTGTTGGTACCAAAGGTTTTCCTGGGCCTGAAGGGATACAGGTCCCCTCAGCAACCCTAAAGAAAGAAATAGGGTCAAGAAACAAGGAACAGAAAAGTTGAATGCTTTCAGCATGGTTTTTGTTCTGCTACAGCTGTAGCGGGTGAAAAGGGCGTACAAGAAAAAAGGTGGTCCTCCCAGCATGAGAGGGCCACTAGTGTTTAGTGATGCGAAATGATATTTCGGGAATCAAGGGATATTAAGACGATTGAGCTTATTCTGGATAGCATGGAAAAAGGGTTCAAACGAACAATGGGTTTTCGGATGGACCTGGAATTACCTATGAGCAACAATCGATACTTCAATCTCTGGATTATTTTATATCCAAACAAATCTCCTCGTTTAAATGGTTTTTTTTTGTGTGCCATTGGTTATTCCGCTACATTATCTGGCAGGCGTCAGCATACGTAATCCTTTGATTTCAAGCCTTGAGAACCAAAAAACCTCACCATTCGACCTTGACTATCTTGATTGCGAACCCTATTTTTGCGCGTCTGAATGTTAAACCCCAAACGAAGTTCCGCCTATGGCAATGAAATTGTCCGCCTTCAACTTTGAAATCCCTGAAGAACTCATGGCTTTACATCCCGCCGAATCCAGGGACGAAGCAAGGATGATGGTTGCCCACCGGGATACCGGCGAGATTGAGCACCGAGGTTTTCGGGATATTCTGGAATATTTTGACGAAGGCGATGTGATCGTCCTGAACGATACCAAAGTATTTCCGGCCCGTCTGATTGGACAAAAAGAGAAAACCGGTGCCAAGATCGAAGTCTTTTTATTAAGAGAGTTGAACGCCAAGCAAAAGCTCTGGGATGTATTGGTAGAGCCTGCCCGTAAAATCCGGGTGGGGAACAAGCTCTTTTTTGGGGAGAATGACCTGGTGGCAGAAGTGGTGGATAATACTACTTCCCGCGGTCGTACGATCCGGTTTTTGTACGACGGAGAAAATGAAGAACTCCACTCCCTGATCGATAAATTGGGCAGGACGCCCATCCCTCCCTATATCGCAGAGAAAAGAGAAGAGGAGCCCGGAGACCGGGAGTCCTACCAAACGGTCTATGCCCGCTCCGTAGGAGCGGTAGCCGCGCCTACGGCAGGCCTGCACTTCACCCGCGAATTGCTGAAGCGCTTTGAGCTGAAAGGCGTGGAACAAGCCATGCTTACCCTACATGTAGGCATTGGTGCCTTCAACCCGGTAGAGGTGGAAGACTTGTCCAAGCACCGGATGGATTCAGAATACTATGTGATTCCTGAAGAAACCAAAGACATGGTGAACAACGCCAAGAACGAGAAAAGGAAAGTTCTTTCCGTTGGTACTTCTACCATGCGTAGCCTGGAGTCTGCGGTTTCGGCCAGTCGTATGCTGAATCCTGCTGAAGGATGGACGGATAAGTTTATCTATCCCCCTTATGAGTTTCATATCTCCAACTGTTTCCTGACCAATTTTCACCCACCCAAATCTACCCTGATGATGATGGTGGCGGCTTTCATGGATTATGATTTCATGATGCGCTGTTATGAAGAAGCGGTCAAGGAAAAATATCGGTTTTACGGGTACGGAGATGCCATGCTAGTCCTGTAAGGATGCAAAAGGCAGCTGTCATTGTAGCTGGGGGTAGAGGAACGCGCATGGGTTCCTCTACCCCCAAGCAATTTTTACCCCTTTCGGGGATTCCTATCTTGGTGCGGACCCTCAAAGCCTTTCTGGAATGGGATGAAAAAATGCTGGTAGCTTTGGTCTTACCGGAAGCCTTTCTGATGGACTGGTATAAGCTGAGCAGTCAATATCTGAGAACAGATGAGGCCAGTAGGATCTTTTTGGCAAAAGGCGGGGCCTCCCGCACCGAATCCGTGGAGGCTGGATTACACCTCCTCGCCAAAGAGATCGAAAATTCGGCTGCTTGTTTGGTCGCCATTCATGATGGGGTGCGGCCCTTTATTTTTGAAAAGGTGCTGCATGCCGCTTACCAAATGGCAGAAACAGCAGGGGCCGCGGTGGTCTGTGTGCCTGTCAAAGCCTCCCTCAGAAGGCAACAAGAAGATGGAGGAAGTGAGGCCGTGGACCGTAGCGAGTATTGGGAAGTCCAAACCCCTCAAATCTTCTATTTGGCACAAATACTAGATGCTTTTGCCAGGCGTCCCCACAATCAATTCACGGATGATGCCAGCCTCTACCAGGCTATGGGAGGACGGATTTCTATCTGTGAGGGGAGCTATGACAACATTAAGGTAACTACCCCCGGGGATATGTTTGTGGCAGAAGAAATCCTGAAACGAAATCAGACATAAGGGTTATTTCCCGGTTCGGGCGAGGGCATCCAGTAAGGAAAGCGCCTGTTTCTGATAAGGGTGGCCCTGTTGCTGCTGAATCCCTTGCAACACCTCCCGGGCTTGGGCCCAGTCCTCCTTGCGGAGCCAAATCAGGGCTTTATACCAACTGGCCATATCATAGAAGTAGCTGTTGACCGAAACCTCGTCCAGGTTTTGCAGCGCTTTTTCCCAGGCTTCCGCTTCCATATAGAGGATGCCTATGTAAAGAGAAGCCTCGGAAGGGTGGACAAAAGCAATTTCCTGCCTGAGAGCCAGGAGTTGATCCAGGGCTTGGGGCGCCTGTTCCAAATAGGCCCACTTGGCCTGAATCCAGGCCGAGTCTTCCAAAGTAGCCTGGGCCCTTACCTGAGCTACCGGTCGCTCATAGTATAAGGCAAAATATCCTTCTCCAGAGCGGGGTGGAGGAGAAGAGAAGAAATAAAAGGGCAAGGCGATCAACACCATGGCCGCCACGGCCACGCCCCACTTCCAAAAAGGCACCCGGCGGATAAAGGGCATCTCTTGGCTGGGCGGAACCGGAGGCGCTCCATATAGTTCAGGATGCTCTGCCTCCAATTGTTGATAAGCGTGGGCCAGATCAATATCTGAAGGCCCTAATTTTTGTAATAATTGATTGAGCCGGGCACGTTCCGGGCTGTAGGCAGTCGCGCGTATCAGGGTATGCATGCGCAAATGGACCTGTACCTCTTTTCTAAAGGGCAGGTCATTCTGACACCTTTGTTCAAAGGCTTTACGTGCAGCCTCGCTCAACTGCCCGTGTAGGTACTGTTCTATCCATTCATGGGTTGAATCAGCCATGCGCTTGCTTATGAGAAGATTGCGATTTCTTGATCTGTTTTTTCAAGCGTTCCATGCACTTATATTTCTGAGAGGAAGCCGAACGAGCATTTTTTAAGCCTAACTTTTGAGCGACTGTTTCCAGGTCATAACCCCAGTATTCCGTGTCCCAAAGTAACTGCCGGCATTTTTCTCCTAGCTCGAAAATCAGCTCCTTTAAATGGGTGACTTCTTCTTCCAGGATGAGTTTCTGTAAAAAGCTTTTGGCTTCCATCGGCAAATTGGGGATTTCGTAAATCCACTTGATACTTGCCTTATGTGTCGTCTTCCGCCGAAGCTTATCACCGCATTTATGTTCAAAAATCTGAAATAAAAAGGTAAAGACCTTACTTCTGCCTTCAAATTTTCCTTTTACCACGCTTTCTCTTAGTCCGATAATGGCATCTGCATAGGCCTCAGCAGCCTCTTCCCGGCTGAGCTGGTATTTCTCCATACCCCGGTAGATCAAGCCCAAGTACTGCTGGTATAACCAATTGATCATCCGCTCCTGTTGGACTCGGCTTCCCTTCAGTTGGTCGAGGATTTGGGGGTCAGAATATGTTTTTTTCTTGCGATTCATGTTGAATCTCAGGTGGTTGCGATTTTTTTTAACAAAAAGGGGTGATGTAGGGAGTCCGGGCGCGACACATTCTTCTACATAACCAACAGTCAGTCCCTGTATTTAGTATTTCAATATTTAAATTTTTTCCAAACTGAATCAACACTACCCCTGGCATGTTCAAAACCGGATCGTCTGTTACCTTGCTGATGCTCTTCCTGTTACTGCCTTCTTGTCTCTCTGCCCTGACTGTATTGAATACCAATGACAGTGGAGCCGGCTCTTTTCGAGAAGCAGTCGCCCTGACCCCTGCTGGTGGTACCGTCAATTTTGATGCCTCTTTGAGCGGTGCGACCATTACCCTCACTACCGGGGTGATCAATATTGCCAAAAATCTGACTATTGAATGGACCGGAAGCGGGGATGTGACCCTGGACGGGGACAATAACCAGCAAATCCTGACCATTGCTGCCGGAGCCATCGTTACCATTAACAATCTTGAGTTCATAGATGGCTTTCTCGGATTTGGTTCTGGTGCTGCCATCGAAAATCTGGGAACCCTGACTGTACAAAATTGCTCCTTTACTGGTTGCAGCACGGGACTCGGCAATGGCGGAGCCATCTATAACCGGGATGGAGCCCTGACCCTGAACACATGTGATTTCACCAACAATACGGCCCCTGATGGGGGAGCGGTTGCCTCATTCCAATCTGCCGGGACCGCCAGCCTGATCATCAATGGAGGCACTTATAGTGGAAACAGAGCTACAGGGACGTTGGGATCGGGTGAAGGAGGAGCGGTATTGATTGAAGGTGGCTCCGGCAATCTTAGCAACTTTCTCATGTCCAGTAACCTGGCAGAGTTTGGGGGAGCGATCTACGCCACCTCTACCACCAATCTCTCTATTGCCAATGCCACCTTTAATACCAATCGAGTAGAAGATGCGGGGAGTGCCATTAACCAGGGTGGGGCCTTGTTCCTTGAAGACCTGAACGCCACCCTTTCTTTTATCTCCTTCAATACCAATCAGTCTCAGGAACAGGCGGGAGCGATTTATCTCACCAAAACCGCGGGCTCCTTTTCCACCAGCTTTACCAATATTGCCTTCAGTGGAAACATAGCCGGTTCCTCGGCTGGCGCGGTATACACGGACGGCGTGGATTTGACCATTACCAACACCCCTTTTTCCAATAATTCCGGTTCTTTTGGGGGAGGTCTGTACATGACTGCTGCCACGGTTGGCATTACCCGTGGTTCCTTCTCCGGCAATAACGCTTCCGCCTTTGGCGGAGGGATTTTCAACTCCGGAGGAACCTTGACGGCCGATGGCACGCGCTTTTCTACCAACGATGGCGCTTCTCGTGGGGGAGGGATTGCCAACTCTGCGGGGACCGTTACCCTGGATGATTGCCTGCTTTCAGCTAATACAGGTGGGAGTGGCGCAGGCATCTATAACATTGCTACGGCCCTCACCAACGGCATACTGACCCTGACCAACTGTACCCTGAGCGGCAATCAAGCCGGCGTAGGGAGCAGTGGGGGAGGTATTCATAACCTTAGCGGCACCCTTACACTGACCTCCAGTACCCTGACCCTCAATTCCGCCCAGGATGGCGGGGGCGTTTTCCTGGAAACTGGCTCGCTTACGCCTACCATGACCCTGGACCATGCCGTGATCGCGGGTAATACGGCCGTCGGCCTGGGACAGGATGGCTATAATCCCTCCGGTACCCTGACCTCTAACGATTATAATTTTATTGGGGACAATGACGATTTGGGCTTGACCCTGTCAGCCAATGACTGGGCCGGTTCCTCCTCGGGCAGTGGAGTGCTGGACGCCCAGCTTGGCAGCTTGCAGGATAACGGAGGGGATACCCATACCCACCTCCCGGCCTGCGGCAGTCCGTTAATTGATTCGGGAAATAGTGCCTCGGCTCCGGCCACCGACCAACGGGGCCAGGCACGTCCCGGATTTTCTCAGGCAGACAGGGGCGCGGTAGAAGTGCAGGCGGCTGATATCGGCAGTGCCACCACCCATACGGTGACCAGCATAGCCAACACCGGTGCTGGCTCTCTGAGAAGAACCGTCCTAAACGCCTGCCCTGACGATCTGATCGACTTTGACCCGAGCTTGAGCGGGAGCACTTTTGCATTGGCTTCCGAAATCGTCCTCAATAAAGATGTAGAAATACAGGGACTGGCCACTTCCCAAATCTTCTTAAACGGAGGCTCAGCCAATCGAATTTTCAACGTGGATTTTGGCACCACCGCCCGCATCAGCCAACTCACCATCCAGCAAGGCTTTGATGGCTTGCAAGGAGGCGGCCTCATCAACTTCGGAACTTTGGAACTTATCGAGGTGTTACTCCTGGCCAATAATGCGGGTTCACAAGGAGGGGCCATTTATAACCAGGGAAATCTTACCGTAACCAATTCCACCTTCCTGGCCAATGGGGCCACCACTGCAGGAGGAGCCGTGTATAACGATGCCAACCCCATGAATATGACGGGCTGTGCGGTGGTCAGCAATACGGCAACCAATGGCGCCATTTTCAACTTGAGTTCGAATGTGGACCTGATCAACAATACCCTGAGTGGCAATACCGTCACCAACCTCGGAGGAGCGGTATATCATGATGGGGGAAACCTGCTGATCAGCAGTTGTACCATTACCCAAAATACTGCGGTGGACGCAGGAGGTCTGTTTATGACCGGGGTGAGCTCGAATGTCACCTTCCAAAACAGTGTGTTATCCAATAATGCAGGCCTGAATCCCGATGGGGTTCGTCCTTCGGGTGCCCTCAACTCTCTGGGCTATAACCTGGTTGGCAATACTGTAGGCCTGGCCTGGCCTCCGGCGGTAGGAGATCAGTTGGGCGTATTGCCTTTATTGGACCCGCTGGCCATGAATGGCGGGCCTACCCTGACCCACGCGCCTCAATTCGGTAGTCCGGTGATCGACTTCGGCAACAGTGGCCTGGCCCTGGACCAGCGAGGCTATGTGAGACCGGCCGGTTCGGCAGATGATATAGGAGCCGTGGAATCGAGTTCCGTGCCCTTCCCGGTAGAATGGACCAGCCTGGACGCTTATTGGACCAGCCCGGTTCAAGCGCAGGCAGCTATTAGATGGGAGACCGCCCGTGAAGTCGGGGCGGATTATTTCGCCGTAGAAAAAAGCCTCGATGGCCGCCTGTTTACCGAGGTGGGCCGGGTGCAGGCCAAAGGAAATGAACAAGCCGGGGCGGCTTATCAGCTCTTCGATATGACACCCGCCATCGGCCTCAATATTTACCGGATTCGACAAGTAGATAAGGATGGGGTGTTTGCCTTTAGTGATCTGATGCGGCTGGAAAAAACCGAGTTGAGTCCTGCCCTGGAATTTCGCTTAGGGCCTATTCCGGTGGACAAGCAAGTACAGGTATTCCTGGAAGGCACCTGGACGTTTCCTGTAGAAGGTCGGCTCATAGATATGATGGGAAGGGAAATGGAAACATTTACCCTGCAAACGCCTGCAGATCTACAGGTAAATGGGGTAGAATTCCTCTCACCGGGCCGTTATTTTATGCAACTCAACCAACAGAACCTATGGATATCCAGATCCTTCACGAAATACTAATCACCCTCATTCAGCCAAGTGGATGATACGTCCTGTAGGAATAGCATGGTGGAACTTCGTGTTTCACCATGCTCCCTGCCTTCTGGACCTTGGTTTTTTTTACTAACTTCCATACTCCTACAAGCAAATGGTCGGTATGCTTAAGCGAGTTTTTACCAACCTGCTCTACCTCACAAGTCTTTTCTTTTTCTCTCCCTTTGCCTTCGGTCAGGGAACTGCTCCTTTCGTCCTTTGGGAAGCGGGCAAAGTCGCGAATAAATCCGGAGACTATGCCCAGAGCCTACGTTTTTATGAACAGGCTGCCGGGGCCTACACGGATGCTGGCAAATTGGACTCCGCTAATTTGGCCGTGGTACGGCAGGCCAAGCTCAAACTGCGGCTGGGAAACTTGCCGGAGGCTGAAACATTACTGAAGCAAGCGGAAAACCAGTGCCAAAAGGTGCTGGATAGCCTAAGTGAAAGCTGCGGGCAATGCCAGTTTGAATGGGGCATTCTCTTCCACGAATCCGGAAAACCAGCCGCTGCTCTGGAAGCCTACGCCAAAGCCCAGCGGCGCATGGTGGCCGCCAAAGGGCAGGCTCACCCTTTTCATGGGGGCTTGCTGTCTAATATCGGCAATGTCTATTTCAGAAAAGGGGAACTGGAGAAGGCCTGGACCTCCTACCAGGAAGCCCGAGAAGTATTGATGGAATCCAAAGGAGAAGAGGATGGCCGTTATTCTGTGATTTTAAACAATCTGGGGTCAGTTGCCTATGAATTTGGAGATTATGCCGAGGCCCTGGCTCAACACAAAATTGCCTACCAGCATCGACTCACCCTCAAAGGGCCTGATCATCCCTCCCTGGCGCACTGTCATTATATCATGGCGCTGGACTATCTGGCCCTGGGGCAGGCAAAAGAGGCCATCCTGCACCTAAAGGAGGCAATCTGCATTCGGAAGGCCCGCCTGGGCCCTCAGCATATTTCTTTGAGTCCTTGCTACGAGGTATTGGCTTCGGTGTATCGGGACGAGCGTCAGTTGGAAAAAGCCCTGGCCATGGTCCAGAAATCGGAGGAAATTCTTCTGGCTAAACTGCGTCCGGATCATCCCCGGCTGGCGGAGAATGCCCTGCAACGAGCGGTGGTACTCAGCAAAATGAAAGCCTATGAAGACGCCCTCGATTGGCTGCGCAAAGCAGAAACCATCTGGCAAGGCCATCAGCTGAACCTGGCCCGGGTCTATGCCAATATGGCCAGTAATTATGACCGCCTGGGGCAACTGGAAGTGTCTTTTGCCCTGCATCAAAAGGGCCTCCGCATGACCTCCGAAAAGCTGGGCTCCAAACATCCCAAAGTCGCCACCCGGGAATATAATTATGGGCTGGCCCTGTTTCGGAATGGAGAAATTGAAGCCTCCCTCCCACACTTCGAAGCTGCCTATCAACTCCGGAAAGATCGTTTTGGCCCTTCCCATCCCAAAACCTTCTGGCCGCAATTATATTTGGGAAGAGTAGCCACGCAGATGAAGAAGTATGAAGCCGCCCAACTTCGATATCAGGAGCTACTTACCCAGATGGATTCTACAGAGTTAAGCTGGATTTATTTTCGGGTAAAAGTAAACCAGCTCAGTAACCAGCTCCATTTGCTGGCATCCTATCCTGACCCGGAAAGCGCAGCCATGCGTCTCCTGGCAGCTTATGACCACCTCTTCCGGGAATGGGAACGATTTATGCAACTGCGTCCCAATCAGCAGGACCGGCAACGCTTGCTGGCTGATATTTGGGTTCATTTGGAAAAATGGGTTACCCTGGCCATTGAAACCCATCAGCAATATCCTCGGACCTCTCATTTGGAAGCGGTGTACCAGGCCATCGAACGCTCGCGCAGTGTGCGGCTACAGATCTCTTTGAAAGAAGAGCTGGCCAAAACGCAGGCGGGAATTCCGGACAGCTTGCGCCAACGGGAACAAAGCCTGCAAAGAGAAATCCTGCATTGCCAGCGGCAAATGGACAAGGGCCGCAAACAAGATCTGCATGGGACCACCTGGCTGGACAAAAAACTGGCTGCTCAGCGGGGCCTGGAAGAGCTGGTTGCTTTTTATCAAATCCATTACCCGGCGTATTTTTCTGACCGATACCAATTTGAGCGGGCAGGCTTATCTGCGGTGCAAAAACGCCTGAAGGAAGAGGGAAGCCTTATGAGTATGTACTGGTGGGGTAAGGACAAAAAATATGTATTGGCGGCAAATGGCCATGGCGCTTCTCTGATCCCGCTGGACATAAGTCCGGAAGAGGCAGCGGAGCTACGGGAGTTTGTGAATCGGCTGAGAAGTAGGGACGAAATCATGGAAAAAGGGGCCCACCCGAGCTATAGACAGGCGTTTGCGGATCAATCCTACCGATGGTACCAGAAATTAGTTGAGCCTGTCCGGCAGGCATTTCCACATGGAGAGGATTTACTGATCGTCCCAGACAGCCTTTTGGGAGCCTTACCCTTTGAATTATTGCTTACCCAGGCGGCGCAGGAAGGAGAGGCATTTCGAGACATGAATTTCTTACTCAAGGAAGTCAGCATCCGCTATCATTTCTTTGCTTCCCGGCTGACCGAAGCAAGAAACTCGCGCAGCGGGGCGGGATTTGCAGCTGCCCGTTTCAGTGGGTTTGCCCCGGACTACCGACCTGCGCTGGCCAGTCGATACCGACAGGCTTCCGGTTTACCCAATTACCGTGAACAACTGGCTTTTCTGCCTCCCCTGAACCATAATCAACCCGAAGTCCGGGCCGCTCAATCCAGTTTGGGAGGTCAGGCCTTTTTGGGGGAAGTAGCTACCAAAGCCAATTTTCTGCAGCAAGCCCGGCAGGCTCAGGTGCTGCACCTGGCTACACATACCTTGTTTCATCCGGAAAAACCCCTGGAGACGGCCCTGGTTTTTAGTCCAGATACCACAGA
>JBCBGC010000002.1:0-153032 GCA_038527215.1 Bacteroidota bacterium
GCCAACAGTATATGGCCCTTTTTGGGATTGCAGAAAAAGATTTACTGGAAGGCAGTTACAGCGATATGGTGTAATCGTCCATACTATGCAGGCTGGGAAATACGTATCTTTACTACGAGCTTTGCATTAAAGAAGAAATGACGCTTATGAAACGTGGAATCGTTTGTTTGCTCCTGCTAGGGAGCTTTTTTTGCCTGCCTCAGGTAAAAAGCCAGGATTTTTTTGAAGGCACAATTAAGTTCAAAGTTGAGGCTAAAGGCCCTATGGCCAAGATGCTCAAGGAAAATGAGTTCAACGATGAACTCACCATGCACATGCGGGAAGGGGACTATATCGTCCTGCTGGGCGGAGGTCGCTATCCAAAGACGTTTCTGTTTATTGCAGACTCCAACTATGAGTACAGCATCGATATGTCGAAAAAAATGGCCTATAAGTTTTCGCCGCATGCTGATAAGGCCCGCGAATCTGCTCGTCAGGCCGTAAAAACCCCTTCTATGGCCAAGCCAACCGGTAAGCAGCAGGAAGTGAATCAGATCATGTGCGACGAATATGTGATGAAGAAAAAAGATGTCATCTTTTACTATTACGTCCACGACGACTATAGGATCAACAGAGCCCTTTTCCCCAAAAGAACCCGCGCCAAAGCGAGTTTCCTCGCCCAGGGTCTGGAAGGCAGAATTCCCTTAAAAACCATCAAACGACAAAAAGACCTGATGGTCATCACGACCGCCACCCTGATCAAACCTGCCACCTTTGACAAAGCCCTGTTCGAAATTCCTCCGGGCTTTAAAGTCAAAGGCAGGGACTATCGCTGGTAAGCCCTACCCTATCATGGCAGCTCACAACGAAACCGGAAAAAAAGGAGAAGACCTCGCCGCTGGCTTTATGGAAGCCAAAGGCTTTGCGATTTTAGACCGGAATTATCGCTTCGAAAAAGGAGAAATAGACCTGGTGGCCTTACAGTTAGATCCCGCAGAACTGGTTTTTATCGAAGTAAAAACCCGTTCCGAAACCACCCACACCCCGCCCGAAGCCTACCTGACCGAGGCACAAAAAAAGCGCATTTTCCGCGTCGCGGACTCCTACATCTACGAAAAGCAAATGTCTACCGTCCCCGTACGCTTTGACATCATTGCCATCAGCATGGACGACCCCGCCCATCCCCTCATCCATCACATCGAAGATGCTTTTCGGATGTTTGGGTGAGACCGTCCTGGAAGGATGTGAGATCGTCCCTGGGGGGACTAAGAGACCGTCCTTGGGGGACTGAGAGATCGTCCTGGAAGGACTAAGAGACCGCGATGCTGTGAGAGGTGAGACCCCTTCCGTAACACTGGCTTCCAGCCGGTCAAGCCCTCCTGTAGAGAACAGAGACCGCAAGCTGTGAGAAGTGAGACCGTCCTGGAAGGACTGTGAGACCGTCCCAAAGGGACTAAGAGACCGCAAGCTATGAGAAGCGAGAACGCCCCGACTCATCGGGACAGAAAGAAACATAGGTTAACCCTCCCCTGCTCTTAGTCCCCCAAGGAACGATCTCACCTCTCTTAGTCCCCCAGAGGACGATCTCACCTCTCTCAGTCCCCCCAGGACGGTCCCTCAGTTCCGCTTACGGAACGGTCTCACCTCTCTTAGTCCTCCCCAGGACGGTCTCACTTCTCTTAGTCCCCCAAGGACGGTCTCTCAGTTCCGCTTTGCGGAACGGTCTCTTCCCTCTTCCCCAATCCTTTCCTATATTTGCTCAGCAAATGAAAAAGAAATGACACAAGACCAATTAAAGGACATTCAGGCGCGAATGAGGGCGCTGAATGGGTATCTTTGACGTGCCCCGGAAACTGGCTACCATAGAAGAAAAGGAAGCCATCACCCATCAGCCTGACTTTTGGGACAAACCGGAGGACGCACAAAAAATCCTCAAAGAAATATCTACCATCAAGGTCTGGACCGATGCCTATGCCGCTGTGCAGGAAGCTACCGGGGAGTTAGAGGTATTGTATGAGTTTGCGCAGGAAGGAGAAGCCAGCCCAGAGGAACTGGAAGCTGCCTATACCCTGGCCCTGGGCAAAGTCGAGGCGCTCGAATTCCAGAAAATGCTCGATAAGGAGCAGGATCGCCTCAATTGCATCCTGGAGATCAATTCCGGGGCGGGCGGTACCGAAAGCCAGGACTGGGTGAGCATGCTCCAGCGTATGTATCTCATGTACGCCGAAAAGCACGATTACAAAGTCACCATCGTAGATGAAGTAGCCGGAGAAACCGCAGGTCTGAAGAGTACTGAGTTGGAAATCAGCGGCGACTTTGCTTATGGCTACCTCAAGGGCGAAAAAGGCGTGCATCGCATGGTCCGGATTAGCCCTTTTAATGCCCAGGGGAAGCGCCAGACGACTTTTGCCTCGGTAGATGTGCGGCCCTTGATCGATGACACCATCGAAGTCGAGCTCAACCCCAAAGACCTGGAAATCAATACCACGCATTCCAGCGGCAAGGGCGGCCAGAATGTCAACAAAGTGGAAACGGCAGTTAGGATTGTCCACAAACCTACCGGCATCACCATTTTTTCTCAAACCGAACGATCTCAACTCCGGAACAAAGAAAAAGCCATGCAGCGCCTCAAAAGCAAGCTTTATGAGCTGGAAATAGAGAAGCGCATGGCGGCTCAGTCAGAATCGGAGTCTGAAAAACAGGCCATCGAATGGGGCTCCCAAATTCGTAACTACGTCTTCCATCCCTACAAACAAGTGAAGGACCTGCGTTCTGAACTGAAGAGCAGTGATGTTCAAGGGGTGATGGATGGAGACCTGGATGCCTTTATCAAGGCGTTTCTGATGATGTAGCTGTTTTTTCCTGGTAAAGCCGGACCCCTTCATGCGTGTCCAGCAGACGATAAACCAACATCATTTCAGGGGGTAAATCCTCTCCCTGGGCGCAAATAATGAAACCCTGAGTCGGCTGCTTTTCATTCAGACTGATATAGTAGTAGCGATAAAAATAAGCTACCATGCTTTGATTGCCGCCAAAATTCCCTACGTATCCCACTGCACTTCGGGCTGGGATCTGCGGTCCCAAAGCCTGGACCGTCGTGAGTCCATCCCCGGGACGACTCACGGCCCCCCATCGGAAACCAACCCATATACTGGTCCCTAATACCAGGACGCCCAGACCGATCCACCAAGCCCGGGGCGGATGCTGAGGTAGGATTTTTTTCAAGACTGGCAGGAGAAAATGGGCAGTAGCCAGACTGAAAAATGGCAAAGCAGGGAGCAGGTAAAAATGTCGGGCCTTGCTACTCAGGGTAAAGGGCAACAAAGCGAGCACGGCCAGCGCCAGAAATGCCTTGATCCAGGCCCGCTGACCAGCCGTAGGGGGCACCCAGCTTTTTTTTCGGTTATGATAGACAAAAAGGCCTCCGGCAAGCAGGATCAGGGGAATCAATTCACTGAAGGTATCGTCGATGATCCACAAGTGCGCCCAAAAGGAGGTCGCCTCTTGCGCAAGACTGCCTAAGATCTGCACCTGCCAGTAAGCTTGCATGAATGCCCAGGCAGAGGGCCAATTTACCAGCATCACCGCCCAAAGTCCGCTCCAGGCCAATGTCTGCAGACTAGCGAGCATGGCTTTTCCCAGGGGCACTTTTTTTCCTATCCAGTTGGACAAAAAAGGCCAGGCAGCAAGAAAAAAGACCATGGGGCCTTTGGTCAAAAAACCTAGGGTCAGGGCTACACTGATAGAGAACGGTCCCCAGGTCGGCCATCTAAGCGAGGCATACACCCCTACCAGGATCCAGATCAGCAGGGTGTTTTCCAGCATATTGGCCGAAAATCCCCAGCCCACCACCGGCATCATCAACCAAAGCATGACCGGTAGGCTATCGGCAAAAGTCGCCGCAAGCTCCTTGCCTTGGGTTTCTCGCCAAATCCCAATTATTAAGCCTGCTTGTACCACCCCACATAAGCCACTATATAAGCGCTCGACCCAAAGTCCTTCTCCCAACATCCGAAAAAGCAAGGATTCCAACCAAAATGCCAGCGTGGGATGGGCGCGAAAATGGGGTTCAAAAAAAGGATCCAGCATGGGATCCCAAAAGGTACCTAAGCCCACGCTCATGTTCCGGGCAATGGTCGCATACCAAAGCCCATCTAAGAACATGCCCTGTTCTACCATGAGTCGCAAGGCCATGATGAGGGTAAGCAACCCGGTGATTCCCCACAGAAAATGTTTGAGGCTTAATTTCATTTGATGGCCCGCAGCATTTCTCGTTTGCCGGGAGGTCCAGGGAGTTTTTCCACGGTAAAACCTGCGGCTTGCAGGGCGCGACGCACATCCCCTTTGGCACAGTAGCTGACCCAAATGCCGCCCGGCTCCATCATCTGATATAGTTTCTGCATGACTTCCTCGGTCCAGAGTTCAGGCTGAGCCAGGGGCGCAAAGGCATCAAAATAAACCAGGTGAAAGCTTTGGTCCGGGTCAAAAGCCAATAAATCCACTTCCCTTTTTTCCAAGGTAAAATGATCATCCAGGGCCACGGCTTCCTCCCAGGGAGCCCTGTGCAATTGCTCCAATGCTTCATCCATGGCTCCGCCACCTTCCTGACCATAATTGAGGGTGCGCCAGAGTTTCTCTTCCAGAGGATAGGCTTCCAGCCCCACGTAATGCAGCTTGCGGGGCGCACACACCTGCCGGGTCAGCCAGGCATTTAGCCCCGTCCCAAAACCCATTTCCAGCAAGCGCACTTCCTGCAGGTCTTCCGCCAGGGCATCCCAGCCCATCTTTAAAAAAACATGCTGGGATTCCTGCATGGCCCCATGGCGGGAGTGGTAATGCTCATCAAAACGCGGTGCATAAAGCGTCGAGGAGCCATCCTTGGTTACTACATGTGATATCGATTGATCTGACATACCCAAACTTTGGTCAAAATTCACAAAAATACCGCCCTTTTCCCATCCCTAAATCTATCCCTTAGTTAGCCGTCGTGTGCTATACACCATTTCCATGGGCAATACCCGAAGATCATATTGCATGGACTCCGGCAACTGTCCCCAATCTGGATAATGAGAGGCGGTAATGGCCAAACACAAGGCATCCAAAATATCATCAGCCAGCAGATCTTTCCGCTTATATTGCTTCAGGGTTTCTTGAAAAAAGGCCTCTGCATCAGATACCCATGCTGATAGCAGCGCCAGACGGGCTTGCTGCCCTTCCTGGGTTTTCTTGGCATGAGCCATCGGCTGTCCTCCCCCTAAGGCCCAAAAAGCCAGCTCAGGATGGCATTCCCGCAGGCTCGCTTGCGCATGGGGATGCGCGGCCAGATACGCATCTACTTCCAGGATTTTGGGACCGATAAACCAGCTTTGTTTGGAGAGGGCCTTGCCCATTTTTTCCCGATTCACCTGGCAAGCCATAGGATAATCATCTGCTTGCAGGGCCGCTCTACTTGGGACAGGAAAAACACTATAGGCGCGCGGCCCCAGCCGCTGCCGGGCCAGGCTTTCCACCTGCCTTTTTTCCCGATCCGGTAGGCCGATGGGAATATCAATCAAAACGGGCGCAGCCGGCTTACAGGCAGCCATCAGGACCGCAATGTCCGGATACACCGTCCCTGTCAAGCCCCCATCCTTGGTTAAACTCACGGCAAACCATCCTCCTTTGCAGCCGTCCACGCCTACATAATGGGCTGGGGCCTGCCTAATCTCCATCGGCGTCCGTAAAGCTAATCTGGATATTGAGCTGGGAGAAAAGGTCAGATTTGATCACTTGAATCAAGTCAGCAACTGAATCATATAAGGTCTCCACTTCCTGCTGGTTAGTTACCACTGCTTCGGTGAGTGGGGTGGTAAAGGTCGCCAACTTCATATCAACCATCAGGAAACGCGCTCTGATGGTCTCATCTGTTTGGGTAAAGCCTCCTTGTTTGAGAAGGGTAGCCAGAGAGGCGGTGGAATCTCCCCCATAGGCAAGCAGGATGCTTTCAACCTGGGCAGCCATGGCCGGGAAGGAAAGCTCTGCCTGGCCATATTCTGCCAGAGCAGCTTGGGGTTGTCCGCCTTTCTTTTTCCCCAGGGGGCGACCTATTTTATCATTCTTCAGTAACTCCAACTGTAGGAGCAAGTCATTGGCGAGTTGAGAAACCCCAGCATGTCCCTGGAGTTCCGGGGAGGAAAAGGCCGGTCCGGCGGCCTGGACAAGGTCTCCAGCTTTCCGTTGCAATTCAGCGGCAACTTCCAGCGCGAAGCGCCCCCGACGGTTCGGCATTTCATCAGCGCTAAATGCCGCAAGAATTTCTCTTCGGGGAGCCTTTTCCCCGAAAAGCAATACTTCCAGGCCACCCAATCCTTTCGCCGCCACGCCCTGAATGGCTACCAGGCTGGAATCCATAGGGCGATCAGCAGATATGGCTACTTCCTGCAGATGGGGGCGGGAAGGTTGGAAATCAAATGCAAAATGCAGGTCTTTATCCTTCACGGGCCCCCAGCGAAGCCATTCTGCCCTTTTCCAGGCCAGAGCCGTTTCTTTCCATTGATCCTGTGCCTGGGTAAGACTTGCCGAATCCGGTTTTTCTACAAAAGAACCGATTGCTTCCCGCAGTGTCTTGCTTTCTGCGGCGAAGGCTTCATAGGCAGGTAGCACCGATTGTTGGAGGCTGGTTTGCCAAACGGTATCCGGTAGGACCTGAGAAGTTTCTCCGCAGCTGGTCATTACCAGCAGGCAAAGCCCCAGGCATATTATATAGATGTTTTTCATCTCCATATTTCAAGGAAAACGGCCTCAGCCGCTCCGGTTATAATGATTGTAGGAATGTGAGAAGGGCCTGGCGGTCTTCAGCACTCAGTTGTTTAAAGGCCTCTCGGGAAGCCGTTCCTTCTCCTCCATGCCAGAGGATGGCTTCTTCCAGGTTCCGAGCCCGGCCATCATGCAGGAAGCGCGTATGCCCATTCACGGTATCCACCAAGCCGATGCCCCAAAGCGGGGGCGTCCGCCATTCCTGGCCATTGGCTTGTCCGTCCGGACGACCATCGGCTAGCTCAGGCCCCATATCATGGAGCAGTAAATCCGTGAAGGGTCTAATGTTCAGATCAGCCATTTCCGGGAAGTCCGGCAGGGCTTGAGTTTGATAGGAGGGCGTATGACAAGCCGTACATCCCGTCTCAAAGAAAAGCCGCTTACCTTGAATAACCGCTGGCTGTGCCGCGTCTCTACGAGCCGGCACGCCCAGACTGCTAACGTAGGCCGTAATGGCGTTCAGTTGTTCGTCCGTTACCTCAGGCTGGCCGCCGGAAATTGCTTCCCGACAAGCCTGCTGCGTTTCTGCACAATGCGGATCGGGAAAAAGCGAAGTCGTCAGGCCCATGTCCCCGGAAAAAGCCGAAGCATTCTGCTGAAGCAGGGTGGGCTGATTGGCTTTCCAGCCAAATCTGCCCAGGGCAAGCTGACCAGTTTGAGCATCTATCACATAGTTAGGGCGACCGGAAATACCGTCCCCATCACTATCCAGGGAATCTACGGCGGCTAAGATGACCTCCTCCGGAATGGAGGCGAGAAAGCCCATGCCCATCACGGGTGGAGCCACGCGGGGGGAAAGCAATAGCTTTTCTCCGATTTCTCCATACCCTAAGTCTCGTAAAGCATAACGCGGCCTGGCCAGGGTATAAGGTGTTCCATCGGCGTAGGTTCCGGTTACTTCTTCGTATTCTATGGCTAATTCCCCTTCTGGTTGAAAGCCAGGCAAGGCCCTGTTTTGTAATTGGTTCCCGTAAGCTGGATGGGGTCTATGATTTCCTGCTCCATCGGCGACGCTCAGTCGCACCAGCATGGTATTCAAGCGGGTCTCGTCTCCAACTGGAGGACGGCCGCGGCCATCGTTGATATGGCAGCCCGTGCAAGAACTCGAATTAAAATAAGGACCCAGGCCATCTCGGGCAGAAGTGCTGGACGGGGCACTTACCCATACCGTGCGAAAAAAGGAGTTACCGATTTGGAAGCGATTAAAATTCTCGTCGGAAATATGCTTCATCGGCTGGTCAAAAGACTTTTTGCCAGCAGGCTTCACCGTCGCAATCCCCGCACTGAGTTCTTCCCCCAACTCATATTCCATTCCGGTATTGGCTGAAGAACTACAGGCCTGCAAGCCCCAGGTCGCTAGCACGAGCCACCCAGTGATCAGCCAGAAATTTGAAGGGTGTTTAGCCATTAGTTTGAATCTCCAGTTTTAGTAGGGCTGCCACTTCTTCCAAC
Organism: Bacteroidota bacterium; assembly: GCA_038527215.1. Lineage (GTDB taxonomy): Bacteria > Bacteroidota > Bacteroidia > J057 > J057 > JAWPMV01. Next base: position 8,227 of record JBCBGC010000002.1, read on the forward strand.
ACATCCGTATGGTCCTCCAGCGCATCTATGGCCGCCTGAACCCGGGCGTTCCCTGCAGGATTTTCTCCACTGATTTCCAGGTCAAAAGGAGCCTGGATAGCCTGACAAGCTGTGATACTTTTATCCAGGGCAGCTTTCATTTTTGCATTGAGTTCTGGATTCATTTTTTCTACTAAATCAGCTAAAGAAGCACCGGACAAGGTTCCTTGCTCCAGCGACTGATATTGCCCTAGATAAACATTGACAATTCCCTGGGCATTTTGTTCAATATCATGATGGGTCTGATCGCTGAAACAAGAATGCTCATCTTCCTGGTCGTGGTTTTGTAGTGCGACCTTCATCCGCTCTCCCGCCAACTCAGCCTTACTCAAGCTCCCGATCCCGGTCAGGATTTTTGACAGGGAGGTTTTCCCGCCTGCCACAAATTCGGTGTAATAGGCGGAACCCGGTTTCCATTGTTCACTGACAAAAGCCAGGTCGCTCAGCAAGAGTTGGCACAAAGTAGTGAGATATCTTAATCTCCGGTCAGCGAAAGGCGCAGAAGTAAAATCAGTCAAAGGACGCTGACCCGGAGTTTTCAGGCTAGCATCAGCCTGATCCTGTCCCCACAATAAAAATTCAATGGCATGGTAGCCCACGGCCACATTAACTTCTATGCCGTCTTCCTCATTTTTATTCCGAAGATTTTGCGGAGAAATATCGAAATCTACCTGCTGAATCAGGCCAGCATCTGGTCTGCCTTCCACATAGTCGATAAAGCCTTCATCCATGGGCCAGGCATTGATAAAGCCTTCTCGTCCCAGGGCATCGTGGTCAATGGGACCCCCATAAAAGCGGTAAGCCTCCGTAAGCCCATAAGGAAGGCGGGCTTTGATCCAGGCAGCCTTAGCACCTTCCAGACGATTTTGGTTCGGCTCTGTCGCAAACAAGGCCACCATGTCATACAACTGCTGGGCCTCTGTCAGTGCATCCTGATAGTTAAGATAAACCATCTGAGCATACTGCACCAACACAGCTTGTACTTCCTCTGGGGAGGCTTCTTTGGGTTGGCAGCTCGACAGGCCAAAGACCAGAAATAAGCTGGCAATCCATGCGGAAATCACGAATTTTGAGGTAGCTTTCACAAGAATTTATGCTAAATCTTTTTCACTGTATAAAATTGCAAGAAAAGGCGTTAGTATTCAATACCTATTATCAGGAAAATTGTGTTGAGATATACCCATTATTAGGTAGAAAAAACAAACTAAATAGCTCGAGCGTAATACCAATACGCTTTTTGCCACTGACCAAAACCAATACAAAATGAGTAAAGAACAGCTGGAAGAAGGTTCAGACCTCCAACTTCAATTTGAAAAAAGGGGAGGACTCTTGCCTGTCATCGTGCAGGATGCAGCCAGTCTGCAAATTCTCATGCTGGGATATGCTAATATGGAAGCCTTCAAAAAAAGCCTGCACCTCGGCAAAGCTACTTTTTGGAGTACTTCTCGAGAAAAACTGTGGACCAAAGGGGAAACTTCCGGAGACTATTTAGAGATCGTAGAAATCCGGGTGGATTGTGATCAGGATGCCATTCTGTACCTGGTCATGCCCCAAGGAGAAGGCGCCTGCCACACCAAGAATGCAGCAGGAGAAAGCCGGGTTTCCTGTTTTTATCGATATGTAGATGAACAAAACTCCCTACAAGGGGTGCCGGGAGTTGCCTGATAGGATACTTGAGACATTACAAACGAAAGGCCAGGCTGACATAAAAATTCCGGGGATCAGCAGAAATAATGCCCGGTCCCGGATAACCTTCCGCCCGCCGGGTGAAGTAGCGCTCGTTGGCCAGGTTGTGCACCCCTGCCCCCAGGACGAACCAGCGATAGGTATAACTCAGGGAGATGTCCAGGATATCATAAGCCGGAATTACCCCGGCTACAGCGGAAGCCACCTGCACGGCATTGGTGGCATCGCTGAACTGCTGGCTAAGGTAGGAATACAGCAAGGTTCCGGAAAATTGATGGTGTCGAAACCGCAATCCGGAACGCAGGAGTACCCTCGGCACCATTTCCACCTGCTTCCCTTCCACCGCAGCTTCATCGGATGCCAAATAGCGTGCATCCAGTAAAGCAAGGTTAGAAAAAACGCTCAGTTGGGTAGGACTGGACCTCTTCAGAAAGGCTCGCCACAGGTCCGCCTCTACATAGGTTTCCAATCCGATAGTGCGCGCATCGGCAATGTTGGTCCGGTAACGGAATACTTGAAAGGTCTCGGGATTCACTTGCTGGATGGCGCCGATTCGGTCCTGATAAGAAAGGTAAAAGAGCGTAAACTCTCCCTGGAACCAGTCTTTCTTTTTTACCCGCCACCCGAGATCGGCGTTGAAGCCTCTTTCATCCTTCATCTCCGGGTCCACCACAAAACTGGGATTCACCTCCCGAAAGTCATTAAAGCTGATGGAACGGTAGTTTTGGGAAATATTGGCATAAAACTCCCATTTTCCCGCTTCTTTATAACTCAAGCCAATTCCGCCCAGGAGGAAAGCACGCTTACTGTCGCGGAGGTCAACAAAAGTGCTATCAAAAACAATGTTATCGGCCAGGTCTCGTACCGTCTCCCTAAAGGTCCCATCCGCCTGGGTTCGAATATATTCCCCCCTCAGCCCGGGCGTGATGCTCCATTTGGGCTTGATCCGAAAAATGTGCTCCGCGAACACCGCCACATTGGAACTGGGGAATCGGTAAGAGGAATTTTCCAGGTCGTCGGGTCGCAGAAAACGAAAATCTGCATCAAAGCCTTCACTGCCATTGCCCTGCTGGCTCTGATTATTTCCTCGGTATACTCTGAGGCCCATGAGGAAAGTCTGCGGAATCCCCTTCCAGCCATAGCGATGAATGAGGCGGGTTTCGTTGCCAATATTCCTGAACTCGCCCTTGATCAGGTTGCGCTCTTTAGCCCAACTGGGCGCCCTGGTAATCGTAATCGGATCCGCACTACTGACAGGGCCCCGGTAGCCCAGGGCATTTCGCCCGCCATAAAGTCCGAAAAACCGGCTGTCCAATTCCGTAGCAGGTCCGATTTTCCAGTTTAGTTGCAGGGCCGCCAGGTTCCAGTAGATGCCAAAGAAATTCCTTTCGCGGAAGGACTGATAGGGATCTATTCGGAAATCGGTATCGGTTAAGCCCCCTGGCTGCTGAGCCAGGTATTGCATGAAGGTGTATTCCCCTTTGATTTCCAAGGCAGCAGTTGGATTCCAGGTCAGGCCTGAATAGGCTCCGTGGGCCGTGTATTTGCTGTTCGGTTGGGCGCCATTGCCTCGGCGATATTGGTAGTAGCTGTAGGATTTAACTTTATTTTTTTGAAAAGCTGCGGAGGTAAAAAGATGGTATCGGTTAAAAGAACCATAGCGCTGGTTGACATTGAACTCCTGCGCTTTGCGCTCTGGACCACTTTTTTTAACAAAATTCACGAGCCCCCCAAACTGGGTCCCGTATTGCAGAGAAGCGGCTCCACGGACCACTTCTACCCGTTCCAACGCCAGCATAGGCGGCGTATAATAGGTCTCGGGATATCCCAGGGCATCCGCGCTCATGTCGTAGCCATTTTGTCGGGTATTAAAATTCTGGGTGCGGTTAGGATTCAGGCCTCGTCCCCCAATGCCTAATTGCAGGCCGCCCCCATCACTTTCCCAGATGTTCAATCCAGTAATGGTGGCAAAGGCTTCCCGGCTTTGATTGGCCCCTAAATCAGCTGTGAGCTGAGAAAAATCCACTACTTCGGTTTTCCTTCCGGCATAAATAGCGGTTCCCTCCACTTCCTTCAACTGTCTCACCCCAAAGCTGCTTTCCGCTTCTGCGATCTCTACCGAGGCCAAATCATAAGTCACGGCCACCAGACGCACCTTCCAGGTGAGATCCCGATCCTTGATCGTCAGGTTACGGGTTTGGGATTGAAGTCCTTCGCCAGAAAATCGGACCTGGTATTTGCCACGGACAAAGGGGCCCAGGCGGAAGTTTCCCAGGCTATCAGATACGTCAGTCAACGCGATCCCAACGGCCGCTACTGTTACCGAATCCAGCGGTTCTCCCAGACCTACATCCTGGATATTTCCCTCCAGCCAGTAGTTCTGCCCGGAAAGCATTCCCAGGCTCAACCAACTCACAACCACCAGCGTGTAAAACTTAATCATGTGCTATATCAGATGAGGGGTTGGCAAAAGGCAACACCCAGGATTTGGCGCGAAAGGATTCTTTTTCCTGATACAAATCAACTTCCGGATCGATAAAGAGTTTGCTGCGCCTTCCATTTAGGCTTACATAAACTTTAGCTCGGACCTCAGGATCTTTGACGCCTTGTTTTTTGAATTCTTCGCCCAGATAATGGGCATACTGCAGGATCATATCAGGCTGAGTAGCCATCATCTTTTCCTGAAGAGGGGTCAGATAGCTGGCATTCGTAGGCTCCCATTCTCTCCCTGTATGCGGTTCTGTAATGGTAAAAAAGGCTGAACCGACCTTTTCCATCAGCATCACCCTCCAGGAGAAGCGAAAGCCCTGTTCATGCCAAAACAGTTCCCCTGGGTAGGCCAGATAGCGAAAAGGAAGGACTAATTGAAGGCAGAAAAACCCGGCGAACATATAAGCCAACCAGCGAGACGTAGCTTTCGGCCTCGCAGTGCCTGATTGGGGGAGCGTATACGAAAACAAACGGCCTAGTTGAGCCAGTCGTTTTTCATGCCAGGCCGGAGAGAAAAACACCAGCGTAGCCAGGATCATGATCCAGGGGAACATGCCGATGTTAAAGAGCAGCCAGGTCATCACATGAAAAACCACCACTGCTACGTAGGCCAGAGGCCGGGTTTTTTTCCACCATAACCAGAAAGGAATGGTCAGGTCATATAGACATCCTATCCAGCTAAAGGCCAGGGCAGTGTAGGAATATCGGAAAATGGGGCCAATGATCGGCATATCGGCCAAAGGAGGTAACCAAATGGCCATTGGCATGCCGCGCACCAGCCAATCATAGTGGAGTTTGGCAATTCCGGCAAAAAAGTAAACCATGGCCAGTTGTCCCTGCAAGATCAGCAACATCCAGCGCGGCATCTCAGTCTGCAGCAAGCTGGAATCCCTTCGTACATCCAGGGAAAAATACCGATGGGCCGGCAGGAAGCATAAGATAAAGCTGACCAGACTGACGAAATAATAGTGGTTCAGATAGGTGGTTTTATCAATCAGCTCTACATAGGTAAAGCCTAGAAAAAACACCCAGCTAAAGAGCCGGTATCGCCAACCCAGCATGATGCAGGCTGCACTGAGGGCCAGCAAGCCAAACAGTCCGTACATGGCCCAGGCCGGCAGGACTTGTACCCAGTCGAAGCCAAAATAGGTAAAGTGAAAGGAGGGTTGGACATATAAAATATCCACCCATCCTTTGGCCAGAAAACGCAGCATACTCCACAGCATTACCCCACCAAACAACACGCGAAATGTTGCTAGTGGGGCAATAGAGACAGGTTGCTGAAGCCTGCTCAAAAAAGAATATAAATGCTTGTTTTGCTTAATAGCCAGTTTTATCAGTCTCCGTCATTGTCAACATAGGAAATTTTTACGCCCATTGCCGCAGTCATTTCCCTTTTGATCAATGGCACCATTTTTTGCATCTCATCATGAACTGCGTCGACCGCAGCTTTGTTATTTTCCAAGGCATCCGTTAACGGACCTGTCAGTCCTTTCAGCCCAGAAACAATGGTGGTAAACTGCTCGGTAATGGCGATAGCCAGGAGGCCATCTTCGGTATCTTCGCCAGTCTTAAGACATTGCAGATAGTCTTCGAATCCCAAGCCATCCTGGCCTGAAGTAGATTTTCCTGCGTACATGCGCTCAAAAGCCTCGGCCTGAGCGATCGCCAATTCCAGGGAAATCCCACTGTAGAAACCCTCTACTTTCTGGGGCTGAATGATGCCTCCATCCAATTTGCCTAGAGGCAGCTTGAATTTGAAGTTTTTAAGGGTCTCATAATCGAAGTTATAAGAGTTAGCCAGCAAGGCCAGAGCGCTTCCGTCCGCGGAACCCGTGCTGCCTTTAAAAGTATTGTCATAGCCGTCTTCCGTCCAGGCTTTGACCATCTGATTGGCTTTGGTTAACAAATCTCCTACCAGGGCCTCAAGGTAAGCCACTCGCTGGTCAGCACCAGCATCTGTACTGAACTGGGCCACCAAGGCGGCCACATCCTGAGCATTAGGATTGTATAGCAGGTATTCTACCGCTGGAAATCCCACCACAGACTTAAAGCTATTGTCCAGATCGAGGTTCTGCATGCTGATGGCATCCTCAATCCCTAGTGGACTGGTAGGAAAGACATTGCTACGCTCAGCCAGGGAGTAACCCAAATCAGCAGCTGGTCCAAATTCCAGGGGTGCAACATCCTGATAGGCCAGGTATGCGACTTTCCAGGCATCTCTTACAGCTTGAAAATTTGTTTCAGAAGGATCCGCTTTAAAGCTAGCTACAGCCGTGTTAAGGCTTTCTACTTCATCCTGATACGTCTGGTAAGCAGGAATGATAATGTTGTCGGCGTAATTAGCCTGCATGCCAGCCAGATCAAAATCACAGTTCGGTCCCAGGTTGCCGTTGCCATTATCACATCCTACCATGAAGATAGTCAGGAGGGCCAGGGCCAGTACTGGGGACTGGAAATGCCAAAGGCCCCTGCGTAGAGGGGCCAAAGACATATATTGAGAGAGCTTATTCAATAACTCCATTTGAGAAAGCGCTGATGAGGTTTCCAATTGCTTCGTCAAGTTGGGCATCGGTGAGGGTCCACAGGTTAGTGGTAGGTCCAACGATGGCCAAAGAGGCATCCAACTTAGCCTTGTCGAATTTAGGGGCTACCAGTCCGTTTCCTCCTTCGAAGTGATACTTCAGAGCGAGGGAGAAGCCAATGGCTTCAGATAGGTAATGGTGCTTTTTGTACTGGGATGGGCTTCTGGAATCTTTGGCCCGCTCCATGTAGTCAGCCGCAGTAGAAGCAATGACTTTTTCCCAGTTAGAAACGATTACATCGATTGCTTCATCACGAGCGGTGTAATCTTTAGCTACGATGGCAGCACGACCTTTTCTCCATGCATCACTCAGGGTCTGGTTGATACCAGGATAGGTAAAGCGACCGGTTCCGGTGCCGTCATTTCTAGCCTGGGTGTATTTTCCCCAGTATCTTACGCCATCGGTAGTAGCAGGATAGTCCACCGGTACGCCGAAGTAACCGAAGGCTTCGTCGAAGTAGTGCTCCATCAGGGTGTAGGTTTTTCCGTCCTCTACATCGTCATTCCCGATTTCTCCCATGCGGTCAGAAGAAAGGTAGATTTCCATCGCCTGATAGAAGAACACGGCTCCCATCAGTCCTTTTTCAATCACTTGCTGGTATTCGATTCCGTTGGCATCTACCAGGTAACCAGCATTATCTGCGGTAGCAGGCGTACCCGTACCGTAAGTTTCGCTTAGAAATCCAGAAGTTCCATCAGCAGCTTCGGTTCCCTTCTGAGAAGCGGTTCCCATTTCGGTCATCCACGTTTCGAAAAAGCTAACGTCGTTGGAAAAGGATTTGCTCTTAAGATCTTTTGCGTAGGTTCCAGAAAAGTCTGCTCCTGCCTCGTTGGCATACATAGCGAGGAGACGGGCTCCATCAACTGTACCAGTCAGGCTTCTGGTTCCTTTCATATAGTTAGACATTTCATCCATCATGTCCAGTCTTTCCGTCTGCCCGGAGTACACTACGGTACTTTGTCCGTCACGCTCAAAGACATAGGTAGATGGGATTTCTAACTCTACGGTTTCTCCTTTACATCCTACCAAAATCGCCAGGCTGGCAGCGATGATCATGAATTTAAAACTAGAGGTAAAGCGCATCAAATTTAGATTTGAGATTAAATGAATAGTTTGGTTGGTCTGAATGTAGCAGCGTAGTTTTTATTTAGATTGATTCTAAGTTTTCTTGAGCAGGCGCAAATCTCGACCAAATAGGCTGAAGGGACAATACCTAAGCTTTGGTAAAAATTTGGTAAAAAATTCACGGACGTATACCTAAAATTAGGTAGTGGGAAGCCTGAGGGGTGGATTCGGAGGGGCTTTTTAAAGAATCGACGCAAAAAAGGGGCAGACCTATGGGTCTGCCCCTATGGCGACGGGATCAACCGTCAGGTGTTTTTTCTTGATTTCCCCAGATTTCATCTGGGGAAGAGTTGTGACCGGCTGGAAGCCGGTGTTACGGGATCCTCGACCGGTTGGAACCGGTGGGTCGGGTTGTGACCGGCTGGAAGCCGGTGTTACGGAGTCCTGACCGGTTGGAACCGGTGGGTCAGGTTGTTACCGGCTGGAAGCCGGTGTTACGGAGTTTCGACCGGTTGGAACCGGTGGGTCGGGTTGTGACCGGCTGGAAGCCGGTGTTACGGGATCCTCGACCGGTTGGAACCGGTGGGTCGGGTCGTGACCGGCTGGAAGCCGGTGTTACGGGGTCTTGACCGGTTGGAACCGGTGGGCCGGGTTGGGACCGGCTGGAAGCCGGTGATCGGGCGGATTGCGGTCTCTAATCCATCACTGGCTGGGAAAGCGGTGCCCCTTCGTCATATCGAGGCTGCAAGCCCATTTCGTGCCAGGCGAAGGCATATTGGTCTGCCGTCTGGGCGATGCGCTTGGAAGTAGGGGTACCTGCTCCGTGCCCGGCTTTGCTTTCGATCCGCAACAGTAAAGGATTGGGGCCATGGCCCGCCTTGGCTTGTAGGGTCGCCCCATATTTAAAGCTGTGGGCTGGTACCACACGATCGTCATGGTCGGCGGTCATCACCATGGTAGAGGGATAGGTGGCCTCGGGGTCAATGTTGTGCAGCGGAGAATAGCCTTTTAGGTATTGGAACATTTCTTCCGAATCCTCCGAGGTACCGTAATCATACGACCAGGCCCGACCGATGGTGAAATACTGATAGCGCAACATATCCATCACCCCTACCCTCGGGAAGGCCACCCGGGCCAGATCGGGTCGCTGGTTGATGGTCGCCCCGATGAGCAGGCCGCCATTAGAGCCTCCTTCCAAGGCCAGATATTCCTGGGAGGTGTAGCCCTCTTTGATCAAATATTCTCCGGCCGCGATAAAGTCATCAAAAACATTTTGCTTTTGCATTTGGGTGCCGGCTTTATGCCAGGCTTTGCCGTACTCTCCGCCACCTCGCAAATTAGGCTGGGCAAAAACTCCTCCTTGCTCCAGCCAGGCAATACGGCTGGCCCGAAAACTCGGGGTCAGGCTGATATTGAACCCACCATAGGCATACATCCAGGCAGGAGACTGCCCATTTTTCTCGAAACCTTTTTTATAAACGATGAACATAGGTACGCGCGTCCCATCCTTGCTCTTGTAAAAGACTTGTTCAGTAATGAAGTCATCTGGATTAAAGGCAGTTTTGGCTTGGCGAAACAAGGTAGATTCTCCGCTGGCCAGGTCATAGCGGTAGATGGCATTGGGTACGGTGAAGGAGGAGAAAGTGTAGAATAAATCTTTGTCCTCGGCTTTGGCCCCAAATCCACGGGCCGTGCCGATGCCCGGCAGTTCAACCTCTCGCACCATTTCACCCGCGAAATCATATTGCTTGACCGCCGTTTTGGCATCCATCAGATAGCTGGCCATCAAGTACTCTCCAGCTTGGGACACCTGAAGCACCTGCTCGGTTTGCGGAATGACATCTTGCCAATGCTCCGGGGTGGGCTTATCCAGGGTCGTTTTGACCAGGCGGCCATTGGGTGCGTCCAAATCCGTGCGGATGTAGATCGTATTACCTTTTGAAGCTACGATCTGATGACTACGCGCTTTGTTATCTATTAGTTGGACAAAATCAGCACCCGGCTGACTGAGGTCCTTCGCATAAAGCATATTGCCGTAGGTTTTCTCTGCGGCACTCACAATGAGGAATCGTCCATCCTCGCTCACGCCCGCCCCAAAGCGCTCTTCTGGATTCTCAGGATTTTCGAAAATCAGCTCATCCGCCGACTGGTCCTGGCCCAGGCGGTGGTAGTAAATTTTTCCATACTGATTTTGTCCGGAAAGCTCCCCTCCTTCTTTGGGTTCGGGAAAAGACTGATAGAAAAAACCGTCGTCCAACCAGGATATACCTGTAAACTTAGCCCAGTTAATTTTATCCGGGAGCACTTCCATAGTTTCAGTATTCATCACCCGAATCTCCCGCCAGTCAGAGCCAGAATAGGACAAGGCATATGCAAAATATTTTCCGTCTTTGGAAAAGCTCCGTCCCCCTAGAGAGACCGTCCCGTCCTCCGAAAGGGTATTGGGATCAAAGAAGAGCGTGCCCTCTCCCTCCAGATCCTTTTTGCGGTACATAATGCTTTGGTTTTGCAGCCCGGAATTCTGACTGTAGTACCAATAATCGCCTTCTTTATAGGGAGCAGAAACCTTTTCATAATTCTCCAGGGCTTCCAGTCGCTCGGCAATTTTTTCCCGAAAGGGTAGTTGCGTCAGGTAGTCTTGGGTAACGCCGTTCTGAGCTTTTACCCAATCGGCTGTCTCTGCAGATTGATCATCCTCCAGCCAGCGGTAAGGGTCGGCCACTTCATGGCCAAAATAGGTATCAACCGTATCTACCGTAGCGGTTTCGGGATATGGGAGATTGGTAGGAGAGGTAGTGGATTGTTGTTGACAGGCCAGGAGCAGTACGCAGGCCAGGGCGAACAAGGGATAGCGTTTTTGCATGACAGGTATATTTTTAGAGAAAAGCTACGGCCCAGGACATTTTTTTCAGGGCTAGCACCGTCTGGTAATATACAAAATCCTGTATGCTTATTGGATGAGTACGTCCTTGATTTTGCCCTCTTCCTGGTATTCAGTATCGGTATTGATACCCCAGAGGTCAAGGGGAGGTTGATCGGGATTCAGGATATTTTCTGCGGCCAGCAATCCCATCAGGATAGAATGGTCCTGGTTGTTGTACTTAAAGGCACCATAGCGACCGATAGGGGTGAGTCCCTGGATGGGGCGAAGGTGCGCTACCATGAGGTCCAGGTGTTGCTGATAGCCGGTTTCGTAGACGGGGTAGCAACGGGGAATGCGCAATACCCGGCCTTCCCGAATAGGGGTTTCGGATGAAACCAGCCCCACCTGCCGTATCTCCGCTTTGGCTCGCTCGATCAATCGGTCATCGTCTTCCGTCCACAAATCATCCGCATCAAAACACCAGAATTCCAGGCAAAGCACAGAGCCTTTTTTGCCCTGATGCAAGGCTTCTCCCCAATTCCGGAAGTTGGTAATGCGGCCGTGCAGCACTTCGCTGGCGTGAACGTATATCCAGTTGTCGTCAAATAAATTTTCTGCCTCCACATCCAGATAGACCAGAATCGTATTCCGAAAATAGAGCTTGGACGCGGCCTCTTGCACTGCCTCAGGGACAGCGGGTAAGCCTTTCAGCAACAGGGTCAGCGGCATGGTGGAAACCACCGCATCCGCTTCGATCACCTGTCCATCTACCAGTTCTACCCCCACAGCCTTTTCTCCTGCCTCATCCAGCACCACCTTTTTTACCGGTTGCTCTAAATGAATGCGCTGGCCCAAGGCTTCAACTTGAGCCGCACATTTTTCATAGAGGCGGCCCGTCCCTCCGTTGGGGAAAGCGAACTGGTCAACCAGGGTTTTATGCTTCTTTTGCGGATCACCAAAGAAGGCATTTTTAACCGCGGCCAGTAAGGAAAGGCTTTTAATGCGTTGCGCTGCCCAGGAAGCATCAATGCGGGTACAAGGAATGCCCCAGAGTTTTTCAGAGTAGGTTTTGAAAAAGGTATTGAACAACTGGCGGCCAAAACGATTGGTCACCCATTGCTCAAAATTCCGGGGATTTCGGATGGGAGTAAGCCGTTGGCGGAAATAATCCCACAATATCTTGGTGATTTCCAGCAGCGGCAGGTTGCGCAGGACATTACCAATCCGTAAAGGGTAGTAGAAAAAAGTGCGACGATAATAAATGCGGGTCAGCCGGTCAATCAGGGTATAGTCGTCTCCCATGATCTCATGAAAGAAAGCATTGACCTGAGGTTGCTTGGAAAAAAGCCGGTGAGGCCCGCAATCTACTTTTTGCCCAAATAATTCAAAGCTCCGGGACATGCCTCCCAAATAGGGGCTGGCTTCAAATAGCTCTACTTCCACGCCAGCTTTGGCCAGGGTGTAGGCACAACTCAAGCCTGCCGGTCCGGCCCCGATAATGACAACTTTTTTCATGCTGGGCATCCAATCATGGCGCAATATGGGAAGAAGTTCCTTAAGGAAAAAAGCTGCTATTAGACCTTTTTTTTCGTTATGAGCATGAAATAAAAAACATGTAGTCCAGGCACTGGTTTACAATTTTAAGGATTATTGCTAGTTTTCGAGCTAGGACACTCATTAAAGAATCTCATTGGCCTATGTCAGCAGGAAGCAGTATTTGGTATCTGGAAGATGTCGATCTGAAGGACTGTTTTTGTCCCATTACCGGAGGAGAAGATAAATATAATAAACAGCCCAAGCGGCATTACAAAAAAGGCGAGTTCATCTATTTCAGCGATGATACCGCCGATAAAGTCTACTTCATCCATGGAGGGGCGGTTAAAATCGCTGGCTACACCGAAGATGGAAATGAGATGATCAAGGCGATCCTCAAAGAGGGAGAGATCTTTGGAGAATTGGCGGTATTTGGGGCAGAAAGAAGGAGTGATTATGCCCAGGCGGTAGAGGCCTCTGAAATCTGTATGCTGGAAGCCCCTCAGGTGGTAGACCTAATGCGGAATACCGAAGGCTTTCGAAAATTCCTGCACATGCTCATGGGAGAACGGGTGATTTACAGTCAAAAAAGGCTGGAATCCCTCCTCTTTAAAGATGCCAAGACCCGCATTGCTGAATATGTAGTGGAGCAATCCCAAAGAGGAGCCCGCACCCTGGCTGATGGTTCTTTGGTCCTCCGAAACTACCTGACCCATCAGGAAATCGCCAACTATACCGGAACCAGCCGTCAAACGGTAACCACTGTCCTCAACGAAATGCGGGAAGATCAAATCCTTGATTTTAACCGGAAACAAATCACCATCAAGAATTTAAGAGAACTAAAAGCAGAAGCTTCATAGTAGATTAGAAATTTGATCCCTATTTTTGCCAACGCAACCTCATTAGCTCATCTTTATGGTATTAGGGATCATTCTCACAATACTCCTCCTCAATTTCGGCCTGGACCGCATCCTTTCCTGGTTGAACCTGCGTCATCAGCAACCCCAACTCCCGGATGAACTGGCTGGGGACCTCGACGCTTCTCAATACGCCAAGGCTTACCAATATCATCAGGTCAATCATCGCTTCGATTTATTTCGATCTAGCATCAGCATGGGCGTCATGCTCTGCCTGCTGGTCAGCGGAGCCTTCGGGTGGCTGGACGAACAACTCCGAACCATCACAGAAGATCCTATATGGCTACCCCTCCTCTTTTTTGGGGTACTCTTTGTGGTCTCAGATATCATGACCATTCCTTTTCAGTGGTATCGCACCTTTACCATCGAAACCCGCTTTGGCTTCAATAAAACCACCCCCCGGACTTTCTGGATGGATAAAATCAAAGGTTATGTCCTCACTATCCTAATAGGAGGTATAGTGCTGACCACCCTTTTAGCCCTCATCCAAAGCCTGGGACCTAACTTCTGGCTTTGGTTCTGGCTCTTTATTAGTGTGTTTATGTTCGGGGTTAATTTGTTCTACACCAGCTTATTGCTCCCCATCTTCAACAAGCTCACCCCCTTAGAAGGTGGCCCCCTCCGGAATGCCATTGAAGACTATAGCGAAGAAGTCTCTTTTCCGCTGGACAACATCTTTGTGATGGATGGCTCGCGTCGTAGCTCCAAAGCCAACGCCTTTTTCTCGGGTCTGGGCAGGAGAAAAAAGGTAGTATTATTTGATACGCTGATCGAAAAGCATGGGGAAGCAGAACTGGTCGCGGTCCTGGCTCACGAAGTAGGTCATTATAAAAAACGACACATCCAGCAAGGTCTGGCTTTGGGCATTATGCAGACGGGGTTGATGCTTTTTCTCTTATCGCTCCTGCTGTTTATGCCGGAACTCAGTGCCGCCCTCGGTTCTGGTAGCGGAGAAGCAGTTATTCACCTGAACCTTATCGCTTTCGGATTGTTGTATAGTCCTATTTCTCTGGTGATTTCACTCCTGATGAATGTTTTTTCCAGAAAAAACGAATTCGAAGCCGATGCCTTTGCCGCGAATACTTATCAGGCTGGCCCGCTTAAACAGGCACTCGTCAAGTTACATGGAGACAGCCTCAGTAACCTGACCCCGCACCCCTGGTACGTATTTTTTCACTATTCCCATCCCCCATTGCTGCAACGTCTCGCAGCCCTGGGCAAAAGCGAAACCTTATAAGGTCCATTCATGAGACATTTATTGATCCCCCTACTGATTTTCTTCCTCATTTGTGGCGGAGTTTTCCTCGCTATCAGCTGGTGGCAAGGAGATAGTTCCTGGAAGGGACAGGTAGATCAACAGTCTCAAACCCTCTGGGCCCACGATCTGGAAGGCCTCCGTGCTCTGCGGCCCGCTTTTCTGGAGGAGGTATCCGGAGCGGGAACCCGCTGGTCGGACCTTAGCCCTGAAGGTCGGTCTCAAGCCAAGCAAGCCTGGGAAAACTGGTCGCTTTGGCTTGAGGAGATGGAAAGCGCTTCCTTATCGCCCGATGAGCTGATTCAATGGCAAGCCCTGAAAAAGCAGGCGGACATTCGCCTGGCGAGTTGGGAAGTGCAACATGGATTCTGGGATATGTCCTTCCCCTCTTTACCAGATCAGCTCTTCCTTTCGATGATGAACGAGGTGCCGATTTTGTCAGAGGATCAAGCCAAAGATTTCATTTCCAGCCTTCACCGCTTAGAAGCATATTTAGACGGATGGGAGGCTTCCTTCCGCCAAGCCTGGAACCAGGGGATACAACCTCCTACCTGGGCGCTGGATAGTCTGATCAATCGCCTGAATTATTTTGCAGGCGTAGCCCCGGACCAATTACCGCTCTATCAAGATCTGGCCTTTAAACTCTCGACCATCGATCCGGTGGCAATGAATGAATACCGGGCAGGGGAATTTCTGGAACAGGCCGAGCGTTTTGGGCGGACCGAAGTCCAGCCAGCTTTTCTCAAGCTGGCCAGCCGACTGACCGAATTTAGGAAAGTAGCGCAGGCCGACAGCCTGGGCACCGGGTTTCATCCCAACCGCCAGGCGGCCTATGCCCTGGCAGTCCTCCAACAAAGTAGCCTGGACTTTGCAGAACCGGCAGTACTGAGGGCCATCGATTCGGTCAGCAGTCAGGTAAAACAGCAACTTCAGCTGTACCGGGACAGCCTCGGTACGGCCGCTAAGCCTCCCAAAACCACCGCTGATTTTGCCGCTTCGGCTGAAGCCGTACAAAAGACCCTAAGGGACATGAAGGTCTATTTGGGGGGCATCCTTCATCAGATTCCCCAAAGGCGGCTTTCGGCTTACCCCTATCCAGCTTATCAACCCTCGCTTACAGAACTCCCCTTATATTATCATCCGGGTAGCCTCGATCAAGCCCAGCCGGCGCGGCTTTTTCTTTCCGAGGAGCATGCCCAAAGCACCTCTTTGCAGGCCTTGAACTGGGCTGCCTACCAACAAGGACTCCCCGGTCAGCATTACCTTTTTTATCAGATCCATCAGAACGATTCCCTGCCCGCGCTGCTGCGTCAGTCCTGGTATCCAGCCTTCCAACAAGGATGGGAAGCCTACATGAATGAGCAGTTGGACCAAAGCCTGGCGCTGTTCTCAGGGGATTTAGCGGATAAGATTCACTATCTTGAGAAAAAGCTTTTGCACCTTACCCTGGCCAGACTAGATGTGACCTTACATCTCCAGGGCTGGTCAAAAGAACGTGCCATCAGGTTTCTGACATCAGAATGTCCTGAAGTATCCGAGGGAGGATATGCCACCACCATCGTTGAGAAGGCCATCCTCCAACCAGGCCATTTTGTAGGAAGCTTTTTGGGATATAGCACCTGGCAGGGGCTGTATTTGCAGGGCCGGGCACAGTTGTCCTGGCAACTGAATCTCCCTGATTTCCACGCCCATTGCCTCTCAAATGGATTTATTCCACTGAGTGTATTAAAAGATTTGGGAAATTCTTATTTTGTGGAGAATTTGGCAAAATAATTGCTAGATAATAAACACACCCAAAATCCTGTTCTGATATTATCCAGTCATCCTGAGCAAACAGTTGCAGACATGATGAGGAACACTCTGTTTACCGCCCTCTTCTGTATCATCCTCATGGGTAGTCTTTCTGCCCAATACTCTACCCGGTGTGCCCGGGACTTTACTTTGTTGAAAGCCTCGGTAGAAACTGTGGCTGACGACCTGAAAGAAGGTCAAATCCTTTATTTATCCCAGGTTTATTTACAACGCTTGGAATCCGGCCATTTTCGGCGGGAAAACTCCGGCATGAAGCATTTTGATTATGTCCGGCCTGCCAGTCGCAAGGAAGCCAAAACGCAAACGGTCGATCAGACCAAGGTGGAAAAGGTGCTAGCCGATGGCAATGTCTACGGACTCAAGGTCACGCCTCCCGATGTGCATTTCTTTGCCGCCAAAAAAGGCTTTCAGGGAAAATTCCTGCCGAGCTGGGATGATCCTTATATGGTGGTGCCGGTCGGACTTTCCCCCATTGATATCCGCAAGTTCAGAGATGCCCCCTTTCGCATAAAAGAAAAAGATCCGGACTTCCTGTTGATGGAAGCAGCCGGCATAGAAGTTATTTTCTACACCGGCTATCCTGAAACCAGCAGTGTCTTTGACGCGGGCATGGTGGTAGATCAACTGGTGGAAAAAAGATCCATGGCTGAATCCCTGATCGGTAAGCGGTTCCTGGTGCAAAAGCACCCTAGCCTCCGCGTCCGGGAAACTCCCCAAGGAAAAACCCAGGCTCCTGAAGTGAAACTCGATGAATTCGAAATAAAGGTCCGCCGGGTATTGGTTTCTCACCACGAAGTCCTCCTGGGATTTGGAGAAAAAAACCTTTCCTGGCTGGTACTCGACAAAGAGGCCGAATTCCCACTATTCGATCTCGAGTGTCTGGATAAGGAAGTGGCGTTCCGCCTGACGTATCGCTCTGAGGAGGACGAGGCCAAAAGCAGCGAGCTGAATAAGTTGTTACAAACTGGAAAAAGCCTGGAAGAACTGACAGCCGAAACCTGGGTCAAAGAAATGATGCAGGGGCGTTTTGTCAAAAACCGTCGTCTGGCCCGGGAAGGTCAGTGGTTTGAATACGCCTGGTTGCCCAGAGGAGACCTGGCTGCTTCCTTCCTTACGGTCTTGGTTAACCCCGCCGGAAAAACACGCCTGGTTTCTCGCTATGCGGCAGAAAAAGGGCTGTTCCACACCAAAGTAGAAGTCTTTATCAACGGGGAAACCTATAAAAGTACCCGGGTTTCTACTTTGGACAAAAAACATCATCTCCGAGATCGCCATGGCGAATTATTTATCGAAACCCTACACTATCCGGTAGGCAACGACGTTGATCTTATTGAAGCGATAGCCCGTCATGCTGACCAACCCATCACGGTGCGATTCATGGCTGGTGGCTCCTTTTTTCAGGATCTTTCCCTGGATCAAGCCTATAAGGAAAGTATCAGGGACGCTTGGTTATACGCGAATCTTCTCCAAAAATAATCCTCCCTTCAGACCACCGTTCAGTCTCCCATTCCGACCAATGGGGAGGATGAGTGGCCTGCTAGCTGGAAATACGCCAGCACGAACCGATTATTCTCCTACTTTTAAAGCTGAGTAGGTACGCACATCGCTGAGGGCAAAACCTGTGGTTTTCCCGTCAGCCCGAGACAATGTTAATGGTAATTTTCATGAAACGTTTGTGGAAATGGACAAAAAAGAGCCTGGTAATCCTGGGACCTCCTTTTGTTGTCGGCCTGATTGTCTTCAACTTGTTTCGCTATATACCCCAGTCATTTCTGGCTGAGGCGGAAATCATGGTGGAAGGGACGCCGGTCCTTTCTCCTCCGCAAAAACCTACCCCCCTCCCCTCTGAAAATGAGAAGCCTGCTACCTACACCTATTGGGACCACCTGGAGGCATCTATCCAAACTTCCTCCGTCCTTAGACTCCTGGGATACCGGATGGTGCTAGGAGACTGGGGAGACCAGGAGCCTTTACCGCGCGAAGAGGAAGTTTTGCAAAAGCTCAATCCGGGTATGCTTCCCTTTTTAAAAGGGGAGATGAAAAACCGGGTACAGCACCTACAGCCTTTTGGTACCGATGCCCATTTAGACAGCCTGTTGAATATCCTGCTGGCCCATCTTAGCTGGGATGAAAATAGCCTTCGAAAAATGTTGCTCATTCGGCCTCATCCCGAGAAGGCGGCCTTGATGATCACCTCCCAGGCTTCGGAACAGCGACACGCCCTGGCCCTGGCAAACTATTTATGCACGGAGTTTATCCGTTATTTCAAGCTGGTGGAACACGAGCGCCTGGAAGGCACCATCACGGATTTACGTAAGTTGGTAGCCCAGCGAAAAGAAGCCTGGGATCAGCGAAAAGCCGACTTAGATGACTTCCGGCGAAATCTTCACGAAGGGCCGGCTCATGCCTTTACCCATTCGTTGATTGAAGACATTCAATCCCTCGAAAAAAACCGGCTGGAAACAGCCCAGAAAGTGATCAGTCTCCAGCAACAAATACAGGAACAGACTCCCTTGGTACAGGCCGTTAAAATCAGCGATCGCCCTACCAGAAAAGTCCGGCAATCTGAGGACTTGAAACACGCCCTCAATATGGCCAAAGCCCGCCTGAGATTCCTGGACCGGAAACTGGAAGACCTGCACACGCGCCTGGACCAATTAAAGGATACTGCGGCAGTGCCCTACATTCGGAATATTGAAGAGGCCCGCCTGGCTTATGGCAAAGCACAAGACGAGCTACAAACAGCTGAGAGCCAGGAGCATCATGAGGTAAGTCTCACGCAACAACTCCCCGCCCATGCCACCTCCAGTCATCCGTATGCGATCTGGTTGGTGAGCGGTATGTCCTTTTTGGCCTGCCTCTGTTTCTGGGTGGTCATCCTGTTTCAAATTGGATATCTGGAGGACAAAAGGGCCTTGAAAAACATTCGGAAAGAGGGTCCGGACCTGGGGTATGGCAGACGCCTCAACCAACGCTAACACTTTTCCTTAGAAAAACCGTTTTTTTATCTTCTTAGACTATTTGCGAAGATCAGAAAATCCTCTTACCTATGCGGGTCCAGACGTTCATGCTATTTAAGCCGGGATTTATCCCTATCAGGCAGGACCACAAGCCACTGATGTAAGCTTTTGTCAACTTTGATAGATTTTGTCGTAAATTTTACCTGTTGACACGCATAAGCCTCTTGGGCTTTTTTCTCGGAAGAGGAAAAGAAAAAATGATTATTTAGGGTTCGGAACAAGGGTTCATATGGAGCTGATTGCATTTCTCCAGGTATTGCTTAGGCGCAAGTGGTTGATTCTGATCGTGGTCAGCCTGGCAATGCTTACTACCTACCTTATCGCTCGAAAATCCCCCCAGTTATATGCTGCTCAGGGCCAGTTGGCTACGGGTATCATTCAGGGGAATACCACTATTTTTTCGCTGGAGCGAGGACAGGAAGGCTTGCAAAAACATGAGATTGAAGCTCGTTTTAAGCACATGGCTGAAACCATGCAAACCCCAGAGGTACTGATTCTCCTGGGGTATAACCTCATGTTGCATGACCTGGAAAAAACCGAAGCCTTCCGGGATCTCAATGTCGTAAGAAGCGAATTCTCCTCTGATGAGTTAAAAGTAGCCCAGCGTCGCCTCCGCCTGAAACGAGACTCTTTGGAAATGCTGCGGAGCAATGATGAACTGGAACAAAAACATCTGCACATGCTGCGGCTCATGAACTACGATCCAAGTAGCTTGAAAACCGGCCTTGCTGTGCAGCGGATTCCCGGTACAGACTATCTGCTGATCGAATACCGTTCCGAAAATCCTTATCTGTCAGCCTTCGCCGTCAACCAACTGGCCCAGGAATTTATGCGCTACCATACGCATAAGCGGGCTGAAGTTTCGGAAGCCTCTTTGGAAACCCTGAGTAAGGTAGTAGCGGATAAAAAGAAAACCCTTGACGATAAATTGAAAGCCTGGGAACGCATCCAGGCCAATGCAGGCACCCCAGCCGTCAATACAGCAGGCTCGGCCCGCACCCTCCTGACCCGCATCGAACGACTGGAAAATGCCCGGGAAAGAGCAGGAGTGGACATTTTTGCTGCGAATCGTAGTCGGCAAGAAGCCGAAGAAGGACTGAAAGAAGCAGACAGAGCGCCTTACCTGTCAGCTAATGAAAGTAGGGGCGGGGATAATGCCATGGTCCTACGCAACAGCCTGGAAAGATTGGTCAATCGCTATGTGAGAGGAGGCCTGAACAATAGCCGCCTTCTGGACTCTATTGATAAGGTGCAGTTGGACCTGGAAGAAAGCCTCTATCAAGCTGCGGCGGCTCGTTCTGGTGCGCCTGATGCCTTGACCCAGCGCATGATCCGCCAGAAAGCTGAAGCAGAGATCAATGAAGAGATTGCCCGCAAAAAAATATCCTCTATCGATCAGGAACTGAGAAGAATCGGTACGCAGCCTGAGAACTATCAGGCCTCCGCTGATAATAGCCCTTTATCCAGAGAAGTAAACCAAGCCAAAGATGCTTACCTCCTGGCCCTGGAAAACCTGGAAGCGGCGCGTCTCTCCGCAGATGGCGTAGACCTGAACTGGCCCAATATCAGCCAGCTTGAATACGTACAGGCTCCGGATAAGCCATTGCCCAACCAGGCCTGGCTGCTGACGGCGCTGGCTGGTCTGACCGCGCTAGGCATTTCTATTGGCCTCTTCTTTTTACTGGAATACCTGGATAGAAGCATCAAGACTCCCCAACGATTTGAAAAACTCACGGGTCTGGGTCTGGTGGGTGCACTCAATAAACTGAAATCAGGAAACCTTGACCTGGTGGGCATGTTCTCCAACGAACAAGCCAGTCCGGAATTGGAAAATTATAAGCAACTGTTGCGCAAAATCCGGCACGAGATCGCCAAAGAGGGGCCCCGCACCCTCTTGATCACCAGTACCAACGAAGGCGTAGGAAAAACCTCTTTATTGGTATCTCTGGCCTATTCGCTAAGCCTAAACCAGCGTAAGGTTCTGCTGATCGACACCAACTTTAAAGCCGCCTCTCTGACCGAATCCACGGGGGCCTCTCCCGCCCTGGAAGATTTCATGGCCAAGAAGCTATCCCGCAAGGCCCTCATTTCCCGCTCCGTCTTTGAAGGGGTAGATGTGATTGGTTGCAAAGGCAGCAACTACTCCCCATCCGAAATCTTCAAAGGGAAAGAATTCGAGAATTTACTGATAGAACTCACCGATCAGTACGATCATATCATCATGGAAGGCCCGGCCTTGAACGACTATGCTGATACGCAGGAGCTCTCCGAGTACGCAGCTAAGATCATCCCTGTTTTCTCGGCGGAAGATCGACTCGAGGAAATTGATCAGCAGTCTATTGATTACCTCAAAGGTCTGGAAGGACAGTTGATGGGAGCCGTTCTCAACAAAGTGGACATGCAGTACTTCGGACGCTAATGCCCTGGGATCTTCCCATATGGGCCTATTTCCTTTATGTAGCCAGCTACACCTTTATCTTTTCTTTGGCAGCCAGGATTTCCGCTTCCAGGCCTTTGCCAATCATTGCCCATAATACGCCTCTCGCCTACCTGATTCCCGCCTACCGGGAGGATGCGGTCATTCTCTCAACCGTCAAGGCGCTCTTAGCCGTCCGAAAGACCGGGGAAGTCATCATCGTGGTGGCTGACGGGCTGCAACCGCATACCCTGCAAGCCTTATCAGAATGGGATGTCCTGGTCCAGGAAGTACAGTTCGCTACTTCCAGCAAGGTAAAATCCCTCCGGGTAGGTCTGGAACGGGTCCCGGATCAGATAGCGCATGTCTTAATTCTGGATGCCGACAACCATCTTGATCCTCAAGCTCACCCCTATATTGCTGCCTTGCTGCAGCAAGGTTGGGAAGCCCTGCAAATTCGCCGGATTGCCAAAAACCTCGACTCGCACTGGGCTTTGCTGGATGGATTGTCCGAAGCGCTCAACCAGGCGATTTACAGAGCAGGGCCAGCTGCTATAGGCTGGGCACCCCAGTTATCCGGTTCGGGAATGGTTTTTGAAAAAAAACTGCTCAAAGCATGCCTGGCTGGCTGGGATACGGCTGGCGGGTTCGATCGAGAATTGGAAATTCAGGTATTGCAGCGAGGGAAAAAAATTGCCTTCCTGGGAGAAGCTGTGATCTGGGATGAAAAGGTAAACTCCGGAGCGGTCTTTTCTCAACAGCGCCGACGCTGGGTGAGCAGCCAGTACCACTTTCTAAGGAAACATTGGCGCCTGGGATGGAGGGGCTTATGGCAGGGAAATGGAGCCTTGTTTCACAGCAGCGTCCTGCGCAACATCCAACTTCCCCGGGTGCTCAACCTGGGCTTGCTGAGTCTCTGGGTTTTGTTAAAAATCCTGCTCGGTTCTATGGGAGGCCTGACGCTCCTGTGGTGGGTGGGCTTATGGGGCATGTTGGTGGCAGGCGTAGGCCTGGCAATTCCGCGATCTTACCTATCTTTTCGGTTGTTTCAGGCCCTCTGGATATTGCCTGGCGCATTCTGGCGCATGTTTATGGTGCTTTTCCGGTTACAAAAAGCCGACCAGGCCCACTATGCCACCCCGCATGAAGAAACGGAGCATTCATGAAGGAGCCTCTCATCAGTATCATTGCCGTTCATTTCGGACCGCCCGCCCCTACGCTGCAGTGGTGGGGCCAGCTCCAGGCGCTCACTTATCCTCATTGGGAAGCCATTCTTATAGACCAGGGAACCGGGGATGAAGTGCAAAAAAAGCTGGGACAGCTGGAGCAGCTCACCTATCTACCACGAGAGAACGAGGGCTATGCGGCAGGTCTCAACGCAGGCCTGCGCCTGGCTAAGGGGGACTTTTTTCTTTTAATGAATACGGACCTCCTCTTCCCGGCAAACAGCCTGGAATTGTTGCTCCAGGTTTTTATGACCAAACCCAAGGTCGGCCTGGTATCTCCCCTCCTCCTCCAGGCCGGTTCCCCAGCCCGGATTCAATACGCAGGCAGTACGGCCCTAGGTCCGCTCAGTGGACGAAATCAGCATCCGGAAAAAGGCAAACACTGGGATGGGCAAGTCCGTCCTTTACTGCCTACCGCCTATCCGCATGGGGCCATGATGATGAGCAGTCGCGAAGGGCTGGAAATAGCAGGCTTGCTTCCCACAACTTATTTCCTCTACTATGAAGAACTCGCCTGGGCAGAACAGTTTTCTCGTCACCATAGGCAACACTGGTGTCAAGGGGCCCTGGTAGTGGAGCACTTGGGCGGATTGAACCTGGAGGAAGCGTCTGCCCAACAATGGCATTACTATGTGAGGAATCGCCGCCTGCTCATGAAAGATCGGGGCCAGGCCCTTTCCTATGCAGGATTTTGTCTATACTTCTATCTCGTCAGCCTACCGATCCTGCTCCTCCGGTCTATCATCAAAGGTCGCCTGGGGAAGATACGTGCCATCTGGAAGGGAGCCTGGGTTCGCTTGCCCTAATAGCCTTACAAGGTGATGTAAGAATGGCCAGGGAAAAACTGCCGATCATCTTTATTTCGCCGCCATCATTTCATTTAAATAATTATTTAGTCTTTGTTTAATACATTGTAAAAAATTACCAACAAGGACTTATAATGACAAAATCTCTCGTCACGGGGGGAGCTGGCTTCATCGGCTCTCACGTAGTGAAACACTGCCTGGCTCAAGGTCATGAAGTTGTGGTTCTGGACGACCTCAGCGGAGGATTCGAGGATCATATACCAGAAGGGGCGCTTTTTATCAAAGGCTCCATCTGTGACCATCAACTGGTAGACGCGCTCTTCCAGGAATACCAATTTGATTATGTATACCATCTGGCAGCCTATGCTGCAGAGGGTTTATCCCACTTTATTCGCCGCTATAATTACCAAACCAACCTGATTGGCAGCATGAATTTGATCAATGCTTCCGTGGTTCATAAGGTAAAATGCTTCGTCTTCACCTCATCCATTGCGGTGTACGGAGCCGGTCAGGTACCTCTGCGGGAGGATATGGTCCCACAACCGGAAGATCCTTACGGGGTTTCTAAGTTCGCGGTAGAGTTAGATTTGAAGGCTGCCCATGAAATGTTTGGGCTGGATTATGTCATTTTCCGCCCGCATAATGTGTATGGAGAAAACCAGAACATCGGAGACAAATACCGGAACGTGATCGGCATTTTCATGAATCAAATCATGCAGGGCAAGCAGCTTACCGTCTTTGGAGACGGGGAGCAAACCCGGGCTTTTAGCTATATCGATGATGTAGCCATTCCTATTGCCCAGGCCGTCAATACGCCCGCTGCCTTTAACCAGGTGTTCAACATCGGGGCCGATCAGCCCTACAGCGTCAACCAACTGGCCGAAGTCGTAACCAAAGCCTTTGGGGTGGTTCCGGATATCACCCATCTGCAAGCGCGTAACGAAGTGGTAGATGCCTATGCAGATCATAGCAAGGCTCATGCGGTATTTGGTGAGGGTTCAGGGATCGACCTGACCATGGGTATACAACGGATGGCGGACTGGGCCCAAAAAGTCGGGGCTCGTCAATCCAAAGAATTTGGTACCATTGAAATCACGGAAAAACTCCCGCAGGGATGGGAAGTGGTGACCAAACAGGTTCAAAAGGACTAATTAGTAGTTAGTAGCTAGATAGACCACTATCAGTAATTTGAGTCATCCTGAATTTTGGGATGGCTCATTTTTTTTTGAAGAAGTTTTTGAGACGGAGAGGAAGGGGCCATTTTCCTTCCTGAAGGCGAATGCTTACTTATTCTCTCGTCCCGGCACCCTGGAAGTTCCTTCGACTTTAAAGAGGTGAGCTGGCCGGGTCAAGGACTCCGTAAGCTATATCGTTGGAGGTCTCAGTATCCTTCTGTAATCATGGAGACCCCGGATAAGTCATTTTCCCTGGTGTTCAAATGCCTTTCCGGGGTGACATATTTGTGAGTGGTTGGGATTTCAGGAAGCCTTTTGATGAAATCATCTCTCCTTCCATATGCTTGTCACCCTGGAAGTTCCTCCGACTTTAAGGAGGTGAGCTGGCCGGGTCAAGGACTCCGTAAGCTATATCATTAGAGGTCTCAAGATCCTTCTGTAATCATGGAGACCCCGGATAAGGCTTTTTCCCTACCGGTCAAATGCCTTTCCGGGGTGACATATTTGTGAGTGGTTGGGATTTCAGGAAGCCTTTTGATGAAATCTTGGCTTATTCAACATTCGGGATGATGTATGTTTTTTTGTGTCCGAAGCGGTGATTTTCCTATCTTTTGTCCTGATCTCCCAGCATGACCTTTTCATGGACAGCATCTGCCCAAATTGTGAAGCTCCCCTCAAGGCATTGGACAACTATTGTCCTACCTGTGGGCAGCGTAAGTTGCCGGACAATCCCTACGCCATTGGACCTTTTCTCCGGCAGTTTTTCCACCATATCACCCATTTGGATGGGAAGTTTCTCCGAACCTTTGGGAAACTCTGGCAGCCAGGCCATCTCACCCAGGCGTATTTCGCTGGCAGGCGCATGCGCTATCTTCTGCCCTTACAGTTTTTTCTCCTGATGAACCTTTTCTACTTCTTAGCCTTTTGGCTCAGTGAGGTAGACACCTTTGATTATCCCCTTTTTGTCATGGTTCAGTATCTGCCTTTTTCGGAGCAGGCGCTGGAACTGGTCGTGCAGCATCTGGGAATTCCGGCAGGAACTTCTGAGGAGGAAAGCTGGCGAAGGGTGTTTGAATTCGCGCCGATCTATGATCAGCGCATGCGGACCATGAGTAAAACCCTCATGTTAATTTTTATTCCTTTTCTGGCCTTGGTCAGTTGGCCTTTATATGCAAGAAAGAAGCCTTTTTACGGTCAACACCTTATTTTCAGCGCGCACCTCATGACCTTTGTCCTGGTCTGGATGGCGACAGGGGTCACCCTGAGCATCAAACTGCTCCCTGCCATCATGGCTATGCTGGGCGGAGAAATCTCGCTGGCCAGCGGCCAATGGAACTTCGTGCTGAGCTTCTATCCAGCCGTATTCATCTACCTGTGGATAGCCTCCCGGAGGGTCTTCCAGCAACATGGGGGCTGGATTACCCTCAAAAGCCTCATCCTCATTTTTTTCCTCTCCCAAATGATGATGGGCTATAACTATCTGCTGTTCAGGATCATCCTTTGGACGGATTAGGAACTTCCGGCATACTTTCGATATAAACCGATTGAGAGGGGAAGGCAAAACCAATTTTCATTTCAGTGGCCAGTTTCATGATCTCTAAGAGGATCTCCTGCCGTGCAGCCAGCCATTCATCATAGGCGGTAATGTTGAAAATAGCGGCAAAGAAAATATCCAGAGAGGAAGCGGACATTTCATGAAACTGAATGATGGCTGAGTCGTCCTGGGTTTGGGGATGATCGACCACGATTTTTTTCACCCCAGCTACAAAGTGTTCCATTTGCTCGGGCAAGGTGTCGTAGGTTACGGTCAGGCTGGTAGCATAGCGTCGATACGTTCGGATACTATGGTTGGTGATGATTTTGTTGGCTAAATCCCCATTGGGTACGGTAATATAGGCCCCATCAGCTGCCCGAATCCGGGTAGATCGCACGCCCACCTCGGTTACCGAGCCTGATACGCCACCGAATTCCACAAAATCTCCCACGGCAAAAGGGCGGTCCACAAAAATGGTAATGGAACCCAGGAAATTCCGAACCGTATCCTGGGCAGCCAGGGCCAGGGCGAGGCCTCCGATAGATACCCCGGCCAGCAAGGCGGTTACATTCACATCGAGGTTGTCCAGGACAAATAAAATGCCGAAGACAATCACGATCAACTTCGCGCCACGGGTCAGCAAAGGCACCAACTGGTCATCCATGGTGGTTTCGGTACGGGAAGCCAGGTTCTTGAAGACACTGGCCAGCACATCTATCAGTCGGTAAAAAAAGAGCACCCCAAAAACGGAGGCCAGAATAATCAGGATCACGCTTACCGGACGGCTCCACTCAATCGGCAGAATAAGCATGGGGACAAAATACTGGCGCAAGAGGAAGACGATTCCTAAATAGCTCAAAGGATGAACGGCCCGGGGAATCAGCTCGGTACTGATTTCGGAATCAGGAAACAGCCGCGGCAATAAACGCCCGGCAAAATAGGCCAGGAGTCTATCTAGCACGGCATAACTGAGCAAGACCAGCCCGGCTACCACCAGCAGGCCTATCCATTGCCAAATCTTAAGCAAAAGGAAGTGTCTTTGGCCCCAGGGTTTGGTGATTCGTTGCAGCAAATTGGCTCCCGGAGGGATGACGCGCTGATAGAGGCTCGGCAATTCCCGGACAGTTTCAGCCGAGTAGTACCAGGCATTGCCATATTTTTTCAAGTAAATCTGTGGAAAATGCCGACGCTGGACCACGTAAATCGGCTGACCGGAAAGGCTATCCTTGTATTGGGGGTCGTCGGGAATAAGGGAGGTATTGATGTAATCGCCTTTGGCATCAAACAAATCCTTTATCTGACTGGCCAGATGGATTTTTTCCTCCAACTCCAGCTCCCCATAAATGACCGTGGCCGCCAACTCTGGCTCATAGGAATTTCGCTGTAGGTAGTGCAAATGCCGGGTTACCGCTTCCTGCGGATTGGCCTGGGAAAATTCTCCTGGTTGTACGGTGGGAGTTCGCGTACTATCTGACTGGGCAAAAGCGTTAGTAGCTATGCCGGCCCCAAAGAGGCCCAAAAAGATGAAAGGCAGAAATGACAGGCGCATAGGTCTTGGCTTTCTAAGTTTGTTGTTCGCAAAGCTAGAGATTTCGCCGTATTTTTGCCCACCAATCCGAACCAAGATGTCCAAACCTCTCCTGCTCTTCGGAGCATTTCTCTCTTTTTCTTTTACCCTTTCGGCTCAAACCCTCAACGCTAATCCTGCCAGTCTGGATTTTGGCATTGTTTCAGAAAACCAGCCTGACAGCCAGTCCGTGATGTTGCGCAATCCTTCCGGACAACCTGTAGAAGTGTACGATATCCAGTCTTTTGATAGGTATGGAGACAGTCCCTGGTCTGTTTCGCTGAGCAGTTTTACCATTGCGGCAGGAGACAGCCAACAGGTCTGGATCAAAGCTCGTCCCCGCCACAACGTACTGCACCAAAGTCCCTTGGTGGTGCTTCACTCAGGGAATCGCGGCAGCCTGGCCATTCCCCTGAGTATGCAAGGGCGCTATAGCAAACCTTACTATCAAAGCACCGAAAACCTGGAAGAGCAGGCCCTGGTCAGTGCCCTCAAAGCACGCTTGGCCCAAGGTTATATCACCAAGTCCTACAGCCAGGCCCGGGACGAAATGTACATGAACATCGACAATCGTCGGGTCAATGGTCAAGGCGCTTCGGTCAATACCCTGGTCGGGGTCTATACCCAGTTTACGGTTACGAGCTATACCAGCAGGACCGATGCCCAAAATCAGGGCTTTAATACCGAGCATACCTATCCGCAGGGATTTTTTAACCAGCAACTCCCGGAACGCTCGGATTTGTTCCATCTTTTCCCGACCAAGATCAACGCCAACTCCGAAAGGGGCAGCCTACCTTTTGGCAACGTCAGCGGGAATGGAGTCTGGTCAGAAGGCGGCTCTAAGCGCAGCAGTTCCCGCTTTGAACCCCGGGACGACCATAAAGGCCAGGTGGCCCGCGCCATGCTGTATTTCGTGGTGCGCTATGGCAACTATGCTGGTCACCTAACCAGCCAGGAAACTACCCTGCGCCAGTGGCATGAGGCTTTTCCCCCAACAGCGGTAGAGCGCAAACGCAACGATGATATTTTTGCCTTTCAGAACAACCGCAATCCCTTCATCGACTATCCACAGTTTGCCGAACGGATTCGCATCGTTTCATCCGCTTCCTCAGCGCCCAACCTATACAGCTTATTCCTGGCCGAGGATAGCCTCTTATACGATACCGTCTACGTCCAATATCCCACTCATTTCAGCCTCCCCATCGTCAATACCGGGAGACAGCCCCTCAACATTGAAAATCTGACCCTGGGGAGTGCGGACCTGACTTTTGTGGATAGCAGTGGACAAAACCTGGTATTGGCACCAGGGCAGGGTACGACCGTCACGGTTCAACTCAAGGCCAGCCAAAGCGGGCCTTTTGCCAGTACCCTCAGCTTCACGACCGATGATCCCGCCAATCCCAGCTATAGCCTACCTGTGGAAGCCTTCGTGGCCAGTGGTACGGCGGTGGAACCTGATTGGGGTCAGGGCTTACGCATTTTTCCGAATCCTACTGATGCTGACCTTCGCTTAGAACTGACCACCCTCCCATCAGAAACCCTGCGGATCAATCTATACGACCTCCAGGGAAGAAAACTCGGGCAAGAAATTACCTGGGATCGACAGCGAGCTCGCATGCTAATCAGCCTTGAGCGTCTGCCTAAGGGCCTGTATTTGGTGGAAGTGGGGCAAGCTGGTGAGGTAGTCCGCCGCTTGGTCGAGAAGCGGTAGGCTTTTATATTGGACAAAAAGTCTGTGGCTACCTCTTCCCGCATAAAACCGAAGAAGGTATTAAGGTACCTGGGGCGCTTCTTCCTCCGCTTCCTGCTGCTGGTGGTAGCCTATGCCTTATTTGCCTTTCTTACCACCTTTATTCCGGTTAACCGAGCCTTTGAGGATAAAGGTCCCATCGAGATTTTTGTGGTGTCGAATGGAGTGCACACCGATATCTGTGTCCCGGTACAGGCGGCTGGCGTAGATTGGTTGAGCTTTGTGCCAGATAGTGGATTTGGTGGTGGGACCAAACGCTACCTCTCTATGGGCTGGGGAGAAGAGGATTTTTACCTGAACACCCCAAGCTGGTCTGATCTATCTATCGGGACTGCGCTAAGTGCGATCTTTTTGCCTACCTCTACCGCCATGCATGTCACCGTCTATCGGGGCAAGCCCATCACCAGCGAAAATGTGCGCCCCCTTCATCTGACCAAGGATCAATATGTACGCTTGGTGGCTTACCTAAAAAAGGGCTTTGCCCTGGATGCAGCGGGCCGGGTACAAATGCTGGACCATCCCGGCTACCGTACCGGGCAGGATCGATTTTTTGCAGGCACCCTCTCTTATCACGCCTTCAGGACCTGTAATCATTGGACCAATCAGGGCTTGAAAGCGGCGGGGGTAAAAACTGCTATCTGGGCTCCGATGGCCCCTTCGGTGATGTACTGGCGATAGGTTTTCTCAGCCCTAAGCCACAGCTCAACCCAGGCCAATATCTTGCATCGGCAAAAATATTTCATTTTATTGTAGGGAATGACAGGGTTTTTACCCCCTGAATATCAACGCAATACACCTTAAACCTACAAGTTATGAAGTTCTCATTAAAAACACTTCTTACGGTGCACACCGTCATTTTTCTCCTGTACGGGATCATGGATACCTTCATGCCTGCGACCGCGATCGCGAATTTTGGCGGACAGTTTGAATCAAATGCTTCCACCCATCTACTGCTTCGCATGATCGGCACCACTTTCCTGGCCTTTGCGGTATTGACCTGGTTTATGCGCGACGCCTCGCCTTCCTATGGACGACGGGCTGGGATTTTTTGCCTGGCGGCTGGGCTAGTGATGGCCACAGCCATCCAGATCATAGCCATCATGGAAGGAACCTTGAACCAAATGAATTGGATTGGCGTAGCCATATCTGGTCTGTTTGGGGCAGCCTATATTTACTATGCCAATCTCGAGCATAAGCACGTAACGGAGCGGGAGGCCAAGCAAAAGGTTAAGGCTTGATGGATATACATGAGGTATGAGGGATTGACCAGCATGTCTGCCTGCTTCCCTCACACCGAAAATGTCACCCCGGAAAGGATTTTGACCGACAGGGAAAAAGGCTTATCCGGGTCCAGGATCCCGACAGCTTTATCGTCGGGGGTCTCTCGCTGCATACACCTCCCCTCTCGCTATGCAATTAAAAGGTTCCCCCAGCAGAAAACGGTACCAAAGCGAGAGACCCCGGATAGCTCACCTCCCTGCGGTCGGAGGAACTTCCGGGGTGACATAAATATGTGGGAAGGTATAAGGGCTTGCCCCCCCGACCTGCCCTTCTCACCTATTTAGAAAGGGCCTGATATACCACGGTCGTAGCCCCGGGATTTAACCAGAGCACATCCTTTTTTCCATCCCCATTCACATCCAGCACCAGGGGCTTGAACTGGGACCATACCGCCGTGGCCGGATGGGTCTGCATCACCGGAGAGAAATCAAATTCTCCGCTGCTATTGGCCAGACCTACATAGATGCGGTTGGTATTTTCCCCTACCGCATCTATCGACCAAATCAAATCATCATAGCCATCTCCGGACACGTCTCCGACATCCATGCGAAAGATGCGCCAGTCGGCCTCATTGGCGACCAGTTCCTGGGCAGGCCGCACCATATCAAAAGAGCCATCGCTTTTGGCATAGTCTCGGTGGATATAATTGTGGTCCACGAGCAGTTTGTTGTAAATCAGGTCGGTATTGCTGTTGCCGCCCATATTGCCTAGATAGGTTTTGTAACCGGCGAAATTGATGCCCTGCCGGGTGCGGGGTCCTAAGGTAAAGTTGTTGCCATTGAAGCTGGCCGTATAGGTCGAATGAAAAGCGCCTTTGTCAATTTCGTTGAAAATGAGGTCTTCGCCCCCTCCGTTTACCTGACCTACATAGGCGGTATAGTTGTTCCAATTATCTCCGGATTTTCCCAGATTGATCCAGGGATTCAGGGTGAAGGTCGTTCCATCGAAGGTACTGGTGTAAATATGGTTTTTGGTCTGCTTTAATTCATTCCAAATTAACTCATCGGAACCATCGTTATCATAGTCCAGGGCAAAGGCGGTGTAGTCTTTCCAGCCCCCGTATCCCGCATGGGATGCGGGATGAAAGCTGAAAGTACCATCCCCTTTTGACAAGCCGACATAGGTAATATTGTCCGCAGCATAGGGTTTACTCCACACCATATCCTCTTTCCCGTCTCCGTCAAAATCGCCGAATACCACCCGATAATTTTGCCAGTCAGACGAGCCAATCGCCTCTGTGTTGCTGGTGGTAGCGGTCCAGTCGAAACCTCCCATCCCGTTGTTAAGCCCGATTTTGATTT
Source organism: Bacteroidota bacterium (assembly GCA_038527215.1). Taxonomy (GTDB): domain Bacteria; phylum Bacteroidota; class Bacteroidia; order J057; family J057; genus JAWPMV01. The sequence continues at coordinate 40,548 of JBCBGC010000002.1, forward strand.
GATTGACATTGCCGCTGAGATGATTAAACACCAGGTCCTCTCGGCCGTCTCCGTTCATATCTGCCTTGAATGTTTCTACCGGCATATTGATATCACTGAGGTCAAAGGTAGTTTCGGCTGGAAAATTAAATACACCCGGACTGGCCACTATGGCGGTACATTCCTTGATATTGTATTCGGTGGTCTCGGTTACCTTGGCGATCGAGCCGTCTCCCAGGTTGCGGAAGGTGTAGGACAAAGGCGCAGCACTGGTCAGGGCCGCTGATTCGGTAAAATAATCCTTCCAGTTGCCGCTCTTGATCATAGAGATCGAGGCATTGGCATCGCCTCCTAAGGAAGCGATGGAAATTTTGGCCTTGCTGAGGATGGTCTTTTGCTTGGCGGACAAGTTGCCTTGAACGTTGGCTCCGATGCCATTATATGCCGCCTGCAGCGTCGCGCGGATATCATCCTCGCTGGCCGTAGAAGTCATAGAAAACATCATCATACGGCCATATACTACATTAGAGACATATACGGGCAGGTTGTCTGGCCCCATTTTTCCCAGATCTACTTGTTCCTGTAGCTTCTCCTGGGTAAAGGCTTCGCTGAAAAAAGCCCCTGGCGTCTGCGGCGGTTCTACCACTACCTCATACATTTTTTGATAAAACTGAGCAGTAACCGTGGTTTCAGAGCGCTCTTGATCGATGCTACCGGAAGCACTGGCAGAGAAGCCCAGATAGTTGCCGGAAATACCCATGCTTAAAGCAAATTCCTTCTCGGAATGATAGGACTCCATATCAAAGCTGATGCTGCTGGGGGTGGAAAGCCCTTCCAGGGTAGCATTGCCCACCATGGAACCGATGGCCTGGGCCACGGTAGCCTGAGAGGGGGCTTCGACCAAGCGAAAGTTGTCGTCGTTCTGTAAGCCGGGGATGGATACTTTGATGGGGGTTCTCTCGGCAATATTGATGCCCAGTAAAGAGCCCAGCCCATCTCGATGGGACTTTCCCTGAATCAGGCCTCCGGGATAGAGGATTTCAATGTCCGGGCTATACATGACAATCTGGTTGGGATTTTGGGTGATGCTATAGGGGACAGACTGGCAGGAGTATTCAACATCGGGGATGATTTTGACAGAACCGTCTTCCTGTATTTCTTCTACATCCAGGGTTACGGTGCCTTCATCCGTGATGGGATCTCCCGTAGGGGCCGCTGGCTGATCGGGTAAGGGAGGAGAAAATTCATCCCAGGTGGGAAGGTCCTGAAGATATTCGGCTACGCCACGATCTACGGTTATTTGATCTTTTTTACACCCACTCAAGCTGAAATAAAGGGCTATACAACAAGCCATAGCAAGGCTAAGATGAATCTTGCGGTTCATAGACTATTGGATTTTGACGTGATAAAACGGATGCCCCAATCACGCACAAATCGCTGAAAATCAGAAATTTCCCGTCTGGACAAATTCTGGACAGGCCTAAAAAACTGTCATAACAAGGCTGGGTCAGATCGGGATCAGGCCTGATTCCGGATAAACTGTCGCAAGTCCTCGTCCTGCTTCAGCCCTAACTTCTTTTTGAGGCGGTAGCGGGCTTTATGAACGCTGTCCGCAGAAATATGGAGAATGGCGCTCATTTCCTGGGTGGAAAGATCCAGTTGAATCAGAGAGGCTAAGCGTAACTCGTGTTGGCTAAGCTTGCCCGCCCGGGCTACAAGGCGGGCTTCGAAATTGGGATGCACCTTATCAAAGTAGCGCTTGAATTGTTGCCACTCCTGATCCGTCTGTTGGTCGACTTTCAGCAGGGCCTGCAATTCCTTCCAGGCTGGAGGCAGTTCTTCCCCGGCCTGTTTCCCTTGTTCCAGGGTAGCCTTTACCTGGCTCAGCAATTCATTCTTTTGAATCATGTGCAAGGTGGCCGTACTTAATTCTCGTTCGCTGAACCGGATTTCTTGTTCGAAGGCCGCTTTTTCTGCCTGGTGCTTTTCCCGGTTTCTTTTATTTCTTTGCTGGAGAAAATAGGCGATCGCCAACAGGGCCATAGATATGCCCAGTATGCCTGCCCAAAGCAAGCGCCGATTGAGGCGTTCTATCTCAACCTGCGCCGCTAACTGCTGGCTTTTTTGTTGGGCTGCGGCCAGGGCCTGCTCCTTTTCCTGGGTTTGGTAACGGGTATGTAACTCATTTTGGTGGCGGGTACTAACCGTGTCAAAAAGATAGGATAAATAATCCGTGTAATATCGCCAGTAGAGCAAGGCATCTTCCGTTTTTCCAACCGCTTCACAGGCTTTGGCCATGACTTCATACAAGGAGAACATGCCCTCATCATATTTTTTTTCTTCGGCCCGTTTAAACGCTCCTTCCAACAACTCATAGGCAGCCTGCGCTTCCCCTTTTTCCACCAGCATCCCCGCCCAATGTCCCTTTACCGCAGCCAATAAATCCTCGTCATTTTCTCGCTCGAATACCTCAGCAGCCTGGGCAAAATAAACCTGAGCAGAGTCATAGGCCTTTTCGCTTTGAAAGTACCGCCCTAAGTGCATCAGGTTTCGGCCATCCAGGGCGAAATCATATTGTCTGGACAACGCCAGCCCTTTTTTCCCATACATCCCCACCGAGTCCCAGGTCTGCAGGTTCATATAGAGTTCCCCCATGTTGATATAAGCCTGGCAGAGAAAATAGGGGTCCTCCACCGATTGATAAGCCTCAATGGAAAGACGGTTATACTGCTCTGCCTCCTCGTACTTGCCTAGCTGCAATTGATTGCTGGCCAGGTGTTGATAGATCTCGGCTACCTTGGCCGTGTCAGCCTCTTCGGAGAAAAAGGTCAGGCTGAAGAGCAATTCTTCCAGAGCCAAATAACCCTTCCCGAGGTTTTGGTAGCACAGCCCCCTGAGCACCCGGTAAATGGCTTCTCTTCTGAGCGCTCCGATCTCCTGAACGACCTCAACCAAGGAATCGAGACTTGGCATGACTTGAGAAATCCAGCCATTTTCGTATTGCAGGTTCAGGATGTTATATCGCAAATCGAGCAGATTGAACGTATCGCCGATGGACTCCAGATAAGGAGTGACCTTCCCATAGTGCACAATGGCCATGCTATCGTCTCCTTTGACCCGATATCCATACGCCAAAAAATAACTTGACTGGGCGATGCCCCATTGGCTTCGGATGGTCTCTGCCAGATCGTAGGCTTCCTGTAGTAGCTGCATGGCAGCCTCAGGATTTCGATCCAGTTCTTTCCCGGCCAGTTCTATCCTGCTGCGGATGCGGAGGGAATCATTGGGCAGTGCGTCCAGGTTCAGGCTGGCACGCAGAGAATCAACCGTACGGGTTAAGGGAGATTGCCCCATGAGGAAGGGACTGGAAAGGAGCAAGAGCAGGCAACAACCGTAGAAGGCGAAGGAGGTCCTGAAACTCATCAGCGAGGGACTTTGTAGCGAGGAAGGTACGACAAATAATCGGATCAGGGTTCATGCCCTTATTCTGCTGGTTCATTCCGGGCGACTCCGGGTTCACTCCTTTCTGCAAAACTTAGCCCCCTAAAAGTGGGTATGTTTATATCACACAAGTCGTCCTAATCTATGATGAATATGAAGTATCTGACAAACACAGCATCCTCCGCTTTCTTCCCAAAAGCGCTATTAGTTTTGACGCTTAGCTTTGGCTTCCTATTTCAGAGCCAGGCTCAAAAACTGAAATTCGGTCCTCGTTTTGGAATCGCTTCCCCTTCTTTGAATATGCAAGACATTGATGATTGGCAGGATGTCGCCATCAGTCTGCAAGACCAGACCCCGGAATATCAGGCAGGTTTATTTGCCCGCTTACAGTTAGGGGGTCTGTATATCCAACCGGAATTTTTGTTCTCTACTTCCTCCGCCAAGTTTCTGGTAGAAGACCTGATCGACGGAGGCAGCGAGATCATGCGCGAGCAATACTATAATGTAGAAATTCCTGTGATGGCAGGTCTGAAACTTGGACCTTTCCGCGCCCAGGGTGGCCCGGTCTATCGCATGAACCTTGGAAACTCTTCTGATTTCTTTACCCGTGAAGGATTCGGTCGTAATTTCAAAGGCTCTGAAGTAGGCATCCAGGCAGGCATAGGTCTTGATCTTGGCAAAAAGATTGCCCTTGACCTAAAGTATGAACTGCCCATGGATGGTTCAGGAGATGAGATCAGCCTTTTTGGTCAAACGCATACCCTTTCTGACCGCGGAACCCATCTGGTAGCCAGCGTAGGCTTCTCCTTCTAAGGAACAAGCCCCTTTTACAACAAACCAGTCTATACTAAACCTTCTCTATAATTTTAGGGTCGCCTCCCCGGCGGCCCTTTTCCATTTATTGAATAAAAGTTTAAACTTTAAAGCAAATCGCCCTTGCAACTACCTAAGTATCAAGCAAAAAGCGAGCATACACCAAGGGGAAAGGTACAAATACTTAGGGGAAATATCGGGCAGTTCCGGAGGGGTAAAAAAAAACGAGGCTGTCCAACCGGACAGCCTCAACAGCCATGAAAACGCCCTAAAACGGAATGGGAATTGTTCCCATTCATCAATTAAGACATACTATTCTACTAAAAGTCACCGGGATATAATAGTTTTTTGCACTTTTTTTTTCGTTTCACCCGGAAACTTAGACGGATACTTAAGTATCCACCTATTCTTTGGCGAATCCTGCCGCCTGACGCGCCCATTCATCCCGGCGAATCCGTCCAGGGAAAAATTCGATTACCTCGTTGACTTTGTCTTCGTCTTCGGGGGTAAACTTCGAAATCTGTAGAAAGGTAAAGATGCCTATGCTATTCAATTTCTTCTCGATAAAAGGTCCGATGCCTTTGATCCGTTTGAGATCATCTTTATCCGCAGCCGTAGCTGTCCCGATTCTTCCGAAGTTTACTTCCTGAGCACGCAGTTTGATCCGCTCCAGGGTAGCGTCCTGTTTGGACGGAGCAGGTTTGGCCTTGGTTTCCATGTTCAGGAATCCCCGGGCCTGTGGTACCCACTGGTCTCGCTGGATGCGGCCTGGGAAAAATTCGATGGCGTCGGTTACATTCTCCTCATCCTCTTCCGTAAAATTGGCAATTTGGCGGAAGGTGAGGATATCCAGAGCGTTGAGTTTTTTCTCGATAAAAGGCCCGATGCCTTTGATCTTTTTCAGATCTTGCTTGTCCTGGAAAGTAGCCGTACCGATGCGGCCCATATTCAGCTGACCCGCGCGTTTTTTTACCCGATCCAATACCGCCGTCTCCTCATCTTTACTCATGTTAGCTACCTGATCCAGTTCTCCTTTGAGAATGTTGTTGGCGCGGATCAGTCCATCTACTTTCGCGGCTAATTTGCGGGCATCTCCCAACTGGTCTTCCAGCTCAGCAATCCGGGCTTCCAATGCGGCTGTATCCGCCGAGCCACCAGTTGCACCAGCAGAGCCCCCTGCAGCCGTTCCTCTATCTACTAAGAGATTGAGGCGATCTACTTCGCCTTTGAGGACGTTGTTGGCCTTCAACAAGCCGTCCGTTTTAGCAGCCAGTTCTTTGGCGGCATTCAGGTTACTGGTCAGGGTACTTACCTCGATGGCGAGCTTTTTCCCATGATCCCTCTCCCCTCTCAGGGCATCTTCCAGTCCGGTGGCCCGGGTTTCCAGGTCTTTGATCTGAACTACCTGGTTATCAATCAGGCCCAGCTTCTCTTCATGGATGGGCAGTAGGCCTTCATATTTTTGTCGGAAAGGCCTGATGAGCACGACTTCAGACTCCAGTTCAGTACGCTTGTTCTTACAATCGTTGAGCAAGGCAAGCTGCTGCTCGTATTTCAGGTTGAGTTCTTTCCACTCCGTTTCCAGTTTACCGTATTTGCCTTCCAGGCCTTCATATTTGCCTAGCAGGACATTATAGCGGTTTTGTAAATCGTTGAATTCTCCGAGCTTCTGCTCGTATTTGGCCAGCAAGGACCGGTATCTCTGGCGCATCAGCAGCCAGGTAATGAGGGCGGTAAGAATGATGGTGCCGATCATGAAGATCAAAAAGGGCAGTCCATCTACCAAAAATCCATCCCAATTCATGATATCTTATTATTTGGTGTTTCGTATAAAATGAAAGCAAAAGTTATTGGATGCTGATTTCTACCCGGCGGTTTTGGGCTTTACCCGCCTCGGTGTTGTTGGTAGCTATCGGATCATCCTCACCCCGGGAACTCGTCTCGATTTGGCTTTCGTTCAGGCCAAACTGGGTGAAGTATTCTTTGATCGTATTGGCGCGATTCAGCCCCAGACGCATATTGGTAGCATTGGTCGCATCGCTATCGGTATGCCCGACCATGAGCAACTTTTTATCCGGACTCTGATTCAGGTATTGAATCACCAGGGTAATGTAGTCGCGCAGCTCATCCGTCATGGGAAGATCATAGCTGGAAGACTCAAAATAAAGCCTCCGGCCTTCTGGTATAGCCAGCTCAACGGGCGCGGCTTCTTCCTCTGCTTCTCCCGCTCCATCGGCAGCCGTCGCGTCTGATCCTTCAGACTCAGCCTCCAACCCTTCTGTAGAAGCTTCGGCCTCTGCCATCAATTTGTCCAACAGGATCAGTCGGACCCCTCCGGTGAGGGTATCGGTGGCATCGAAAAGATCAGCCGCCGGTTTTTCCTGATACAATTTGACAATTTGATTGGCGCGAGCGCCTTTCCCCATCAGGTATTGACTGACAAAGTTTGATCGAGCCAGGCCCATGTTCAAAAAGCCATCAGGCGAAAGCTCTTCTTCGGCGTAGTCAGCGGTAATCTGTAGTTCCCGTTCTGGGTTATTCGCCAGGAAAGACCCAAGAGAATCAAGGAGAGTTCCCACTGAAGCTGGGATGCGGGCTTGAGGATTGTCTTTGCCGAATCTAAAATTATCCGGCCCGGACAACCAGTCCTGGTCCTGATAGGAAATGCGGAAAGCCCGGGGATCGCGTCGCTCTGCTGACGCGTTATCGGTATCGGTATCGGTCGTTGGTGTGGCCGTGGCAGCATTTTCTGACTCACTTCCACAATGACCTTTAACCGGGCATGTCCAGTACCAGGTACCAAAACCCACCCATCCTACCAGCAACAAAATAAGTAGCGGAATGATTGGACGCATGTAGGTGTATATTGATAAGTTAAAATATTCAAGTTTGAGATGTTATTGGTGGGGAGAAGTCACCGAAAACCTCCCTCAGCATAGGAAAATGGAAGGAAATCGTGGATTTCAGGCCCACCCTTTCTAAATTCAATATATTTACGTCTAAAATCAACCCCTTCAAACCGAATGATTAGCTACCAACTTTCCTTTCATCGCCCTGCAGAGCGGATTATCGAACTCAGTCTACAGGTTTCCCTCTCGCCTGGCACCTGGAAAGTATACCTGCCGCTCTGGCGGCCAGGAAGGTATGAGGCACAGCGTTATGACCTGAATTTTGCCGACCTCCACTTGGTAGAAGCAGCCTCTGTAGCCGCTCGTCTGGAAAAAACCACCACCCACACCTGGGAGCTGAATGTTAAGGAAGCGGGTACCTTCACCCTGGCTTATGCCTATTTTGCCACTACCCTGGATGCGGGTAGTTCCTACTTCGACCACGATTTTATTTATGTCAATGGGATCAACCTGTTTCTAGGCATTTCGGGGATGGAAGACGCGCCTTGCCAACTCCAGATGGAGTTGCCTGATGACTATATTCTGGGAGGAGGGATGCCAGCCGGGACTGGAAGGTGGGAGTTTGACAGCTACCACACCCTGGTAGACACGCCTTTTCTGGCCAGCAAAAGCCTTCGTCATCACCAGTTTGAGGTTGAAGGGGTAGCTACACATCTGTGGTTCCAGGGAAACTGTCACCCTGATTTTGTCCAAATTGAAAAAGAATTTCGCTTATATACCGAGGCACAGATCCAGTTATTCGGTGAATTTCCCAAGCCCGATTATCACTATCTGTTTCTGATGCTCCCCTACCCCTATCGGCACGGCGTCGAGCATCACAATTCTACGGTGATTGTCATGGGGCCGGGTTCTCAACTCATGCGCAATCCCAGGATGTTCCAATCCTTTCTGGAAATCAGTTCGCATGAACTCTTCCATACCTGGAACGTCAAAGCCATCCGTCCAGCGGATATGTTCCCCTACCGCTATGAGGAACCCAATTACTCCCGCCTGCATTACGTTACCGAGGGAGTGACTACCTATTACGGTGATCTGATGTTGTGGAAGGGACGAAATTGGAACCTGGATCAATGGGTTTCCAGTATCAATGGTGAGCTACGCATGCATTACGGCATGGGAGGGCATCCTTTCGTCTCCCTTTCTGATGCAAGTTTTGATAGTTGGACCCGGGGATATAAAAAAGAAGGCTTCCCCAACCGCAGGATTTCCTTTTATACCAAAGGATATCTCGTAGCCATGCTGTTGGATCAGACCATCCGCAAGCTCACGGAGGGCCAACATTCGCTGGACGATGTCATCCACGCCATGTATCACCACCTGGCCAAAGCAGGCAAAGCCTATACCGCAGAAACCTATCAGACATTGGCTGAAGTGGCCGCGGGGCAAAGTCTGAGCAGCTTTTTCGAACAATATATTCATGGTACCAGACCGCTGGAGGAGGCGCTGAAGGACATGGCTGATTTTTATGGCTTCACCCTGGGACACCTGCCGCTGGGGGAAGTCAGCCTGAGCCATTGGGGCATCAAAGGAGAATACACAGAGCAAGGGACCTTTGAGCTCAGAGAGATTCACCCAAACAGTCCCCTCACGGCTGCGGGGGTCGGCATAGGAGACGAACTCACGGCTATCAATGGACTACGCCTCAGGAAAAACCTCAATGAACAAATCGAATATAGCCTGAATCAATCCGAAACCAGCCTTCACTTTTACCACCTGGACCAACTCAAAGAAGTAAGTTTCCCGACGCCGATGCAAGCCTTGGTCAAGGTGCCGCAATTTTTCATTCAGCATGCCATCAGCGAAGGGCAAAAAAACCGACGTCAGGCCTGGCAACAGGTGGCCGTAAAGCCGCTGGCTCCTATTTCACTCCATTCCTAAGTCCATGGCTCGCAAAGCTCCTCGCATTGATCCTGCAACACTCACTGACGGTACGGTCATCCGCTCGGTAGGCTCCAGTCATCGGGTGCAGATTTCTTCCGGGGAAAGCTTTGATTGCATCGTGAGAGGGAAATTTCGGATCAAAAATCTCAAAACCACCAATCCGGTAGCCGTGGGAGATGAGGTGCGCTTTCTCAAACCAGAAAAAGAAGATGAGCCGGGGGTGATTTATGAACTCCTTCCTCGTAAAAATTATATGCTCCGACAGGCCATCGGCCATCGGCACAAAGTACATATTCTCGCCGCCAATGTAGACCAGGCCATCCTGCTGTTTACCCTGAGTCAACCCGCTACCTCCTTTGGTTTTGCTGACCGCTTTTTGCTCACCACGGAGACCTACCACATTCCGACGGTCATCCTGATCAATAAAATCGATCTGCTTACCACGCCCGAGGAACTGGCGCAGTTAGCGGCAGTCAAGGAATTGTATGAAAAAATAGGTTATACGGTGTTAGCAGTCAGTGCTCATGAAGAACGCTATCAGGACGAAATCACCGCATTGTTGAAGGACAAAAGGAGTTTCATCGGCGGGCATTCCGGGTCAGGCAAGTCTACCCTGATCAATCTGGTCGATCCCGACCTGGACATCAAAACATCAGCGGTTTCTGATTATACCCAGAAAGGAAAGCACACCACGGTCTACGCTGAAATGCACCCATTATCCATTGGTGGGTATATCATCGATACCCCTGGGATCAAAGAGTTGGGCGTGGTCAACCTGGAACAGCACGAAATCAGTCATTACTTTCCCGACATGCGGCTCCTTTTACCGGATTGCCGCTTCAATGATTGCCTCCATATCAAGGAACCCGGCTGTGCCGTCCTGGCCGCCCTGGAAGCAGGAGAGTTTGCCCCTTCTCGCTACGAAAGTTACCTCAAGATCATGAATGATGTAGGCGAAGAAAAGCGTTGGTAAGGGAACTTCCGGTTCTCTTTTTGCGTTTTCTCATCAGAGCCGTATTTTTGTAGTATGCTAAAAAAGCTCTCTCATATAGGTTTGGCCACTCTGCTCATGGTATCTACCATGGGCTTAAGTATTCAGACCCATTATTGTCTGGGAAGCTTTCAATACGCCTCCTTGGCTTTCGACCTGGAGAATTGCTGCGGGGAAACCGGAGAGAATCCATACTCCTGCTGCGCCAACGTTATCACCCACTACCAGCTCGATGACGATTTTCAGGTTTATGCAAGCCTGGACATTCTCCCCTTAAGTTTCATCCTGAACTTACCCCCTGAAGAGAAAGGAATTCTTTCCACAGATCTCTCAGGCCAAACCTCCCTTCAGGACCATGCTCCTCCTCTTTTATCTCTCCCCTTGCCTGCCTTGCTGCAGGTGTGGCGGATATGATGCTTCCCCTTTTATGGGCCGCGAATGCATGAATTAAGGACTAATCCAGCGCGATTCGTCTTCCGTTCGGGAATTCACGTCTAGAAAAACGGCTTTCCAGGAAACCAAACGGAAAGGCTCCTCAAAGAATGTATGGTGCCCAATCGACCTAGTCCAAAGGTTCCGCTTCCTTTTTTTCTTTAACAAGCACTCAGGGGATAAGAAATTTCACCTTAGAAAAGATGATTTCATCATGATACATGCCCTCATAAAATTCTTCCTCCACAACAAAGTCCTGGCCATCTGGCTAATGCTGGTCTTTTTGGGGTGGGGCATTTCCACGGCTCCTTTTGATTGGAAAAGCAGTTGGTGGCCACGTGATCCTGTTCCGGTGGATGCCCTCCCCGACATAGGTGAAAATCAACAGATCATTTTCACGAGTTGGCCGGGACGCTCTCCCCAGGATGTGGAAGACCAAATCACCTATCCCTTATCCACTACCTTAACGGGGATAGCCGGGATCAAAACCATCCGGGCCAGTTCCATGTATGGCTTTTCCAGTATCTACTTGATTTTTGAAGATGAGGTAGATTTCTATTGGAGTCGATCAAGAATTCTGGAAAAACTCAACGCCTTGCCTTCAAACCTCCTGCCTGCCGGCGTAAAACCCGGGCTAGGGCCTGATGCCACAGGCTTAGGCCAAATATTCTGGTACACCCTGGAAGGCCGCGACCCGGAAGGGCAACCCACGGGAGGCTGGGATCCGCACGAATTACGGAGTATTCAGGACTATCAGGTTCGCTATGCCTTGGCTGCTGCCAAAGGAGTTTCTGAAGTAGCTTCCATCGGTGGCTACGTCAAAGAATACCAGATCGAAGTTGACCCCACCGCCCTGGCGGCCCATCAGGTCAGCCTGGCAGAGGTCGGTAAAGCCGTCCAGGAAACCAACCTGGATGCAGGGGCCCGCACCCTGGAAATCAATCAGGTAGAATACCTGGTCAGAGGCTTAGGCTATGTCAAAACCCTGGAGGACCTGGAAGAAGCCGTAGTGGTAAAAAGAGGCAATACACCGCTTCGGATTAAAGATCTGGCCCAGGTACAAATCGGACCAGCTGCCCGGAGAGGTATCCTTGATAAAGCCGGAGCAGAAGCCGTGGGAGGCGTAGTGGTGGGGCGCTATGGAGAAAATCCTTTGGCGGTCATTGAAGCGGTGAAGGACAAAATAGCAGAACTGCAAGCCGGTCTGCCCAGCAAGGTCCTGGCGGATGGACAGCTATCTCAGTTGACGATTGTCCCCTTTTATGACCGGACCCAACTGATCCAAGAAAGCCTGGGTACCCTCAATGAAGCCCTGGAACTGGAAATCCTCCTCACCATCATCGTGATCATCCTCATGGTCATGAACCTGCGCACCGCACTCCTGGTCTCCTCCATGTTGCCCCTGGCCGTGCTCATGAGCTTCATCGCCATGCGTTACCTGGGAGTTGACGCCAACATTGTGGCCCTTTCCGGCATCGCCATTGCCATCGGGACCATGGTGGATATCGGGATCATCCTGACCGAGAATATGCTTCGCCACTTACACCTCCACCCCAAAGCAGACAAAGCCCAAACCCTGCTGGAAGCCAGTCGGGAAGTCGCGCCCGCCATATTAACGGCGGTCAGTACCACCATCATCAGCTTTATTCCGGTATTTACGCTGGAAGCAGCCGAAGGCAAGCTCTTCCATCCGCTGGCCTACACCAAGACTTTTGCCCTGGTAGCTACCCTATTGATTGTGCTTACCATCCTGCCGGCGCTGGCGCATTTGCTTTTTTCTATGCAGACCACTACGGATCGCGGAAAAAAAGCCTTGGGCTGGGGGGGCCTGCTATTGGGAGCAGGGCTCATCATCGCCGGGTTCATCCTGGACTACCCGCTCTGGCCGGCCTTTGGGGTCTTATTGATGCTTAGTCAGGGCCTAGCGCTGCTTTCCCTTCCCTGGTGGCGGCTAAGGGCGGAACATGTACAGCCCATTCAGATGATCTTACTCGCCATTGCTGTCAGTTTGTGGTTGGCCAAGCAATGGCTGCCTCTCGGGCCTTCGGTTAGTCTTTTTCTCAACAGCCTCTTTATCCTGACCCTGATAGGCGGCTTGATCGGAGGATTTCGCTTGGTACAAAAAGCCTATCCCCGGATCCTCGCCTGGTGTCTGGATCATAAAGCCTTGTTCCTCAGCATTCCCAGCCTCCTGGTGGTTTGGGCCTTGGTAGCCTGGCTGGGCTTCGCCCAGGTCTTTGGGTTTGTGGCCCGTGGGTTCGACCTGCTGGGGGTCAATATTCGCACCACCGATAGCTGGTCCTACCTGGTGCATGCCTTCCCCAAAATGGGCGACGAATTCATGCCCGCCCTGGACGAGGGAGCCTTTTTGCTGATGCCGACCTCTATGCCTCACGCAGGCATGGACCAGAATAAGCTAGTGTTGCAATACCTGGACATGGCCGTGCAAGGCATCCCGGAAGTCGAGATGGTGGTCGGCAAACTAGGGCGGGTAGAATCAGCCCTGGACCCAGCCCCCATCTCCATGTACGAGAATGTGATTTTGTACAAAAGCGAATACAAGACGGACGAAAACGGCAATCGTCTGCGCTTCCAAGTCAACTGGCAGGGGAATTATCTCCGGGACGAGACAGGGGAGCTGATACCGGATTCCCGAGGCAAATATTTCCGGCAATGGCGGCCGGAGATTCGATCTCCTCAGGATATCTGGGATGAGATTGCCCGGGTAACCCAGCTCCCTGGGGTAACCGCTGCCCCCAAACTGCAGCCCATAGAAACCCGCCTGGTCATGCTACAAACCGGCATGCGAGCCCCCCTGGGTATCAAAGTACAAGGGCCCAACCTGCAGGCCATTTCCGAAGCAGGCCGGGAATTGGAAAAACATATGAAACAGGTTCCTGGGGTGAAAGCGGAAGCTGTCTTTGCCGAGCGCATCGTCGGCAAACCCTATCTCAACCTGAACATTGACCGCGCTGCTATCGCGCGCTACGGATTAAGCGTGCAGGCCGTCCAGCAAAGCATCCAAATGGCCATTGGAGGCATGTCTATGGGGCAAACTGTGGAAGGTAGAGAGCGCTACAACATACAGGTACGCTACGCCCGGGAGTACAGAGACCATCCGGAAGGGATTGAATCCTTATTGGTCTTGACTCCGGATGGGCAGCAGGTGCCGCTGGGCGAGTTGGTGGAGATGGAATACGTACAAGGCCCTCAGGTCATCAAAAGCGAAAATACTTTTTTGACGGCCTATGTACTTTTTGACCGGGAAGCCAATGTCTCTGAATCAGCCGTGGTGGAAAACGCCCAGGCTTACCTGGATGCGCTACAAGCCAGCGGGCAGTTACAGCTTCCCGAAGGCGTGAGCTATCGCTTTGCCGGAAACTACGAGCAGAAGGTCCGGGCCTGGCAACGGTTGATCCTGGCCGCTGGGCTATGTTTCCTGGTCATCTTTATGATTTTGTACCTGCAATTCCGGTCTATCTCGCTCAGTCTGATGATATTTTTTGGGATTGCCGTGGCCTTTTCTGGCGGCATCCTGATGCTTGAGCTCTACGGATGGGAAGGCTTCCTGAATATTCAGCTGGGAGAACTCAATCTCCGCGATTTATTCCAGGTCCATCCGATCAATATGAGCGTAGCGGTGGGCGTAGGCTTTATTGCCCTTTTTGGCATTGCGACCGATGACGGAGTCCTGATCGGCACCTACCTGGAACAGGTTTTTGCCCAAAGAAATCCTCAAACCCGTGCGGAAATCAGAGCTGCAGTGATAGAGGCAGGAACCAAAAGGGTACGTCCGGCCCTCATGACCACGGCCACCACCTTGCTGGCCCTCTTACCTGTCCTCAGTTCTACCGGACGAGGCGCCGACGTAATGATCCCTATGGCCATACCGGTCTTTGGGGGCATGAGTATCGCCTTGTTGACCATTTTTGTGCTACCAGTACTCTATGGCTGGTGGAAAGAAAGAAATCTCCCCAAACATGAGAAATAATAAAACATATCCCTGGACCAGGGTCCTGGTCCTTTTTCTGGGACTCAGCACCGGCCCCTGGCTCCATAGCCAAAGCCTGAACCAGTTGCTGGAAAAAGCGGAGGCTCACTATCCGACCCTGCAAGCTCAGGAGACCCGCATTCAGGCCTTGCAAAGTCGAGCTGACCAACAAGATGAATGGCCCAGATTAGATGTCATGGCAGGGGGCTTTGCCAGCCCAATCCAGACCCGTAGTGGGCCTCAGTGGGCCCAGCTATCTGCCGTGCAGATGTTCCCCATTCGAGGGCTCATCCAGGCCAAAGAACAGTTGGTCAATGGAGAGGTGGCCGTGGCACAACAAAGTCTGCGGCAACAGGTCCTCCTCATGCGCTATCAGCTCAAACAAGCCTGGTATCATCTGTACCATATTGAAGCTACGCACGAACTACTGGATCGGGAATTGGCATTATTTGCCAGCCTGGAGCAGGTGGCGACCGCCAAGGTTGCCGCCAACAAAACTTCTATGGCCGAGGTGCTCCGCTTGCAGATGAAGATTGAGATGGTCAAATCTCACGCAGAGACGCATCACCTGAGCAACGAACCGCTGTTGATTCAGCTGCATCATTTTACCGGCATTCCCCGTGCAGACACCATACAACCCCCGGCCGAACTGCCTCGCTGGGAGCGTCCGGAACGTCCTCCTCAGCTAGCCGAAAAAATGCGGACCCAGCATCCGGTATTTGATCGACTCCTCGCTGAAGAGCAGCTTTCGTCCGAAAAAGAAGCGCTCGCCTTGCTGCAAAACAAATGGCAGTTTGGGGTGGGGCTGCACTATAACTTGATCACAGGTATCGCGGACTCAGAGCAGGCCTTTAACGGTCGGGATGCCCTCATGCCTGCCTTACATCTGAAAATCCCCTTACAAAGTGGGCCTACCGCTGCACGGGTGCAGGAGCAACAGCTGATCCGGCAGGCGGTAGAGCAGGAACGACAAGCGGCAGAGGAGGAATTGATTCACCAGTTGTCCCAGGCCTATTGGGAATTTTTGCAAGCAAAAAGTGAATTCGAATTACAAGAAAAGCTCGCTCGCAAAGCAGAAGAGTTGTATACCATCACCCTGACCGCTTATCAAAACGATCAGGCTCCTTTTTCGGCTTTGTTACAGCTTCAGGAGGAAATGCTGGACTATGAGAAAACACGCCTGGAAGCCAACGTCAACATCTATCTGGCCCTGGCCAAAATTGATTATCTACAAGGATCATGAAAAAATTCTTTCAACATATTAACCTTCCCCAGGCGGGCCTTTTTCTGGTCTTAGGCTTGTTATTCGGGTGGATTTTTTTCGGGACAAAAAGCGCGCCCGCAGAGGAGACTGATCACGATCACGACCATGTACATGCTACCGCTGCCGGTGAGAGTGTGTACACCTGTTCCATGCACCCCCAAATCCGGCAAGGAGAACCCGGCCAATGTCCGCTCTGTGGCATGGACCTCACGCCTGCGGCCGCAGGAGGAGGGCAACTAGAACCGGTTCGGTTGGAAATGTCGCCCGAAGCGGTGGCCTTGGCCCGCATCCAAACCAGCAAAGTGGAAGCGGGAGGACAGCTCCCAACCAAACCCATTGACCTGAACGGAACGGTGCGCATGGATGAAAGCCGGCTTTTTTCTCAGGTGAGTCATCTGGCTGGACGGGTTGAAAGGCTTTATCTGAACACCACAGGTGCCCGGATTTATCAAGGGCAAAAAATCGCCAAGGTCTACGCACCGGAACTGGTAGCAGCCCAAAAAGAACTGCTGGAAGCTATTTCGCTGCAACGGACCATGCCGGAGCTGTACGAAGCAGCGAAAGAAAAGCTACGCCAATGGAAGCTCTCGGATGAACAGATCCTGGAAGTAGAGCGCAGCGCCAAGCTGATTCAAAACGTGGACATCTTCGCGGAAAACAGTGGGGTGGTCATGCAGCGTAAGGTATCCGTAGGCGACTATGTGAAAGCTGGCCAAGTCTTGTTCGAGGCGGCTAACCTGCGGCGCCTCTGGGTGGAGTTTGAAGCCTATGAGCAGGATTTGGGTTTTCTGAAAGTGGGCGACCAGATTACATTTAGCCTGGAGGGCAAAAGCTATGCTCGCCCCATCACCTATATCGATCCGGCCATCGGTGCGCGGACGCGCGTGGCCAAGGTGCGCGTGGAGATCTCCAATCCAACCGGAAAATTGCGGCCGGAAATGCTGGTGCGGGGTCAGGCCCTGGCCAAAGCGGTAGCCAGCCCGGAAAGCCAACTGGTGATTCCCCGGACCGCCGTGATGTGGACGGGTAAGCAATCGCTGGTCTATGTGAAAGTTCCGGATCGCGACATTCCCACCTTTGAGGCGCGCAAGGTCGACTTAGGCGAAAGTCTCGGCGACCAATACCAGATTCTCGCTGGTCTGGTAGCAGGCGAAGAGGTGGTTACCTACGGCACCTTTACGGTGGATGCAGCGGCCCAGCTCAACAACCGCTACAGCATGATGAACCAGGACATTGAAATTGGTCCGGCTCAGGAAGAGGAAAAGGAGGCCATGCCCCAGGAGGAATTGCCTTCTTTTGTCGAGGAAGTAAAAAGAGCGGACCAAGAGCAGCTCGACGGGCTCTATGCGGCCTACTTCCAGTTCAAGGACTTCCTGGTGCAGGCGGATTCTGTGCAAGCGAAAAGCGCCCTGGCCAGCCTGGGCAGTACATTGGAGGCCTTGTCCTTTGGCAACTTGTCTGAGGAAGCGAAGGCCGCCTGGACCCAGGCCCAACAGCAAATGGGCACGGTCATCGCAGACGCCCAAACGGAAAGCCTGGCTACGCAGCGGGTGGCCCTGGAACCGCTTTCGATGGAACTTATCCGGGTCGTGAAGATGTTTGGGGTAGGGACTGGCGAAAAGCTCTACGTGCAGTTTTGTCCCATGGCCTTTAATGATAAAGGCGCGGCCTGGCTGAGTAATGATTCGGATATTTTCAATCCTTATTTCGGGGATTTGATGCTGAGTTGCGGTTGGGTTGAGGAGGAGTTGTAGGGGATTTTGGGCCACGAATGCGCGAATTAGGGACGAAGGGGGATTTTTTGGGCCACGAATGCGCGAATTAGGGACGAAGGGGGATTTTTTAAGCCACGAATGCGCGAATTGGGGACGAAGGGGGATTTTTTAAGCCACGAATGCGCGAATTGGGGACGAAGGGGGATTTTGGGCCACGAATGCGCGAATTGGGGACGAAGGGGGATTTTTTGGGCCACGAATGCACGAATTAAAGACCAATCTTTAGCTATAGATTCGTCCCTAATTCGTGCATTCGTGGCGCTTTCCTTTTATTACCATTTCATTAAGAATACGCTTTCCCCTAGAAGAAAAGAAAGGGATTTTCGTCCTTCGTAAAAATCCCTGAAAGCATGCCCATTTTTCCTGAAATAACAGCACACATCACCGCCTGGACGGCAGATATAAAGACCATCGCCGATGACCGCAAAGGCTTGCTGGATCAATTGGTGGCCTATGTGCGCGGCTGTCAGGCAGAAAGTAAAGCTGCCAAGCTGACTTTTATCTGCACCCACAATTCCCGCCGCTCCCATCTGAGTCAGGTCTGGGCCAAAGTCATGGCCGATTACTATGGGGTGGGCAATATCGAAACCTATTCCGGAGGCACCGAAGCCACCGCCTTTCATCCCAACGCCATTCAGGCCCTGCGGAGTCAGGGTTTTAGCATAGAAACCTCCGACGAAACGACCAATCCGCACTATCAGGTAAGCTATGGAGCGGAGGTGCCCTCTCTGGAAGCCTGGTCCAAAGTTTATAATGATGCGCGTAATCCTCAGGTGGACTATGGCGCAGTTATGACCTGCGTTGAGGCAGATGAAGCCTGTCCGGTAGTATTTGGCGCCAGTGCTCGGATTGCCCTGCCTTTTATCGATCCGAAAGTATCAGACGGGACGCCGGAACAGGACACCACTTATGCGGCCCGAAGTCAGCACATCGCCACGGAAATGGCTTACGTTTTTGCCCAGTTAGCTACCTGAATCTAAAAGCCTGTCACACATCTCCTTTCCTTTGGGTTAAGCAGGTAAGGAATTGAGTATTTCGTGGATATTCCGCGTAAAAAGGGCTATTTTTATGGGAATGCTAAAGAATCGCCCCGGCGATTCCAACTTTAGAACAAACTCATTGCTCCTTTACTATTACTCATACTAGTCAAACGAAACATGAATAAATCAAGAGTCATTTCAACGGCAGCCTTAGTATTTGTAGGCTTTTTACTGTTGGTCTTTATCACCTCCGGGGTATTCGTTACCATCAAGGCAGGGGAAAAAGGCGTACTGTTTAGAAAATTTGGAGACGGGGTGGATTTGACCCAAACTTACCCACAGGGATTTCATATGATTGCGCCCTGGAATACGATGGTTCGCTATAACACCCGTATCCAGGAGCTGACCATGGACAAAATGGAAATCCTGGCCAATAATGGTCTGGCTATCAACCTGGACCTGACCCTTTTCTACAAGCCGGTAGACAAGGACCTGCCCAGGCTGCACGATCAGATCGGTCAAGGCTATGCTTCCACCATCATTGTCCCGGAGATTCGCTCTGTGGTGCGTGAGGTGATCGGTAAGATTTCACCGGAAGCCCTTTATGCAGGGAAAAGAGAAGAAGTACAGGCTGAGATCATGGACAAAACCCAAAAAAGCCTGGCCCAGAAGTACATTCAGCTGGACGCCATCCGGATTCGAAATGTGGAGCTTCCTGCGACCATCCGGGAAGCCATTGAAAGTAAACTGGAAGCGGAGCAGGAGTCAGCGAAATATGACTTCCTGATCGAAAAGGAAAAGAAAGAAGCCGAGCGTAAGCGCATTGAGGCTGAAGGGATCAAGGAGTACCAGAACATCGTTTCTCAGTCGCTTTCTGATCGTCTGCTGAAGTGGCAGGGTATTGAAGCGACCAAAGAACTGGCCAACTCTCAGAACTCTAAGGTCGTGATCGTGGGTAGCGGTGATAGCGGTCTGCCTTTGATTCTCGGCGGTAACTAAGACTGATATCTCAATTGTAGTTAAGGGTCATGCTCCTCGTGAGGATGACCCTTTTTCTATGGTCCAGCTTCATCCGGTAAAGCTCCATCTAATCTAAGTAGCAAGGCCTTCCCTGACTATCCTCCCTTTTTTCCTATCCCCTTATCCCTTTCATGCTCAGGATTATGCAGCTCAGGGGGCTATTTCTTCTCCTGTGGCAGGCCCTCCTCTTTCTTGGTTTTTCCTCTCGTAAATTACTAGTCCCGTAAGAATAAATATCCCAAAAGTCAGCGCATTACGGCCAAGCGAGAAACCGATGAAGCAGCCTTTGAGGGGATCATATTGGTTCAAGTCTGGTGCCTACACTCTGGTAGAGCGTCTGGCCCTGCAAGCTTTTCGATTCGGCACCTTCTATCTGCTGATTAGAGGCCTGAGCAGGGAAGATTTTGGCATCTGGACCCTTTTTCTCATCATCACTACCCTGGTAGAAGTGATCCGCATGGGCCTGATTCAAAATGCCTTGATTAAGTTCCTGGCCCGCGCCCCTTCCCATCGGATTGAGGGGCGCATTCATACCGCATCTTTAAGTCTGCATTTCCTGGTGTGTATCCTGGCCGGCCTGGTGTTGTTTATCATGGGGCAGGGCGTCCACTTTTGGGGAGAGTTGCCGATCCTCGATGAAATGCTGTACCTGTACATCTTTTCGCTTTTCGCGCTCATCCCCTACTATCAGAATAATTTCATTCTCCAATCCAAACTCGCCTTCAAAGGCATCATGGTTAGCAGCCTGGTGCGGCAGGGGGTCTTTTTCCTCTATGTACTGCTGGCATTTTGGGTAGTAGATGTTCCCCTTAAGTTGATCCATCTGGCGGGTTTTCACATTGTGAGTTCTACCCTGGCCAGTCTGGTAGCCATTCGCATGGGGAAACCCCATTGGAATTTTTCCCGCTACCTGGACTTCCGCTGGCTTAGGTGGCTCTCCGGATATGGAAAATATGTGGTCGGCACCAATCTCGGGTCTATGCTGATCAAAACCCTGGATCAACTCATGCTGGGGAGTCTGCTGTCGCCTATCGCCACGGCGATTTACAGCACCGCCATCAAGATCGTCAACCTGGCAGAAATTCCTACGCAGACAGCAGCGGCCATCGTTTTTCCTCAAAGTGCGCGTAGATTAGAAACCCAGGGTAAGCCTGCTTTGAAAGCCTTATATGAAAAATCCGTGGGCATTGTGCTGGCCCTCATCATCCCCTTGATCAGTCTGATTGCCCTTTTTCCAGAGCCCATCGTAAAGTTTATCGCTGGGGAAGCCTATCTGGATGTGGTGCCGATTCTCAGAATCACCCTGCTGTACGCCCTTTTCGTGCCTTTCTCCCGCCAGTTTGGCATCACCATGGATGCTTTGGGCAAACCCAAAACTAACTTCCAGGTGGTCATCTTTAGTGCAGGCCTGAACGCCTTGCTCAACCTGATCATGATCCCTATCTGGGGACTTATGGGTGCAGCGGTAGCTACCCTCATCAGCCTCCTCATGGTTTTTGTCCTCAACCAATACCTCCTATGGAAAGACCTGGGCGTCCAAAGTTGGCAAAGCCTGAAATATGCCTGGAAGGTGTATGAAAATGGCTGGGGCATCCTGAGGCACAAACTTTTTTCCACTACGCAAAAATCCCTGCCATGATCCGAACCTCAGCAAAAAAGGACCTGGTGATCCTGGGTCGGGGGCGTTGGGATCTGGGTTATGGGTCAACGGCTATCAGCATGTCCCGAGCCCTGGCGGCGCATCATCGGGTATTTTATATCGAGCCGGCCTTTAGTTGGAAGGAAAAATGGTTGTACCCGGATCAGACTTCTCTGCGCTTTCGCAAGGGCTATCATGGGGGAAAACAAGCGCCATATTTTCAGTTGCCCGGGGACCCGGCCAACCTGTTTTATCTGGTTCCTCCTTTGCGGTGGCCCACCCAAAAACTGCCAGATGGCGGGCTGTATCAGTTCCTCATGAAGCGGAATCATCGCCGGATGGCGGTCTATCTACAATGGGCAGCTGATTATTTCGACTGGCAACATCCCACGGTCATCAACTTCCAACTGGCCGCCTATCCTTTTTCCAGTTTAGGATTTACGCCTGCTCAAAAGGTCTACTATGCGGTAGATCGGCTGGAGGCTGCCCCTTATTTGCAAAAGCATGAGCCGCGCTGGGAGGTAAAAAGTGCGGCGGAAGCGGACCTGGTGGTCGCGACCAGCAAATGGCTCAGGCATCATTTTTCTGAGCAACGGTCGGATGAGGTCTTATACCTTCCCAATGGAGCGGAGGTCAAGCTCTTTGAACAGGCGGTAGACCAACGCTGGGATCGGCCTTTTGATTTGCCCCCCAAGGGGCATCCAATCTTACTCTACATCGGTATGGTGAGTGAGCGGCTGGATATAGCCCTTCTGGGCCAACTGTTGCAGCAGCATCCCGAATTTCATTTGGTGATGATTGGTCCGCAGAAAGCGGGACCAGGCCTGGAGATATTGCAAAAGCAGCCCCGGGTTCATTTGCTTCCCCCTAAGTCTCAGTTTGAGCTTCTGCCTTACCTGGCTCACGCGCGATGTGGCCTGATTCCCTTTTGTCGTAGCCCCCTAACAGAAGCCATGTATCCGCTGAAAATACATGAATACCTGGCAGCGGGATTGCCAGTGGTTTCTACCCCATTCTCACCTGACCTGGAGGACCTCCTTCCCCATATCAGCCTGGCCCATGATCCTCAGCGCTTTGCGGCTCAAGTATACCGCAAGGTCTATCATGATACCCCTGATCACATGCGACAAAGGCGTCTTTTTGCTCAGCAACATGCCTGGACCCAAAAGAGTGAACAATTGCTGGATGCTATGGCCACCCACCAAAATGGTCAAAATCACCATTTGACCCCAAGAATTGACCACTAGGGCCATTTGCCTTCAAATCCTCTTAAAGTTTAGGTAATATGAGGATGTTGAAAGCATATGTACTGGTTTTGTAAGCAATGAAAACTAAAACACCCCGAGAGCGTCGGTACGTCCTCTCTGCATCCGAACGCAATCATGAAAAAATGGTACTTGCTCTGTGTATGCTGGTTTGTGTGGGATTTTTTGTAAAAATCGTGTTCTTTTAGTCTTCCCGTAACACATGATTTAGTAGTTTAGGCTCACCTATGGCCTCCCGTATTCCCAAAGCCATGCAGCCACCTTTGTTTGACCTTGGTCAACCTACATCTTCCCCCTCTCTCAAAAGCCGGTTTCGCAGCTGGTTAAAAGAACAATTTGTGCAGGCTCGGTTGGATTCCCCTCTGGGCCATCTCCTATTAATGGCACTGGCCTTTGGGATTGCCTATGTGGTAGGCACAGGCGGGCTCTCCTATGGCGTGGGGCTGGCTGGGGCTGCGATTCTGCTTCCCATATTTACCGGTACCCTTTTCCATCTCAGGTTTGGGGTTTTTGCGATGCTAACAGGCGCCTTTTTCCTGATGGGGATCAAGCGCTTCCTCCCTGATTTACCCCTGGGACTCTATGTAGATATTTCGCTGGCCATGCTGCTGTTTGGCCTTTTCATCAAGCAGATAGAAAGACGGGATTGGTCTTTTGCCTATCACCCCCTCAGTCTGGGCATCCTGATCTGGGCGGCTTACAGCTTCCTGGAATTGCTCAATCCCTGGGCTGTTTCCCGCATGGCCTGGTTGTATACTATCCGCAGCACCGCGGGGCATTGGTTCCTTTTTTTCGTAGGACTCTATGTCTTCACCCAACGAAAATATCTTCGGCATTTGATGACCACTTGGTTTGTGCTCACTTCGGTCGGGGGCGTCTATGCTTTATACCAGGCCTTTCAGGGCTTTGCCAGTGGCGAATGGTCCTGGATCATGGCTGACACCAATCGCTTTGACGATATTTTTAATGGCGGCCTATATCGGGCTTTCTCCTTCTTTGCCGATCCTGCTATTTGTGGGATCGTGATGGGCTTCAGCTTTCTGATGGCCCTGATTCTATTGCTCACCCATCCTCTGCAGAAAAGAAAAAAATGGCCCTTGATCGCAGGGGCTGTGGTCATGTTTATGGCCATGATCGTCAGCGGGACGCGGACAGCTTATCTGATGATCCCTTTGGGGCTGGTCTTTTGGGCAGCTATCAGTCGTCGTAAAATCGCATTCTTAGTTACAGGCGGTTACGCGCTGCTGTTGCTGGGATCGAGCCTGATCCCCACCGCCAATCCCTATCTCCTGCGCTGGCAGAGTGCTTTGCGCCCCACGGCCTCTACCTCTGTGCAGATCCGTCTCCAAAACCAACGCTATATCAGACCCTTTATCCAGAACCATCCTTTTGGGAACGGACTGGGCAGTACGGGTTCTCCTGGGCGTCGTTTTTCGCCCGAAGAACTTCTTTCTCAGTTCCCACCAGACAGTGGTTATGTCCGCATCGGCGTGGAAATGGGCTGGGTAGGCTTATTGCTGTTCTGTGGGCTGATGGGCCTCATCCTGTGGACGGGTACCCGGGCTTATTTTCGCATGCGAAGTACCACGGCCGCGCCCTATTATGAAGCGCTGCTGGCGGCTATTTTCACCCTCATCATCGCCCATTATCCGCAACCCACCATTAACCAGCTACCAGTGAGCCTCTTCTTCTTTTTAGGCCTGGCGTTGTTGGTGAATATGGAAAAAATGAAGTGGGAGCCCGCGCGGACCCAAGCGGGCCTGCGCCTGGAGAAAGATGGCTTCCTGCCTCCAGATTCGACTGAACCTTCCGACTCGTAACCCTGGCTTCTAGCTGGTCGGCAACCCTGGCTTTCAGTTGGTCGGCAACCCTGGCTTTCAGCCAGTTGGACCGTAACACTGGCTTCCAGCCGGTCCCGCCTGCAATACTGGCTTCCAGCCGGTCACGTCTGCAAAACTGGTTTCTAGCCGGTCACGTCTGCAAAACTGGCTTCTACGCGGTCAACTGCCATAACACTGGCTTCTCGTGATTTTGAGCGTTGACCGGCTGGAAGCCGGTGTTACGGACAGACTGGTTGGGAACCGATGGGCCGGGACCATGACCGGTTGGGAACCAGGGGTCGGGGCCCTGACCGGTTGGGAACCGGGGGGTCGGAGTTGTGACCGGCTGGAAGCCGGTGTTACGGACAGACTGGTTGGGAACCAGGGGCCGGGACCATGACCGGTTGGGAACCGATGGGCCGGAGTTGTGACCGCCTGGAAGCCAGTGTTACGGATGGACTGGTTGGGAACCAGGGGCCGGGACCCTGACCGGTTGGGAACCGGTGAGTCGGAGTTGTGACCGGCTGGAAGCCGGTGTTACGGATGGACTGGTTGGGAACCAGGGGCCGGGACCCTGACCGGTTGGGAACCGGTGGGTCGGAGTTGTGACCGGCTGGAAGCCAGTGTTACGGACAGACTGGTTGGGAACCAGGGGCCGGGACCCTGACCGGTTGGGAACCAGGGGCCGGGACCATGACCGGTTGGGAACCGATGGGTCGGAGCGTTGACCGGCTGGAAGCCAGTGTTACGGACAGACTGGTTGGGAACCAGGAGCCGGGATCCTGACCGGTTAGGAACCGATGGGCCGGAGTTGTGATCGGCTGGAAGCCGGTGCTGCTAGTACAATTTGATATAGTCTATCTCAAAGTCGAAGTCTCCGGCCATGCCACTGGCGCCTACCATCAGGCCTTGCACGGCTTTTCCATCCCAGCTAATCGGGTCTGAGAAAAATTGACGGAACTTATCGAAAGGAAGTTCTACTTCCTGCCATTCTCCGGTCCCTCGGGGCAACATACTCATGTGGTAGTCAAAATTGGTTACCCTCATGTCCTGCATACTGACGTAGACACTGCCTTTATTGATTTTCAAGCGAAGCTTAATGCCGGTGTAGGCTGATAAGTCTACGGGCTTGCCTGCTCCTACAAATTCATGCGAAAGACCCGCCCAGCCGAAACCGCCCTGGCGAGGTTTCAAACTGCCCTGAATATGGGCCTTTTCTTCGGCAACCTTCATCCGGATGACGCTATTTCCTCCCTGGCTTTTGTCAGAGATGGCGGTCCAGTCATCGGTTTTGGCTTCCTCGAAAGCGGTAATGGTTTCCTGGGTCCAGGCGGGGGCTTCCATCTTCTCTGCTTTGGCGACAATACCAGCCTTGAGCAGAACGGAGCGGTCCACCCATTTCCCGTGATGGACCTGCGCATGAATTTTTTCGGTATGGCTGAGGGTCTCCAGCGGAGAGGCATCCAGGATAAGGAGGTTAGCTAAAGCCCCTTCTTCCAGGCTGGCATTTTTCCCTAAAAAGTGGGCGCTACGGGTAGTGGCTGCGGCCAGGGCTTCCCAGGGAGTCAAACCAAATTCGTGGAGCAGGGCCATTTCACGATGGACAGAATAGCCCTGGAATACTCCAGGGTTTCCGGAATCCGTCCCGGTAAGGAGCGGAACCCCTGCCTTATGCATGCGCTGGATGATATCAGCGGCCACTTTGCGGGTGGCTTTTTGATATGCCATGAAGCGCTTCATGCGGAATTCCAGCTTGGAAGAATCTACGAAGGCTTCGAGGAGGGGCGCGTCTACTACTGCTTGCAAGAGGGAGCTATTGAGGAGTTCAGGTCGCTGAAAGTACAAGCTCATGTCCTGCTGCACCGAGAGGGTGGGAATCATGGTGGTTTGCTTTTCTTTCATGAGTTGCAGCACCTCCTCCGGAAGCGGATCAGTAGGCGCGTGGGTAATGGCGTGTCCGCCGGCCTCTACGACTTCTTTGACATCTTGCCAGGTACCAATATGGGCAATTACTTTAATGCCATGCTGGTTGGCAGCGGCAACTACCGCTTCCATGGTAGCCTGGTCCATGGTCGGCATGCGATTGGGGGCATTATCGTAGACCAGTTTGATGACATCAGGCTTTTTTTCGGCTAGCTCCGCCATAGATTGCCGGGCTTCCTCTGGCGTATTCACTACCCGGGTAGGAACGCCGTACTCGGTGCCGTGGCCTTTGGTGCAGGTGAAAATAGGCCCCGCGCAATGAATGTCCGCGCCTGGCAGGCCTTCTTCCCGTTGTTGATCTCTTAGGCCGATAATATAATTTTCTTCGGAAAACAAATCCAGGAAGCCCCCTACCCCACAGTACAACATGGTTTTGGCGGTGCCACTGGTGGTGAGCATCTGGAAGCGGTTATTGGGCGCAATATTGCCAAAGGAATGGACGTGCATATCCCAGAGCGCGGGCAGGATAAATTTGCCTGCAAGGGAGCGCCTTTCTCCGTCGAATTTCTTAGGGGCTTTTTTCCCGATCTTATGAATGCGGCCATCTTTAATCCAGATGTAGCCAGGTTTAGCCGTTTGATTAGCAGGATTTAGCAGGGTGGCTTCTTCCAGGAGGAGGTCCTGGGTCCAAGCAAGGGAATTGAGTCCCAGGCTAAGTAGCAGGAGGGAAAGGAGATGTTTCATTGAGTCGTAGGTGTAGGTTAGTCAACATATAAGAGAAAGCTCCGCCTCTATTCAGGTTGGAAGTCCCCCCTAATTTTGTTTCAACACCAAATCAATTCTCCGGTTCTGCGCCCGGGTTCCTCCTCTTAAGGGCATACTTTCTCCTTTAGCGGCCAGGTTGAGGCGTAAGCCTTGTTCTCCTTCTTCAAAATAAGCTCGGAAAATTTCCATGACAGCCATGCCCCGGGTTACGCTATTCTGAATATTGTTATAAGCTGGTCCAATCTGATCCGTATGAGATTGAACTTCTATTTCAAAGGTAGGGGTCTTTTGCAGCACCGCGGCTACTTTTTCCACCATTTCCTGGGCATCCTCCTGCATGGCGAATTCATTCGGACGAAATACATGCAAGCGAATAATGGGCACCCCTCGTTCCAGAATATACTCTCCACTGGGTACGCGTCCTTCTCTCATGCCGGGATAGTCCAGGAGGGTGTCTGCCAGATGTGAAATCAGGTCTTGGAAGGCGGCATTTCTCCGGTAAATCCGCTGCTCACTGGAGGGAGAAATTTTCAGTTCGTTTCGCAAGGCTTCCAAGCGCTGAGATGAAAAGCCCAGGCTATCGACCAGGTATTCGTTTTGTACTTCCAGTTCTTTCTGGGCATCAATCAGCTTTTCATTGGTCTTGGCCAACAAGCTATTGGTTTCCTGGATCTCCCGATAACTCCAGGAGGCGGTGAGCCACCAGGAAAAGCCAATCCCGCTGATGATGAGCACCATGATGAGGAGGGTGAGGACAAAATATTTATTGCGCCGCTCCGTCTTCTGGGCTTGTAAAGCTCGTTGCTTAGCTAGCTCTGCAGTTTCAGCCCGGGCCTGAGCCAGGTCCTTGGCCTGTTTCTCTTTGAGGCGCTCATATTCCTGTTGTCGATCTGCCGCGGCTTGCCGGGCTTCCTCTCTCTCCCGATTCGCTTCCTCTATCATCCGTCTTTCAGCACGGGCTTCCAGGATGGGGTCCAAGAGGGTGTCATGACTGATTTCGTAGCTAAATCCGCCCAGGGTATTGGCTTCACGTCGGATCAAGCGGCTGTCTACCAGTTTTTTCAGCAGGTCTTCATCTACTTTCTGGGTCAGGATAGCATGGTCCAGGCTAACCCGACGATCATCGGCAATCAACTCCTCCTCAATCAGGGTTCGGGCCACCAACTGTTTTTCCCGGTCCCCGAGACTACGAATTTGTTGGTTATAGTAGCGGCGCAGAATGTCGCCAAAATCAGCATCCAGGTCAGCTACTTCAAACTGTGGACCTTCCCCGGAGAGCTTTTTGATTTCCAGGCGATCATCCTCCTCAAGCTTAGTAGGATCGTCCGCAAAGGAGGCCACCTTATCCTCGATATTCCGACAAATGATCTGTAACTGAAAGCCTTCTACGGCCTTACTTTGGTTGTCAGTGAGATATTCCAGTAATTTTTGCTCCGCCTCAGGGGCATACCTAAAAGCCGGCGTGGGGAAGTCGCCTTCCATCTCAGCTGGCATGCGAATGGCATCAGCCGCTTGATCCCGGGAAAGGGGATTGAGGATGCGGCTATTGAGCATGATCTCCGGGAGATAGGGGGTTAACCGATCCAATTCATTGAACTTATCAGAACGGATCGCCACCAGGATTTTGACATCCAAAGGGGAATCTAACCAGTCAGCCAAGCCGGATTCTTCTAAGGCATTTTGCAGGACTTTGTTCACTACTTTTTCCCGCCGCAGCAACTTCCTGATTTCGGAGGGGACGCGGTGATTATATAGGTCAGCCAGGTCATGCGCTAGTTGCTCAACTTCCTCCTTGGGATAGGTAAATAATTCCTCAAATTGATCAAAAATCAGCAGATGCTGGTGTTTTTTGTCCCAACCTTCCGCCAATTCCAAGCTTTTGAGGGCATGCCAAAGGCTGACATATTTGACAGGGATATCATCCAGCAGGGTACGCGGATGCTGGATTTGCTGGTTAATACTGGTGTGTAGGTTACGGGGTGCCCTGGGATTAAAGCTGCTGAGGCGAATCTGCCGAGGCGTATAGGATTTTTTAGCACGTTTTTTTAATAAAGGCAAGACCCCGGCATTGATCAGGGAACTTTTGCCCAGACCGGACTTCCCATGCAGAACCACCAGGTTTTCGGTCCGGAGATAGCGCACCATTTGCTCAATCTCTTTGGCCCGGCCAAAGAATAGGTTGGCGTCCTCTAAGGTAAAGGGTTTGACCCCGGGGTATCGATATGCATATTCCATGACGCGCGACTAGGATTTGATTTCCCCAGCCATTTCTAGCAGGGCGTTGGAGATTTGATTGAGTTCGAGCTGGGCGTCATCCTTCGCAATGATGCCTTTATTTTGGTCTCCGATGAGACTATTGTAGCGACGGGATAATAGAACCACTTCCGTAAAGAGGTTGTTATTCCCACTTTCTTCGGCGAATTTATCCAGGAAGTCGATCGCTTCATCAATTTTGCCTTGCTTCACCATAGCGACCACCCGGTCATAATCACTGGCCTGGGCAGCTTCCGGATCTGCCTGCCGGAAGATTCCTTCGGCTTCACATCTTTTATGCAGTTCTTTTACGAAGGCCTCCACATCGTGCGAAATGAAATCGATTTTGAAATTCTGGGTGTAAAAATTCTGGGTGTGGGGCTGGAGATAATTGGTCTGCCAGGCATGGGCATAGGAAATTTCCTTTTTATGCGATTCAAACAAGCGCATGAGAATCTTGAGGTACCAGCTTTCGAAATCAAAACCCAGAAAAATGAAGTTGTAAGCGTTGAGGATATTCTCCTTGATTTGCAAGGGTAGCCTTTTGGTACTGAGGATGGCAAAAATAAAGTCAAAGAGGCTGTCATGGGTCATGACCATAGAGTCCTCATCCTCAATCGACCCGAATAGGTTGAAAATCAACGGCATATTTCGGGTAGCAGCCGCGCTAAACTCAGGATTCTCCTTATAGTTATAGTAAGCAAATTCAGCATCTATGCCTTCTTTTTCAAAGGCTTCTTTTAGCAAAACATCCGGAGAAGTGGAGATGATGAGATGCAGGGGAATATGGGTCAGCTGCTGAAATAAGGCATGGGGCTCTGGGTCAGCGAAGGCCTTTTTGGTCATGTCCCATAAGAGTTTCCGCCATCCCCGCTGCTGGGTAAGCTCCTCCGTGAGACGAAAAACCCGGTCTGGCGTATCGGGGACGGGATGGCCCAATTCTTTGGCAATCAAGCCAGCCAGGTTGTCATGCAGATGCGTCCCATCCTTAGCCATGACGGCACCCGGACCCAGCACGAGAATACATTCTTCTCGCTCAATGGAGGCAAGGATTTCGTTCCAATCACCATCCTTCATCTCCCGGGATTGGTCAAGTGGGGCTGTGGACATGGCAGGTACAGCTATTAAAATTCCCCCGAAATACTTTACTAAACGGGTTTTTCAAACTAATTAAATATCCTCAAACGGCCAATCTTCTCGTATCCAATGTTTTTGGCAAGTCCGTACCATTCCCTATTTTGGGGTCTATGGAGGAACTGAAAAAAGAAGTCTACGACCTGATCAGGAATTCCCGGATCGATGAGGCTTTTGATGCCTTGCTGGCCCGCACGCCTGAGGAAATCGGGGACGTGTATGATGAAATTTTACTTCAATCCAGTCAGTGGAAAGATCTTCATCGAGATAAAAGAAACCGGCGCATTGATCACAATACTTTTGCGGTCAGGTCGGGTCAAATCACTTCAGCCCTGATTGATATGCTGAATGAGCTTGGGGTAAGCTCGTCTGCAAAACCTGCAGAAATTACCGCTGAAACCAAGGCAACCACCATCCTTTTTCTGGCCGCCAACCCTACCGATACGGGGCAACTACGCCTGGGAGAAGAAATCCGGGAGATAGACGAAAGCCTCACCCGTTCCCGCTACCGGGATCAATTTACCCTGGTGCAGAAACATGCGGTAAGGCCCACGGACCTTAACCGGGCGATGTTGGAGGAGTCTCCTGAAATTGTGCATTTCTCCGGGCATGGGGTGTTAAAAAAGAAAGCAGGAGAAGCCGCCCAGCCCGGTACCCGGGATCTTTTTTGGGAAGGCCAAGAGGACGAAAATCAAGCCCTGGACTTAAGCGTCTATTCCGGGGGACTGGCGCTGGAAAATGATCAGGGCAAAACCCTGATTGTCCGGGCCGAAGCCCTGGCCGGACTTTTTGCCCTCTATACCGATATCCGATGTGTCTTCTTGAACGCTTGCTACTCAGCAGCTCAGGCAGATGCCCTGATCCAGCATGTGCCCTTTGTGGTGGGCATGAGTGATGCTGTACCGGATATTACCGCCATCAAGTTTGCTACGGGTTTTTATGACGCCTTGGGGGCCGGGAAAGATGTGGAGACCGCTTTCCGCATCGGCAAGAGCCTGTTGGCATTGGAGAACCTGCCTGGCAAGGAGTTGCCGGTGCTGCGGAAAAAAGAGTCCATGTAGCTACACTCTACATCTTCATTTTTCGATTCCACCGAGAATCATTTTTGGAAAATTCTTTTTCCGGATTCAACCCTAGATCATGGAGAATTTCTTTTCCGCGAAAAACTTCTTGAGCTGATATAAAACGCACTTTCGAACTTCAAAATCCTTCTTATCGCTCTAACATCTCAACATCCAGGCAAGTGCTACAAAAGGAAATTTGGCAACCCCTGCTTTCATCTTGTTATTGTTATTATTGTTATAAGTACTAAAATATTTTATTCAATGAAGAGATTTATTATATTTTTTTCCTTCAGCCTTTTTTTATGCCTTGGAGCTGATGGGATTCAGCTATTTGCACAAATTACTCCTTGTGAGTGCGGAACTCATGCGACAGGTATTTATACTTATGATATGACTGGAGAAGACTGCTGCGTAGGAACTCCTTCTGAATTAGGATTTTATAAAACATACGAACCAGCAGGTCCAGGTATTTGGAGACTCGTGGAAACAGTCATTATTTCTGGTAATGCAGCCCGAGATCATTGTTGTCCTCCAGCTTAATATTTTATCATACTTTTATGTTTCAACGAAAAATAAACTCTTTCATCGGATTCAGTGGCATTTTTTTGTTCCTACAAACCTCTTGTGCAGATGCCAATATCAAGAAACCTGATTTAGCCCTTCCCGTTCAATCTCAAGCTGTTCATGTCAGCGGGGACCAAACCCAGATCCCGGCCCAAGAGGTAGAGCGACCTCCTTCTATTCCTGAAGCAGGAAATTATGGCCTAAACGAAATTGCCCTTAATCCCTCTCGGTATGATTGGCATGACATGGACCAGTTTTATCGGGAAGAAATGCCCAGGCATAAGGGAATGCCCTATTATGAGAACCTGCAAGCTGAATTTTTTGCCCTCCTGGTAAAAGCTCATCACTTCCTGGAAAAAGCCGATCAGGCCTCTATCGCTTTTTATGCGGAAGAACTAATGGCTCGGGAATATTTCCTTGATTATAAGATTACCCAATCATTTTTTCGAGCGCTCTCCGGATACTGGGAAGCAGATAAAATCAAGGCTTTTGCGAAAGAGGAATATCAAAAAAATCAGGCTTTCATCGAACAACATTATGCGGATCAACCGGAGGTTCAAGCAGAGCGAAAAGAAACTCTCCGGACATTTCTACAACCTTTCATGTAAGGACCCGACGAGCTTTTTATTCCACAAACAACCAGCCCAAGCCCGCTATAAAGGCAGCCGACAAGGTACACCCTATATTCACCAGATCATTGGTGAGAAGGCCCTGCTGCTGTAGGGTTGCCCCCAGGAGAGAATCTACCAGATTACCCAATATTCCCGCAAGGAAGATGAGGAGAACCGCCGACATGGAGAAAGGATACAGACTGGCGAAAAGAGCCATGATTAGGCTTCCGGCTACGCCTAGCAGGCTCCCTTCCAGGCTGATCACCCCATCTTTGCCGCGCTGATCGGGCGTGAAGCCAAGGACATTGACAAAACGCTTGCCGTAGACATTGCCCAATTCAGAGGAAAAAGTATCCCCCAGGGCTGCCGAAAGGCTGGCGGCCATCATGAGGAGAAACGTCTCGGTCTGGCCAGGCATCATCCAGGCCAGCATTCCACAGATCCCTGCTACGCCTCCATTAGAAAAGGCATGGCGAAAAGAGCGCTTCCCACCCGCCTCCTGTTCCAGACCAAGTTGCTGTTTTTCCCGACGCTTCCACATACTGGCCAGGGTCCCCAGGGCAAAAAATACCAACAGGAGATTTAGCAGGACAAAACCTCCCCCCAAAAACATACCCATGCCGATGCATACGCCGGTAAAGGCCCCTATGCCGTCGATTTTCTTCGCTCCATAAGCCAGGGTCGCAAAGAGGCTTAGGAGAAAGAGGGCGAGGAGGGTATTGGTGGGGAAAAACATCTGGTTTGTGTTTAGCTTAATCTTCTGAGCTGATTCTTTATGCTTTGGGAATGTTGGGACTCCTTTTTCCTTGGTAAAAAAGGTAGCCAAAAAATCAAGGAGCTCCTAACCGCCCCAACCCGCCCGTCTGCTCCCTGCGGCTTGTTCTTCCGGCAGGACTTACAGCCCTTGCCCGAGGAACTCCGAAGGCAGGGTGGGCATGCTCATAAAAAAAGCCCCGACCGATGGTCGGGGCATATTGTGAGACTTTTACAAGTCCGTTAGGTCTAGTCTTCTTTACGCAGTACCTCGATGGCGATATCTGCTTTCACTTCTTTGTGCAAGTGAACGGTCGCGGTGTATTCACCGGTGTTGCGAATATCTTCCAAGGTGATGGTTTTGCGGTCGATTTCGTATCCTTGCTCGGCCAGTTTGTTGGCGATCTGGATAGAGGTTACAGAACCGAAGAGTTTGCCATCGGCACCAGCGAGGGTCTCGATGGTCAGCTTTACGCCAGCCAGTTGTTCAGCAACGGCCTCAGCCTGCTGCTTCACAAATTCTGATTTATGGCTAGCCTGACGTTTCTTTTCTTCCAGGGCGCGCTTGGCAGATGCAGTAGCGAGGACAGCCAATCCCTGAGGAATCAGGTAATTGCGGCCATATCCAGGCTTTACTTTGACTACATCGTCTTTATCTCCGAGGTTTCTGACCGGTTGGGTGAGAATTAATTCCATTTCTTTTGAGCTTAAACTTCCAACACTGATTACTTAATCTCGTCTCCAACGAACGGCATGAGAGCCAGGTGACGAGAACGCTTGATCGCTACGGCCAACCGACGCTGATATTTCAGGCTGGTGCCAGTGAGACGACGAGGCAGGATTTTACCCTGGGGATTCACAAATTTCAAGAGGAAATCAGGATCCTTGTAGTCAATGTACTTGATACCGGCGCGCTTAAAGCGACAGTACTTTTTCTTCCGCTCCTGGGTTTTAATCTTATTAGTCGCGGTAGGTCCTATTACAGGTGCCTTTGCCATTTTTTTCTGTGATTAAATAGTGAATCTGATTAACTCTTGGCTGCCTTACGGAGACCGAAGCCTTGCTCACGTCTCTTTTGGTTGAAAGCCAATGCATGCTTGTCAAGTTTCACCGTCAGGTAACGGATCACGGAATCGTCGTAGCGGTAGGTTTGCTCCAACTTGTCGATGAACTCTCCAGGTCCGGAGAACTCAACATAAGCGTAGTAGCCGCTCGTCTTGCGCTCGATGGGATAGGCTAGCTTTCGCAGGCCCCAGTGCTCAATGTTGTGCACTTTCCCACCATTTTCTTTAATCAGATTGACATATTTGTCAACGGTCTGCCTATGTTCACCCTCTGGCAGTTCGGGAGTAAGGATGAACGTCGTTTCGTACTCGTTCGGAAACGCTTTTGGTTTGATATCCATATAGTATCTGAAAATGGACTACAAAGGTAGGGGTTTTTATTTGAAATGCAATGGGTTGAGGGAGAGAGGTGAGACAAGTCCCCGTAACACTGGCTTCCAGCCGGTTTTTACCCTCCCCAGATAAAATCTGGGGAAAGGCTTTTTTCTATGGAAAAGCTCCTTGCAAAGCAGTAACACCTTTCCAGAAATAGGCTCCTACCCCATCTTACCGCCGCGGTTACCAGAGAGGCTGGGACTGCGAGGGAGTCTAGGTTTTTTCCCCGGATAAAAATCCGGCGAAGGGAATTGACCGGCTGGAAGCCAGTGTTACGGAAACGGGTCGGTTGGGAACCGATGGGGCTACGTTGACCGGCTGGAAGCCAGTGTTACGGGCGGAGACCGGTTGGGAACCGGTGGGGCAGCGTTGACCGGCTGGAAGCCAGTGTTACGGACAAGCACTGGTTGGCAACCAGTGGGACCGGGTTGTGACCGGCTGGAAGCCGGTGGGCCGGGACGGTCTCTACTTAAACAAATAATCCTCCAAAGGCATGGGCGGCATGGTGAAGTCATCTTCTTCGATGGCGCGCAGGAGATAGAGGCGATTGCTGAGCTGACGCAGGGCTACTTCCATGGAATCAACGCCACGCAGGAGCTTGACGAAAGAGTTGTGGTGATAGCTTTTGGCGTGTTGATTGGTCTGGGTGACGAGGTCATCGCTATGGGCGATGGCGTTGCGGATTTCGATGACGCGCTTGATGTCTTCCTTTTTCATTTTGAGCAGGTCGTAGTGCGCCACAAATTCCAGGATATGCTTGAGGGAGATTTTGTGGCCCCGGAAATCCTTCTCCGTGAGCAGTTCGTCCGTGCGCTCGTCTTCGGCTTTGTTGAAAAACTCAAAGAGTTGTCGCTTGGTCTTGCCGCCATATTTTACCACCAGAAATACCAGGGCCCGCTCCAACAGATAAAGTTGCTGGTAGAGGTGGTCATGGACGGCGGGTCGATTGTAGTCGGAAAAATGCACCACGCCACAGAGGACTTCTTTGTCCTGCACGAAAAGCACATCAAATTCTTCAAATATTTCCGCGAATTTTCGCTGGAAGATACTCTCCTCTGCTTCTACAATCTGATCGGCCTGGATAGGCTTTTTGGTAAAGAGCTTTTTCTTCTTGTCAAAATAATAGCAGGTATGCTTATCAATGATATGCGGCAAATAACTGATGTTACGCAGCAAACAGAACTCCTGACACTCCTCGGCATATTCATCATCATAGAAAATGATGCCGCGAGTCATGATTTGATGAAATAGGACCATAGCTAAAGGCTTGGCTGGGAAAATACATATTCCCTTTCAAAAGCTGAACAATTTCGGAACTTTTGGTGCTTATACTTATATATCTTCTGTTTAGGCCTGCAAGAGACATTTTTATAACTTGTCCTATCATCCAATACACTTCTTTTATGGCGCTTCCCTCCTCTTTAACCAACCGTCTCCGCCTTCCGGTGGTCGCTGCTCCTATGTTCCTCATTTCCGGACCTGAAATGGTCATTGCGGCTTGCAAATCTGGCATACTCGGCAGCTTTCCGGCCCTGAATCATCGGACGACCGAAGGCTTTGATCAATGGTGTACAGGGATTGAAGAAGCCCTGGGAGACGATCCCAACGCTGCCCCTTATGGGGTGAATTTAATTGTGCATCGGAGCAACCCACGCTTGCAAGCCGACCTTGAGGTGTGTATCAAACATAAGGTGCCGGTTATCATCACCTCTTTGGGCGCAGTACCGGAACTGATTGAAGCCGTCCACAGTTATGGGGGACTGGTCTTCCACGATGTTACCAACCGTCGGCACGCGGCCAAAGCAGCCGCAGCCGGAGTAGATGGCTTGATCGCCGTGTGTGCAGGAGCAGGCGGGCATGCGGGCGAAGTAAATCCCTTGGCTTTAGTGGCGGAGATCCGCGAGTTTTTCGACAAAACTCTCCTACTTTCTGGCTGTATCAGTTCAGGTTCCGATGTGGCAGCAGCTTTGCAAATGGGCGCTGATCTCGCCTATATGGGTACGCGCTTTATCAATGTCAAGGAAAGTCAGGCTCCGGAGGAATACCAGCAAATGATCATTGACTGCGGAACCAAAGACATCGTCTATTCCGCGGCGGTCTCGGGCGTCCCGGCCAATTTTATGTGGCCCAGTCTGGCCGAAGCGGGCTTCACCAAAGAGATGCTCAAAGAAACCGCTGAAATTGATTTTGGGAAGGAATTAACGCCCCCGAAAGAAGGCGCCAAAGCCTGGAAGACCATCTGGTCGGCGGGACAGGGCTGCGTGGCCGTTAAGGATGTGCCGACCATGGCAGAATTGACAGACCGCTTGTCTGAGGAATTCCGCGCAGCTATTTTACGTCAACAACAACTTCTTCAAACCTATGCCTGATAAAGCTAGCTCCCCTAAACATTTTATCACCTATCTCGGTGCCGTTCAGACCTGGCAATGCGACTCCAATCGCCACATGAACGTGATGTACTATGTCAACAAATATGAATTGGCCGGTCGGCAGATGATCAGCCGCCTGGGCTTTACCCAGGAGGTACTGCAGGCCCATCAGTGGGGGATCGTGGTGGTCAAACAAGAAATCGACTACCATAAGGAAGCGTTTGAAGATACCCTGCTAAGAATTGAATCCTGCCTGGTCAAAATTGGCGTATCCTCCTTTACCATTCAGCATGACATGCGCAAGGTGGAAACCGGGGAACGGGTAGGCAAAGCGCTGATCACCATGGCGGCCATTGACTTGACCATGCGAAAAGCCGTAAGGCTCAAGGCCAGCATTAAGCAACAAATGGAAAAAATTCTGGTAAGCTAACCCAGATTGACCTGATCCGCGATTTTTTCAATAAAATCCTCACTTCCTTTCCAAAAGTGGTGAACTTCTCCCAGGGAGTAATCTCGTACCGCGGTCTGATCTGAGGCATGACGGTGGGCATATAAGCCTTCAAAGAGGTCTCGGTCTTCCGAGCTTAGGAATCCGGCCTTCCACAGGTACTTTTTGAATTGCTTCCTGACAGCCTGATGAGAATTAAAAGGAATCTCATGCTGGGTGAGCCACGCCATCACCGCACAAAAACAGGCGTGGTATAAGCGGTGGACAGCCGTCTGTTCATACCCGGTTTCGATCATCTGCGCCGCCTGGGCCAGAGAAGACCGGGCCTGATATAGCCTTTGTGGCACCGAGTCGGGTGCCTGCATGGTGGAACTACGCGATTGCATAGAGTTTGGGATCTCCATTTTAACCAGCATATTTCAAGTACTGGTTATTTTTCGAGCTGAATTTACGATTTTTCGGAAAAAAGGGCCTTGCGCCAGGCTTTTTTTTATCCACAAAGAAAAACCCCTCGTCGGGCGGGACGAGGGGCTGAAAAACGGGGTCCTTCCGGGATGGAGGACCATGACATACCTAAACTTTTACTGGGACTCTTTTTACCTGCGCCATAGCTTCGGCGTAGGGCTGAAAGTTTTCTTCTATCTGGTTGGCCAGATCCTGAGCTTTATGGGTGTAAGCATCAGCATCGGCCCAGGTTTTGACCGGAGAGAGCACCTCTACAGGCACGTTGGGACAAGCGGCAGGCATCTCCAGCCCAAAAATGGGGTGTGTTTCGTAATCCACTGCATCCAGTTCGCCATTCATGGCAGCAGTGATCATAGAACGGGTATATTTCAGCGAAATACGCTTACCGGTTCCATAGCTTCCACCTACCCATCCGGTATTGACTAACCATACCCGGGTATCATTTTGATCAATTTTCTCGCCTAGCATTTTTGCATAGGTGGTGTGAGGCAAAGGCAGGAAAGGCGCGCCAAAACAAGCGGAGAAAGTTGCTTGCGGCTCTTCCACGCCTTCTTCGGTGCCTGCCACCTTAGCGGTGTATCCCGCCAGGAAGTAGTACATAGCCTGCTCCTTACTGAGACGGGATATAGGTGGCAGCACGCCGAAGGCATCACACGTGAGAAAGAAAATATCTTTAGGTGCGCCGGCTACATCTTTCTGCCAAACGCCTGGAATATGTTCGATAGGATAAGAAACCCGGATATTCTGGGTAATACTGGAATCCAGGTAATCGGGATTGCGGGTTCCGGACAGGAAGTTGGTGTTTTCCAAAATCGCTCCGTGCTTCACCGCTTTAAATATCTGAGGCTCTTTTTCTTCGGTCAGATCGATGGTTTTAGCATAGCACCCTCCTTCAAAGTTAAAGACGCCTTCCTGAGACCATCCATGCTCATCATCTCCGATTAAGGCGCGCTCAGGATCAGCAGAAAGGGTGGTTTTTCCGGTACCAGACAGCCCAAAGAAAATGGCGACATCTCCTTCTTTGCCTACGTTGGCAGAGCAGTGCATAGGCAATACGTTTTGCTCCATGGGCAATACCGTATTCAGCACAGAGAAAATACCTTTTTTGATTTCGCCAGTATAGCCGGTGCCGCCAATCAGGATGCGCTTTTTGCTAAACTGAATGATGGCGAAGTTTTCCTGACGGGTACCAACTTCGCTGGGATCAGCCTGGAATCCAGGGGCACAAATCACCGTCCAGTCCGCCACGAAGTTCTCCATATCCTGATCTTTCAGTTGGATAAACATGTTGTGGGCAAACTGGCTGCTCCAGGGATATTCAGATACGACCCGTACTTTAATGCTGTATTTATCAAGCGTACAAGCCTTTGCGTCTTTTACATATACCGGGCGGTCAGAAAGATAGTCGGATAATTTTTCTGCCAGTTTATCAGCGTTTTCTGCTGAAATGGGCTTGTTAATTTCGCCCCAATCTACCGTTTTGGCCGTTACCTCGTCCAAAACGATGTAGCGGTCTTTCGGAGAACGGCCCGTAAATTTCCCGGTCTTGATTGTCAAAGCTCCATTGGCGGCCAGAACACCTTGTCTGGAACTAATAGAGGCCTCAATCAACTCTTCAGGAGTCAGGTTCCAGTTAATCTTACTTGGAAAAATGTCAAGGGTAGCGAGTTGCGCTCGCGGGGTGTTGCTTTTTTGGAATGACATGGCGAAAAAAATGTAGTCCCAGGGGAATAAACGGGCATTCCCCCTGAAAAGGGTAAAACTTGAGGAAAACGAATTTTAGTGGCAATTCATCTTAGTCGCGGGGATGAATGTTACCAGGGTTCTATAGCATAGCGTTCCAAAGACAGCTGCAATATAGGAAAAAAATCTTTTAGCGGAAAATCCGCTAAAAGATTTTTTTTATCAAAGCCCCACCTCTTTTGGTCGAATCTTAGGTCAAAATTTATGGAATCCCCTCTCAGCGGCGTATATTCGGCATAGTAGCACTTCCCATCTACGGACCGTTGTAGGTTTTTTTTGGCAGATCCTCATGACAGATAGTGAAATCATACGGATGATATTTGGTTTTAAGGTCAGGTATCTCCGCCTTCAAAATCAATTATCATATCAGGAATTGGCAGCGAGGACAGGCATGTCTACCTCCTATCTCAATGACATTGAAAAAGGAAAAAAATATCCCAAACCCGATAAAATCACTATCCTGGGGCAGGCCCTGGGGGTAGACTATGACGAAATGGTCTCCACCAAGGCCAATAAGAAGTTGCAGCCCATTGTTGACCTGCTGAATTCCCGCTTCTTCAAACTATTTCCACTGGACGAATTTGGGATCAGCCCAGAAAAGCTCCTGGAGCTCTTCACCAATACGCCCGACCGGGTCAACGCTTTTGTCAGTACAATCTTCCGCCTCGGTCGCCGCTACCACATTGGGGAGCATGATTTTTACCGGGAAGCCCTCCGCTCCTACCAGGATATGTATGACAACTATTTTCCGTTCATAGAGGAGGAAGCCCTGGCCTTTCGGAAAAAACATGCGCTTCCGGCAGATTTTGTCTTTGGTACGGACTTTCTCGAGGAGAAATTAAAGGTGGATTACGGGATTTCGGTAGAAAGAAGATCTCTGCCTGGCAAAAAGGCTAATGAGCATATTCGTTCTTATTATGTAGCCCGAAAAAAGGTCTTGCTGATTCATCCCGGCCTGACTACCAAGCAGGAGACCTTCCTCCTGGCCCGGGAAATCGGCTTTCAGGCTTTGGGCTTGACCGACCGGCCTTTTGTCACCCGGATTCCCAAGATGATCACCTTCGAGAAGCAGCTCAACAATTTTCGAGCTTCCTACTTTGCGGTGGCGCTGCTGATGGAGGAAAATCGGGTCGTAGCGGACGTAAAACACCTGGCAGGACAGGCTAGCTGGAAGCCGGAACTTTTGCTTGATCTCCTCCACAAATATCAAGTGAGCCCGGAAATGTTGATTCAGCGCTTGACGAATATCCTGCCAAAGCATTTTGGGTTTAAGGAACTGTTCTTCCGTCGAATCAGTGGTCGCAAAGACTTGAAAGATTACCGCATCACCAAGGAGCTCCATCTATCCCGCGTTCATAAATCCCTGAACAATGCCCTGGATGAACACTATTGCCGTCGTTGGGTAGGCATCCATAGCTTGCGAAACCTGAACATTCAAATGGCTACGCAGGGCGAGGGAAATGATGAGCCTATGCTAGACGCAGCAGCCCAGATTTCGAGTTACTATCAATCCGATGGGGAATATCTCTGCATGAGCATCGCCAAACCCAGTACCTATAACCCGCAGGAAAGCGTAAGTGTAGTCCTGGGCATCCTCATTACGCCTCAACTTCGGGAGACCTTTTATTTTCTCAATGATCCGCAATTGCTGCGAAAACAGGTCAACTCTACTTGTGAGCGCTGCCCCATTCCAGACTGTGGGGCGAGAGTAGCTCCTCCCAAAGTGATTGAGAAAAACATGATGATTGAACGGCTTAATCAGGCCTTGATTGAATTGGAAAAAGAAGTCTAAGCGTCCCTTTATTTCGGACTAATATCTCCGCAAGGTAGACCGTTTTTTGAACGGTCCTCCGCTAGAAAGTTTATCAAAAAACCGTACTTTCTAGCTTATGAACCTTTCCACACTTGACCTCATCATCATCTTTGCCTATCTCGTAGCCACGATTTTCATCGGGTTTTGGCTATCGAAAAAAGCTTCCCAAAACATCAAAACCTATTTCCTGGCTGGGAACGATATTCCTTGGTACTATCTGGGCTTATCGAATGCTTCAGGCATGTTCGATGTCTCGGGTACTATGATCGCGGTGGCCTGGCTCTATGTTTACGGCCTGAAAAGTGCCTGGATTCCCTGGCTGTGGCCGGTCTGGAACCAGATATTCATGATGATCTTCCTGGCTATTTGGATGCGAAGGTCCAATGTGTTGACCGGCGCCGAGTGGATCAAATTCAGGTTTGGGGGCTCCCGAGGAAGCCAGCTTTCCCATATCATTACGGTCTTGTTTGCGGTGATCATCGTGATTGCCTTCATGGCCTACTTTGTGGAAGGGATCGGGAAGTTTGCGGCTCAGTTTCTCCCCTG
Source organism: Bacteroidota bacterium (assembly GCA_038527215.1). Classification (GTDB taxonomy): domain Bacteria; phylum Bacteroidota; class Bacteroidia; order J057; family J057; genus JAWPMV01. The sequence goes on from JBCBGC010000002.1 coordinate 82,638, forward strand.
GGACCTCAGCCTGGAATTATTGGGGTACGTCTTAAGCAGTGAAGATGCCTATGCCCTGATCATCATTGCCCTGACTACCCTTTACACGGTGAAGGGAGGGTTCTACAGTGTGGTAGGGACCGAGGTCATGCAATTCGTCATCATGACGGTTGCTTGTATCGTGGTGGGCATCATCGCCATGTCCAGTACTACTTCGGCAGAAATCATGGCCGCTGTGCCGGATAATTGGGACAATATTTTCTTCAGTTGGGAACTGGACCTGGACTGGTCCACTACCCTACCTGCGGCAAACGATCGGATTGCTGAGGATGGCTATACGCTTTTCGGGTTCATTTTTATGCTGATGCTGTTCAAAGGCATTTTTGCCAGCCTGGCCGGACCGGTGCCTTCCTATGACATGCAGCGGGTCTTGTCCACCCGGACCCCCAAAGAGGCGGCCAAGATGTTTGGCCTGACGCCCCTGGTCCTCATGGTGCCCCGCTACTTTATGATTGCCGGGATCACGGTATTGGCTTTGGTTTATATGGACCCGGCTCAGTTGACCGATGCAACGGGTAAGCTGGATTTCGAAGAAGTCCTGCCTTTTGCCATCAATGAATACGTGACCTCTGGATTTAAAGGCCTGCTCCTGGCAGGTCTACTAGCGGCTTTCATGTCTACTTTTGCCGCTTTCATCAATGCCGGTTCCGCCTATCTGGTCAACGATATCTATAAAGCCTATATCAACCCAGACGCCCCGGCCAAATCCTATGTACGACTGGGATACCTGGTTACTTCCCTGTTGGTAGTGGTAGGGGTAATTTTTGGCTTGATTGGAGGCAATATCCAGGCCCGGACCGATTGGATCGTAGGCCTGCTCTATGGTTCCTATGTGGCTTCCAATGTCTTGAAATGGATTTGGTGGCGCTTCAATGGCTACGGCTTTTTCTTTGGCATGCTCACCGGGATGATCGGCGTAGGGCTTTCTCCACTGATCCTCGAAAGCCTGGACGTACAACTGCTGGCCATCGAACAGTTTCCTTTCTTGTTTGCGCTCTCCCTCCTGGGAAGCATCGTAGGTTGTTTGCTCACGCCTCCTGACGATGAAGCCACCCTCAAGCAATTTTATAAACAGACCCGCCCCTGGGGATTTTGGGGACCGATTCGGGATAAAGTCATGGCAGAAGACCCGGAATTCCGCCCCAACCAGGACTTTTGGCGGGACAGTTTCAATGTAGTGGTGGGCATCATCTGGCAGATGGCCCTGGTGATCTTGCCGATCTACCTGGTCATCAAAAAAGCAGAGGGCATTTGGATTACCCTGGCTTTGCTGGGACTGACTACCTGGTTATTGAAGAAATACTGGTATGACAGACTGGAAGATTAGGAGTCAGATTAAAAAAGCCATTTTTCATGCACCTTAGCGGAACTTTCCTGGACGAAATCAGCCATGACATCCCCCACCAAAACTGGGGCGAAGCAGAGTGGCGAGCTGACTTTCAACATATGAAGACCATGGGGATAGATACCGTGATCCTCATACGCTGTGGCTATCAACGCTGGCAAACGTTTCCTTCAGAGGTATTGATGGATAAGCAAGGCTGCTACCGACCGCCAGTTGATCTGGTGGAGATGTTTTTGAGACTGGCGGAAGCGCAGAACATGGCTTTTTACTTTGGCTTATATGATAGCGGGGAGTATTGGGAAAAAGGAGATTATCAAAAGGAAATAGATATCAACCTGGCCCTGATCGATGAAGTCTGGGAAAAATACGGAGCTTCCCCCGCCTTTCAGGGCTGGTACCTTTGCCAGGAAGTGAGTAGAAGAACCGGGCATATCGCCAGCCTTTATGCTCGCCTGGGCAAACATTGCAAAGCCGTTTCCAACGGTTTGCCGACCCTTATCTCTCCCTATATTGATGGAAAAAAGGCCATTCTGGCCAGTCAGGCTAGTCTCAGCAAGGCGGACAGCGTATCCCTTCAACAACATCAGGAAGAATGGGACGAAATCCTGGAAGGCATTAAGGGTGCGGTAGACATCGTGGCTTTTCAGGATGGGCATGTCGCCTACCACGAACTTCCAGACTACCTTTCTGTCAATAAAGCCCTGGCGGATCGGCATGGCTTGCGTTGCTGGACCAACGCAGAGAGTTTTGACCGGGACATGCCCATCAAGTTTCTTCCGATCAAGTGGGAAAAGCTAAGATTGAAGCTGGAAGCTGCCCGCGCAGCTGGCATGGAGAAAGCCATCACCTTTGAATTTTCCCATTTCATGAGTCCCCAATCCGCTTATCCCCAGGCGGGACATTTGTATAACCGATATCAGGCTTATCGAAAGCAACTATGAATCGTCTCCAATCCTTTGCAGAACTGTATCGGCAGGAATTATTAGCGCAGGTCATTCCCTTCTGGGAGACTCACTCCCTCGATCGGGAGCAGGGAGGCTATTTCACCTGCCTGCAGGCAGACGGGCGGGTCTTCGACCGCGACAAATTTATTTGGTTACAAGCTCGCCAGGTTTGGACCTTTGCCATGCTGTATCAACAGGTAGCGGCCAACCCAGCCTGGATGGACATCGCCCTCCACGGAGCCGACTTCCTGGAAAAATATGGTCGGGACGAAAAAGGAGATTGGTATTTTTCCCTCAACCAACAGGGCGCTCCTTTGGTGGCTGCTTACAACATTTTTTCTGACTGCTTTGCCGCCATGGCTTTTGGCAAGCTATACCAAATCACGCAGGAACCACGCTACGCAGAGATCGCTATCACGACCTTTGACCGCATCCTGGCCCGCCAACATCATCCGAAAGGGCATTTCACCAAACAAATCGGCTCAACCCGCCCTTTAAAAAATTTTGCCCTGCCCATGATCCTGTGCAACCTTAGTTTGGAGCTAGAGTCACTTCTACCGCCTGAACAAGTGGAATCCACTATTCAGCTTTGCCTCGAAGAGGTAATGACGACGTTCTATGACAATGAAACTGGATGGGTACTGGAAAATGTAAGCCCGGATGGCAGCTTATCGGACAGCTTTGAAGGTCGACTCCTGAATCCCGGCCACGCCATTGAAGCCATGTGGTTTGTGATGGATCTGGCCAAGCGGAAAGGAGACGAGCAGCTGGGCGAAGAAGCAGCGAAACGGGCCATTCAGATGCTGGAATTAGGGTGGGACCCGGAATACGGAGGGATTTTTTATTTCCTCGATCGAAAGGGCTATCCCCCGCAACAATTGGAATGGGATCAAAAGCTCTGGTGGGTGCATCTGGAATCACTTATTTGTCTGGCCAAAGCCTACCGCCAAACCGGAAGCGAGCTCTATGCCGATTGGTTTGAGAAAGTGCACACCTACAGTTGGGCTCACTTCAGGGACCTGGAGCATGGAGGTGAATGGTACGGTTATTTGAACCGGGAGGGCCGCGTCTTGCTACCGCTCAAGGGCGGCAAATGGAAAGGCTGCTTTCACGTACCTCGTGCCTTATTTCAACTGAGTCAAGTACTGGCTTAACCCATCCCATTAACTTTTATTCACGCAAAACACTAATTCTGCCTCCTTCGGCAAGGAGGCATACGACAACTTTTACGTCAACCAAACGCTAAAGACATGAAACTATCCATTGTTCATTACATCACACTTGCCCTTTCTCTCAGCTTTTTCTCTTCCTGTGTCCTCAGCCCTGAAGCGGTGATCATCAAGCAGGACGGGAAATGGGATATCGCAGACTATACCTACGAGAAAGAAATGGGCGACAGCACCCTTTTCAGTGTTTCCTATGCTGATGCAGGCCTGTTCGAATTTAGAGAAGATGGCGGAGGACTGGTAACCATCAACGTATCCGGAACCACAATTCCTGAAAACCAGGAAATTCTCTGGACTTTTGACAAGGAAGCTGAAACCATGACCATTGACTGGCAGAGCCTGGACCCCACGGTATTTTCGGTAGTAGAAAACGAAAAAGATCGCCAGGTATGGGTGGAAAGCAGCAGCAGTGTTTCTCCTGTGGGCACTGAGATCACCACCGTAAGAATGACCCTGGTTCGCCAGAGTGAATAACCAGACAGATTTTTCCCTGATAATAGGGGCCTCCTACTCCGGTAGGGGGCTTTTTTTTTAGGTCTTTCATAAGGGGAAGTTTGAGAAGCGTCCTGGCGCTCTGTAACTTCGAATATGGAATTTAATGTGATCAAGCGTCGCCTACCCAAGTCCCTGGATGAGCGCCTGTTTTCCCGATTATCCATTCTCAGTATTTTTGCCATGTTAGCCGTAGCAGGAACCATGATATTCAGTCAGGTCCTGATCCAAACCCGCATTGGCAACCAAAATCTTGATTCTAAAATCATCAACCTGGCCGGGCGGCAACGCATGCTCAGTCAAAAGCTAAGCAAGGAATGCTTTATCCTGGGAGAGCTACCCGCAACGCAGCGAAACCCGGTGTTGACGATGGCCCGTTCTACCCTGGAAACCTTGTCTGAGGCACACGAAGCCCTAAAAAGTCGCCAGGGCAGCCTGGAACTCTACGGGAAAAACTCTCCTTTTATCCAGGAAAAATTCACCCATCTCCAGTTTCCTTTTGACGGCCTCACCCAGAGCGCGGACTCCATGCTCAGGCTGATTGAGCAGCAACCAGGCGTTCCCAACGAAGCCCTACTTCCCCTGGTACAACGCATACGGCCACTGGAAGCGGATTTTCTGACCCAGATGGACGAAATCGTTTTTCTCTACGAAAGAGAAGCTAAGCAACGCCTCGATGACCTGCGCCAGACCGAGCTCCTGCTTTTCGTCTCTGCTCTCCTGATTCTGGGCAGTATTCTGGTGTTTATCCTCCTTCCTAACAACCGCATGGTAACCAACACCGTCAAAAGCCTTATCCAAAAAGAAGAAGAAGCGCAGCGACTGAACCGGGACATCAATCGCCTTTTTTCTTCCTTGGAAGCTTCTCATAAAGAGCTCTCCAATCTAAATGATATGTTGGACGAGGCGGCCCTGTTCTGCTCCACCAACCTCGATGGGGAAATCATCCACTTCAGTAAGAATTTTCAGGAACTCTTTTCCCTCCAGACGCCGCCTCAGGACCAGAAGTTTCAGGATTTCCTAAGCCTTTCGTCAGCTGAAATTGAGCAGTTGGGGAATTGCTTTCAGCTGGCCCTTACCGAGGGAAAATGCAGTCAGGAAATAGTCCTGCAACAGATTGGGCCTCAACCGATCTGGCTGGAAGTGAATATGTTTCGCTACGGGCCGGAGGGTCAACCTGAGGTTTTTGTCCTCTGCAACAACACCACTGAACAAAAAATAGCCCAGGCTGAGGTGGAGCGCCTTCACGAAGAACGATTGCTCAAAACCCTGACCGCCCAACGGCAAAACGCAGCCCTGTTGCTATCAGCCCAGGAAGATGAAAGACGACGCATCGCGCGGGACATCCACGATGGCATCGGTCAGATGCTGACCGCCTTAAAATTCAACCTGGAAGCCTTGCCTACAGATAACCAGGTGGTAAAGGAGAACCAGAAAAGTGAATTGAAACAACTAACCCGAAATATCATTCGGGATTTGAGGCAGGTAACCTTCAACCTCATGCCCAATGCTCTGGGGGATTACGGTATCAGTTCTGGCCTGGATACCCTCTGTGAAGAGATGGGCAAAAGGGTGGACGTACAGATCACCTTCAGTAACCTTACCCAATTTCATGATCGACTGCCAGACCTGGTGGAAACCAACCTTTTTCGCATCGTACAGGAAGCTCTCAACAATGCTATCAAATATGCAGAAGCCGATCATATTCGAATCAGCCTCTCCCATGATGCCGAGCGACTGAAAATCCTGATTGAGGATGACGGCAAAGGCTTTGACTCCCTTTCTGAAGAAAAAAACCAAAAAAGGAGCTTTGGAAGCGGTATGGGCCTGATGAATATGCAGGAACGTGTGGAATTCATTCGCGGAATTTTCTACCTTGATAGCGCAATAGGGAAAGGCACACGTATCGAAATTGATTTGCCATTAAACGAATTTACCGAATGAGTATTCGTATTGTTCTGGCGGACGATCACGTGCTTGTGCGAAATGGGATCAAAGCCTTGCTGGCAGATGTGCCGGATCTACAGGTGATCGCAGAAGCCTCAAATGGGGAAGAAGCCATCAGCCTGGTCGCTAGCCATCAACCAGATATTTTGATCGCAGACATTCGCATGCCTGTATTAAACGGCCTGGAAACGACCCAAAAGCTGAAGATTGAGCATCCTCAAACCAAGGTATTGATCCTGTCTATGCATGACTCGGATGAATACGTCCTTGAGGCAGCCCGGAGAGGGGCTTACGGTTATTTACCGAAGGATATTGACAAAACGGAATTTGTCAAAGCCATTCAAACGGTTGCAGAAGGAGCAAAATTTTTCAGTGGATCTGTCTCTCAGATCCTGGTCACCAAATTTCTGGAATTAGATAGGCGCTTCAGTGGGATCACACCGCAGGAGGAGATCCATCTTACACGTCGGGAAAAGCAGGTATTGAAGATGATCGTGAAAGGCATGACCAATAAGGAGATTGCCGATCAGCTTGAAAAAAGCGTCCGTACCATTGAAACTCACCGCTTCAACCTCATGAAGAAACTGCGGGTCAAAAACCTGGCAGAGCTATCCCTTAAGGTCAAGGATATGGGGTATTTACTTTCTTAGAGAGGGGTATCCCAATTTTTCCAGCGACTGGGCTTTTTCCTCCATCCAACTCACCACCCATTCATCCAGGGCTTTCATTTTATCCTTGAGCGGACGAAGTCTGCCCTTTACCTTGGCTTTCCATCCTATCAGAATATCTCCGGTTGAAGGTTCTTCCAAAATGGAAATCCATACCTTCTTGTTTTGAGCCTGAGCCCACAGGGCATTCGCGGCAGCCGAAGCCAAAGAAGGAAGAACGACTAAATCAATCTTTGAAAGGCTTTCTGAAAAATCCTGATCCTCAGGCCAGGCATGAGGGAGCATGGCTTGCGCATTTTCTGGTAGAGCCAATCCCTGCTTTGGATCCATCAGGATATGTATTCCTGCCTCTGGATATGCTTCGCGCCAGCTTTGGGCAAACTCCATAGCCAATGGATTTTCGACCAGGATCAATAATTGTAAGCGAGATAATTGTGTGGGGAGAGAGGGGGAACCAGCTGAGGATTGTTGGGTAGAACTCATCGAATTGGGTTAAAGATGAATAGCTACGCGAGTCAAAAAGCTGAAAAGTAGTCTGATTGCAGGGGACAATTTATTGAATTATTTTTAAAAAACGGGCTCAATGATTAGCAATCTTACAAATATTTTACATTGGCTTTCTATTACGTAAAAAAAGGGCCGTCGATCAGGACGGCCCTTTTATCTTGAGATAATCTCTATTCGCTATCGGTTGAGCACCATGACTTTCGTCGCTGTACGGTAATTGTGGCTCATGCGCACATAATAATTTCCGGATGGCAAGGCTCTTCCGTCAAAGGTTCTTTCATACACTCCCGGGGCAAAAAACTGCTCGGTAAGGGTTTGGATCAGCACACCACGGTTGTCATAAATGGAAAGATTGACCACACCCCCTTCGGACTTGAACTTGACGGTGGTTTCTCCATCAAATGGATTGGGATAATTCTGGTATAGGGCCAGCGGAGTCTTTTGTAATTCCTCATCAATCGGCGTGGTACTACAGGTGCTGTTCAGCAAGGCGTGGTACTGGAAGTTGTCAAAGAGAAGGTCTTTTACGTCCTGCTCATCCACACAGAACCAATCCAACAAGACCGAGCCATAGATATCTCTGAAATCATAGGTCCGGGGAATCGAATCCTTGGTATCCACGGTAGCAGGAATCACGGGATTGCTGCCATAAACCTGCGCATTTACCTTACTGCCAAACAGGAACATAGGTGCAGCTGCACCATGATCGGTACCGATACTTCCGTTGGATTTAATCCTCCGACCAAACTCGGAGAAAGTCATGCCCAGTACCTGATCTTCGATGCCGTGCATTTTCAAATCATCCTGGAAAGCATCAATACTTTCCGAGACGTAGCGGAGTAGATTGGCGTGGGCCCCTACTGTAGGCGCTCCATTGGTCACCTGATTGGCATGGGTATCAAAGCCGCCAATGTTCACGATGTAAAACCGGGTCTTCAGACCACCCGCGATCAGGCGGGATACGATGGCCAGCTGTGCGCCCAGACGATTTCCTGTGCTCAGGTTGTTGAACATCGGAGAAATGTTGTCTGCATTCCCTGCAGCCGTCTGTATGGAAGTCAGATAGGCATTGGTTTGCAACTGGGTCTGGCGGATAAATCCGAGCTCCTTCCCATAGTTGCCCGAAGGTAACTGACCGGTGCCCCCGGTGAGGAGCTGAATAAACTCGTCTGGGTCCTTGATGGCCATGCCTAAACTACTGGTTTGCCCCTGGCAGGTATTCGAGACGACCGAGCCAATGGTGATGGCCAGCGGATCCGGATGATTCGTATTGGGGTAGCCCGTTGGATAGGTTGGGTGTAAGCTATCCAGGTAGCGCCCAATCCAGCCGGTTTGGTATACCTGATCCGAGGGCGAACCCGTGGTCCAGATATCGGTCGCCCGGAAGTGAGAGAAATTCGGATTGTCGTAACCGGTATTTTGTACGACCGCCATTTTCCCATTCTGATACATATTATGCAGGCCGGTCATCGAAGGGTGTAAGCCGGTCAGCCCATTGAGGGAAAGCACATCATTGGAAGGAATGATGATATCAGGTCGGGCGTTATACAGATTGCTGTACTGATCCAGAGGGATGACCGTGTTCAGGCCATCATTTCCGCCGTTGAGCTGTACCAAAACCAGGACCCGATCTGTTTGGGATAAAAAGCTAATGACTGATTCCAGCGATAAATCCCGGGCCAGCGTATGTATAGGAAATCCACCAACCATAGCCGGCAAGGCGGTCATGGCAGCAGTTTGTTTGATAAATTTTCGTCTATCCATGAGAAGTGATCATTGCAGGAGGGTTTGACCTCCTCAGGTGGAAGCGGTTAGGATAATTGATATTCAGCCAGCCCCATCAGGGAAGCCAGCAGGTCCCGGAGTTTATTGGAAACGGAAGCTCTCAACACCGGATCGTGGGGGTTATTAGCAAACTCCGTATACTCAAAGGTCCATTCATAATCCGGTAAGCCCGGTAAAATGACACTCTTCAGGAAATCCTTTTGCGATTGGGTCAAAGGACGCGGCATCATCAGGGTAGCCAGGTCTGCCACCAGAACGTTAGGATCTGTTACATCGCCTACCGCCTGGTTGATCAGATGGATAGGATCAATCAGCGTCTTATATCCCGCATAGTTGTAGCCTCCTTCAGAATTGTAGCGCTCAGCGGTCTGGAATCGGGCCGGTAGGGTTACGGAACTGATCCACATCTCATGGAAAGCGGGTATCTGATAGTAAGCCGGCCAGCCAGCCACACTCGGTGGGTTAAAAAGTCGCATGAGTTGGTTGGTCGCCAGGGCATACAGATTGTACCAATGCCGGTAGCGGGCTACCACGTTGAATTCATCCGGGAACACTACCTCGGTCTGACGCAACATGCCTACCGTGTAGTCCAGGGGATTTTTGATCAATACTCCGCGCACACTCATATCATAAAAATGCTGACTGCCCAGCAAGGCCCTTACCACCGGTTGGATGTCATAATTACTGCTGATCAGCAGCAAGGCCATCGGTCCGATGATGTCCGTTTCCGTTTGGTCATTGATTTCGTAGTAGACAAACCAGCGATACAGCTTGCGACAGATGTACTCAGCTGTAGCAGACTGGTTAAAAATCATCTGCACCAGATCCTTGTATTCATTTTCCCCATTGTTGGTAATGGTGTGCCCATTGAAGGCGGCAGAAAAGGTCTTGTTCCCAGGATCGTGCTTATTGGCCCGGAACTGATTGTAAGGGGTAGTACTGTTCCACCCATACCCACGATCTCTCCAACCCGTCAACACCCGGGCTGCCTCCCGCACATCGGTTTCGGTGTAGGTGGTATAATCTCCATCGCCTACCTGAGGTCCCTTACCGATAGAGAATAGCTCGAACAACTCACGTGCATAATTCTCATTCGGCGGAGGATTACCATTGGCGTTGTAGACGTTCTGGTTGCCGTTGAGGTAACGCAGCATCGCGGGCTCTACCGTGATTTTTTCCACCAACTCCTGAAAATTCCCCAGGGCATTGGTGCGGAGGAGATTGGCATATCGCCACATGAAGCGGGCGTCATTCACCACGTCCATTTCCAGGGAAAAGTGGTTATGCCAGAAGAGGGTCATTTTTTCCCGAATGGAAATCTCGCTTTCCAACATCTGTCCGACCGTCCAGGCCAGTAGGGAGTTTTTCCGGTAAAAATTGAGGCTATTGTACACCTGTGATTCTACCCATACCGTCCCGATGGGTTCGGCTGGATCTCCGGTGTCATAATACTGAACCGGAGGATTGGGCATAGGCCGGTCCTTGAAGAGTTCATTCAAGGTGGCGTTTAATCCTGCGTTGGCAGCCCAGTCAATTTCGCTCTTTTTAGGTCCGAAAAGGGTGCGTCTAAGGAGGTGCGCAGCCTCCGCCTGGCCCCAGTTTCCGGAGTAAGGAGCGAAGGTTCCCATCGGACGCATAGGAGCGGCGACCTGTGCTTCTTGCCGATTGAGGAAAGATAAAAAGGTACGTCTATCCATAGTGCCTGATTGTATGCGGTTAAGGGGGATCGTGCCAGGGTCAAAAGGGAGGGGATTCCCCATATTTACGGCCCAGAGGCCATTTTTGCTGCCCTTTCAGCCGTTTCCCAGGACGTTTTCATAAGCAGTTAACTCCCATCTGATCAGGGAGTTAGTGCATGAATATACAAGATTTAGAGGAGAATTGATGGATAAATTAGGAAAATTTTATACTTCGAAAGAAAAGAAGCTTTCCTGCTTGCAGGAATAGGGGGATTCTACTACCTTAATTGTCAGATGGATAGGATTCCTATTCATTTATACCGCCATAGAAACGTCTTTCCCCCGAGCTTCAAACGAGCGTTTTGGGAGTTCTCTCGCTGCCTTCCCGGTCCTCTACCAAACCAGCTGTTCCTATGTTAAGACTACTATCCACTGTATTCCGTGCATTTTGGCTTCAGGCATGTTGCCTGGCCATGGCCACGCTGATGATGGCCACAACCTGTACCCCTCAGTGTAACCTACTCTTCGATGGAAGCTTTGAGGGAGGAACGGGGTTGACTTCCTTTGTCGCCTATGATGGCGTGAATAATGGCAACCTGGGGTTTTCCCTTCAGGTGGATACCACCTATCGGGGAGATTCAGCCGTGAAATGGAATATCGGAGGCCCAGGGGCCTACTTCAACACCTTCCCGCAACCGGTTACCCTTAACCAGGGAGACTGGTATATGGTCAATCTCTGGATGCGCTCCGACCAGGACAGCAGCACGGTGCAGGTCAAGGTCCGACCCAAAAACGGTTCCCAGACCCAAACCGATACCACCCTTTACCTACGTCCCTTCTGGCAGAATTACACCTGGTACTTCCAGGCTTCCGAAACCTGGACGGATGCCCTGGTAGAATGGCTGGCAGGCTATGACGCCAACCAGGGTCCTTATCATGTATACATGGACTACGTTAGTCTTTGTCCCTATGGGGCAGATCCAGCCTGCAACCTGATTACCGATGGAGGATTTGACCAGCTTACCTATCAGGATACCTGGTCCTTCTACGATGGGGGCATTGCGGGCTCCGGATATGTATCGCTGACAGCAGATAATGTATTGATTGGGAATTACAGTGGAAAAATCCAGGTAAACTTCATGTCTACTTATGGGGCTTATTTGAGCTCCAGTCGCAACCGCTTTTCCATTGAAAAAGACAAAGACTATACCCTGACTTTCTGGGCCAAAAGTGAGCTGGATAGCGTAAGCATGCGTACCATGGTCATTCGAGGGAATCCTTACCAGGTCAAACGGAATTATTACTTCCGACTGGATACCACCTGGCGACAGTATAGTTACCATTTTCGGTCGGATGAAGATGTGGCAGAAGACATGTACCTCCGCTTTATCCTGACCAATCACTGGGCCACTCAACCCTATGCGGTCTACCTGGACCGGATCAACATTTGTGAAGGCGATGCGCCTCCCGCCAAGGCCCCCGGCAGGCAAAGCGACCGCCTGGCCCTCTGGCTCAAAGGAGATCGCTTTGACACCAGCAATGGCATCAAATGGTATGATGCATCCCCTCAGGGAGATAGCCTTAGCACCTCAGGCAGTGGCGTTGACCTGAGCGCGCTTAGCCTGAATGGCCATCCGGCGGTCACCTTTAGTGCAGGCAATACCCCCTTGACCGGAGGGAATCTCCGCCTGGATACCGTGGTCCAAAACCACAGCATTTATGCCTTGCTCAAAAGTGCTGGCACCAGTCCGGATGGCAGTCCGCTTGCCCTGGCGGACAATGGCTATCGCTTACAAGAAAGCAATACCCAAAACTGGCGCTGGCAGGGTACCACGCCTAACCAAAGTAATTCTCCTTTCTCCTCCACCCAGTGGTCCCTGATTTCTGTCCACAGCGATGGCAATGCCTTTGAACAAAGACAGGACGGGACGAACCTGCAATCGGGCAGCCCCCTTCAAAATATTGCTGCAGGCAGCAACCTGGTAGTCGGGGCGCGACAAGCCAATGGGAATAATGACTGGGAAGGAGAAATAGCCGAACTCCTGGTCTACAAAAAAAGCCATACTCAGGGTGAAAGAAGGGCCATTATGACCTATTTCAACATAAAATACGGCCTGCCCGTTCCAGCCGGTGAGCATCGCTTTTATTCTTTCGGCAATTACAGTACCGACATAGCGGGCATAGGCCAGGATACCATGTTGCAGGATTTGCAACAACTGACCGGCCAGGCTTTGAATGGCATCCTGGCCGTCTCTTACCCCAGTCGCCTGAAAGAAGGAGATTACCTGGTCTGGGGACACAATGGACAAAACATCAAAAGCAATACCAACGACCTTCCTCCAGGGGTAGTGAACAAACTGAACCGGGTCTGGCGCTTTAACCGGATAGGAACGGTGGGAAAAGTGCGACTCAGCTTTGATTTGGGGCAGCTGCCCCCTGGCGATATTCAGCCCTATAAGCGGGTCCTGCTCATTGCCAATAACGCCAGCTTCCAAAATGCCGATGTCATCTATGGTGCGTATGACGAAGGCCAGGTAGTGAGCTTTCCCTTAACGCAAATCCCCAATGGCGCTTATGTAACCCTCGGTCTGGTCCAGAATGAACTCCTGCCGGAAGCACCCGGCCGTCAAACCAATGGCCTGGCCTTATGGCTAAAGGCCAATCAAGGCTTATCTGGTTCCCTGGCTACCTATTGGTATGATCAGAGCCCTAGAAATAACCATGCCGCCGCCAGGTCCTGGGGTCCTCGCCGCTTTTATGACGAAATCAACGGCTACCCGATCGCTCGTTTTGACGAGTATTTTGACTGGTTACAAGGGGCCTTCCCCCTGGATATCCCGGTCAACCAGCACAGCTGGTATGTGGTAGCCAAAAGTGACACTTCCGTCAACTGGCGAAATCCCATTGGCTTTCAGGAAACAGGCTACCGTCTGGAGGTAAACGGCTCCAACAAAGCCTATTCAGTCTACGGGACCAGCCCCAATAGCCTCAACGCCACCGATCCGATCGCCAGCGACTGGCAAATCGTCAGCCTGGGGGCTGATTCCACCCTGACCAACCTTTCCATTAATGGAGAAATCAAGCACGCCCGTCAGGCCCGTACGGCCCTTTCAGGTAGTGGCCCCTATTTTGTGGGTTCCCGCAACCGGAACAATAGCGGGTGGTACGTAGGAGATATTGCCGAAATCATCGTCTATAACGACTTCCATGAACCCCAGGCTGCTCGGGCCGTGTTGTCTTACCTCTCGCTGAAATATGGCCTGACCATCCCGGTAAGCGATCACCTGTATTATACCCACGATAGCCATCCTTATCATCTGGTAGGCGTCGGTAAGGATGAAACCGGGCAGGGCCTTTGGCACTTTAACAGCCATAGCCAATATCCCGATGCAGCGGTCTGGCTGGAGAATCCCAGCCAAATGGAAGACGGGGAATACCTGGTGATGGGGGTAGATACCACCCTCAATGCCGCGGCCAAAGATGTTCCTGCCCCCTGGAATCGCCGATTGTTGCGTAGCTGGAAGGTTACGGAGACGGGAGAAGTGGGTGGCATCGATCTGAGTTTCGACCTCAACATCCTGGGATTAGATCTCACCCAAACCGATAGCATTGCCTTACTGATTGATAAAGACGGAGATTTCAGCGACGCTCAGGTTATTCAAACGGGTGTCCTGCTCAGTACCCGCCTCTATTTCATCAATCAGGACCTGGAAGATGGGACCTGGATCAGCCTGGCTATTCCCAGCGAAAACAGCACCGGCATAGGGCCGGAACTATGGGAACCCCAGCAGTTACAGATTTTTCCGAATCCTGTAGACCAGGGGCAATCGCTTTCCTTGCGCTTTGAGGATACAGGCAGAGGAGAATTAAGCTGGCAACTGACCAACCTGCATGGTCAGAGGCTGCAGGGCGGAAAGTGGTGGTACGCTGGTGGGGAGTTGGAACAACAAATCTCCCTGACAGGCCTGGCCGCTGGTTGGTATATGCTGCGACTGGAACTGCAAGGCAAGCCTGTATTGAGGAAATTTTGGATCAAATAATCGAGCTTGCGGTAGATGCGCATAGGAAAGGGGATTTTTTTATACCTTTAGGAAAGGCTATTCCAAACTCCTGATTGTCATGAAAAATTCCCTTCTCCTTAGCTTCCTCCTGCTGGCCCTGCCGGGTCTTTCTCTGGCTCAGACCCTGGAACGCTCGGTGATCGGCACCACGGGCTCCAGCAGTACCGCTGGCAATATTCATATTTCTTCTACCGTGGGAGAGGCCGTTATCCAAACGGGACAGAGTGGAAGTTTTATCCTTACTCAGGGCTTTCAGCAGCCCGACGCCAATCCCGGTACCCCGATCGAAGACTTTCTGGAATACGTCATCAACTACGAGCTGTATCCCAATCCTACCAGTGATCAGGTCACCCTGACCCTTACTATGCCTAAGCCCCTCAAACTAGAGGTTGGCATATATGATATGCGGGCCAGAAAAACGCAGGTGCCTTCCCAAACACAAATGGTTCAGCAAGACACCCGTTTTATTTTTTCCCTCGCTTCCCTGGCAGAAGGCACCTATTTGTTGCTCATCAAAGACGAACATGGGAAGTTGGGCAAAAGCCTGCGCATTACGAAACGTTAAGAGCCTTAAGGAAGTTTTAACTCCACAGGATTCATTTCTTTCATGCCCTCGACCAATAAATCCGCCAACCCAATCTGGTTGGTAGGGTGAGGTACGCTGTCCGTACTGACAATCCCAGCCGGACGGAAGGCCGCAATTTTTCGATAGGTATCTCCGCAGAAGAGTCCATGGACCCCAATGACCCAGGCTTGCGTAAGACGCGTCCCCTTGAGGCTTTGCAAGGCTGCTGTGATACTCCTTCCAGATCCGATGATATCTTCCAGAATGACGGGCGTATATCCCTCATAAGCGGATAGATCAGGGAAAGAAATCTGCATATTGTGCTCGTTTTGATCCAGTCGCTTAAAGCCTACTGCTGGTAAGCCGTTCCGACGGGCCATGTCCTTGATCCATTTCTCTGCGGGTAAATCGGCATAGAGGATCAAAGGCTTATGCACATGCTCCTTGATGTACTCGGCCAGCAAAGGACTGCTGTGCATCACCCGGGTAGGCATCCGGAAAAACTCACTGAGGCTTTGGTGGCGGTGGAGATGGGGGTCTACGGTGATCAACCAGTCTACATCCCGGGCCAGCAAATCTGCGAAGACCTCAGAACTGAGGCATTCTCCAGGAGAAAAGCGGGCATCCTGTCGCATATAAGGAAGATAGGGGGCAATCAAGCCAATTTTGCGGGCTCCGTATTGCCGGGCTGTCCGAGCCAGAAATAGAACGGGAAGGATTTTGCTGTCCGGATTTTCCAGCGGTGCCACGATGATCACTTCTTTGTCCGTTACCCGATCCAGGAGTTTCAAATAGGTTTCCCCATCGGGAAACTTGCGGGTCAATACTCTACCCAGGGTTCCAGGGAGTTTTTTCGCCAGGTTTTCGGCTAATTTATCGCCTCCAAAAAGGGGGAAGAAAATACGGTCTGTCATAGTTCTCTGCCTTTATTAAGCACAAAATGCTTGTGAAAAGGGGAAAGAAGAATGACAGACCTGAATGCTGGAACTGACTTTTATCAATGGACTTAGAAACGGATGGCGGAAAGGCCTTCCGGATTCAATATGCGGATTTCACTTTGGCGGGTTTCAATCAGGCCGTCCTGCTTAAATTCAGAAAGGACCCGAATGACTGATTCTTTGGCTGTCCCGACCATGCTGGCCAGATTATCCCGGGAAAAAGACATGCTGAAGGCTTCCTGCCCTTCTTTGAGGTAGCGTTCCCGCAACCGAAGTAAGGCATCCGCCACCCGCTTGCGTACGGTATCGTAGGCCAGGTGCATAAGCTCTTCCTCCTTTTCCAGCAGATTGTTGGCTAGCAAGCGGATAAACTGGTACGCGACATCTCTATTTTGGTGCAGCAGCGCCATGACGTCTTCGGTGGGGATGAGGAGCATTTCGCTCTCTTCCAGGGCGGTAGCTGATTCGCCATAGGCCTTGCCTTGAATCACGGCCGCATGCCCGATAAAATCCCCATCCTTATATAAACCTGTTACGTATTCCTTGGCGTCCTCATTGGTTTTGTAGGTCTTGATCTTCCCTTTTTGTAAGAAAAATAAATACTGCGGCAAGCCGTCCTCTTTGAAGATCAGGTCCTTGGGTTGATAATACCGCACTTCTCTTGATTCGGATAAGGCTTCCAGGGCCGCCTGGGCGCGCGCTTCCTGAATAAAAGCCTGCACCCCTTCGACATCCCGACTTACCTCTTTTCCCAGAGAAGCAGAGCGTTTGAGGCGCACTTCAATGGCGTCCAGCAGTTCTACTTCCTCAAAAGGTTTGGTGATATAGTCATCCGCCCCCAGATTCATGCCTCTTCGAAAATCTGTTTTATCTGCTTTGGCCGTCAGGAAGATAAAGGGAACCCGCGCTGTTTCCGGTCTTCGGCTCAGCATATGGAGCACGCCATATCCATCTAATTCCGGCATCATCACATCACAAATAATCAGGTCAAAAGCAGCATCCTGCGCTAGCTTGACCCCTTCCTTTCCTTGAGTGGCGGTTGAGACTTCATAGCCTGCCAATTCCAAAATCTCCGCGGTATTTTCCCGCATTTCGAGATTGTCTTCGATCAATAAAATCTTTCTCATACGATCAGTTCTTTAGGGAAGCTTAGCCAGAAACTTGTCCCCTCTCCTTCTTTACTTTCCACCCGAATTTCCCCCTTCATCAGCTGTACGTATTGGTAAACAATGGATAAGCCCAAACCCGTCCCCTGTATATGGGTAGCATTTCTAGCCCGAAAAAATCGCTCGAACAAATGTTTTTGTTCTTCTTCCGGGATGCCCATACCCTGGTCATGGACTTCTAGCAGAAAGCGATCATCCTTGAGGGCGGCCGCCAGGCGGACAGGCTTTTCTGGAGGGGAATATTTGATCGCGTTGGAGAGGAGGTTGAAAAGGACATTTTTTAACAATGCCGGGTCCAGGGTACAAAAATCAATTTCTCCCTGGGGTTCGTATTGGATCTCCTGGCCCTGCTTGGCCTGAAGTTGAATTTGTTCAATGGTTTCCTGGATAAAATCTGGCCAGAAAATCTGTTGTGGATTAGCCTGGGTTTTCCCTTCTTCAAGTTTACTTAAGGAAAGGAAGTCATTGAGAATGCTGGTCAAAAGGTGGACATTGCTCCGAATCCGCTGGTAATGCTTTTCCCGCTTCTCGGTTTGTTCAGGGGCTAAATATCGCTCTGCCAGACTTAAGGAGGAAAGGATGGTAGCCAGCGGGGTGCGGAATTCATGGGAAGCCATAGAAACGAAGTTTGACTTCATTTCATTTAGCTCTTGTTCCCTGGCCAGGGCGTTTTGCAAATCTTCCTGACTTTTTCTCAGCTCCGCTTCCTTGCGATGGTTATCCTTGATCTGTTCCTCAAGGTCTTTTACTGCAAAATCCAGGGCCTGAGTTCTGGCCCTAACCCTATTCTCTAATTCCTCGTTAAGTTGTTGGATTTCCTGCAAGATATCGGCCTGATCTTCGGTTAGCTTTTTCAGCTTTGCTTCAGCGATCTTTTCCTCAGTCAGGTCGTGGACGATCCCCGTAAAAATCCTTCTCCCTTTCAAATTCACCTCACTGATGCTCAGTCGAAAAGGGAATAGTTTCCCATTTTTTTTCCGGCCTTCCACTTCTCTTCCGATGCCAATGATTTTGCCCACCCCAGTCTTACGGTAGTTTTTGATATATCCGTCATGGGAGCTGCGATGTGGCTCCGGCATCAGAACCTTGACATTTTTCCCAATTACTTCTTCTGCATCATAGCCAAAAAGCAGCGCTGCTGCAGGGTTGAGGCTTTCGATCAATCCTGCTTCGTCAATGGTGATAATGCCATCCACTGCCTCATTGATGATGGAAGCCAGGAGGAACTGGCTGTCTTCCAACTTGCCTAATATCTTGGTTCTGGTGGTGATATCTATTATATGGGCCACTACCAACGGCAAGCCGTTCACTTCTATCGGATTAAGGCTGATTTCTACCGGGATGAGGGTGCCTGCCTGATGGCGCGCCACCAGTTCAAGGCCCTGGCCCATAGGACGGGCTTTGGGTTTTTTATGGTAGGTTTTTCGGTGGCTCACATGCCCCGAACGTTGCCTTTCAGGAATCAGCACTTCCACGGCCTGTCCCACTAATTCTCCCCGTCCGTAGCCAAACATTTGACCGACGCGATCATTGGCCAGATAGATTGTTCCATCCTGTCCGGTTACCAGGATGCCTTCAATGGCATTCTGAAAAAGGGCCGCCAGGACCTTATCGAGGTCCTGCGTTAAGTCTTGCATGGAGCGGTCAGACATAGGCGTAATTCTCTGTCCAAGATAAGAAAGCCAGACCAGGAATTTCTGTAATTCCTATCACAAATAGGGGCATGTCTGCTTTTATTTGCCTTGAAAAGAAGAAGAGGCCATCTCTTTCCGAACGAGAAACGCTGGCCAGGCCCAGAGGGGTACCACGGCTTCTTTCGCCATGAGTTCGGTAGAGGGGGTGTGTAACCAGCGGCTAAACCAGCTATGCTGATGATTCATCAAGACCAGTAGATCAATGTCATTCTCCTGAACATAATCGTTCAACCCATCTACCACATAATCATAATCCAGCCGGGCAAATTCCATTTCACTCATATGGGCTTCGTGCTGATAAGCGGTCTTCAGAATGGACCACTTTCTTTCTTCATCCCCTGCTCCGGGAGTCCGGACATGGACACAGTGAAAGTCAGCCCCCATTTGACGGGCAAAGTTCCAGACGGATTCTATGGCCTGAATATCTGTTTCATTCATGCTGGTAGCATAGGCAATGCTCTCAATGGCCCGATAGCGCACCCCTTCAGGCACCACCAGAACAGGCACCTCTGCCCTTCGCATCACCCGCATCGAATGACTGCCAAATACCATGCGTCGTAAGGGGGAGCCGCCTCGCATGCCCATCACGATGGCATGCACCTTTTCTCTTCCGGCCACCGCAAGAATGGTATCCGCTGCGGGGCCCATTTCGACCTTAAAACTAAACTGAATTTGGTCCCGGATAGGTTGAGGAATCTCCCGACTCAGGGCTTCTAGATGGGTCAGCGCCTGGTCCTCCTGATTTTCCAGGAGAGCCGTTTGCATATAATAAGGCACATAGGGTTCCGCAATCTGTGGGATATAAGCATGAAGCAAGGTGACCTTCCCACCAACTCGTGCGGCCAGGCGCGCACCGTATTGCAGTGCGTGCCTGGAAGCAGGAGAAAAATCTACGGGGATCAGCCAGTTTTTAATTGAAGTAACCATGATTTTTATCGAGTGGAAGGCGCATGAAACGCGAGGAGAGGAATATCAGTGTATAACATCATTTTGCGGGTCAGACTTTGCCGCTTTTTATAGCTTTCCGTTTTGCCGGGTTGATGCGTCATCATGGCCAGCAGATCTACGCGATGACGGGTGATGAACTTCTGCAATCCACGGAAAATCTCATCTTCATTTTCCATCATGACCAGTTCCAGATTGCCGCCTTCTTCAATACTCTTGAGCGCTTCCCAGGCTGGATGTTGTTGCACTTGATCAACCTCTTCATCTTGCGCCTGGATATGGGTACAGATCAACTTGGCCTGGAAGCCCTCAGCCAATGCCATGAGTTTGTCCACTACGGCAATCTCAGCTTCTTCCCCACCTAGCCCGTACAAAATCTGCTTCACCGGCTGGTAATTGGTTTCCCGTGGGATGGCCAGGACCGGGCAATGAGCTCGCTCAATCACCTCAGCCGTAACACTGCCGAGAATTTTTTCGGAAGGACTGGCTGCTCCCTGGGTGCCCATCGCAATCAGATCCACTTGTAATTCCTCACTATAGCGAAGAATTTCGTTGGCGGGACGACCAGACTGAAGTAAGGTATTGATCCGCCCTTCTTCTACGGTGCGGCTACGGAAATCCTTCAGATAAGCCTGGAAGGCTTCGTGGGCCTTTTCCATTTTCTCAGCCTTGAGGGCATCCATAAATTCCATAGGCATATAAGCGATGTCCACCGGGGTTTCCTGATACACATGCAGGAGGACAATAGAAGCCCCCAAATCTTCCGCCAGGCGTAAGGTATAGGTAAAGGCCTGACGGGCAGTCTCAGAGAAATCCGTGGGGAAAAGGATGCTTTTAATCTGTCGGGATGTATTGGAAAAAACAGGGGAGGGATAAGATTCTATGCGAGCCATAATACTTTGTTGTTAAGGTGGACAAAATCCTTTACCAGGACATACTTGAAGGTAGAACCAGAAAGAAGGCTAGCCTATGAGCTTCCTCCGGTGCTGAATTGACTTTTGTCAGTGGCCCTTTTCTGAGGGTTGAGGGATTAACTCCTTAGCCCCTTTCAACAAAAGAATGGGGGTACTACCAGCTTTACTCAGGACTTTTTCGGTAACGCTTCCCAGGAGGAAATCTGAGAGATTTCGGGTTCCCCGGGCGCCGATCATCAGTAAGTCTACTTCTCCCTTTTCCATGCGCTGGTGCAAAATATGCGCAGGAGATTGTTTTTTTCTGTCCCAGTCATAATGCTGGATAATAGGCGGAAGGGCCCGACCAGAGGCTGCTGCCCATTCTTTGAATTTGCGGCGGGCTTTGTCTTTGACTACCTCGGCAAATTGGACTTCCGTCTGTCCGGTTCGGTAGTATCCGATCGGGACATGATAAACGTGTTCGCTATGTATTTCGATGGAAGGATCTACTTCCAGGAATTCCCGAGCTAGTTCCAGGCCCATCTGAGGAAAAGCAGAAAAATCGTTGGCAATCCAGAGGCGGTTCAACTGGAAGGGGGCGCGAGGAGGGACAAAGAGCACAGAGGCGGTGCCCATGCGGGCAAGTTGTCGGGGGAGAATGCCACTCCCCTCATCCTGGGTTTTCAACCCACAGACCAGCAGGTCCGCTTTTTTGATTTGACTCCAATGGAGCAATTTTTCGGCTGGATGACCTTCGATGATTTGGAGGCGACTGCCAAAGTCTTCATGCTCCGGGAAGTGGGTATCCAGCAGGATTCGGAACTCCGCTCTCAATTGTTCATCCGCTGGCACAGCAGCACCCGGTCCGGAGGAAGGCCAGGCTTCCTCCGTAAGGTCCGGGAGAATATGGATAAAATAAATACGCTCTGGTTGAAGATAATGGCTGAGAAAAGCCGTGTACTTGATGAGATGCACATCCAAAAGGCTGTGATCCAGGGCGACCATAATGCGATTGATTCCAGACATGATTTTGGGCTTTTTCTCAATAAGGCCAGAAGTCCGAAATACAGAAATGACGAAGCCCAAAAGCCGGAGTGACTTTTGTCATTCTGACCAGGATCGAGCAAAAAAGAGTGGGCCACCCAATGGCGACCCACCAACACTGCCCTACGGCTTTCGAAGAAGCCGCTCATGCTTGAATTCTTCCTAGAGTTGCAGAGGAACTAAGGGTAAGTGCGGGCTGGGCACTTCCTCCTCCTTTAACTCCTTGGTATTGATAGCCAACACCGGTATTTCCAGGTGATTGACCAGCGACTCCGTGATGCTGCCAGTCAACATGCGCTTCAAAGGCCCTTTGCCCTGAGCCGCTACGGCTACCAGATCTATGTTTTTTTCCTTGGTAAAATGCGTGATCCCCAACTCAATACTCAGGTCTCCCATCCCGTGGATGGTGCAAGGCAGGGCCCAGCATTTCTCCTCGAACTTTTTCATCCGCTTGACATCTCCCGGCGTAATGTTGAACTCAGGATATGCCGCTACATGCAGGAGATGGATATGAGAACCAAAATGACGACCAAAAGCAATCAACTTTTCGAATGGGGCCATGGCTTCATCAGAAAAATCAGAGGCAAAGAGGATATGCTTAAAGCGGGCCTCCTTCACCGGATGCTTGACAATCAGGACCGGACAGTGGGCATGACGTACGATCTTCTGAGCATTGGACCCAAACATCCATTCTTTCCAGCCATCTGCGCCGCTTGAGCCCATCACGATCAACTGAATATCATGGTTGTCGATATAATCATAGACGGCCCGGTAGAGATCTCCCGTGGTATAGGTCGTATGATAGGGCACAGGCGTCCCGGGATACCTGGCGAGCAAGTCCCGAAAATTCTGCTGGCCTTTCTCAAAGATTTCTCTTGACTCAGGATACTGGGCCTGCTGCTCAGGACGCAGGGTTTGCCAGGCGGGATGAATGAACATGCGATGGAAAAAATGCACCGTTCCACTCATCGGAACCGCCAGTTTCATGGCCAGGTCCGCAGCATAGGTCGCAGGAGGTGAAAAGTCAGTAGGAACTAATATTTGGTTTGACATGATAGTTGATTGATAGGTGGAACAAAGCTTAACTGCGGACCGCTCCAGCCTGCTGGGTTTTCTCCTGCAGACGAGCCTGGGTTTCAGGTTTCCGCAAGACCCAGATGGGATAGCCTTCGTTATAGCTAAGGAGTTTTTCTGTAAAACTGCCCAGCAGGAAAGAATAGACCGGAGAATGTCCGTTGGCCCCCAGCATGATCAGATCTGCATCTATGGCATCTGCGACGTCTATCACCTGGCGGGCACTCTGCAGACCGCTTTTTTGGACAAAATGCGTTTCCAGTTCAACGCCTTCCGTATCCATTCCGGCCAGATATTGCGCACAGTAGGCCGTGACATTATCCCGAAAAAGGCTTTCATATTGCTCTTTGGTCCTATATAATTCAAAGTGAACATTGGAAGGCACCTCGTACACATGCAGGAGATGGACCTTGATCTGCCCTTGCTTTTCCCGAGCCAGAGCGATGGCTTTCTCCAGCGCATAAGTAGCATCATCGGAAAAATCGGTAGGCACCAGAATGGTCTGCAAGACTGGCGTATTCAACTCCGGGACAAACAAAATGTCGGTTTCTGAACGACGGGCCAGTTTTTTGGCCGCTAAGCCAGAACCCAGATGAATGGCCTTCTGGCCCACCAGGGTCAAATCGATCTGCTTCACCCTGGCCCAATGGAGCATTTGCTCGGTGACATCTCCTTCCTGTACGTCAATGTCCACGGCAAAATCCGGCTTCCCCAGCTTTTTTGTAATCCGGTCCTGCATGAGCTCTTTGATCTGCTCATCCAAGGGGACAAACTTTTCTTCTTCCAGGGCATGCTTCGCATAGGCTGGCAATTCCAGACCGGGATTTACGTGCAGCGCATAGGCCTTATCTATCGGCAGGAGCTCAGAAAAATAGCTGAGATAAGACAGGATGGTATAATCGGTAGATGATAAGTCCAGGCCTAACATTACTCTGGTTGCAGTTTTCATTATTTTCTGGTTTGAGCTTTAGAAACAGAGGTCCAGCGGGGCGAAAGTTCAAAATGGGCTTTGACCTTGGCGATCAATTGCCGGGGTGTCATGCGACTTGCGTTTTCCAGCTTTATAGGAGGAATATCAGATTTCATTGTGGCCTCCAGGAAGTGTAAGAACTCTTTTTTAGCCATCCCGGGTCCAATCAGGTAAACCGAAGTAGCCTGGTTGATGGCAGGCAGGAGCAGCTCCCAGAAAGCTTTCACCTGGTGGCGTTTCCGTTCCTGATATCTTCGTTCGGCTACATTTTCCTGCGGGCCAAAAGGAGTTTCGGAACGGGAACCTCCCCGGACGTTGAAGTCCTCTACTTCAGAGGTTAGTTGTTCAGTTTCTACCTGTCCATCTGCCAGCCGCACCAGATGGGCTTCCCGATAGTCGAGCCATAGGCCTAGATATGTTGGATTGTTTAGCATGATGATGAGATAAAAAAAGGTCAGTGATAAGGGATCGGTAAAGGGGCCATAGGTAATTCTATCCGATAGGCCAGGGGCCCTTTGCGAAGGCCTATCATGTCACCAGACTCTGCCTGGAAACGGAAGGTCCGGTACAAGCGGATTTCCTGGGGATCCCATTCAATGGCGAACGTCTGATAGATAGGCGTAGCGCCGCTCAGCGGGATATTGACGATATCAAAGGGCGTGCGAATACAAAGTTCTTCATAGGTAGGCCAGAGGACGGTGTTTGCTTCAAAAAACTCCAGTTCCTGCACCAGATCGGGTCGGCCAAAAGCTTCTTCCACGCTGACCGGGCGATCAAAGGCATCCAGGATGCGGTAGGGGCTGGTTTTCAAAACCTCAGTAAGTTTATCCTGCAGACCACAAGCCCAGAATCGGCTAATTTCAGGGGTTTTAGGCCGACGATACAAAGGGAGGTTGACCTCATTCTGGTATTCAACTTCCCGGGCCCGATACATCAGTACCGTATCTTCCTGCCGATAACGGGGTTCCAGCGTTACATACTCAATGCGGTCCATGTGAATCCGACATCCGTCCCGGCTTGCACCCGTCATGATGAGCTTTTTGCCTACCAAACGGAAGTACAAAAAGTCAGCCTGCCCTTCTCCACAATATTCCTGCACCAAAATCAGCGCTTCCCCTCCTTGTACCCGGCTGGGGTCAATCTGAATCTGCCAGGCGCTGGCTTCCGGTGTTTCTACCAGGGCCTTTTCATCTGCCCAGGTACCGGCCAGGGGTTTCAAAAACGCCCGCAGACGGTCCGCCTCGGTAGGCTTGGGACCCCAGCTGTGCGCACTGGCCACCAACACAGGAAGCAAGAGGAAAAGAAGCCAATATGTGGGACGAAACTTTTGCATGTTCTTGATTCTGAAAGCAAGCTACTCCCATTGCTTCAGGCCCGGAATGAGTTCCTTTAGTAGGGAAAATGATTTTTATCATCTCCAGGCTCTTTTTGTGCTTGGGCTTTGTCAACTTTTTCTCAATTTTCCCGTCCCATAGAAAAGAAAAGTCCCACATGCGTCTCCTGTCCAGTTTTTGCCTCCTCTTTATCCTCTTGGCTTGTGAATCAGCCCCGCCGCTTCAGTACCCACATCAGGAAGGGGACAAAAGCCAGTTAACGCTTTCGGTAGGCCAGTATGAGACTGATTACTGGCCAGCAGGATTTGCGCCTTTTAATCAGGGAAAAATATCCGCTTCAGTACAGGAGGTGGTATATGCCGAAAGGGAAGAAATGGACCTGCGCCTGGATTTTTACCAAACAGAAACCCCTAAGGCCCGAAATCCCCTGGTTATCCTCCTACATCCAGGCGCCTTTTTGACCGGAAGTAAAAATGATCCAGACATGCGTCGCCTCGCTCAGGACCTGGCTCGGGCAGGCTTTCACTGTGCGGTCGTCAACTATCGCCTGCTGGGGGATGGGCTTTCCTCTGCGGAGGTCATAACGGGGGTATTGACTCCGCGAAGATTTTTCCGACAGCAAGTCTATAAAAGCCTACAGGATGTACATACAGCCGTCCGTTTTCTGCATGCCCAGGCCAGAGAACGGGGGCTGGATGAAGACCGGTTCTACCTGGCCGGCTATAGCGCAGGAGGCATACTGAGTCTGAGTTATGCCCTGCTGGATGATCAGGAGGCGGCCGCGTATTTTGACCTGGAAAAAACCGATTGCTTGAATTGCCTGCCTTTTGTAGGACAGGAAAAAATTGGTTCTGACCGGATCAGGGCGTTTGCGTCTCTCTCAGGCGGGGTGTTCTCTCCCAGCCTGGCCGAAGGGGCTCATGGTCCCATTCTGATGATGCATGGCACGGAGGACCGGATTGTGCCCATTGAACAAGGGCTGCCTTTCCAACGCTTTATCCGCGATTATGAGGCAGCTGATCTGGACCTTGATTCATCGGATTTTGAAATCGAGGAGCGATGGGTGCGCCTTTTTGCCAATCTTACTGTCCCTACCGTGGCGGGCTCGCGCAGCTTATTCCCAGCCCTGGGCACAGATACGCGCTTTATCTGTCTGCAAGGGGTAGACCACGGTATCTTATCTACAGAAAACCCGGACGCTCTCTATCAAAAGGTCCGGGCAGAATTAAGCGCATTTTTTACGCAGTATCGCTAGGCAGGCTTACGCCCGCTCATGAAGTAATATCCAATATGCGGACGAGCCAATCCGAGAACAATGCAGAGGAAGGAGGCTTTCACATGCTCCCATCTTTCCCGGGCAATCCCCACTTTGCGATGCGTTTTCCAATAATCCCACACAAATTTCACGATGGTCTTGGGCACGTGCATGACAGAGGGAGCTACCTTCCAGGAGATTTCCTCTGCCTTGACTTCCGTAAACCCCAGGCTTTGGGTCCGTTCCAGCCAGCGGTCTCTGACCGCCAGTCCTGGAAAAGCCCAGAACTTGCTCAGTTGCCGGTGGGCCCGGGCTATCAGACCGGGTAAGGGCTTGGAATGCTTGCGGAACACATCCGCGACTACGAATCGGCCCCCTGGCTTGAGCACCCGATACACTTCCGCTAAAAAATCAGCTTTATCCTCTCCCGTGCCATAACAGCTACTTTCCAGGGCCACCACGCCATCCAGAGAATTGTCCGGTAAGGGCAGAGCTCGAAAATCGCCCTGGAACACATGCGCCTGGTCATCCAAACCCGCTGCTTCGTGGAGTTGGTTGCCTTGCTCAACCTGCCAGGGAACTACCGTAAATCCCAGAACAGTCGCCGCGCCAAATCTTCTGGCTGCATACCGGCTGGTCGCTCCCAGCCCACATCCCAGATCCCCGATCAGGCTCTCCTGCTCCTCCGGTAAGCCTAAACGGTCCAGCGCTTCCGCATTCATGCGCTCGAGCATAGGCTCTAGCTTGAAGGGGTTCATGCCCCAGGCGAAATAACCAAAGTGCATATTGAAGGCCCGGCTCCAGTAGGCATAATCCGGTCCGGCAACTTCATAGTGGTCAAGGACTTCCTGCTTGACTTGAGGGCGCGCCAGATGCAGGCGGCGAAGGAGAGGGTTGGGGTTGGGACGGGTAAGTAACATGTCGTAGGCAATAAGTGAAGTATTACTTATACCTACGACATGGTTTATGATTTGTTCAAAACTTTCAAAATATTTTGAAAGTTTATATTTGCTATTCTATTTTGTTCCAGATTTCCCGCTCTCCATTTCCATAGGTAAGCATCATCTTATAGCCTTCAATATAGTAGCGGGCAAAAGGATAGAATCCACTGCCCTCCTCAGAGATCAGGATTTGTTCTCCTTGGGTTTTCCACTTTCCGCGCGTTCCACTGCCATCGCTGCCTGAATCAAAACTCCCTGCTCCGCCGCCGCCCACAACCCGGCTATTCCCATAGAAATATGTGCCATTGCCAAAGACCTGTAAATAGGTTTCAGACACCATGCTAAAGCTTCCGCTCGTCTGGCTACTAGTAGTTCGCCAGGTACCGACCAGACGATTGTCTCCTCCCCCACCCTGGCTTTGGGCCTGAGTTTGGGCGGGCGCCTGGCCATTAGCCCTGGTAAACTGAAGATGAAAGGGCTGCCGCTCTCCGGTAAATTGGTTATAGGTGTAAAAGGTAAAGCTCAGTTGGGAGCCCTCCAGGCTGGTTTCGAAATCCAGTTTGGTACCCGTCTGAGAATCGGTGAGTTTACCAGTGCCTGATAAGCCTTCCGCCTGCCCTTCGAGGTAGTAGGTATAGCCGGATTGGTCCTTTAGCTCTCCTGATAAAGCCGTACCCTTTTGTTCAAAGACCAGGCTTGCTGGTGTCCCTTGTATATCGCCGGTGTAGGTTCCGGCCAAGCCCGGTTTTTCTTCGGTTTGATTGACTACCTGAGCCAGCGGCCCACTGGCCCCATGTTCGGCAGACTGCGCACTCTTTTCAGCATCAGCATCCTGCCCACAGGCCAGGCAAAAACAGGCGAGCAAGATCAGGAGAGAGGGATATTTCATAGGATTTTTATTCCCCAGTACCCTGAAGCAGTAAAAGGTTACCAGCCAAAGGCTAAAAAAATGAGCCATCCCGAATGTTGCATAAGCCAAAATTTCATCAATACGCTTCTTGATCCCCCAACACCCACCAATATGTCACCCCGGAAAGGCTTTGACCGATAGGGAAAAGCCTTATCCGGGGTCTCCATGATTACATAAAGATCGCAAAAACCTCCCTACGGTCGGAGGAGCTTCCGGGGTGACAAGCATATGGAAGGCAGAGATGATTTCATCAAACCGCTTCCTGAAATCCCAGCCACTCACCAATATGTCACCCCGGAAAGGCATTTGACCGATAGGGAAAATGACTTATCCGGGGTCTCCTTGATTGCATAAAGATCGCAAAAACCTCCCTACGGTCTGAGGAGCTTCCGGGGTGACAAGCATATGGAAGGCAGAGATGATTTCATCAAAACGCTTCTTGAAATCCCAACCACTCACAAATATGTCACCCCGGAAAGGCATTTGACCGATAGGGAAAAGCCTTATCCGGGGTCTCCATGATTACAGAAGGATCGCAGAGACCTCCGACGAAATAAATGTCGAAATCCTGGACCCGGATAGCTTACCTCCTTGCAGTCAGAGGCACTTCCGGGATGACAAGCATATATGGAAGAAAAATGGCCCTTCCCTATCCGTCTCAAAAAAGCTAAAGAAAAAGCGCCATCCCGCTGGGATGGCGCTTACACTGTTCTATTTGAAAGGCCTTAGCTTACTGGGTTCATGGCGTAAGCGCGGGCATTCTTCCCTTCATAAAAATTGATATAAGCCTGGTTCACTACCCGGTTTCCACCTGGCGTGGGATAGTCCCCGGAAAAATACCAATCTCCCAGATGGTTGGGCATGGCCTTAGGTAGGTTTTCCAGCGGCTGATATACGATATCCAGTTCTGGTCCAAATCCCTCGGGACGGCAGATCTCGGTGATTTTGGCGGAAATTTCATCTTCAGTAAAAGGGGCATAAATTTCCTTCACGATATTTCGCTCATGCAGGACCCCTTCTTCCCGCATATTGATGATTTTGCGGTACACCTTATGAATAATCCCATCCTGTCCGGTTTCTTTCAATAGCGCGATCGCGGCCTGGAAAGCTACCAGCCTATCAATCTGCGACATATCGATGCCATAGCAATCAGGGTAGCGGATTTGCGGAGCAGAAGAAACAATGACCACCTTGCGTGGCTTGAGGCGCTCCAGCATGTGCAAGATACTGCGCTTGAGGGTGGTGCCCCGTACGATAGAATCATCAATGCATACGAGGTTGTCTACCCCATTGCGCACAATCCCTCGAGTAATATCGTAAACGTGGGCGACCATTTCATCCCGGTTCGCATCATCAGCGATAAAGGTCCGCATTTTCACGTCCTTGAGGATGATTTTTTCCACCCGAGGACGCATATTGATGATCTTGGTGATTTCTTCCTGGGTCCCTTTTCCTTCCAGGGCCTGTATCCACTCTACCTTTTGTTCATTCAGATAGTCCTCCAGTTCTTTGACCATCCCCCAGAAAGAACTCTCTGCGGTATTGGGAATAAACCCAAAAATGGTGTTTTCAAGATCATGATTGACCTTTTCCAGCACCTTAGGCACGATATACCGCCCTAGTTCTTTCCGCTCTTTATAGATATCCGGATCAGATCCACGGGAAAAATAAATTCGCTCAAAGGAGCAACTTTTCTTTTCCTTGGCCTTGGTAAAAGCCTTAACCTTAATTTGGCCACGGGCTTTGACGCTGAGGATATGTCCGGCCTCCAGTTCATTGATTTCTGCTGGCCGGAGGTTGAAGACGTTGCTGATGGTAGAGCGCTCCGAGGCTGCCACCACAAACTCGTCATTGTGATAATAGAAACAGGGACGGATACCGTGCGGGTCTCTAACGATAAAGGCATCGCCGTTGCCGACCATGCCTCCTATAACGTAGCCTCCATCCCAGGCTTTAGCTGCACTCCTCATGATCTTCACCATGCTCATTTCTTCGGAGATCAGCCTGGCGGTCTCATTCCTGGTGTAGCCTTCTTTTTTGAGTTTTCGATAAAGGTCCTCATTAGCTACGTCCAGGAAATGACCGATCCTTTCCAGCATGGTTTCGGTATCGGTCTGGTAGCGGGGATGCTGCCCCAATTCTACGAGCTTCTGGAAGAGGTAATCGACATTGGTGAGGTTAAAGTTTCCGGCCAAGGCCAGGGCCCGATTGATGTATTCGTGGGTTCTGACCACCGGATGACAAGCCTGGATGCCATAACTCCCGTGTGTTCCGTAGCGCAGGTGCCCCAGCATGACCTCCCCGGCGAAGGGAAAATGTTGCTTGAGGGTTTCGGCTTCCTGGTGGGATTCGGGGAATTCGTCCTGGTATTCGTCCTTATACTCCCCGATCTTCTCAAAGATATTGGTCCAGGGGTTGGTTTTGTTATCCCGAATACGCTTCATGTAGGGGCGACCGGGACGCACGTTTAGTTTCAGTACAGCGAGGCCGGCGCCATCTTGCCCCCGGTTGCGTTGCTTCTCCATGAGGAGGTACATTTTTTGCAGCCCCCAGAGAGCAGTCCCGTACTTTTCCTGGTAATAATCGAGCGGTTTTAACAAACGAATGAGGCCAATGCCACACTCGTGTTTTATTTGATCACTCACGAGTATTCAGTAAGGTTAAACGTTAAGACAAAGTTACACAAATGTTTGCATTTGTTTCATGGAATGTAGCATTTGTTCTCCCCCTAAATAAGAAAGGTTATCCACATTATGGGGAAGAAATATATGCAGGATCTGTTTCACTCGTTTTGATAACGTCCCAAAGGCTGGCCACATTGGATAAAGCTTTATTTTTCCCAGCTATCCTGTATTTTTACCTGCATCCGCGATCCTTCATTCCAGCACATGTCAGAATCTGTTCAAATTCACGACAAACGTTTTGTTCCCTATATCCGGGAAAACCAGATCAATCTCCGCCTACAAAGCCTGGCCGAAGAACTCAATCAGACCTATGCTGACAAGGCCGTCACCTTGCTGCCAGTCCTACAAGGGTCCTTCATTTTCGCCGCAGACCTGATCCGACTGCTCGATTTTCAGCCGGCCCTGCATTTTATCCAACTCGCCTCGTATGGAGGAGGGCTGGAAAGCAGCGGTGAGGTAAAATGGATTCTACCCCCTCGCCTTACCTTCAAAGATCAGCACCTGCTGATCGTGGAAGATATCATCGACACAGGCCTCACTTGCGACGTCCTGATGGACTATCTGATGAAAGATCAACCAGCTTCGGTAAGCATTTGTTCACTTTTGTTTAAAGAAGCTAATTTTAAGGGTAGGTATAAACCCGATTATGTGGGCTTTCAGATCCCCCCGGATTTCGTCCTGGGATATGGGTTGGATTATGCAGAAAAAGGGCGGGAACTACCAGCCATATACCGCATAGAAAGGGATTGAGGCAAGAAAAAGGGGTCAATGCAAGGCAGGACGCAGGGGCAAGCCACGTAGAACATCTGCCTCTATAGCGACCAATTCTTCCAACCTTTTTTCGACCACTTCTTCGGAAAAATAATTCAGGGTCATCTTCACAAAAAT
This sequence comes from Bacteroidota bacterium, assembly GCA_038527215.1. Taxonomy (GTDB): domain Bacteria; phylum Bacteroidota; class Bacteroidia; order J057; family J057; genus JAWPMV01. Next base: position 114,632 of record JBCBGC010000002.1, read on the forward strand.
ATGACCGTGTTTAGCCTCGGAAGCCCAGAGGGCGTGGTAAAACTTCTTGAGCTCTCCCGGAGGTAAGGCTTCATATACCAGACGGAAGCGTTCGGCGCCCCGGCACTCAATCACTGAGGCCCAAAGCATACGGTCCATGAATCTTTCCTCCCGGCCAGTCCGACAACTCTTCAACAGATCAGCTACATACTCATCCTTGCCCATGGCGGCAGGCAAGCCTATGCCCCGGGATTCCATGATGGCATACACCTGTTGAAAATGCTCCAGTTCCTCCACCGCAGTCTCAATCAATTCCGGAATGATGGCCAGCCGGTCGGGATATTTGGCGACGAAGCTCATGGCCATAGAAGAAGCCTTCCGCTCGCAATTGGCGTGGTCCTGTAAGAAGGCATCGAAGTCATTCATCACGGTATCGATCCACCCTGTGGGGCTATCGATGATCAAGTCTGCGGAAAGTTTCATTTAGTTCGGATTGTGGGGCAAAAATAGGGATAATAGGCCAAGGGAGCCAGTTTTTTACTTAAGGCGTTTGGCTCCCTGAATCATTTCGCGGAAGTAAGCCCCATTCCCGGGCCCAAACCAATTCATGGTCCAGGTTTCATAGCTTTCCATGTCATACCAGCGGTCATCGGTGATATAACCAGCATAGCCTCCGTTAAAGCTGGTGAGGATGACCTGCTCCATTGGAGAGGAAAGCCCCACGCTCAATTCACCCGAGAGTTCTGCCGGGAGTCCGATCATCTTGATATCGCCCAATTGTAAGACAGATAGATAAAAGGCTGGTTTACCAAAAAGGGACTCAAATACCCAGGGACGCAAACGCCATTGCTTGAAAATACGAACCTGCGGTTCTCCCAAATCTATCGGATAGCGGGCGATCCCCAACTGATGAGGATAAGTAGCCGTCATGCCTTCACGCTCAAGTTCTACTACTTTTTGAGCCAGGCCCTCTCCTAACCACTGCACTTGCTCTGCATCCGTTTTATCCTCCCCTTCGGGTCCCATAGAGCCTACTCCTGCTGCCGCAAAGGCGGCCAGCTCAATGTCTGCCCGGGCTTCCATATTGCTCACCAAGCTTCCGGGATAGTCTCCGTGATATTGCATGAACTCACCGGGCAGGCAGGTGGCATGCGCGCCAAAGGTGAGAAAATAGGCCGCAGCTCCACTGTCAGGCTGAAAGCGGATGCCTCTAAGCCAGGGATCTTCGGTGCCTTTTTCTCCTACCAGTCGGTTATACACCAAATCTGCATCGTGGCTCATCACATAGCTTACTGCGACCTGCTGCTGACGAGCTTGCGCCTGAACCAGGGCTTTTTTCCCTTGCTCAAATAACCAATCAATGACTTTTTCATCATAGGGACCAGCAAAAGACTCTCCGGTTCTTCCCGGAGCAAATCCTCCCAGGCTGGCGTGCGTATGGGTAGCCGTGAGATAACATTGGGCCGCAGTCAGCGGTAATTCCTCCTGCCGGGCGGCCATTTTCTCTACCAACAAAGGCGGGACGATCAGCAGATCAAAAGCCAGAATAGCCGCCGTAGTGGTGCCATTGTCCAGGAAAAAGGCTTTTACCCACAGAGAATCCCCTACCCCTTCAGCTAAGGCACCTTCACGCATGCCATAGCCCGCCAGCGGGGTCGCAAATGGCGGGATCAAACTGGCTTTCCCCCAGCCTGCTTCCATGCTGTCTCCCGGTTGCGCCAACGGCTGTTTCGCCGCCTGCACCAGGGTATTCATGGTTTGCTGATAATAGGTCGTTTGCTGATAAGGGGTCTCGTCCAGCGGTTTCAACACCGCTAAAAATGAGATGACCATCAATAACAAGGCTCCCCCCAATACCCACCAAATACGTCTTTTCATAGGATTTACGTTAGCTGGGTTCAAGTTAGGAATTGGAAGGCGAAGACGGAAAAAAGCTTGGGAAAAGGAAACCTCTCTCGTATTTTCCATGTTACATAGGACAAATGCCTACTTCATGCGAAACCTCATCTTTCTTTTTGCCCTGTCCGGTATCATCCTCACCTCCTGTAGCCGGGACAATCCCCCCAAAAAGGCCTTCGAAGCCTATCCCATTCCGGAAGCGCCGGATTACAGCCAGGAAACTGCCTGGTCCTGTCTCCCGGATAAAAAGGATTATGCGGATTCTATTCCGAAGACCCTGACTTCCAGGCAGGATGACCAACCCAAAGTGGACGTTTTCTATATCTATCCGACCATTTTCAACAAAGGGGTGGCCTGGAATGCGTCGATCTTTGATGAGGAGCTTAACGGGGTGATTGATGAATACGCGATAAAAAACCAGGCCACGGCCTTTAACGAAAGTGGGCAACTTTTCATTCCCCGCTATCGGCAAATGAACTTTGGCGGCTTTTTCACAGAGGATACCGTCTCTAAGCGCAAAGCCTTGGAGTTGGCCTATTCAGATGTGCTGGCCGCTTTTGACTATTTCATCCAGAATCTCAACCAGGGGAGACCCTTTGTCATTGCCGGACATTCCCAAGGCTCTTTGTTAGGCCTTTGGTTGTTGCGGGACAAAATAGACGGCACCGAGCTACAGAAACGCATGGTTGCCGCCTATGTGCCTGGCTGGCCTTTCCAGGAATCGGCTTTTAGCTCCATTCCGGTAGGCGAACGTCCGGAGCAAACTGGCTGTGTGTTGGGTTGGTGCTCCTGGCGAGAAGGCAGTGAGCCTAAGTCCCTGGAAACTTTTTACAAAAATGCCGTGGTGGTCAATCCGGTCACCTGGCGCAGAGATGGAGAAGCCAATGCCGCTGATGAGCACCTGGGCTTCGTGGGCAAAAACTTCTCCGTGGTGGATAAGCACCTCGTCGTAAAGGCCCACCAGGGCATTTTATGGGTGAGCCGTCCCATTCCCATCGTCCCTACCAAAAACTATCATTTCGCAGACATCAATTTATTCTGGCTCAATATCCGGCAGAATTTGGCCCAGCGCACTGCCCAGTACTTTGCAGAGCATCCAGAAGCACGTTAGCGAATAATGGTTACGGTTCCGCTTCGGGTAATCAATTTGCGGTGCTCGGGATGCGTTCCGTTAAAGGTCACCACCCAAACGTATACGCCTTCCGGGACCTGCCTTCCCCCATAATAACCTGTCCAGAAATCCCAGGGAGTCCGGGTTTGGTACAGCAGCTTGCCCCAGCGGCTGAAGATCTTCAACTCGAATTGGTCCAGGTAATCATAGCCAATGCCAAAGCGGTCATTGGTGCCGTCCTCATTCGGGGTAAAAGCGTTGGGTACGTAGAGATTGGGTGGACAGACATCGACCACCCGGATGCTATCCCAGTGATGGCAGCCAAATTCATTGGTTACCCGAAAATCATAGATCAAAGAATCCACCACTTCTACGGTACGGGTGAAGGCTGAAGTATGGGGCCAGTAATATGCGGCAGCCGGACCAGCATCCAGGCTTACCGGCTGGCCTTTATACACACAGTTATCGACTTCGTAATAACGATCACCGGGAGGCAGGGGATGAAAAAAGACCGGTATGCTCGTTTCATCCTGACAGCCTCGCAGGCTGAACAAGACCTCATAAATCCCTGAGTCCGTTACTGCAATCTGGGGCGTCTGAAAAGGGAGGGGTTCCCCATCCCGCCACCAGGTATAGGTAGCCAGGGGCGCATCAAAATTTTGCGGACTGCCATCCAGCAGCAGCGTATCTCCCCAACACAAAGGATCATAACTCAGGTCCAGAATGGGTTCAGGTACCACCTCTACCAGGATGGTATCGATGGCTTCACAGCCGTTTTGATCCGAAACCCGCAACCATACCGCCTGATCCTGGGCAAAACTCAGGGCACGTTCTTGGGGCGGCAAGGCAAAAAGACTGGGATGACTCCAGCTCCAGGTGCGAATGCTATCCAGACTCACCCCTTCCAGGCGCAAGGTATCGCCTTCACAGAGCAGGGCATCTCCCCCCAGGGAGACCTCAGGCAAGGGAAAGACGGTCAGATTTACCAGGCTGTCCGCTTCACAGCCCGTATCTCGGAAAGTGAGCCTAACGCTATAGGTCCCGCTTTGGGTCGCTTGAAAAATGGCGGTGGTATCGCCCGTGCTCCAGGCATAGCTGACGCCCGGCTGTCCCACGTTCCAGGTAGCCACGCCCCCCTCACAAAAGCTGGTATCCGGTGGCATGGCAATTTGCGGTAAGGGATTGACTTGCAGGGTATCCTGAATGGTGGTGGTGCAGGTCCCGGTGGAATCTTCCAGAACCAGCGCCGGTAAGCGTCCTCCGGGCTGGTCGTACACATGACTGACCTGCGCCCCAAAGCCGATTTCGCCATCCCCAAAATCCCAGGTATAGGTAGCAGCCTGCGGAGAGGTGGCTTGAAAAAAAATGGCCTCATTGGCACAAATTTCCACATCAGACATGGTGAAATCCCCGCTGATGCCCGTCAGGGTAATAAAATCCGGCATCAGGATCGTGGCCGTACACCCCAGGGAGTCGGTGAGGGTCAGGCTTACATCGTAGCCCCCAAAATCACTGTAGATCTTGATCGGATTGGACAGAGAAGAAAAGGTTCCGTCCCCAAAGTCCCATTGCCACTGGGTAATGGGAGCCAACCCAGGCGTACTCAAGTCCTCAAAATTGACCAATAAAGGCGGACAAAGCGCTCCTCGGGGATCGGAAGTAAAATCTACCTGCGGCAGATTGGGAATGACGGAAAAACTGTCCAGGCGACTGGCCTGACAGCCCAGCGAATCCGTTACCGTGAGTTGAATGGTGTAGTCTCCTCCCGAAGGGAAAAAAGCTCCGAGCTCGCGAAGGGGGCTATTGGGAGCATTGATGCCGGTAAACTGCCACTGGTAGCTGAGGTTGCTGATCGCCAGGCTATCTCCTGCTCCCCCGCGTAACAGTAGCGAATCTCCTTGACAAAACTTTAGGCTATCCGCCGTATACGTAGCGATGGGTTGAATGGGCTTGATCCAGAGGGTATCACTGCCTGAGCAACCCGAAACATCGGTTACCGTGAGCACTACCGGCCAACCAATCAGTTGCTGATCAGGTGGCAATAACAGAGAGTCAAAGGTAAAAGTGGTCAGCGAATCATTGCCGTTGAGCACATTGCCCCAGCCAAAATCCCAGACCCGGCTCACCACCGGATCAGTGGTAAAAGAAGAATCCCGAAAATTAACCGTCAAGGGAAAGCAGCCTACTGTAGCATCTGCGGCTATCTGTGCATTGACTCCGGATACTTGAATAAAATCCGGTCGGTATACCGTATCCGCGCAGCCATCCGCATTGGCCACGATCAGTTCCACATCGTAATTCCCCACTTCGGTCAGGGTGACCACCGGATTTGGATCGGTCGACGTATAGGGCCCGATTTTCCAGCGCCACGAACTCACATTGGCTACTGGCCCCGTAAAGTTGACCGTCAAAGGCGCACAGCCCTGGGTAGGAGCGGCCGAAAAACTGGTATCCGGCTCCGCCACGATTTTGAGGATTTGTTCGCCGGAGGTTTTGCAACTACAGCCATTATCAAAATTCCAGACCTCCACCCCAATCCAGTAGGCCCCCGTATCGGGAAAGGTATGGGTCGGATAAAATTCATTATAGGTGACACCGCCGGGAAAGGTCCATTCCACGCTGTCGATGTAGGCGGTATCCAGGAGAAAAAGGGTATTGCTGGTATCAAATACCACCACCCCGCCAGGCGGAAAATTGGTTTCACAGGGCAGATCATCTATGCCTCCAGAGGCATAAGGCGGCCGCAACATGGTCCAGTCTTTTAACAAAAAACTATCCACGCAGCCATAGTTATAGGTGTAAAAAGTGGTGCTCACATATTGCCCGGAATCCTGAAAGACGGGCACCGTAGACCCAAAGTCCCAGTTGCCATTAGTGGTGTCGTCGATCACCACCCCATGCCAGTCCCCCGTGGTCACGGCATACCAGACATAGTCAATGGTCGAGGTATCAGTGGCATTTTGGAAGAGGGAATTGGCGCTACAGCATTGCAACAGCGGATAACCCGTGGTGTCCAGCAAAGCGGTGGGTCTGTACCCCGCCCGGATGCAGGAATCACAGGCTACCGTACTGACACAGCCATCTGCGGTGGTAATGGTCAGGCTCACCGAGAAAACCCCTTCGGTGGTATAAGTATGGAGCGGATTGCCATTGGCGCCGGTGAGGGTATTGCCATCCCCAAAATCCCAGCTCCAATCCACAATGGGCGTGGGTGAGAAGGATTGATCGGTGAAGGTAATATCCAGTGGTAGACAGCCACCTCGGATCACACTGGGGTCGCGTCCATCCCACATATCTGGAAAGACGGTGTAGTCGTTGAGGTTGTGGGCAAAAGCCGCGACCGGCGGGCCGATGAAGATGGTGTCTACCAGGGCATAGGTGGCCCCACAGCCCTGCGCATTGGTGATGGTCAGGCTGACCGGATAGGTGCCCAGGGCGGTATAGAGGTGGGACGGATTCTCTTGCTGAGAGGTAGTGCCATCCCCAAAGTCCCACAGCCAACTGACCGCATCGGGCGCATTGGCGGTGAAATTGACCGGCAAACTCGGCTGACAGGCCCGGCTGGTATCAGCGGCAGGGCTGGCCAGGGGTGCTCCCTGGGTATTGATGGGATTGGGGGCGGTGTAGCTCAGCTGACATACGCCCATGTCTACGCTCAGACTCACCGTATAGCTTCCGGTGGTCTGATAGGTATGACTGGGATTGAGCACCGCCGGATTCTGCGCCAATCCACTGAGGGTATCTCCATCCCCAAAATCCCAGCTCAGCACGAAGTCGGGCTGCAGGATGCTGATTTGCTGGGCAAAGTTCACCACGGGATTACAACCCGGAGCCTGGACAGAAGTGAAATTCAACACATTGTTGAGGAGCTGAATGTATTCCGTTTTTTCCAGGACTGTCTCACAGCCCGTCGCCGGATCGGTCACCCTGAGCTTCACATCGAATAAGCCAAAGTTGTTGTAGGTCTTAGTGGGATTGGGCTGGGTGCTGGTGGTTCCATCCCCAAACTCCCAAAGGTAGGTATACCCTGCCGCCACCGGACTGACCGTACTGCTGAAGTTCACGATCAGGCTATTGTTACAGGTACGTCGGGGATCGGGCGTGGAAAAATCCAGTTGCAGCCTGGGATAAACCGAAACCGCCGCGGGCTTAGTTGCCACCCCTTTGCAGCCGTTAGCATCCTCCACGATCAGAGATACCGGATAGGTTCCAGAGGTATAGGTATGACTGGGATTTTGTCCCGCACCCGCATTGCCATCCCCAAAATCCCACGTCCAGCTGACCAAAGTATTATTAAGGGAAGAGGAAAGGTCGTTGAAATTCACGGTCAGCGGGGGACAGCCCAGGGTATCACTCAGGCTAAAATCCGCCTGCGGATTGGCGTAGACCGTCAGCGTCTGGTTGACGATGGCACTGGAACTGCCTGTGGCATCGGTTACATAGAGGCTGACCGTATAGGTGCCTGGGTTGACGTAGACTGCGCCGGGACTTTGCTGGTTCTGGCCGGTGGTGGTATTGCCATTGCCAAAATCCCACACATAGGTGAGTGGCCCCAGACCAGCAGAAAGCGAAGCATCAAAATTTACGACGAGGGGGCTACAGCCCGCGTTCACGGAAGCGCTAAAAGACGCGTTTTGAGCCAGGGAAGGATTACTCAGAGCAAGCAACAGCCCCACCAGGAGGCCGGCAATTTCTCTCATGACTGATATCTCTGCACATGGTGTTCCCGGGTAAGGAAATCAAAACGGACGGTGATACAGAGTTAGGCAAATATCCCTTCGGGAGGGGTCAAATGTTAGACTTTGGCCCATTTGAGAGGGTCAAGTACGCAATCGCAAAAAGTCCGAAAAAAAAAGAGAAATCAGTCGAAATCCGAGGTCAGTTTAAAGCGCAGTACTCTTCCGTTGCCCGCATCGGCTACGTATACGATTTCATTCAGATAAGCGACGCCACTGGGCTGGGAAAACTGGCGCAAGCCAGTTCCTGTACCGCCAAAGGATACCTTGATGTTCTTCGTAAAGCTAGAGCCTCCCGGAGGATTAATGCCCTCCAACCCATTGGCGTTGAACTGAAAAAGGGAATCTTTTTCTGCATCTACCACAAACATATAGCGGGTCCGGTCGCCGGCAAAGGTTACATCCGCGGGTCGGCTAAATTTAAAAGGACTGAGCAAAAAGCCCGAGGCTTTGGAGGTATCGATGGAGGCGAGATCAGCCACGGAATAGCTCACCCCAAAGTCATCCTCGCTCCGCAGGATTTTTTGCACCTTAAGGACCGCATTTTCATCCTGCCCGGCAAAAAGAAAATCTCCCGTCAGGTTATCGACCAGCGGAGACTGGGGCGGTTGGGCGATGCTGGCAATGCTTACAGGCGTTTTGAAGTAATCCCGAAAAAGACCAATGGTGGTATTGACCACCACGGGGGTTACGAATTCGTCCGCCTCACTAAAAAACAGCACGGAGTTATCCGGCCCGCCAAACTGGTTGGGATTGTTGCTGGGCCCTTGGCGGGAGACATAATAGCGGTTGTCCGCTAAGGGAGCAATGCCCGTCAGACGGACGGCCGCATCACTCGCGTTAGGGGTACCGGTTTTAAAATAGAAAGGGTGAATGATCTTGCCTTTGATGCTGGCATTGTTCAAGCCGTAAGGCCCCCTTTTATTGAGATCCAATCGATAAATGGCCGATAGGGTCAAGGCATTGCCGTTGATGACCGTATCCAGGGTTCCGGTGGCCAGGATATCCAGGCGACGATCCTGGGCAATGGAAGTCAGGCCCGGAATGGGATATCTTCCTTGCTCATTCCCTGCCTGATCGTAGGCTACAATTTCTTCCGATCCTGCATCAGCCACATACATCAGTTCATCCCAGCCAGCAATGATGTCCACCGGCTCGGTCAATTCATCCCAAACGGGTTGAATAGGAACATAGGCAAAGGTTTCGTTGTCAAAAACCGGCTCGTCCAAAAACTCGGTATCCGTTTTGGTTCCCCAAAAACCTTCACAACCGGTCAACAGCAAAGCCGGGAGCATCAAAACGTGGACAAAAAAAGAAAGTTTCCTCATAGCTATTCCAGGGAAATTAACGGTCTTGAACCGGATTGAGCCGCAAAGACAGGCCAACCCTATGCACCATGCCTAGATACCGCATGGGGTCCAGGCTATAATCAAATTGTAAGGGATGTCGGCCTACCCGCATGCGCAAGCCAAAGCCTGCGGTGGGAAAGTCCTGGTCCCGAACGTTGAGTTTGTAGCCGGCCCGTACGAAGAGCAAAGACCGGTAGCTATATTCCAGGCCAAAGCGGATGTTCTCCGCATTGTCGTTGGGGTGATTGAGTTGAAGAAGGGTGGTCAGGGTTTGGCTCTCGTCCGCAGATTTCCACGGAATCAGGGAAATACCCAGCTTAAAAATGGTGGGTGCCGGATAAGGGTCGAGCTGTACCTGTCGCGCGTTGAAGGAAGTATCCAATTCAACTTCTCCCTGCAACACGGAGTTCGGACCAAAGCTCTGCAGCATGACGGCAAAGCGTAGGTCTTTAAAATCGGTAGCATATAAAAAGCCCAGATCCACTACGCCGGTATTAGCGGTGAATTCGGCCAGTCTTTCCTGGACAAATTTGGCTGTAACCCCCCAGCTAAACTGGTCCGTCAGCCTTTGGGCATAAGATAGGCCCGCGGTCAGATAAGTCGCATAAAACAGTTCTCCGGTTCCTTCCGGCTGGAAGGCGGTTCGCACCTCCATCGCTCCTGAAGTCAGCCCACTGAGCGAAAAGCCAAAGTGCCCGGCTCTTTTGGTAGGTTTAATCGCGCTGACAAACGTATAAGGAATATCCGCCACCCAAAACGTATGGGCCGCCCCTGCCGTAAAGGTCTCTACTTCCGCCATGGTGGCAGGATTGGTGTAGGTAGAAAAGGCGTCCCCGGTCAGGGTAATGTTTGCACTTGCCAAACCAGCCGAGCGTGGACTAACCTCCATCTTGAGGTAAGTGAGCGCTGATATACCGGCTCGCTGAGCCCCTAATTGAGGGAATAGCTGTCCCAGAACTGAGTGGTAACTCAGACAGACGATCCCTATTAGCAACAGGCGTAAAGTGTTTGATTTTTGCATCCCCGCAAAGGTAGAGAAAAAAAGGATTTATCGTGTTCTCAGGATGGGGAAAAGGCGCGGTCCCCCAGCCTTTTGTAACCCGTCACTTCTATGCGGCCGTCTCCAAAGACCTCGATTACCGCATAAGCGTTATTTTTTCTGCCGCTATAATCTACCATGCCTAAAAAAGTCGCATAGGTAATCCCGGCCTGGACGTGGGTCTTTTCGCTATGGGTGTGCCCGTGCAGGACGGCCAGGATCTGTCCTGAGGCTTCGAGAATCCGCTGAACGGCTTCGTGGTTCTCCACGTAGTAGGTGTTTTCGGATTCGTAGCGATAGAGGGGGTGATGACAAAAGACCAGGGTCGGTTTTTGTGCTCCATTCAATACGCCTCTCAACCAATCCAACTGAGCTTGCGGGATAAAACTTTGCTGCCAGTTTGTTCCCGCTTCCTGGTAAAAATGGTCCCGCCCATCCGGATGGTAATTCGCATCCAGTACGATGCAACGAATCCCTTTTTGCTCGAAGGTGTAATAGCTTTTCTCTGCTGCAATCCCGGTATTTTCGATATGCTGTTGAAATTGGGCTTTGGTGATGCTGTCCACATCGTGGTTGCCCACACAGTGGTAGCGCGGCCCTTTAAAACGCGCAAATTCTGCCTCCATGGCTTTGAGGTAGCGGAGGGTATCCGCTTCCTTTTTTCCCGGGTCCTCATCTTTAAAATCTCCCAGGTGAATGGCAAAATCCAGCTGCTTGCGGTTGAGGTGTCGGATGCAAGCAGCCATTTTGTCCAAAGATTCCCGATAATAGCGAATGCCGGCAGCTTCCCGGTCCGCATAGTGGGAGTCCGTCATCAGCCCAAAACGCAACACAGGTTTGGCCGCTCCTCCAGACAGGCGCCAATCCGGGAGGCTAAGGCTCACCCCCAGGCTGCTAGCCTGATAGAGGAAGGTTCGACGAGAGATGGATAAAGGCATAGGTCAAGCAAAAAAGTAGATTTTCCAAGATAGGCATCCTCGCTTAAGCCAGGATCATTTTCGGATTAATTTCTGGTGAGCCGAGCAATGAGATCAGCATGTGGAGGAAAGGCCGCCTGCAAGGCTTTTTTCTCCGCCAACTCAAAATCCGCGAAATCAAAACCCGGAGCCATGGTACACCCCACCAGGGCATAGCCATCGGCTGGGGCGACCTCCGCAGCAAACCAACATCCGGCAGGGACTACCTGTTGAAAGGCCGCTTCCTCCGTAGCTCCACATACCAGTCTTTTGTAAGAGCCGTCTGGATAAATCAAGTGTAGGGCCAAATCACTCCCGGCATAGAAGTGCCAGACTTCATCACTTTTGAGTCGGTGGAAAGCAGAGAAAGCCTTGGGAGTGATGAGAAAATAAATGGCCGTCCCAAAAGCCCTGGATTCGGAAAAGCGTTCCGGTAAACCCCGAAGGGGAATGCGCTCTTCGCTAAGATAAGTCTCCCGGTAGTATCCCCCTTCCGGATGAGGCTGCAACTTGAGCTTTTCAATCCAATGCTGAGCAGAAAGCATGACAGTCAGGTTAGGAGGAATTTTTGGAGGAGGGGCGACTCAGAATGTATTGCAACATCCCCAGGACAATCATGAACTGGGCGCCCATATAGGTCAACATAATCCAGATCCGGGCAAAAGGGATACTCATATCCTGGTCAGCAAAACGATCCCAAGCTAAAATGCTATCAGAAATCATGAACAATAAGGCCCCCATGAAGACCCAGCCAAAGCTATCTTCTGGCACCCGGTTGTAGCGATTCAGGGCCATCAACACCATAAACATCAATACGCAGGCGTAGACGATGACGGCAATGGTCATGTTTCCCAGCCCCGGGAAGATCCCTGCCAGCAGGATGGAAGCATAGAGTAGGAAGGGCAGGACCAGCCAGGGTTTTCGCAGCAGCAGGGCTTCGCTATTGGCAGGCCTTTGGTTAAAACTAAAGAGGCGAATATAGGCCAGGTGAGAAAGCAAGAAGTTCCCCAGCCCCAGTAAAAAGGCCAGGTCTCCCTCGAACATGAGGGCAATGTCTCCAAACCAGGAAAAGAGGAGGGCCAATACCAGCCAAAAACGAATACGAGGACTCCCCTCCCCTGCCGTGCTCCAGAAAGTGTATAAAATGAGTGAAGCCAGGACCAGGGGTTTTGCCAGGTACTCCCAGGACGGGAGGCTGGCTTTCCAGACGATGGCCGCTAACTCCTGAAAGGCGATCAGGAGAAATATGACGGTAAAAAAACGTAAGCCTTCCGGCCTGACCAAGCGATCCTTCATGAAGCGTCCCAGGTTTTTCCAGCGCGAAGATACTGTATTCCTTCCAGCCTGCCCAATTTGCCTAAAGCTTTGAAAAAATGCCCCCAGGGGGGTGCTTCTGATCACATTTTTCGCTAGATTATAAATTACTCATCTAAGGACTATTATACGTAAGACTTGCGATGCTATGAAACATTATCAATCAAGTAACATTAAGAATGTGGTACTTGTCGGCAGCTCGAAGGCCGGCAAAACCACATTAGCTGAAACCATGATGTTCGAAGGCGGGGTGATTAGCCGCATGGGCAGTGTTGACGATGGCAATACTGTCTCCGATTACCATGAAGTGGAGCTGGAAAGACGGAACTCTGTCTTTTCCTCGATCATGCACACGGAGTGGCGCGGCACCAAGATCAACCTGGTCGATACCCCCGGACTGGACGACTTCATCGGTGAGTTGATCAGTTCCCTGCGCGTGTCCGATACCGCCCTGGTGACGGTGAACGCTCAGTATGGGGTAGAAGTAGGAACCGAAATTTCCTGGCGCTACCTCAAGAAGTACAACAAACCTTCGATCTTTGTTATTAATCAGCTAGATCAATCCAAGTCAGATTACAATCTGTGCGTCGAGCAGATCAAAGAGCAATTTGATCCAGGCGTGGTGGTCATGCAGTATCCCTACAACCAGGGAGAGGCATTTGACAGCATCATCGACGTACTGAAAATGGTCATGTATAAGTTTCCGCCCGAGGGGGGAAAACCGGAAAAACTTCCGATTCCAGATGAGGAAAAAGCGCGTGCCGCAGACCTGCACAACACCCTGGTTGAGGCAGCGGCAGAGCACGATGAAGAGCTCATGGAGCTTTATTTTGAAAAAGGAGAATTGGACGAGGACGAAATGCGCCGTGGTATCCGTATCGGCATGCTGAATCGCGCCCTCTTCCCCTTGTTTTGCCTTTCCGCCAAGAAAAATATGGGCAGCGGACGTCTGATGGGATTCATCGGTAATGTCGCGCCTACCGCGGCAGATATGGCTGCTGAAACTACCATCAGCGGGGATGAAGTCCACACCTCCGAAAGTGACACCACCCTGTTTGTCTTTAAATCCGGCTCCGACAAGCATTCTGGGCTTACCAATTTCTTCAAAGTATGTTCGGGTGAAATCAATGCCGGTGATGAACTGGTCAACCTGACTACCGGAAACAAAACTAAGGTCAACCAGCTCTATGTCATGGATGGTAAAAATCGCCATCAGGTAGAGAAGCTATCTGCCGGAGACATTGGTGCGACCGTTAAGTTAAAGGATACCTTTACCAATCATACCCTTCGCTCCAAAGATGACAATAAGGCCATCGAGCCGATTGATTTCCCCAACTCACGGATGCGTACCGCGGTCAATCCGGTAACCACCGGCGAGGAAGAAAAAATGGTCGCTGCCCTGAACAAAATACGGCAGGCTGATCCGACCTTCATCACCGAATTTGCCAAGGAACTCAAGCAAACCATCATTCACGCTCAGGGGGAACTTCATCTGAGTACGGGTAAGTGGATGCTCGAGCATCTATACGGTGTAAAAATTGAATACGGAACCCCCAAGATTTCCTATCGCGAAACCATCCAGCAAGCTGCTGAAGCCAATTACCGCCACAAGAAGCAATCCGGTGGTTCAGGGCAGTTTGGAGAAGTCTACATGAAGATCTTCCCCTTCCAGGGTGAGTTCCAGGATCCCCCTGAATACAAAATCAGGAACAAGGATGAAATTGATCTTCCCTGGGGTGGTAAGCTGCTGTATTGCAACGCCATCGTGGGTGGTTCTATCGACGCGCGCTTTATGCCAGCGATCCTGAAAGGGATCATGGAAACCATGGAAGAGGGACCCATCACGGGCTCCTATGCCAGAGACGTGGCCGTGGTGGTATATGATGGAAAAATGCACCCGGTTGATTCCAATGAAATTTCCTTTAAAATCGCTGGACAGCAAGCCTTCAAAACGGCTTTCTTACAAGCCAAACCTAAATTGATGGAGCCGATTTATAAGGTGGAAGTTCTGGTGCCAGATGAGCAAATGGGAGATATCATGACGGATTTGCAGTCCAGAAGGGCCATTGTAGAAGGCTTCAACAATGAAGGAAGCTATCAGAAAATTACCGCTAAGGTGCCGTTGGCTGAATTATATCGCTATACTACTTCTCTGAGTTCTCTGACCCAGGGAAGAGCCACGCATACCCGCGAATTTCATAAGTACGAGAGCGTGCCAGGGGATATTCAGCAAAAGCTGGCCACGGCTCACAGTTCAGATGACGATAATTAATATTTCATTAAGCATAAGTAATCAGGCCGTGTGTATAACACGGCCTTTTTTATTACCCCAAAGGAAACATTTGCTACATCTGGTCGGAAAATAAACTTTTTGGCATTAAAATAGTTTTTGTGTTAAAATTGTCCAGAGAATTATGGAATCGTAAGAAAAAATTCTATTTTTAAATAGTCATGCAATCTTTCAATCGATACCCTAACGACACCTTTAAAGACTTCAACGCATAGACGTAACGTAAAAGATTTGACATGTTGGGTAGAATGCTATTCCCGCCTGCCTGGGCGCTATACTTGCTGGCAAGTTCGATGGTAGTTGTACAGGCACAAGAGTACAAAAAAACCCCGCCCGGTATTCCGATCACGCACTATGCCGCCCAAACCAATATTTTTGTGGGGGCTCCTAGTATGGTTATCCTGCCAAACGGGGATTATATTGCCTCGCATGATCTCTTTGGCAAAGGGGTCCGGACTGATTTGACATTGCTTTATCTTTCCAAAGATCGGGGAGATACCTGGTCCTATCTGTCTGAAGTAAAAAACCAGCGAGGTTCCAAACTCTTTGTTCATCGGGAATATCTGTATCTGGTGGGCACCAACCGGAACTTTGGCAAGTTGGTGATTCGGCGCTCTGCGGATGGAGGCTTAAGTTGGACCGAACCCAGCAACGTGCGTACGGGTATTCTATTAGATGGAAATTATCATACCTCTCCGGTTCCTGTGCTGGTCCATAACGGGCGCATTTACTGGACCCTGGAAGAGCAAGCCGCTCAGACCCCTCGGAGCGGTTTTCAACCCTTTATCATCTCCGCTTCCGTCAATGCGAATTTGCTCCATGCTGAGAGCTGGCGTACTTCCAACCGCGCTCCCTATCAACGAGAATGGGGTGGCATGGCCTGGACCGAAGGCAGCCTGGTGCCCAGCCCTACGGGCAGCCTGGTCAATATCCTCAGGCATCATCACCCCTCAGGCAATCAAGCCTGTATGATGTTTGCCAGTCCGGACGGAAGCCTGACGCGTTTCGATCCCCAGGTGGGCTATATCAACTTCCCGGGCGGCGGACAGCGTTTTACCATTCGGTACGATCCCAAATCTCAGATGTACTGGGCCCTCACGAACGCGATCCCTAAGAAATATGCCACCTGGCCTGCTAACCGGGTGCGCAACACCCTCACCCTGATGGCTTCCCGCGACCTTCGCAACTGGGAAATTCGCTCGGTCTTGCTTTATGAGTCGGACCCGCGGGTAACCGGTTTTCAGCAAGCTGACTGGTACTTTGATCGGGGCGATATTGTGGCTGTTATACAGACCGCCTTTGATGATGGCGTCGGCGGACCCGCCCAACCTCACTACGCTAATTTCCTGACCTTTCATCGATTTAAGAATTTTGCCCGGTCCAAAGGGAACTTGCAAGGATTGCGGTTCTAAGCATACCCTCACCTTCACCTCCAACCTCATGAAAACACTTCACTGGACCCTTTTCCTGGCCCTGAGCCTGGGCTTTTCTCCCTTCCTGCCTGCCCAATCCGACAAAGACCGGGTAGAAGCAGTGATTGCGGACCTGGAAAAAATGCGCGCCTTGTCTTACCAAAGCAGCCGCGTTTTGACAGATGCCTTTGATGCCACCGACACCACCTTCAGTCAGACAAGCTGGCATTATGCCCGCTATCCCTTTGATACCCTTACGGGTTATCGCTACTGGCAATACAGCCGCTTAGAGGATAGGATGTGGCACAATTTCTACGATGGCGGACAATTCCTCGATTTTCAAGCCCGCGCGAACAAACTGGTGATCCACGATTTTTCTGCTCACGAAAAATACAGCCGCTACTATTGTAAGCAAGTCATCCAAAGTGAACAGTTTATTCCCAAGGTAATCGAAACCTTAAAGGGGTATCTGCATGATTCTTTGGCCCATCAGCTTACCATAGGAGATACCTTGTGGAAAGGCCAGGCTTCACTTTTTGTTTCCTATTACTCCTTTAAGGACAGCCTGAATAACCAGCGACATACTTTTTTCCTGCAGGAAGAGACGCCCTGGATTCCGGCTTATATCGTTTTGGTAAAAAGCCTGTTCAACGGCATGGAGATTTCACAGTATCGCGCCCACGCTTTTAACAAAATTTCCGATACCTACCCCTATCATCTTGAGCAAGACACCCTAAACCATTTGCGACAAACCGCTACCCAAAGCCGCTTCAACCCTGATGAAGAGGACCCGAAATATACCCTGTTGAAAGCCGGTACTCCCGCCCCTGCCTGGACCCTGCCGGATACGGAGGGAGACAGTGTGTCTTTAGGTCACATGAAAGGGAAACTCTTGTTATTGAAATTCTGGTTTATCGGGTGCCCCTATTGCATCAAATCAGAACCCGTCCTGAAGGCCCTTCAACAAAAATACCAGGACCAGGATTTTCATATTGTAACCATCAACAGCGAAGACAAAGCCGAAAAGGTGAAGCAATATGTAACCAATGGCCAATGGCCCTTTCTAAACCTCCATCAGGCCACCCAGGTCGCTCAAGAAGCCTATCACGCTTATGGGGGTCCGCATTTTTATCTGGTGGACCAGGAAGGCGTCATCCAATTCAGCCGAAGCGGCTTCTCAGAAGACCTGGAAGAGGTTTTGTCCATCGAAATCGACAAACACCTACAGCCCTGATTAGCTTTCTTTCCGCAGCAGCGGCATGGTCAAACAGTGGGGCCCTCCATTGTCCGTTCGGATTTCATTAGAGGACATCAATTCGAGATGAGCATCCTGAGGCGCTTCTTTCAGCATCATTTCTTTGAGGGCCTTGGTGGTCAAGGCATTTCTATGGTAGGCAACCGCCCGATAGGGCTTGACCGTAAAGACATTGCCCGCCATATTGTGCTGTTCAAACAGCGCCACCCGCAGGTGCTCATAAGGGGTGATATAGTTATCGGGGTCACCTCCAATCCAGACGACCTTATCCAGGTCGAGTAAGCCATCCTCCACCAGTTGATCAAAGAAATACCGGGCAGGCTGAGGCAGACGCTCTACTCTGCCCTGCTTTTTGATATAATCACGGTCGTAGACCTCGGTTTTTCCAGCAAACTCAAAATGCTGTCTGGAAGGGATGCGGCTCAGGTCGGTCTGATGGACCCCCATGTTTTTGCGGAGCCAGGTGACAAAATGCTGAAGCACCTCCTTGCCGCTGGTACCATTGCCAGGATTAGGATAACCAAAAATGTAGGGCATGGCCACCGCAGACTTAGGTCCGACCATATTAAACACGGTATCCAGGTGAATGAAGCCGTTCAGATCGGGCACATTGACCAGGTAGATGCGCTGAATTTGCTGGCTTTTGTCCGCCTCCAGAATCTTCTCTACCAACAACTCAAAGGCGGCCCGGGTGGTGCGGTTGGAGTACAAAAACTCATGTCGCCCTACCCCAATGGCCAGGGTATGTTCATCCAGGACCAGAATGTTGCCCCCCTCCATCAGGTAGTGGGCATGCAGGCCTCCCCCGGTATTATCCTCCTCCATTTTTCGATAAAAATCCACCATATCCAGAAAGATGGTGTCCTCATCAAACATGGAGTGATATTTAAAGACGGCTCTGACCAGGCTGGTTTCCAGTCTCCGACGCGGAGAAGCCATGGCGTTGATCACTACTCCTACGGGGGTGGTAGCGGAGGAATCCCGTACCCACATCAGTTCCCGCTTGGGCGGAATAATGATATTGGGCAGGCGATGATTATTGAGGCGTAGTTGGCGAGGGTAGCCCTGAACAAGGTCCCGCACCAGTTTTTCCGCTGGATAGTCCCCTAGTTTAATCCCCCTGGCCATCAGATGATCTACATACTGATCGCAGGACGTGTACAAGGTATCTCTCAAGATGCGAGACCGATCTTCATAGTCGGCCTGGTTAAAGATGTCCAGCAGCAGATCGGTCAGTTCCAGGACGTTCTCCTCCCCTATTTCTGCCTCAATGAACTTTTTCAAATCGTGATGGTCATCCTGCAATTCCTCGAATACCCGCGGATTAGGTCCCATGAGTGGGTGGTCTCCCTCCCAGGGAATTAACTGGTTGTGTTCGGCTCCCGGGGTGTGGACCATGACTTTTTCCAGAGGAGCATATTCAGAGGTAATGCGTGGTTTCATAAATAGGGTGAGGTGAAATATTCGAGAAAAAAGGGACTAAGCAGTGAAAACTTCCGCCATCATACAGCGAACGCTTCCGCCGCCATAAAGCTCAATGATATCCAGCGGAATCCAAAGGACCTGAGCATATTGTTCAATTTGAGCCAGTTGGGCCGCTTCCAAAGAATTGTAGGCACGTTGAGACATAATCATCCAGGCTTCTCCCTGCTCATTATATACTTCCAGCATATTGCCCGCAAAAGCTTCCATTTGGTCGAAAGTAATCTCGATGATTTCGTGCCCGGTTTCCTGCAGGCGATTCGTGATGCGCTGGCGCTCCTTATCATCCTTGAGGCTCTCCAGGCAAATCACCGCCATTTGCTGGCCCAATGCCATCAATACATTGGTGTGGTAGATGGGCTGGCCTTGCCGGTCCGTCCCGTGGAAGAGCTGCCCTTCGCAGCCTAGTTTCTCACAGAAAAGTTCAAATAAAGCAGGGGAGGTCCGAGGGGATACGGAAGCATAGGCGATCTGGTGCTGGCGGTCCATCACCATACTACCTGTGCCTTCCAGAAAGAGATCTTGTTGCTCATATTCCCTTAGGTCGATAAACTCTACTTCGGCATGCTGCGCCAGGAAAAAATCAATGATGTCCTGGCGTCTTTCCAGCCTGCGGCTGGAAGCCGTCATCGGGTAGACGATCACCTTACCGGAACGGTGAGAGGAAATCCAGTTATTGGGAAATACTGCGTCCGGGGTAACCGGCTGCTGCAGGTCATCGAAAACCGTTACCTGAATGCCAACCCCGCGTAATTTGGCTACAAATTCATCAAATTCTGCCTGAGCCTTGGTTTGTAGGGCCTCAAAATCAAACCGGTCATCCTTTTTCATAAAGGCATTGTCTGCGGCGGTTTCTTCATTGTATCCGAAAGCGACCGGTCTGACCATCACGAGGTGAGAAGTAGTTTGCTCCACTTTTGAAGCAGAGGAAGAGTGCGTCATATTGGGAAAAGGGTTTTAGGGCCAAATATGAGGAAATCCTCTAGTTTGGCAAAACAGAAATGAAAGTTTCCTAAGGGAATTTTTGGAGAAATGGGGCCTGGCCCCGTATTGATGCGTTTGGGGAAGGCCTGATTTCTGGAGAAAAGGGTTGGGGTGCGAGGCCGGCCGGCTGGGGTTTGCCCCAGAGGGTATTTTGGTAGCCGCAGCTTGCAGCTGCGGCGCGGGTGTTGACCGGCTGGAAGCCAGTGCTGCGGGTGGTGGCAGGCTGGGAAGCCGGTGGTGCGGGTGGTTGGACGGGATCGTCTCTTGGTAGCCGCAGCTTGCAGCTGCGGCGCGAGTGTTGACCGGCTGGAAGCCAGTGTTACGGGTGGTGCCCAGCTGAGCTTGCCCCAGATGGTATCTGGGGAAGAGGGTGATGACCGGCTGGAAGCCAGTGTTACGGGTGGTGCGGGTTCTGACCGGCTGGAAGCCAGTGTTACGGGTCTCACCTCTCGCTTCTCTCAGTTCCCGATTCATCGGGAACGATCTCACTTCTCACTTCTCACCTCTTTTCCCCTAAAATTTGAACCTAATCCCAAGAAAGGGGTAATTAGGGCAAAGATGCGCCAACGGAACCTCACATACGATGCCATGAGCGACGAAAAGCTCATGGAGAAAATACTGGGTAGGGATACCCT
Organism: Bacteroidota bacterium; assembly: GCA_038527215.1. Taxonomy (GTDB): domain Bacteria; phylum Bacteroidota; class Bacteroidia; order J057; family J057; genus JAWPMV01. The sequence continues at coordinate 135,073 of JBCBGC010000002.1, forward strand.
GGCCTTTGATCATCTGTATGAGCGTTATCAGGGCCGCCTGCTCCGGTATTTCTATCGCATGTTGGGGCAAAATGAGGAAAAAGCCCAGGATTTTTTACAAGACTTATTCGTAAAAATCATCGATAAGCCCGATAGATTTGATCCAAACCGTAAGTTTTCGACCTGGGTCTTTAGTGTGGCGGCGAACATGTGTAAAAATGAGTACCGACGCCAGGAGGTGAGAAAAATCATGGTCAGAGAAGAGCATCCTGAAAAATTAATGGAAGTTGGTCGGCCCCCTGAGGAGCAGGTGGATCGGCAGACCTTTGCCCATCAACTGAGCAGGCAGATAGGCCAGTTAAGCGAAAATCACCGGCAGGTTTTTATCCTGCGTTTCCAGGAAGAGTTATCCATCAAGGAAATCAGTCAGGTGATGCAGTGTTCCGAAGGCACGGTCAAATCCCGCATCTTTTATGCCTTGCGCAAACTCGCCGGGCAGTTACAGGCCTTTAACCCGAAAAAACAATGAAGCGAAATCCAATAGATATGATACCGGAAAATCTCAGTCCCGAGGTCCTGGATTGGCTCTTGGCAAGACCTTTTGCTGAGTTGTCAGCAGCGGAGCAGGCGCGCGCCACCGCTGAAATCAGTGAGGAGCAATATGAAAGCCTGCGGCAGTTAATGGGAGCCAGCCAGGAAAGCCTGCAAAGCCTCCCCCCAACGCTCACGGCCCGTCCCGATATCAAGATAAAGCTGAAAGAAAGGATGACCGCAGCCTCTCAGGATACGCGTAAACGATGGATGAAAAGAATTTCTTATCCCATTGCCGCTGCGGTAGCGGGCTTGGCGATGCTGGTAGTCATTGATTCGCAATCCCAGTTGGGATTACATCCGGAGGGGGATGGTTTCGGCTCGATGGCTGACTCTGCCCACTTTGACACTGCTTTTGACAGAATGCAGATTCCCCGTTTCGACAGTGCCGAATCGACCGAAGATTTGGGGACCCGATAAGTCAGGGACCTACTCCCAATAATTTAAATCTTTGTTTTTACGCTTGGTGGCTTTCTTAGCGATTTGTTGCAAAAGGCGCGTTGCGGCAATCGGATCGAAACCAATGGTTGGGATCAAGTTGCGGGTCCGATAGTAATCATAGTACATATTGCGGGCAACCATCAGGCGTTCGTTGCCATCGAGGGGTAAGGTAGCCATGATTTTGTGGAGTGACTTGGGGTCGAGGTTCTCCCGGGCGTTTCGCTCCAATACCGTTTCCGTTATATCCAGGTTGACCAAAGCGGTGCGCAATTCCTCAGGCGTATCGTAGGGATAAATGACCACCGTATCCAGGGTTACGGTATCCCGGGTCATATAATTAATGGCGTAAATGTAGCCACTGGAAATATCTCCCTGGTAATTCTCCACGTAATCCCGCACCACCAACTTACTGGGATGAAAGCCAATATGGGTGAAATAAAGCGTATCTAAGATTCCTACAGCCACACTATAAAAACCCTCAGAATTACTCATCACCCCGCGCCGGGTATGATTGACCTGCACCCGGGCGTAGGGAATCGCCTCCCCTTCAGTTTTGTCCAGTACCAAACCGGAAATCTGAAATACACCCGCCTCCCTCACTTGTCCGAGGAGATAGGTTGGCAGGCTCAACAGGCCTAATAGAAAGAGGTAATAAACTCGCTTCATATAAGATAAAGATAGGGCAAAAATCTGGCTTTTGGAACCGGATTTGCTGATCATATTCTCCATTGAGTTTGTGGCCTCAGGACAGAATCCTTAATTTTCCTGAGCACTATTGTTGGTTAGATGCAGTCCTTTCACATTAGGTTGCATCAGCTCAAAGACCGTTGTGAGCATGAAATTTCGTACCGAAATCCATCGTCAGCCTCAACCCTTACAGTTGACTTACGGCTCCAGCTTGCTCGCTTTAGGCTCCTGCTTCGCAGAGCGCATTGGCCTCCGTTTACAATACGCAAAATTTGACAGTTTGGTCAACCCGCTGGGCATATTATATAACCCCATTTCCATGGCAAAGGTTATCAGAACTGCCCTGGGTACCGACCAACTGGCGCCCGCCTCCTTTGCGGCTCATCTGGATGCCTGGCATTCCTTTGATCTGCACAGCGATATGGACGCACATACGGAAGCGGCTTATGATGCACAGTTCAATCGGCAGATGGCCCTTTTCCGCGATCAACTGGGGAAGGCGGAGGTGTTGATCCTGACCTTTGGCACCGCCTGGGCTTATCGCCATCTGGAGAACCAGCAACTGGTCGCCAACTGCCACCAATATCCCGCCACTGACTTTCAAAAAGTCCTGCTTAGTCTCCCGGAAATGACGGAAAGCATGTATACGCTGATTCGGGATTTACAGCAGCATCTGCCTCATCTGCGGATTCTGCTCACCGTGAGCCCAGTCCGCCATACCCGGGAAGGCCTGGAAAACAACGCCATCAGCAAGGCTTTGCTCCGGCTATTGACCCACCAGTTGAACGAGAGTTTTGGCCACATTCATTACTTCCCGGCCTATGAAATCATGCAGGATGACTTACGAGATTATCGCTTTTATGGTCCGGATCTCATCCACCCCAATGAAGTTGCGGAAGATTACCTCTGGGAAGTGTTCAGAAGCCGACACTTTGCCCCTGACACCGAGGAGCTATACCAAAGCTGGACCCAGATCGCCCGGGACCTGAAACATCGGCCCCGTCGCCCCGGCACTGAACCGCATCGCCAGTTTCTGGAGCAATTGGAAGCCAAGCTGCGCAACCTGCCTCCCCGCTGGAACCTGGAACAGGAATTCCAGCAGGTCCAGCAGCAATGGGAAAGCTGGTTTTAAGGCTTCCTCTAGCTTCAACTTCACCGCGACGCCATCATTTTTAGCAGATCGACAGACAAAAAGATTGATTTGCTAAAGATTTGCCCGTAAATTCCCTAAAAAATTAGCATATGATCGACTGGGTATCGCTCTTACTCGGCAGTCTCTTGGGCTTGCTCCTGGGTATGCTAGGGGTCTATTTACTGTTGTCCCGACGGCTGCAACAACAGCAGAAGGAATGGCTGGAAGTGCAGGGACGGAAGGCCGCCCTGGAAGCCGAGTTACAGCAGACCCAGGCACATCAGCAAGCTTTCATGGCGCAGCAGGACAAATGGCGGGAATTGGTCAACCTGGAATTTGAGCATTTGGCCCATCAGGCACTGGAGAAAAACACCCAGATGATCTCCCATCAGCATCAGGAAGCCCTGCATCAGGTCCTCCAACCCTTGAAAGAGCGCATCCAGGATTTTGAAAAAAGGGTAGAAGAAAGTTACCAGCACGAAGCCCGGGAACGCTTCTCCCTCCGCAAGGAACTGGAACAGGTCATTCAACTCAATCAGCAAATGAGTGAGGAAGCCCGCACCCTGAGCAAAGCCTTGAAAGGGGACAGCAAGACCCAGGGCAACTGGGGCGAAATGGTGCTGAGCAAGGTACTAGAGCAAAGCGGCCTGCGGGAAGGCGTAGAATTTGCCACCCAGGCCAAGGAACTCTCTCTCCTCGATCCGGAGGGCAGGCGGCTCCAACCAGACGTCATCGTGCATTTACCTGAACAAAAGCATCTCATCATTGACGCCAAGGTGTCCCTCACCGCTTATGAGCGTTTTGTAGGAGAAGAGGAGGATGGCGCTCAGGCCGCGCACCTAAAGCGGCACCTGGACTCCATCATTACCCACATCAACCAATTGAGTGAAAAGCACTATCCCGGCCTCAAAGGGCTAAATAGCCCGGATTTTGTCCTGATGTTCATGCCCATTGAGCCCGCCTTCAGCCTGGCCATCCAGCAACGCCCGGACCTTTTTGCCTATGCCTGGGAACGCAAGATCGTCCTGGTCAGTCCCACTACCCTCCTGGCCTCTCTCAAAACCGTGGCTTCGCTATGGAAGCTGGAGCGGCAGAATACCCATGCGCAGGAAATCGCCCGACAAGGCGGACGCCTTTATGACAAATTTGTGGGCTTCGTAGAAGAGTTGAAAAAAGTAGGGATTAACCTCGACCGGGCCCAAAAATCGCACCAGGATGCCATGAACAAATTGCAGTCAGGCAATGGAAATTTACTCAAGCGAGCTGAAAAACTACGGGAGTTAGGCGTCTCACATCAAAAGAAGCTGGACTAAGGAGCCGAAATCCTGCTTTGATTTTTGGGAAAAAGGCATTTTCCCAGGTTAGAGATTGTATTTCGCAGAACATTGTTCTTTTTTTGTGGGGAATTTAGGCCTGGAGGCCGGACATACCCCGGCCCTTTTTTCCAGTCCCTAAACCTGAGAATCCCATCCTTATGAAAGTTCGTGCAGCCATCACCGCAGTGGGCGGATATGTACCAGAGAAACGCCTGACCAACGCTGAGTTGGAAACCATGGTGGAAACCAATGATGCCTGGATACTGGAGCGGACCGGCATTGCAGAACGTCGCATCCTGGAAAAAGAAAAAGCAACTTCTGATATGGCTGTAGCGGCCATTCATGATTTGCTGGCCAAAACCGCCTATGATGCAGAGGACATGGAACTCATCATTTGTTCCACGGTTTCTCCTGACCACGTATATCCTGCCACGGCCAATATTATCGCGGATAAAGTAGGTGCGCACAAATCCTGGTCATTTGATATGAACGCTGCCTGTTCAGGCTTTTTGTATGCCTTAAGGACCGGCTCTCAGTTTATCGAAAGCGGGATGCACAAACGGGTGTTGGTAGTTGGCGCCGATACCATGAGCATCCGGGTGGACTACGAAGACCGCAATACCTGCATCCTCTTTGGAGATGGGGCTGGCGCCGTCTTGCTGGAACCCGCCGAGGAGGGATATGGCATCCTAGACTCAGCTTTTCAGGTGGACGGATCAGGGGCGCAGTATCTCATGCAAAAAGCCGGTGGCAGCAAGCATCCCACCACGGTAGAAAATGTGCAGAACAAAGAGCACTTTGTCCACCAGGAAGGGCGCACCGTCTTCAAATTTGCCGTCAAAGGCATGGCCGATATTACCGAAGCGGTCATGAAGCGTAACCAGCTGACCGGCGAGGATGTACAATGGCTGGTCCCTCACCAGGCCAACCGTCGCATCATAGATGCTACGGCCAAGCGCGCCAATCTCCCTGCCGAAAAAGTGATGGTCAACATTGATCGCTATGGCAATACTACCAACGGTACTATCCCGCTTTGCTTGTGGGAATGGGAGGATCGCCTGAAAAAAGGGGATAACCTGATGCTGGCCGCCTTTGGGGGAGGCTTTAGCTGGGGCTCAATCTACCTCAAATGGGCCTACTAAGGCACATATCTTGGCTCCTGGCTGGGCTGGCTTTGCTGCCAGCCTGCGAGTTCGATCAGGATGCCGCCTTCGAACTACAAACCGTAGCGGGCCATTTTCTAGTAGAAGATAGCCTGGGGCGTCCCCAACTTTGGCAGTGGACCCCCGACGGCATGGGACCGGAATATCCCTTTGCCCGGGATGCCGTAGGAGACCTGGCCCGCTGGCAGGAGGAAGCCTGGGTAAGTCTGCCGGAGCAGCAGCTCCTGGTGCAATTTCATCCGCAAAGCCTGGCCATTGTACAACAAATCTCTACCGCTCCTTATCAGGCGCATTACTTCCAGCCAGGAAGCCGGGAAATCCTGCTGAGCGACACCATGCAAAAAGCCCTGATATTTTACGGAAAAAAGGATGGCCGCTTCCTGGCAGCCGATAGCCTGGGGACGCCAGGTCCGTTGGATTACCGCAGCAGCCATTTCTACGTGGCCTATGCCCATGGCCTGGTGGCGATCTGGCAGGAAGATGCCCTGGCCATTCGCCGCAGCCATGTCCTGCCTGCTCCCATTACAGATTGGCAACAGGAACCGACCTTTCGTAATATCGGCTTTGGGGCTACGGACTCGGGCCTTTGGCAGGTCAACCTCAATGTCAATGACTACCTCCTGGAAAACGATCCAGCGCTCACCTCATTCGAGAAAGTACGCATCAGCCCTTATTTGCGCCGCATCTATGAAAAAGAATCGCTAGCCACCTTTCGGCTGAGTCAGGGGCAGATCACCGGCGTGGGCCTGACTGGGGTGCAGGATTTTGAAATGGATTTTTTTGAGAACCAGCTTTTCTTCAAGCAAAACAACCAGCTTTGGCGACTCAATCTGCTGAATAACCAATTGATCGAGGAGGGCCCTTTCCCCTTCAGCATGCGTAAAGCCCTTTTCTTCGCCCTACCGATTGGGGAATAATCAATCTTATTTTGTTAATTTGCACGATGCTTTGAAGGCTGCCTGAGAGGACTTAGCTTTGGCCGCTGAAAAGCAGAACTATTAGATGCAAAAAGACTGTTCTACTTATGGCCAATACCTCTGATATTAGAAACGGGCTCACCTTTCGCTACAACGGAGAAATCTATACCGTGGTCAGCTTTCAGCACGTGAAGCAAGGACGCGGCAGTGCTTTTGTCCGGGTAAAAATGAAAAGCATCACCACGGGTAAAGTGATTGAGAACTCTTTCAACACCTCAGCCAAGATCGACGATATCCGGGTGGAGCGTAAAAACTACCAATATCTCTTCGATGAGGGTGATTTTTTGGTATTCATGGACACTGAGACTTACGAGCAAATAAATATCGCCAAGCATATGATTTCGGCCATTGATCTCCTGGAAGAAGGGGAAATGGTAGAAGTACTCGTCAATACCGAAGATGATTCTCCGCTGACAGTGGAAATGCCTAAGCATGTGGTGCGTGAGGTAACCTATACCGAACCAGGCCTGAAAGGAGATACCGCTACCAACACCCTTAAGCCCGCTACCCTCAACACCGGAGCCGAAGTTCGGGTGCCGCTTTTCATCAACATTGGCGACAAAGTTAAAATTGACACCTCTGATAAAAGCTATATCGAGCGGGTTAAATCTTAATCCCTGTTTTACTACGACCCCTATTTACAACTAGAATATTATGGAGTTTAAAGAAATCCAGGACATCCTTCGGCTGGTCAACCGGACCAATCTGACCGAGGTTGAAATAGAGAAAAAGGATTTCCGGATCAAAATCCGTAGAAAAAGTCCCGAAAGCAACGTTATCTACACGACTCAAACCAGTGCCGCGCCTCCTGTGGCAGCTGTTCCTCCGGTGGCCGCAGCCCCTGCTACGCCTCCTCCGGCAGCTGAAGCTCCCGTAGCCGAGAAACCAGCTGAAGCCACGAGCGCCCCTGCTGACAATGCCAATCTGCTAGAGTTTAAGTCTCCCATGATCGGTACCTTCTACCGCGCTCCTAATCCTGAAACGCCTCCTTTCATCAAAGTAGGAGACGTGGTTGAAAAAGGCCAGGTAGTCTGTATCGTAGAAGCGATGAAACTCTTCAATGAAATCGAATCAGAGGTTTCAGGGAAAGTGGTAAAAATCCTGGTAGAGGATGCTCAACCGGTAGAATACGATCAGGTATTATTTGTCGTAGACCCTAACGGATAAGGCATTTCGAGGCTCATCCCTGAGCCCCCCTGGCGCTCAGGCACAAAAAGGAGAAATATCATGTTCAATAAAATTCTTATTGCAAACCGCGGTGAAATCGCCTTGCGGGTCATTAGAACTTGCAAGGAAATGGGCATCAAATCGGTGGCTGTTTTCTCTACTGCGGATAAAGATAGTTTGCATGTACGCTTCGCTGATGAAGCAGTCTGTATCGGCCCTCCAGCCAGTAAGGACAGCTACCTCAGCATGGCCAACATCATCTCTGCCGCAGAAATCTGCGGGGTAGATGCGATTCACCCAGGCTATGGGTTTATGGCGGAGAATTCCGAATTCTCTCAGCTGTGTGAAGACCACGGCATCAAATTCATCGGTCCTAAAGGCAAGGTAATTGACTCCATGGGAGACAAGGCCACCGCCAAAGAATCTATGCGCAATGCGGGTGTGCCCGTGGTGCCAGGTTCTGACGGACTCCTGGATACCCTGGATCAAGCCCTGGAAATCGCAGAAGAATGTGGCTATCCAGTTCTGCTGAAAGCAACTGCAGGTGGCGGTGGAAAAGGTATGCGTAAGGTAGAAGGCCCTGAAGGCATGCAAGACGCCTGGAACAGTGCACAGGCAGAAGCCGGGGCGGCCTTCGGTAATGCAGGTCTCTACCTCGAGAAATTCGTCGTAGAACCCCGCCACGTGGAAATCCAGATCATGGCTGACCAGCATGGTAATGCATACGCCCTGGCCGAAAGAGATTGCACCATCCAGCGTCGCCACCAAAAACTGGTGGAAGAAACGCCTTGTCCGGTCCTCTCTCCTGAGACCCGTAAGAAAATGGAAGACGCAGCCGTAAGAGCCGCTAAATCCGTGGACTATGAAGGAGCCGGTACGGTAGAATTTCTCTATGACAAATTCGGCAATTTCTATTTCATGGAGATGAACACCCGAATCCAGGTGGAGCACCCCGTAACGGAGGAGATTTTTGACGTAGACCTGATCCGGGAACAAATCCGCGTAGCTGCAGGAGAAAAAATCGAGCCTTACAAAAGATTGGAAGGCCGCTACTCCATGGAGGTTCGTATCAATGCCGAAGATGTCTTCAACGATTTCCGTCCTTCCCCTGGAAAAATCAAATATTTCCACAAACCTGGAGGTCCTTCCGTCCGGGTAGATACCCATGCCTTCTCAGGCTATGTGATTCCGCCTTACTATGATTCCATGATCGGTAAGCTGATCGTAACCGGAAACAGTCGGGAGGAAGTGGTGGCCAAAATGCGCAGAGCGCTGGAAGAGTTCATCGTGGAAGGCGTCAAAACGACCATTCCTTTCCATAAACGACTAATGAAGGACGAGGTCTTCAAATCCGGGATTTATGCGACAAGTTTCCTGGAAACCTTTGACCTGACTCCTGACCCAACTGAATCCTAGAGATCGCGCATCTTAGCGCCTGTTCGGATTCTGGTGTTTTTGGCTGAGGGGACCGATTTTGGGGTGCTGAAAAGCGAAATCCTCGGACAAAAGGAAATTTCCGAACAAGCGCTTAGCTGAAAAGTAGGTAAACACGACCCATGATGGAGGAAATCGCGGCTGCTTATCGGCAGCGGATGCAAGACATTCAACAGAAATTAGACGGGTTAAAAGCCCGCTATAATCTTTATGCCTATGGGCGACTCGGCATCTTTGTGATGGGAGTCGCCCTTACTTATTTCCTGGTCAGCTTCAATGGTCTGGTCGGAATCCTGGCCGGCCTGGCTTCGCTGGTGCTTTTTCTCTATCTGGTCAAGCTGCATACAGACCTGGCTGACCACCGGGATCATCTCAAGCGCTTAGCAGAGGTACAGGAGGATGAAATTTCCTTTCTGGAAGGCAAATGGGATCATTTCGATCCAGGAAATGCCTTCATCGACCACGATCACGCCTACTCCTCCGACCTGGACATTTTTGGGCGGGCCTCGCTCTACCAATTTCTCAACCGAACTGGAACCAGCATGGGCCATCAGCAATTGGCCGCCTGGTTGCGCTTTCCGGAACAGGATCAAGCGAAGATCCGGGCTCGACAAGCAGCCATCCAAGAGCTAAGCAAAGACATCGACTGGAGCCTCAACTTTCAAGCGCTGGCCAAAGGGCATTCGGAAGGAGACACCGATCAACCGTCGGTGATCCTGGATTGGCTGAAACAACCCATTTACTTTCTGCATCATCCGGTGTATAAAGTATTGCTATGGTTGCTGCCCAGTCTCTTTGCCTTGAGTTTTGCGGCCTGGATCATTTTTGACCTACCGGCTGTAAAAGCCGCGACCGGAGGCTTTGTTTTTCCAGGCTGGGTATCTTTGGCTTTTTTTCTAGGCCAGTTGGGCGTAGTAGGCCTCAACCTCACCCGTACCGCAGAGCAACACCAACAGATCGGCCGCAAGAGCCGCATGCTTGGCAAATACGGTGCTTTGCTCCGGGAGATTGAGTCAGGGAAATTTTCTTCCGAGGTGCTGCAATCTGATCAGGCTTCCCTCAAAACCGAGGGAGAAACGGCCGGGGATCAAATTCAACGGCTGGCTCAACTGAGCTATATGTTTGATCAGCGGCTCAACATTTTTGCCGGCCTTTTTCTGAACGGGATCATGATGTGGGATTTGCGCTACCTCAGTCGCCTGGAAAAATGGAAGGAAGGTCATCAGGCAGATATGAGCCATTGGTTCGAAGTCATCGGGCAGTGGGACGCCCTGGTTAGCTTTGCCCGTCTGGCTTACAACCGTCCGGAGTTGATCTATCCCACCATTGAGGAAGGAGCCTTCCATTTTACCAGTAAACAACTGGGGCATGTATTGCTCGATCCGGAACGCCGGGTAGACAATAATATGTCCCTGGGTAAGCCGGGAGAATTCCTGGTCATTACTGGGGCCAACATGGCCGGAAAGAGTACCTTCCTGCGCACCGTAGGGGTCAACCTCATCCTGGGCATGAATGGTGCCCCCGTCTGCGCCGAGGAAATGGCTTTTGTCCCCATCCCGATGATCACCAGTGTGCGGGCCCATGATTCTCTTTCCGACAACGAATCCTATTTCTATGCGGAACTCAAGCAGCTGAAAAAAATCATTGATGCGCTTAAGGAAGGGGCTCCGCTTTTTATCATCGTGGACGAAATGCTGCGTGGCACCAACTCCCGCGACAAAATGGTGGGCTCCCGTAAGTTCATCGAGCAGCTCATCCAACTCAAAGGGGTAGGCATGATTGCTACCCACGACCTTTCTCTGGGCACCCTGGCGGATGACTACCCGGATTTTGCCCGCAACAAACGCTTCGAAGTGGAAATCGAGGAGGAGCAATTACGCTTTGATTATACCCTGCGCGACGGCATTTCCCAGAACCTCAATGCGACTTTCCTGATGCAGCAGATGGGCATCATGCCTAAAGAATAAAAATCAGCCACGAATACACGAATTAGGGACTAATCAGTAGCTATTCGTCTTTCATTCGATCATTCGTGGCTTTCCTTAATATTGGCTACCAAATTTTCCTTACCTTAGGTCTGCCCCGCGCTTCCATCCGATAGCTAACGCCTATGTCTGCGGCCTTTCCCCTTCCTCCTGAACTACACGCCCTGCTTGCCCAAGGCATCTGGCCCAGCGACCAGGAAGCTGCCCGTAAGCAAAGGCTACAACCCATCCTTTCTGCGGCCCAAATCAAGGCTGTATTTGCCGGTGAGAAAGTCCTGGAATTCCGGCCCCTCCCCTTCTCTACCATCACAGAGGAAATCCCCCGCGCCACGAGCTTTTGGCAAGAATTTGGGGCGCTAGAGGAAATTCAAGCCGACCAATGCCTCATCATCGCAGACTTTGAAATCGGCTCGGACTCCATGGTCATCCTGGATTATGCCGATGACTTTCAGCGGCCCCTGGTCAAGTGGTTGAAGTGGACCGCCAAGGAGACCCACTGGGTGGTGGTAGCCCCCGATTTTGGGGAATTTATGCGCCTGCTGGGCCTCGGCTAAGGGACCAATCTCATCCGGCCCGTTGATTTCCCTCATTGAAAAAAGGCTCCCCCTTGACCTCCTTGACTGGAAATAATTCCATACTGTCATGAAGGGGTTCAAACGGATTTTCTTAGGGGTTTTCATGGGTCTACTGGCTGGTTGGGGTTTACTGACTTTTGTTACGCCCTGGTTAGGCACCGCCACCTTCACTGTCATGGGTGATGAGTGTGCTCCCCAGCAAGCCTTGATTTTTTTCCAGCCTGATCCTTATTACAACCTGGACGAGCAGGTATGCCAGCATTTTGCGGAAGGCCTGGCTGAACACGGCTTTCGCATCGCCCTCTACTCGCTGGCCGAGGCACCCGACCCTCTGCCTCCAGCCGACCTCCTGGTCTTCTGCGCCAATACCTACAACTGGGCCCCAGACCGCAGGCTTACGGCCTTCATCCAGCAACTCGAACTGACCGATCAACCCACCGTAGCTTTGACGGTTGGGGCTGGCTCCACTGACCGGGCCGAACGCGTCCTCCATCATCGCCTGCGCAAGCAAGGCGCTCAAGTCATCGCCACCCAAGCCTTCTGGCTCATGCGCCCCAATGACGAAAGCCGCATGGGAGAAAGCAATGTGGTCGTGGCGCGGGATATGGCCCGGAACTTAGGAAAAGCGGTGGGCGAACGGGGCGTAGGGCTGGGATCGCAGGTACTGCGATAGGGGGGATATTTCAATTGCAAATAGCCAACAATATGATCAAGAATAGTATTGATTTATTTCTTGCATTTTAATGGTTCCAGTGTTTACCCTTCTTGAATCACACAAAACGCCAACAATACGTCATTACCATACAAGGCCTTTTATAGCCATCCAATAACAGCTTCTTATTAGTGAAATTTTCCATTGGAGAAATCTTTCCTTAATTTCAATCTAAGCCAACTTGTCTTATTCAAAACGCCCATAGAGTGTTCTTAATAGTTGATCCCATTATGGGATACTTCTTAATATGATCTGATTTATGGACGTTAGAATTTTGCATTGCTCAAATCTTCTTGAGAATTATTATACCTGTATTAATGAAAAGGTTGCAGGCTTCTCAAATCGAGCCCCTCAGAAAGGTGATTTAATTTACTTAGTTGTTAAAGTTGGCAAGGTTAGTTACTGCGGTGCTAGGTTCATACTGGACGAAATTACGGATTACCGCCCTTGGAAAGATGGAGACAAATACATTCACTCTCTGTCTATTAATGATATCGAGTTTTGTACCCCATTTGATGTCAGTATTTTATCCGAAGTTGGAGGGAAGTACTGGGGGATAAAATTCATGCAAGGATCAAAGCCGATAAAAGAACTCAGAGCTATCGGATTATTGGATAACGCTTTTTCATCCCAAAAAATACCAGACCAACATATTTTCTCGATAGACTTTGAAGAGGAGCCCCTTGAAGAAGAGATAATTATTTCTGAAAAGGAGGCGGAAAGAATAGTTAAAGCCATTCCCGATGCTAAAATCCGCATAATGGGGACTTTTCAAACTATCAATTTCCAAAATGAAACAGACAAACTTAGAGGATTAGAAGTATTGGTAAATGATAATTTTTACCATTTGTTCCCACAATTCCCTAAGGAGAAGACAATATTGATTCCAGAAAACAGGCTTTTCAAAACCAAAGGGAAGAAAAATAATGGGGCGAATATTCAAGGAATTAGAACAATTCCTGATGGACTGCTGATTCGATTCTCGAAATCGGCAAAAACTCCTTTCCAAATCAACCTTATTGAGTATGAATGTTATGGTGAGAAAAAGACCAGAGCTTCTGATAAATCTTACTACTTGAACTCTCAGATAATTCCTCAGTTAATGAGGTTTGCGTCAGCATTTAGCATAATTACAGATGATAAAACCCGAGAATCAACAATTAATGAATGGGTTGATAAAACCATTGACTATATCAATGGGGAAGAACAACTATCAACAAAAATGATAAGCTGGGTAAAAGAACTCAATCCTTCTATTAAAGAAAGATCAATTGATCGAGAGTGCGAAAAGTTGTTAATCCAAGCATTTAAGTTTAACGTCAAAGTATTACTGATCATAGATGAATTAAGTACTGAACAAAAAGAGACTATTAGGAATGTAATCAGATCTTTCAAGCTAGTAACAGGAGATAGTGTCCAATTTGAAGGGCATGTGATAAAATTAGTTCAGAGACTTAGTCAAACAGATCACGAATCCGAGTATGCCCTGACCGTTCAATAGCCCCCTCCCAAAAAATTCCCTATCTTGCTCATATTCTAAGCTACCACACATATCTCTCCTAATCCCACTGCTGCCCAGCAGTGCGCAGCGACCTTCCTGGCCATCTCCATGGCCTCCACATTTTCTGTATCTTGTTATTAAGCTCCCTTTGCGGGAAATCAAGTTTTGAGAGATATGACATTTACATCTCATAAAGACCTGGTACGCGCGTTTTATCGCGAGGCGATCGGGCAAAGAAATAGCGAACTGGCTACGCAAATCGTAGCTGAGGATTATATACAGCATCATCCCATGCTGCCTACGGGTCGGCAAGGGGTTCTGGATGCGATTGAATACCTGAAGCAGTTTCCGCCGGCTCCGGCGGGAACCTATCCGGTCCATCGGATGATCGAGGATGGGCCCCTGGTGGGGGTTCACCTTTGGGTAAAATTAGGCCCCCGGCCGCAGCTGGTGACGGATATCTTCCGCATCGAAAACGGCCAACTGGCTGAACATTGGGACGCCATCGAAACCGTCCCGGAATCTGAGGGCGAAGGGCTCCACCTGATCGAAGGAGCAGCTGAGCCGGGCGATAGGGCCCAGACCGAAACCAGCCGCCAGCTCATAAGCCAGATGTATGAGCAGGTGATGATCAGCCAGCGTATTCCCTCCACGGCTTTGCCTGCCTTAGGCAAGGAGGCCAGTCGGCATCCCCGGCAGCAAATGCATCGCTTGTTGGTGGAAGGGCAGTTGGCCCTGGTGCAAGCCTCCGGCGAGATCGAAGGCATGGCTCATGTGTTTTATGATTGGTTCTACCTGGAAGCAGGAGAAGTCCGGCAATACTGGACGGTGAAGCAGGCCGTTCCGGAAAAAATGGCCCATGAAAATGGCATGATTTAAGGACCCGGGGCAGGGCTGGCCCTGCCCCATTTACTTACGGAGAATTCGTACTTTTAGCTATGGCTCATCCCATCCTCGCATATTTCAACCAGTTTATGGCCCTCACCCCAGCCGAAGAGCAAGCCATCATGCAAAGCCTGGTAGAGCAACGCTTCCCCAAAGGACATGTCTTGTTGGAGGCCGGACAAGTAGCCATGGATACCTATTTTGTGGTGGAAGGCTTTATCCGGCAGTATTATATGGTCGACGGAGAGGAAAAAACCACCCATTTTTATGGTGAGGGCCAATGGGTGTTCAGCAACAATAGCTATGTCGAAAAACAGGTCGCTCCTTATTTTCTGGTTTGTATGGAAGGCTCAACCCTGGTGGTAGGCAAAGAGGAAAGCGGGCAAGCCTTATTGGAAAGTTTTCCCCGCTTTCAGGATTTGTCTCGCATCATGCTGGAGCAGGAGATCCTACGGCAGCAAAAGCAAACTTCCTCCTTTATTACCGCCTCTCCCGAACAACGCTACCTTAAGTTGTTGGAGGAGCAGCCGGAACTCCTCAGTCGGGTCCCGCAATACCATCTGGCCAGCTATCTGGGCATCAAACCTGAGTCTCTGAGCCGCATTCGTAAGCGCATCAGTGAGCGGCGAAAGTAGGCGCAGGGGTACGGGCAAAGCCTTTTACCAGTAAAAAAATCCCCAGGCTCAACTCAAATAAACCCCCGGGCAGAGACAGCATAATCCCATAGGGCCATCCCATCAATTCTCCCAGGGCTCCCAGGCCCAGCAAGCTGTAGCCGATCACGCCCCAAATGGCCAACCAGCCTGGTAGCCAGGAAGCCTTCCACCAAAACCAGCATAGCGGTACGCTGCCCAACGCCAGGCTAAGCATGCCCCACTGATACAGACTTTGCTGTAAGTCGGGCTTCCCTCCTATCCATAGGGTCAGGGCCAGCATCAGCAAAAGGGCTTCTGCTACCCGGGCCACCGCATAACCTACCGCCAGCGGAGGGTTTTCAGCCTTCAGACGCGGCAAAAGCTTCCAGGCAATGGCCACTACCAGTACCGCGTTCAAGCCGATCAGGAGACTCCCTACCAACAGGGAGGGAAAGGCTGTCGTTTCCGTTTGGGCAACATGGCTTTCCACCAGGGCGTTGCCGATGCCATAAGCAAAGAGGGGCAGGATAAAGAGGATGCCTAATTGTCGGGAAAAAGTTTGTTCGTTTTTCATCTTGTTAGTTGTTGATGGAACAAACCTAAGACCGGACAAGCCTTTATCTCGTTGACAAAAGTTAAGAAAAGCAAAGGCTGGAAAAATATCGGATACCAGACATTTATTTTAGAACAATCATTCTCTATTACACGTTTATACTGCATACCTAAAACTCCCTTGATTACTGTGAAGCTGGACGCCCTATTATCCATCGAATTTTTCCCTCTTTATCCCTTTTTCTGCCCTTCAGAGGCAGGATATCCATTGATAGCTGGTCAGGCAAGGCCTCGCCGTTCTCCCCCATTTTTTTCGGGTAAGCATGCCATTGGCGGGTAGCATTAGGTCTAGAGGATAGGAAAGTATGATCGTAAGTAAAACGTTTGAGAACGGGATAAAAGTCCATGGGTTCCGCACCGGAACCGTAGCCGTTACCCCAGAGCACTATGCCTATTCTGGCCTGGGACTGCTGCGCATTCCCCAGATTTTGTTCAGTCGACGCTTTTTGGACGATATGCCCATCTGGGTTTGGGTGATCGAAACCCGCCACGGTAACTACCTCATCGATACCGGAGAATCCATCCGCTTTTATGAAGACGATCACTTTGGGGACAAAAGAGACGCCTTTGTCAATCGCCGGATCCTACGGATCAAGATCCAGGAGAAAGAGCAGATCAACTACCAACTGAAGAAGGTAGGCTTGTCTCCCGAGCAAATGGATGCGGTCATCCTCACTCATCTGCACATTGACCATACCGATGGGATAGGCTTTTTTCCAGAACAGGAGTTTTTCGTCTCCAGGCTCGAATGGGAAAAGCCCGTCGGAGCTCCATTTTCCACCTTTCCAAGTGGGTTCAAGCCGAGTCAGATTCTGCATGAAAAAACCGCCCTGCCTTTTGCAGGAGCCTATCAGTTTTCTGAAGAAATCACCCTCTTATCCACCCCTGGCCATACTTTCGGACACCAGTCAGTCTTACTGAATGTAGGCTCCCATATGATCATGTTTGCCGGGGACGCTACCTTTTCTGAAGCCCAGATGCTCAGGGGCGAAATAGGCGGCATCAGCATTTCGCCTCGTCAGGCTCGGGAAACGGTCAGCAAGATCCAGGCCTTTAGCCAGGAGGTCGAGCTAATTTACCTCCCTTCCCACGATCCGGAATCCGGCTTGCGGCTGCAGAAGCTTCAGGCTTCCCGTTTCCTGGGGTAGCCACTTTGAGGAAACCTCAGAAGGATTCTGTCATAAAAAAAGGTCCGCCCCAAGGGACGGACCAATTTTCAAACTACGTTGATCAATCTACTTCTTCACGAATCTTTCGGTGATTTGGGTTCCATCCTCAAATCGGGCATTGAAGAAATACATGCCTGGACTGAGTTGGCCAATGTTCACCTGGTTCGTCGTGCCATAAAGGCTTCCCTGCCAAACGGTTCTACCGCTGAGGTCCACGATGCGTCCTTCAAAATCCGCCTGGGTTTGTCCCAGATCAACATTTAAGAGGTCGTGAGCAGGATTCGGATAGAGGTTCACCTGGTATTCTTCCTCGGTTCCCATGATGGCGGGACCAGGGGTATCATACTGCGTCAGGGTACCGCCGGAGCAGCTGCCTTCATACACTTTGACGTTGCGGAAATAGGAGTTACCGTTTTGAGCTCCTCCATCATGGTCGGCGATGAACGCCAAATAGGTGGAAGATCCTGTGTAGAAGGTACCTACCGGAATGGTATAGGTAGTCCAGGCTGAGCCGGAATAGTTGTCATAGTTGGTGATGCCCCAGTTCTGGGTACCATGTACCTTAAAGGTCCGGTTAGAGCTGATCCCCAAATCATTGTCAAAAGCTACCCCGTGGATTTCTCCCTGGGTGGTAGAGCGGAAATCAAATTCGATCACGGTATTAGCCGTTACGGTGTATGGCAAATTGATGGCTTTCCAGGCGTTGTTCTGGATGAACAGGGTGGCCCCGCCGTCCTGAACCTGGAAACTACCATTGTCCTGCCCATTGCCGTAGGCGATGATGCTGGTGCTGCTGAAGTCAATGGTAGGACAGCTACCGCCACTACCTCCGTCAGACAGATTCAGGTCATCAATACAGATATCTCCCTGCCAGCTATTAGCGGTAGTGGCATTGTAACGGAGCGCTACGGTAGAACCGGCATAGCTGCTCAGGTCTACGGTTGCGGTATTCCAGGCACTTCCCTGAGAGCCGGACTGAGACCAAACGGTGGTCCAGTT
>JBCBGC010000003.1:0-149062 GCA_038527215.1 Bacteroidota bacterium
GTTATTCGTCTCTCAGGGCTTCAATCGGTTTAATGGAGGCTGCTCTGCGGGCTGGCACCCAACCGGCGATGGTTCCGGCCAGAACCAGAAAGGTCATCGCCTGGATCGCAATGCCCAGGTCTACTTCAGGATGATGAAAAATGCCCATTTCTTCCATGTCCACATCTGTCATCATGTCAAACTGCTGCGCAATATCCAGCCATAAGCCAGAATTGTAAAACTCCAACAGCAACATCCCGCCCAACAAGCCACTAAAGCCCGCCAAAACGGTGATGAAAACAGATTCCTGCATGATCAGGCTAATGATAGAGCGCGGAGTAGCCCCCAGGGCTTTTCGAATGCCGATTTCTTTGGTCCGCTCTTTTACCACGATGATCATAATGTTGCTCACCCCAATCATGCCTGCAATGAGGGTTCCGGAGGCGATGAACCAAACAAAAATGCTGATCCCGAACAGGATGCTTTTGATTTCCTGAAATTCTTCCAATTGGTTGTCCACCCGCATAGCCTTGCGGTCCCTCGGGTCGAAGCGGTGCTTTTGGGACATGTAGGTTCGGATATCCTCCCCTAAGGCGATGGATTCCTCTACACTTAAATCACCGATGGTCAGCAACATTTGATTGATGCGATTCTTTCCATTAAAGGTTCTTTGGGCCGTGGTAATAGGTAGGTAAATGACCTCCTCTTCCCGTTGGTCTGCCTTAGATTCCTCAAATACGCCCACTACTTTAAAAGCAATGCCATTCACCTCCAGCATATCTCCAATGGGAGATTTGCGATCCCATAAGCCCGTTTTGACCCGGCGGCCAATCACACATACTTTACGGTATTCTGACAGGTCGGTGGGGTTGAGGTAGCGCCCTTCTATAATGGTAGATTTTTCCAGGTGTTTGTGATCTGGGTGGACCGCCCGAATATTGAAGGTGCCGTACTCCGAGCCGCGGTTTATGATGACCTGCCCCGGAATGTAAAAGCGCCCGGTAATAAACTCTACTCCTTCTATGTTATCCTTAATGTCTCCATAATCATCATTTTCCATCTGAATCCGGCGGCCTTCTTTCAGCCCCTGATACGGAATGGAAGTTTCCCGGGTCCAAATGCGGATGCTGTTAATCGCGTCCTGGCCAAACTGTAGGGTAATACCATTTTCCAGACCTTTGCCAGAACCTAGCAGCAAAATCAGCATGAAAATCCCCCAACCTACACTAAAGCCCGTTAGAAAAGTCCGGAGCTTGTTCTGCCGGATGGTGGTGAATATTTCCTGCCATTTGTCGAGATCAAACATAGGCTAGTGAGTTGAAGGGATGAGGGTTTCACCTTTGTCGCTGACAATTTGCCCATCCTTCAGGCGAATGATCCGATCGGTGAGCGCGGCTATTTCATTTTCATGGGTTACGATCACCACAGTGATGCCTTCCGCATTGATGCCTTTCAAGACTTTCATGACCTCATCAGAAGTTTGAGAGTCCAGGGCTCCGGTAGGTTCATCGGCGAGGATGATGCGGGGATTGGAAATGAGGGCGCGAGCAATGGCTACCCGCTGCTTTTGTCCCCCGGAGAGTTCGTTGGGCATGTGGTCCGCCCAATCCAGCAAGCCTACTTTTTCCAGATACTCTTCGGCCATCTGGTTCCGCTTGCGACGGGTTACCTTTTGGTAATAGAGGGGTAGGGCTACATTTTCCAAAGCAGATTTAAAGGAGATCAGGTTGAAAGACTGGAAAACAAAGCCAATCATCTGATTGCGGTAAACTGCAGCTTTGGTTTCGCTCAGGTTTTTGATGAGCGTCCCCCCCAGGTGATAACTACCGTGGTCGTAATTGTCGAGGATGCCCAGGATATTCAACATGGTAGACTTACCAGAGCCCGAGGAGCCCATGATAGATACCAATTCTCCTTCTTCTATTTCGAGATCAATCCCTTTCAATACATGGAGGCTATTTTGCCCCATTTGATAGGATTTGTGGATGTTTTGTAGAGAAATCATGCGTTCAGCGCGGAATTGGTCAAGTGTACGGCAAATTCAAGATTTGGGTGTCTATATAATGCGGTGTTTGTCGAAAGAAACGGGTTGTTGGTCGAAAAGGCCATTTAGCCCAGCTTCCTGACCGTTCAGACGGCCCTGCAACCGTTCAGACGAGGAAGCCGGATTTTTGGTCAAAAGGCCTCATTATGAGGCAGATACAAAAACCCCCTCCCTGCCATTCCGGCAAACTATCCGTTCGCGCTGAAAATATTCCGCTGAGGTGCCAATCCTTACCAAACGCCCCGGGGTATCATCCAGGACCCAGACTTATTCCGTTAATTTGAGTAAACACTTAAGACAAAGATCAACCCGGAAAAACTTTTCTAAACACAAAAACAATGGCACGTTTCAAACTTTTCACCCTCGTCTTTCTTGCTTTAGGCCTGAACCTGAATGTTCTTGCTGAAGGAGAGACTTCTGCCAAGCAAGCGGTTTTGTTCAGTGGCCAAATCAATGGCGCTTCTTATCAACTGACCAAAGCAGGCATCGCTTTCCAAGCGGGTAGCAATAGCACACTGAGCATGGAATGGCAGGGAGCCAACGAAGAAGTAATGGTTTCTGTCGTAGATCAGGCAGGCAACTATCAGACTGCTGGCAGCAGCGTACAGCTTCCCGGCATGGTGGAAAAGGTTGTTTACGAGAACCTCTATTTCAATATTGATCTGGTGGTATACATGCCCCAGACTACTGAAGCCTCTCCTAACAAGCCCGTACTACGCTATGAGTTTGTGGTCTACCCAGGAGGAAATCCTGCAGACATTGACCTGGCCTACATGCAGTCTCAGGTTCGCATGCTGCCTCAACTGGGGGATGTACAGGTAGAAGCTGCCGCTGGTAGCCTCAAGCTGAGCGCTCCCGTGGCCTGGCAGGAATTGAGCAGCGGTGGAAAAATGGCCGTAAAAGTGGCTTTCACTTCTGCTGGTCAGTCTCTGGGACTTTCTACCGGAACTTACGACCAGGCTCAGATCATGACGCTCTCTTACGAGCAGCAGGTTGAGTTCGGCATGGTCAGCCGCAAATAAATTCCTCTCGCGAATACGTGCCAATCATTCGCATAGAATTTGCCAACAACATATCGCACCCGGGCTTCGGCTCGGGTGCAATTTTTTTATAGGATATAGTGTAGAAAAAGTGGCCTAACAGCTTTTGCGGCGGCGAACCTCCTGGCCAAGCAGGCTGGTTTCCCGACTGGCCTGACCAGCGACTGAGGTATTCTCCTCCGCTCTGCGGATCAGGTAGGGCAATACCGACTTGACCGGCCCGTAGGGCAGGTATTTGGCGACATTGTAGCCTGCGTGGGAGAGGTTAAAGGAAATATTGTCAGACATGCCCAGGAGCTGCGCAAACCAAATGTATGGGTGTCCGGGGGCCACCCCTTTGGCCTGCATCAATTCTGTCAAATAAAGGCTGCTTTGGTCATTATGGGTGCCTGCGCAGATGGCTACATGGTCCAGGTGTTCCATGCACAGTTCGAGGGCGGCATTATAGTCCTTGTCTGAGGCTGCTTTATTAGGCTGGATGGGATCAGGATAGCCCATTTCCTCGGCTCTCAATCGCTCCTTTTCCAGGTAAGCACCCCGCACCAGCTTGACCCCCAGGATATAGCCTTTTTCTTTGCTACGCTGAATAAGCCCCTTCAGATATTCCAGGCGGTCCCAGCGGTAATGTTGCACCGTGGTAAATATCACCGGCTTGGTTTGGTTATAGCGCTCCATCAACCCTTCCGCAATTTCGTCTATCACCTCCTGAATCCAGCTTTCTTCTGCGTCGATAAAAATAGGCGTCTGCTCTTCGGCCGCCAGGGCCGCAATTTCTTCAATTCTTTGGATCATGCGGGTAAAAGCCTCCGATTCGGCTTCGGTAAGCTGACGCTTGGCCTGGATCTTGGCCATGAGGTCAAAGTCTCCCAGGCCGGTCATTTTGCAAGCGCTGAAAGCTACCGCTTCATGTTTCCCGCCATGCCGAATGGTATCCAGGATTTCATCCCGGGTCGCATCGAATCCGGCTTCCGTTTTTTCTCCTTCAACCGAATAATCCAGGATGGTCTTTACCCCAAACTCCGCCAGATGTCGCGTAGTGCGGGCTGTGTCCTTCAGGGATTCGCCACCTACGAATAACTCGAAGATGGTACTTCGCACCACACCTTCCAGGGGCAAGCCCATGTCCAGTCCAAACTGAAGCATCTTGGGGCCCACCTTGGTGAGGAAGGGCGAATCGATCATTTTAAACAGCCAAAAGGCACGCTTGAGTTGGGCATCACTTTTTGCCCGAAAAGCCAGGGAGGTATCATTGAGATTGAGGGCCGGAACCGTATCCTGCATATTGTCCAATTTAAACTTTTCCACATTACGCCTGCCTTACTTACAGGCTATGTTAAGTATCCCGAAAGATGCAAAAAAATGAGGTAGGAATGAAGTAGGAAAAATGAGAATATGCAACTGGATAGGTTCATACCCCCTTGCCATCCTGTAGGAATATTTACTAAGACCGGCTAATAAAGTTTAATCTCACGATCATCTGTATTCTCCAGGGCCTGATTGTTTTCCATCTCCGGGGGATTGAAGGTCAGGGGTTCCGCCTCCGCGCTGAGATAAAAGTATTCCAGGGTTTTCTTACCAGGGTTATAGTTTACCTGGCCCTGGGATTCTTTGGAGATGATGGTGCCATCCCAAAGCACCGTATCTGTGCCGACCGGTAGGTCTCCGAGCATGTCCAGATGGGAACGAGCGTAGTATTTGTGTCGATGCAGGTAGATATGATAAGCCCCGTCCTTTTCTACCGAGGTAGGAATGGGGGTTTCCTGATTATCGTCTAGCCAAAAAAAGCGGTCCCGCCGCCAGCCGATATCCAAAGAGGAGGAAGTTTCCAGGTATCCGTCTTCCCCCACTATAATCTGGAGCACCCCGTCCTTTTCGGGCAACTCAGGCGCGTTGGCAACATTGTACTTGATGATAACCCAACCAGCGTATTCTTTGGGGATAAAATAGTCTCGATTGGGCTTTTTTTCCAGTAACCAAAAACCCAAGAGAATGATCGCCAGGTTGACAAAGGCAATCACGATGATCTTTTCAATCCGTTTCAGATTTTTCCAGGCCATATAGGAGTAGGCGGGTCGAAAAGAAGAATTTAGGCGGAGAAAGAGGTGCCGCAGCCACAGGTTTCTGAGGCATTGGGGTTATGAAAGATAAAGCCCCGGTCGTTCAGACCCTGCTCATAATCCACTTCCATGCCCGCTACATACAGGGCGTGGCGCTGGTCCATAATAACCTGCACTCCTCCAATCTCAAATTCGGAATCGAATTCTCCTTTTTCGTCAAAGTCCAGCACGTAGCTCAAGCCAGAGCAACCGCCTCCTTTTACCCCGATACGCAGGGGTTTTTCTGCGGGGATATTATCTCGCTCTCTGATAGCCTTGATTTCTGCTAGAGCGCGGTCAGTCAGTCCTACGGAAGGGGTGAATACTTCTGCCATCTTTACAACTTCCTCTTGATAATTATTCTTTCTCAAATAGAACGTAAATTTACACAGAACGTTTGAAAAATTCTATCATGCCTCTTTCCCCCTCTGATGACCTGATGAAAGCTTTTTCTTCTCTTTCCAAAACGGACTGGGAAACCCGGGTGCGTAAAGACCTCAAAGGCAAGCCCCTCGAAAGCCTCCATTGGCAGGCAGATGAGCATTTGGTACTCCCTCCTTTTTTTCAAGCGGGAGACCTGGAAGCATGGCAAGATTGGCTGGCACAAGGCCCCGGTGAGGCTCCTTTCTTGCGGGGCAATCAGCTCCAAACCCAAGCGGGATGGCAACTCATCCAGCAGATTGACCTCAGTCAGCAAGACCTGCCTACCCTGAAGGAGGCCCTGGAGGCAGAAGTGGGCGGCGTAGAAATCATCCCAGGCCCCTCGCCTAAGGCAAGCCTGGAAGCCACCTTAAAAGCCCTGCCCCTGGACAGGGTCGGCTTGCATATCCGGACGGAGGAACCCCCTTTACTGATCATGACAGACCTGGCCCTTGCCTTAGCCGGGCAGGGCGTTCCGGCGAACCAATTAACCGGGGTTTTTTGGTTTGACCCTATCTCCCGCCGGGCCAGTCAGCGACAGGCCTACAAAGCGGCCGACATCATGGCTTGTGAAGGAGGCATTCAGCAAGCCCAAGACATGCCTCACTTCCGTAGCCTGGGCTTGGACCTCGGTTGGATAGGACAAAAGGGGGGAGGGCCCATTTTGCAGCTAGCTGCGGCCCTTTCGCTTGTGGTAGACTACCTGGAAGCCTTTGAGCGGATAGGGTCTGAGGTGGCGCCAGAGGCCGTCCTGGAGCGGATAGCCTTTCGGTTTCCTACCGGTCAGGCCTTTTTCCCTGAAATGGCCAAATACCGCGCTTTCCGCGTGCTCTATGCCCACCTCCTGGAGGTGATGGGGTATCAGGAAGCTGCGTTGCAGTCTCCTTTTATCATGGCAGAAGATAATCCCTGGGGCATGAGCGGATATGACCAGCACAACAACCTGCTTCGTCAAACGACCGCGGCTATATCTGCTATCTGCGGGGGCGTACATGCGCTTAGGCTGTCTGCTTTCGATGAAGGCTCAGCGCTCAAAAGTGAACATGGAGCCCGCTGGGCGCGCAATATCCAACACCTCCTCAAACATGAGGCTTATTTTGACAAAGTGCAGGACCCGGCCGGAGGAGCCTACTATGTAGAGCAAATGACCCTGCAAATGGCCGAAGCGACCTGGAAAGTCTTTCAGGAAATAGAGCAAGCGGGGGGCTTCAGCGATTTCTGCGAAACAGGTGCGATGGAGCAAAAACTGGCGCAGGCCCGGGCCGATCAATGGCGGGCGCTCAGCCGATACAAAAAGAAGCAGGTAGGGATCAACTTTTCTCCCAATGCAGAAGAATGGCAGGAGGCAGACAAGCTGGCGCAGGCTGCTACCCTCTCCCTGGCTTTACCCTTCACCAGGTTGCGCCAGCAGGCAGATCAATATGCCCATGATACGGGCAACCGGCTAACGGCTTTTCTCTGGGGCCTGGGCGAAGTGAGAATGCGTGCCGCAAGGCTACAATTCAGTCGGGACCTTATGGCCAGCGCCGGCTTTCAGTTGGCGGAAAACAGCCTGTCGGATAATCCTACGGCTTCTATCCAGGAGGCCCATCAAAGCCAGGCCCAGGTGATCGTCCTCTGTGGGGACAATGATAGTTATTTTTCGACTGGTCAGGACTTGATTCGAATGATCCGTACAGAAATACCGGATGCTTATATTTTCCTGGCCGGACAGCCGGAAAACTGGGGCGAACTAGGGGTGGACAGCAGCCTTGCCGCAGGCATGGATCGAATTGCCTTTCTACAGGAATGGATGGAAAAACTTACGGAATCAGCTTAAAGAGATTGGATTTTTTTCTCCGTCAGGGTATTGGGTAACAAGACCTGTAAACTTTTTTCCTGGATCTGGATATGAATTTCCCGCCCGGCTTCTATCGGTTCTCCGTCAATTTGAGCAGGTCCGGAATCTTTGCGCCAGATCTTGATTTCACGCGCGCGATGCACCTCCACATAGCGGGATTTCTGCATTTTCCCGTTGAATAATTTGCCGACGATGCTGCCCACCCTCAGGATGGGAAACTTCCGGACCATGATGATATCCAGGAGGCCATCGGTTAAGCTGGCATGGGGAGAGATTTTGGCGTTGTACCCCCACTGGGTGCCATTGGCAATGGCAATGCCCATGAGTTTCTCTTTTTTTACCCGTTCCCCATTTATTTCTACCTCATAATCCTCTGGCTCATATCCCAACATGCCCTCGGCGGTACTGCGGATATAGGGACCAAAACCTCGGTTTTTGCCTTCCGAAAAAATCCAGGCTACCACCGCATCCAAACCGACTCCGGCTACATTGAGAAAAGGTTGCCCATTAAAGGTGGCGGTGTCTACCTGAATAGGGGCCGCATTGAGGGTTTGGGAAATAGCTAATTTGGTGCGGATAGAAAAGCCCAGGTTCCGTGCGTACCCATTCCCGGAGCCTTTGGGGATTACGCCAAAGCAGACGGGTTTATGCATGAGGCGGGTGCCGATAGCATTGACGGTCCCATCGCCCCCCACTGCATAAATCCGGTGTATTCCGGCAGCTATGGCCTCCTCCAGCCTTTGGTCCAATCTGGAGAAGTCGATCATTTCATACGTTACTGGTTTCCCTGCTTTCCCATAGATTTCAGAGATCAGTTGCGCTGTTTCTTCAGCATCCTGTTTGCGCCCGGAAGCGGGATTGATCAGAAAAAGCGTTTGCATAGGAAAATGAGTCGATCTGCCAGTTGGGGTCAAGACCAGGTGTCGGTCTTACCTTAGCCCGCACAAAATACAATTCCTCCTGAAAGGATGGTAATGTGAAGGCAGAATTCGTGTGGGGCATGCAGGCTACCCACAAAAAAAAGAGCCGCCCCTAAGGACGGCTCTATATGTTCAGAAGGAAATAATTCCTAGTTGTTTCTTACACATTCGAATTCAACCCGACGGTTTACGTAGTGGAGAGGCTCCAGCTTACGGCTAGAATGGTTGTCAGGAAGGTTCTTGATAAGGTTCTCAGATTCTCCCTTATATCCAGTTCCGAAGCGGTTACGATCGATTCCGTAAGAATTTACGATGAAGTCAACGGCGTTGTTTACACGGCGCATAGACAGATCCTGGTTGTAAGCGTCAGTGTTACGCACATCAGTGTGTCCTACTGCATTTACGTTCAGAGAAGGATCGTTTTTCATCACTTGAGCGATGTAGTACAGCTCAGGATAGAACTCTGGCTTGATTTCGTCTTTGTCCAGATCGAAGTGGATGATCGGCAGCAGACAAGGAGCTTCAGCAGTTCCTCCGCCAGCGGTAGGTTCAGGCATCTGAATCGCTACCCCTTTCACGTCATAGTACATGCCGGGAGGAGAGTTAGGCTCTTTGTCAAAGCAATCGGGTACACCATCGTTGTCAGCATCCAGGGCAACACCGCTACCGTCTACATCACAACCTTTAGGTGTGAAAGGCTCGTCATCCTGATCGTCGGCGTATCCGTCGCCATCGCTGTCGCGGGTTACCCCTTGACCATCAACAGGAGATCCTTCAGGCGTATCTGGTTCTTTGTCGTACAGATCGGGTACCCCGTCGTTGTCGGTATCGTCAGTGAGTTTCTTCACGATTTCACGTGCTTCCTGCGCACTGCTATACACTTCAGTCAGGGGGTTACTCCACCAGAGAGATTCTTCACCAGGTCCGAGACGGAAGTGGAGACCAATCGTGGTGTGGTTGTAGCTATCGAAGTCGCGGGTCAGGGGAGTCTGATCGAGGGCCCAGTCAGGACCACCGCCTCCAACTTCCTGCCAGCGCTGTCCGTCAAGCAGGTCATCATTTGACCAGGCAATCCGGTGCTCCAGTTCGATCTCTACTCTTCTACCAAGACGGTAGCGTACACCAGCGCCCACCGTAAGGACAGGGTTGATGGTGTAGTTATCACCGCTGAACTGCAATTCAGTTTCATCTGCGTGGCCTTCAGCAGGTGTCTCATATACACCATCCAGCAGATTCTTCAGGGCGTTAACGGCATCTTTTCTTCCTCCGATAGAACCGGGCGTATTGTTTCCGGTCAGGGTAGGAATGGTACTAAAGTCATATGGCTCACCATTGGCCTGGGCCGCATCCACTTTCACATTGTATGCCATGACACCGATACCGGCGGCAGCATAAATATTCCACTGGTTTTGCTCCTTGTAAAAATTAATGTTGTTCAAGTTTACTAACCCCTGCAGCGCAACGTCAGCGTAACGCATGCGGAAGTTGTAAAAAACACTTGGAGGAGCGGCAGAACCATTGATGGCGTTTACATCACCGGGGAAGTATAGAGCATCCCAGGGATTGCCATTGTGGTTGCGATAGCCATTGGTAGGTTGATAATTCAGACCTTCGGTTTGGCCAGCACCAACTTGCAGTCTCATGGAGAAGGCATGTCCCAATGCTTTACGCACATCTAGTCCGAATCCTGCTCCAGGCTGGGCTTTCACGTCGCCGGCTACATAAGCCAGGCCACCTTTGACCCCGATGGACCAGTTGTTTCGTGGTTGGGGGGGGAACAAGTAATCCCCGTCGTCGTATTGATCTTTCTGATCGTAGTCGCGCTTTTTGATGTTTTGGTATTTGTCATCATCCTGCGCGTACCCGACGCCCACCATGGTAGAGCTAAGGAACAGCAACAAAAGGAGATGTTGTAGTTTTTTCATATACTTCCTTCCAGTTAATTTACTTTGTCTGATTTCGTTTGATAGCTGAGAAAAAAGAGAGAACGTGTGAAGTGAAGGGATTCACGTGGATATTTTAAGTTGTTAAGGTTTTCGCGATAAGTCAAACTTTGCGTCCACCATTTTTATTTCGTCAAAGGTCAGGCCAAACTTCTTACCTGAATCAATGAAAAGCCCCCTATGTTAGCTATTAGGCTTTTTTGACCCAAACTAAGCGGTTTCAAAGACAGCAGTCGGAATTTAGGCTAATCCGGACCCAGTGCTTATTTGGGTATTGCGAACGTAAATAAGGATTTAAATTCTACAAGTCCCACGAAGCCATTGGGAACAGCCGAAATGTACTGACGAACGGTATCTTTGGGCACCAGAACGGTCCATCGGCTTAAAACAAAACAGGGTAGGAATATGGCGTAGTTTAATCACCCATAAGGAAGGAGAGGCGACGAGCGGAATCGAACCGCTGTAAAAGGTTTTGCAGACCTCTGCCTAGCCACTCGGCCACGTCGCCTTTTGCTCGATTTTCATCGTGAAGCGGCGACGAAACTACGGATATTTTTTAGTATATCAAATATCGTGGCAAAGTATCTAAATAGAGATAAACTTTATCCATTTCCAAAACGACAAGATTTATCATTCATTGCATAAATGATAAAATATTTTTTCCGTTGGAAATCTATATCCTACCAAAGAACGATCAATCGGGATCACCTAAATGTTTCTTCTACAAAAGTTTGGCCACATTTGTCCATGGCCAGAGGTTTTATTTTTGTCACCCTGACCTTGACACTTTCTATTTGCGAAAAATCCGAGAGAATTTGTGTCCCAATTCTTCCCACCATCCGCTCTAACAAATGCGTCTTAATCTGCATGGCAGCGCAGATCATTTCGTAGATCGATTGGTAATCAATGGTGTCTTCCAGGGCATCAGTTTCAGCGGGGCGGCTTATATCTGCGGTGAGATACACATCCACCCGGTACAAATTTCCAACCTGATGTTCCACTGGATATACGCCATGATATCCATATAATTCAATCCCTTCAATCGCAATAACTCCCATTTTTTAAGTTTTTTCACACTTAAAGATTGGCCATTCTTACGCTAGAGAAGGCTTCGCTGATAATGCAGCTGAATGGCCTCTTCTATCTCCAGGTAATCGACCTTTCTACGCAAATTACCCTGATATGCCAGGGAGACTTCTCTCCTTTCTTCTGATGCAATGATCACCAGGGCGTCACTAATTTCAGCCAGGCCTACCCCTGCCCTATGCCTCAAGCCTAGTTCCGGGCTGATTCCCAAGCTTTTACTGATCGGCAATATACACCTGACGGCCACGATCCGATCCCCACGTACCATCATCGCCCCATCATGCAAAGGGCTCTCCTTCTGGAAGATGGTGAAGATCAGGCGGGAACTCATTTTAGCATCCAGGCTGTCCCCGGAGGCTTCTATTTCGGTAAGAGGGTGATTTCCAGCGAGAAAAATCAAAGCACCATGCCCGGTGGCCCGGATGCTTTTAAGGGCTTCAATGATTTCTTTGGAAACCAATTCTACGGATGAAGGGGCCTCCGGCGTCTGTCGCAGGATGCGATCAATGAGGGTATTTTTACTCAATCGAGATAAAAATTGCCTGATTTCCGGGGCGAAAATAATGACAACTGAGATCGCACCTAAGCTGAGAAATGGATCAAGAATTGAACCTAAGAGACGAAATTCTAACAGCTCGACTAATTTCCAGAAAAGAAAAATTGATATGATTACACCAATTACCCTAAAGGCGAAACTACCCCGCAGCCGCTCATATAGTTGATAGAGCAAAAAGGTAACCACCGAGATATCGATGATATCCACCAATCGTACCTTTAGGAATCCAATTTCAAACAATTCCATTCGCTTGTAGGTAGGCGTATAAATCTCTGATGCGACGCGCCGCTTCCACGTCATGCACCCGTAGTAACTTCGCCCCGGCCTGCATGGCCTGTAGATGGAGGGCTGTAGCAATCTCCAGCACATCCGTGGGCTCCGTATCGAAAAACTTGTACATCATGGATTTTCGGGAGAGCCCCACCATGAGCGGCAGGTCGAATACCTTAAAACTGCCCAAATTTCCTAAAAGCTCATAATTATGGAGCTGGGTTTTCCCAAAACCGAAACCCGGGTCGAGCACAATGTCTTTAATGCCGGCTTTTCTGGCGGCCCGGATTTTTGCGGTAAAAAAGGTAGCCACCGCTTCCGTAACGGCTTCATACGCCGGTCGATCCTGCATATCCTGCGGCGTGCCCTGCATGTGCATCATGATATAGGGCACATCTTCGAACCGGCCTACCATATCCATCATGCCCGCATCTAAGGCTCCTGCGGAGATATCATTGATCAAATGAGCGCCGGCCCTCAAGGCAGCTTCCCCAACGCTGGCCCGAAAGGTGTCTACCGAAATCAGCGCCTCGGGAAATTCCTTTTGTACGGCTTCTATCACCGGCAATACCCGGTCTCTTTCTTCTCCTTCACTGACAGGATCGGCATAGGGGCGGGAAGAATAGCCGCCTATATCAATCAATTCAGCGCCTGCCTCCAGCATGCTGAATACCTGGGCCAGGGCAGCAGATATTTCCTGGTACTGCCCACCGTCCGAAAAACTGTCCGGGGTGACATTCAGGATGCCCATGATCCGGGGAATCTGAAAATCCAGCAGTTTACCACGACAATTTAGGCTAGGAAACATGCAAAAAATAGTTTTTAACTAAAGGTTTAGTTGGTATATTTGGCTCCGAGTGCTAAAGAAACGCATAAAAGCCAAAGGGCCGAAAAAAATTGCGGATTGATCTTTACCTTTGATTTTCAAATCAAACTCTGTGGAAAAGACCCGTACCCAATATCCGGTTGTCATAGACCGTTGCAAATCACTTTTCCTGGCCAAGGCCCAGGATTACGGCACTTCCTGGACCATCCTGCGCATGCCCTCCGTTACCGATCAGATCTTTATCAAGGCGGAACGCATCCGGTCTATCCAGGAAAAGCAGGTCAACAAGGTGGGCGAAAGCATCGAAGGCGAATTCATTGCCATCGTCAACTACTGTGTGATTGCTTTGATTCTATGGGATATGCGGGAACTAACCATCGCGGAGAAAGAAGCAGGCTTGCAGCCTATCTCAACCTTAGAAGCAGCCTACGATAAGCAAATACAGGCCGCCTTTGATACCATGGAGAAAAAAAACCACGATTACGGGGAAGCCTGGCGGAGCATGCGGGTCAGTTCGATGACGGACCTGATCCTGATGAAAATCATGCGGCTCAAGCAGATGGAGGATAATCAGGGCCAGGTGAAGGTTTCTGAAGGTCCCGATGCCAATTATATAGATATGTTGAACTATGCTGTGTTTTGCCTAATCCTCATGGGTGAAACCACAGAAACAAAATAAGGGCGCCACAGGTTTTGCCTCTGGTCCCCATCGCCCTATTTATCGTTGAAGATAGCTGAGAAAAACATGAGTGGAATTCAATTTATCGGAATAAGTTTTGCCCTGGTGGGCATCCTGACCAATTTTTTTCTGGCCACAGAGGCGCGGCAGCGAAAGGCGCTGGAGGTTGATTTTCTCCCCAAGACCGGCATCCTGGTATGGATTTCCCGGATCATGATAGGGCTGCTTTTTTTATACTCTGGTTTTGTCAAAGCCAATGATTATGTCGGCTTCGCCTATAAACTGGAGGAATATTTTATAGTCTTTGGCCAGGACTTCCCTGGGCTGAAGGGATTCTTCGACTTTTTCATCCCGATGGCGGAACCCCTGGCCTGGTTTATCAGTGTCTTCGAAATGGCCCTGGCCGTAGCCATCCTGGTAGGTTGGAACATGAACCTGACCGCCTGGCTCTCCATGCTGATGATGATCTTTTTCACCGTTCTGACGGGCTACTCCCATTTCACCGGCGCGGTTGCAGATTGTGGCTGTTTTGGAGATGCCATGAAAATAGAACCCTGGGAATCCTTCCTCAAAGACATCATTCTCACGGTGATGCTGGTGCCGATCTTTTTGCTCCGCAAATCCATCAAGCCCTTTCCCAGCCAAAAGTTGGCGGCCTGGCTGACCGGCGGTGCTTTCCTGTTATCCGGCATTTTTTCCTATTACTGCCACGAACACCTACCCATGATTGATTACCGGGCTTATAAAGTGGGCGCGGATTTGAAGATATGCACCACCGTCATTCCAGAAGGGGAAGATTTCCCGGCTTGTCCAGACTGGGGACAGTTTTATGATGAGTATCCCCTGTTTGAAGGAAAGGTCCTGATGGTCATCGCTTATGATGCCCTGCATGCTGATCCTGAAGATCTGCAGGCCAGTCAGCAGTTGGCCCAATCACTAGAAGGCTCTGGTATCACCGTGTATGGCGCGACCCAGACCTCCCGCAGTAAAATGGGGCCGGAAGTGATTGAACCCAATGGCCTGACCTACCCCTTCACCTATATGGATGTCAAGGTGCTGAAAACCATGGTGCGCGCCAATCCCGGCTATATGCTCCTCAACGATGGGGTGATCCTAGGAAAATGGCACGCCAATGATATTCCCGATCGGGCAGCATTAGAAGCAAGATTTCCGTAAAAAGCCCGGGGCTCCGGTAACTTTTTTTCCGACTTACAGCAATAGGACATAAAGACCCTAAGCCTTTATGTCCTATGTACCGTCACCCTTTTTTTCTCCTTGCCAGCCTCTTTTTCCTGATCAGCCTTAGCAGTTGTCGGCTGGCTGAACAACTGCCCAGTGTTTCCTTTAGGGGTCCTGTCCTGGAAGGGGTGCAAACTGACCTGGAAGAAAAAGCGCTGGAAGTGCGGTTAGGGCTAAAGTTTTTGTTCAAAAATCCTTTCAACCAGGCGCTTCCCATCCCCGAGCATCAGTTTACGATGAAACTCAATGGGGGCGGTTTCCCTGGTAATCAGTCTCAGCAATCAGCCTTCACCGTCCCTGCCAAGGGACAAAAAATGGTTACCTATACCTTCGTCTTTGATTTACATCCCGATCATGAGTTGGGCAACCTGAATCTCCTGGGACGAGACAATGTCTATCGCTTTGAAACGGTGGTCAACCTGAACCTCAAGGAGTTGGGAATTAAGCTGCCCGGTGCCCTGGCCAATAGCCCGCTCAACCAGCAAAAACTCCGCTTTGATATGGAGGATACCATCCGCCTCCCGCTGCTGCCGGTCCTGCAGGCCAGCACTCAACCCGCTCGCATGCAATTTCTGGGAGAATTGGAAGAGGTTGACCTCAGCCCGATCAAGGACGGCATGAGCCCCATTGTCAATACTTTTCTCGATGCAACATATGACAGCAGATACACCGATCCTTTTGTCAAAATGCTGGTCGAAACCAAAGTTGGCAATGTCAATGTGGGGAACTATATAGTCAATACCTTCCTGGGAGCAGAAGCCATGGACGAGTGGATTCAGTTTAAAACCATGATGAGCCCGGGCAAGGTGAACATCATGAACCATCTGATTAAGTCTTTTCTGGGGAACCAGGCCTACCAAAACTGGTTGGATTTTAAAGCACAATGGGAGGCTTTCCAGGAAGCTCCCTTGCGCTTCTCCTATCCCGGAGTAGGGGTAACGGGGTTACGCTTAGAAATCCCCCTGAAAATCTACAATCCGAACTTCTTCCCGATTGAGGCGCCTTATTTGATGATGGGGGCTCGTCAAAATCAGGTCTATCCGCTGAAAATGGAAACCCTGGTTCAGGGCAGCAATCAGCCGCGCCTGATCCCTCCCCGCCAATCCGTGCAGATGAAAGTAGCCATGGAGGTAGACTGGGTAGCCGGGAGCCAGCAATTATTACCCTGGCTGAGTGGGGCCACCGAGCTCATGACCCGGCTTACCGGACAGACCCGCATGGATGTAGGATACGGGCCGATGAATCTGCAAATGGACCTCCCGCTTAGCCTCAGAAGTGGATGGGAATAGAGCCTTGAAAAAAAAAATTAAAATCTTGCGCAAATTTTCAGTTTTTTTTCAATCCTGTCTAGGTGGGAAAAGAAAAAAAGTATACATTTGCACACGCTTTAGCTATTTGACACTTTTGGCCCGTGGTGTAATTGGCAACACAGCAGATTTTGGTTCTGTTATTGGGGGTTCGAGTCCTCCCGGGCCAACCTAGATTATGTCTTCACCGATCAAAATATTTTCGGGAGCTTCTTCCCGTCAACTGGCGGAAAAAATATCAGACTTTTTCGGTTCTCCTCTGGGTGAAATTGAGTTGCTGAAATTCAGCGACGGAGAAATGCAAGTTTACTACCAGGAATCGATAAGAGGGTCTGATATTTTCATTGTACAGTCTACCTTTTCGCCGGCTGACAATTTGATGGAGCTGTTTCTCCTGGTCGATGCCGCCAAGCGTGCATCCGCCAATCAGGTAGTAGTGGTCATACCATACTATGGCTATGCCCGGCAGGACAGAAAGTTCAAAAGCCGGGTCTCCGTAGGAGCAAAAATGATCGCAAATATTTTGACGGCAATTGGGGCAGATAGGATTGTGTGTATGGATTTACACGCAGGACAGATTCAGGGGTTCTTCGACATTCCGCTGGATCATCTGGATGCGACGGCAGTTTTCATCCCTTATCTCAAAAGCCTCAACCTGGACAACTTTTGTATTGCTTCTCCTGATATTGGCGGTTCGGCCAGAGCCCGTAAGTATGCCCAGTATCTCAATGCAGAGTTAATCATCGTAGACAAGCATCGAATCCGTCCGAATGAGGTCGCTTCCATGCAGGTTATCGGTGAGGCCAAAGGACGTAATATAGTATTGGTGGATGACCTGGTTGATACAGCCGGTACGCTTTGTAAAGCGGCAGATGTATTGACAGATGAAGGGGCCTTGTCCGTGAGAGCGGTAACGACCCATCCGATTCTCTCAGGTCCAGCCTATGATCGGGTTGAAAAATCCAAGCTGGTAGAGTTGCTGGTTACTGATACCATTCCTCTCCGCAAGCAAACAGAAAAAATTAAGGTGCTCAGTGTAGCGCCAGTTTTTGCCAAAGCATTTAGAAAAATACATAACAACGAGTCGATCAGTTCATTGTTCCTTAACTAATTCGAAATGAAAACGACGGACTTGAAAGCCACCAAGCGGGAAGACCAAAGCAAAGCCTTTACCCGTCAGCTGCGGAGAGAAGGAAAAGTTCCCGGTGTACTTTACAAAAAAGGCGAAGCCGAATCTCTCTATACCGATTATAAAGAACTGGGGAAGTCTATCTACACCCCTGAGACCTATATCGTAAACCTGGACCTTGATGGAGGATCTCAGTCCACCATCCTGCGTGAAGTTCAGTTTCACCCGGTAACTGAGAAAATTCTCCACGTAGAATTCCTCGCAATTGATGATAAAACCCCTGTAACTATCCAATTACCTGTGTTTCTCACCGGTAAAGCGGAAGGGGTATCCAAAGGTGGAAAACTTCGTACCTCACTGCGTAAGGTAACGGTCAAAGGTATTCCTTCAGAGTTACCTGAGAAAGTAGAAGTAAACGTTTCCGGACTGGACCTGGGACAGACAATCAAAGTTTCTGAAGTAGACTTTGGAGACCTGAATGTAGTTACCTCTCCTTCTACCGCTATCGCCAGTGTTGAAATCCCACGTGCCCTCCGTAGTGCTGCGGCTGGTAAAGAAGGGGTTGAAGGTGATGCTGCTGCAGAGGCCGCAGAAGAATAGAAAAACCGAATCTTCGAAAACATATATGAAGCCAATCCTGTATGCTATACGGGATTGGTTTCTTTATTACCCTATCTGAGGACATGAAATACCTGATCGTAGGTCTGGGAAATATTGGCAACGAATACCGGGACACCCGGCATAACATCGGCTTTATGGTCGCTGAAAGGCTGGCTCATGACTACGATGTTACCCTGGAATTGGGTCGCCATGCCTACACCGGCCTGATCAAGTATAAAGGCAGACAGCTCCACCTGATTTTGCCCACCACTTATATGAACCTGAGTGGCAAAGCTGTCCGCTATCATCTTGAAAAGCACAAAATTCCCAAGGAAAACATGCTCGTCATCACGGACGACATCGCCCTGGACTTTGGGGTGATGCGCATGAAAGGTAAAGGTTCTGATGGCGGACACAATGGGCTGAAAGACATCCAGGCAGTATTGGGTACGGCTCAGTATCCCCGCCTGCGTATGGGGGTAGGGAATAACTTTCACAAAGGCCAGCAGGCAGATTATGTCCTCTCTCCTTTTACCGAGGAAGAATTTGAGCAACTACCAGACCTGATCGAAAAAGCAGCCAAAGGGGTGCTGTCCTTTTCCACGGTTGGACTGGAACGCACCATGAATGGGGTTAACAAAAAGCCTAAGAAAAAAACGCCGCCCAAGCCAGAACCAGAAACTCCCGAACCACCTCGGGAGACCTGACATCAGCTACATCCCTGACCAAAGTAGGCTAGTCCCAGCAATGCGCCTTCCTCGGCATAGCTGGAAAGATATACCCTGGTTTCCCAGCATTCGTGATGAAACCAGGTTTGGATGACCATATCCGCTTTCCCATCCTGGTCCAGATCTCCCACCCAATCAACATTCACCGGAATGGCATTAAATCCTTCAGCAAACCAGCTATCCTTGACCTGATACACGGACAGGCTTTTTCTGGGAGGGCCATCGTACTGTCCCCAATCATCCCGACTTAAAGGTTTTTCCCGATGATCCATGCGGACTTCATACCCTCTGATCTTGAGCATGCGGTCGGTTTCCTGCTTCAGGGGTTCTACCTTACCCAGGGCGTAAAAGAAATAGCTCCCACCTTTCAAGCCGACCCGGTACTCTTCTCCCGGATACAGCCGTTTCCCTTGAAAGTGGATTCCAAAAGCCTTTTGTTTTCCCAGTTGAAGCCCTTTGGCCAGATATATCCATTGGTCCTGATAAAAACGCTCGCTGTCCCAGCCGTATTTTTTGTCAGCATCTATATAGGTTTCCGGTTTAAAGGGGACCCATTCATAAAAAGTTTGACTAGGCTGTCGATGGGCAGGGTTTCTTTTCCGAAACCCCCAATAGCCTTCCAGGTCTTTCAGGTCCCAATCACTAACCAGCAGGGCTACCTCCATAAACCTAAGTCGGCCCAACGGTTGCAGAAATCCATCGAAGATGTAAGCCGTTTTACCCGCGTAGCGGGTTTCGAGCCATTGACCTGAGACGCCTTCTATGGTATCGGAATAAAGGCCAGAGGGTCGGCAAGCAGAAAAGACGGTGCCAGAAGGATAAGCGCCCAGGCGGGGAGATTCCAGTTTAGGTTGGCTACGCAAGCTCAGGCCTGAGGGAGCGGTCACCTGGTATCTGAAGGTACAGGTCTGCCCTTGGTCAGCGGTCGACTGGGCAAATCCCGGCACAAAAAGGGCCACCATCAGGAGAAAAAAAAGCGTTGTATGTTGCATGTAGATAAATAAGTTAGTCGACCTCTCCAGGGGGTAAGGGGCTGTAAATGGTCCAGCCGCCATCGATCATGAGGGTCTCTCCGGTGATGTGTCGGGCTTCAGGGGAGCATAAGAATACCGCTGCTTCAGCCACATCCTCAACCTGGCCCACCCGGCCATTGGGCGCCACGCCAGCCCAGCCCCGGGCATAGGTATCTCCGTCTGCCTCCGTACGCTGCGTCAGGGTGGCTCCCGGTCCCAGGGCATTGACGGTGATGCCATATGCTCCCAACTCCAGCGCCAGGGTCCGGGCCATCATGCGCAGGGCCGCTTTGGTGATGCCGTAGGCACTGAGATTCTGGTGCGCCTGTACCCCGGTTACAGAAGACATCAAAAGGATTCTTCCGGCTTTCTGGTGTTTGATCATGTCTCGGGCAGCAGCCTGGGCACAGAAGAAACTTCCCTGGATATTGACCGCCAGCAGACGCGCTACATCTTGGGGTTGGGTCTCCAGGAACGGGCCAAAGTGGGTGATTCCCGCATTGGCGATGAGGATATCCAGGCTTCCAAGATGTGAGAGACTTTGGGCCATTAGTTGATCGATTTCCTCTAAGCTACCGATATCCCCATCCAGCCCCCATACAGATTGACTGTCCGTTTCCTTCCGGATATTATTCGCAGCGCTTTCTGCTAATTCGCGGTCAATATCATTCAAGACTACGCCCGCCCCAGCCCGTGCGAAACGGTGGGCGATTTCATAACCTATCCCTTGACCTGCGCCGGTTACCAATACTTGCTTTCCTTGAAATTGCCTGCTCATGAGCCTCCTTTTTTTACGAACATAGGAATTTTTTTTGCCGCATGTTGGGGAAGGCGGCCCCTTCTGTCAAGGTAAATTTCCCTGCATGTCGCGTATTTTTTTTAGCGGTTCATGCAGAGAGAGATTTTTCCTGTTCCCTTCTCCCTTATATTTCGCAAGAATCAGAGAAAACCCTTTACATGGCTACCCAAGAGCACGAAATTTCCCAGCTTAAGAAAGCCCTGGCTTCCCTGAAAAAAGAAAATGAGCAGCTAAAAATCATCGCGCTCGTTCGGCAGCAATACCCGAGCGAAGAGGGTGAAAGAACGGAGCATCTCAAAAAAGATTCCACGGTAGAAGCCTTACGCGCCCAGTTAGACCCCTTACTGGAGGCTCAGGAACACCTGGCGCATGCCGATAGAATTTTCAAAAAAGTAGGAAATGCCCTGGAAGCCCTCGTTCCAGCCCTGGAGGTACATATTCGGGGACTCAACGGGGAAGTCATGCAATTGAAATCTTCTCTGGAGGATGCCGAAAACACCTACGCCTCGGTGGTTGCCAAATTGGAAAGACAAATCGACTTACTCAGAACCAACTGGGATCAGGCAGAGGCGGCCCTCAGGCGCGAGCACCGGGCAGAAATGGATTTTCTCCGCAAAGAGATTGACCAGTTGAAAAACCAACAGCTGTCATTGCCGAGGCCCCAGGCAAGACCCGCCAGAAGGCTTGAAGGCTTAAATCCCTTCACCTCCCTCAGCATTTTCGGGTTGTAAGTTCCCTTTACTTAAGATTTCTTGGAAAAAACAAGTGCCCTTATCGTCGCTTGATCTTCAGGGTTTGGCCCTCACGGATCAAGTTGTTTTTGATGTTATTCACCCGCCGAATTTCATCCACGGCTACGTTGTAGCGTCGAAACAGGGAATATAGGGTCTCTCCCTTCCTCACGGTATGGGTTACCCATTCTCCACTGCCTGAAGTAGCGGCCGGGGGTGTTTCCCGAGGGGGAGCAGGTTTTGAGCTCGGTTGAGTACTGGGCTGATTACCAGGCTGGTTGGTAGGCTCGAGTACGGGTACTACATCATCTGAGCTTCCAGCAGGCTGGTCATCCACAAAGAAATCATCCTGGGGCAAGCCCGGATTGTTGGAGGCCAGGGGAGCACTGGTGATATCTGGCAGATTGGTGGCTTCCAGGGTAAGCAGACTTCTCAGTTCCTGGGTGTTTTTTACCAACCTGATTTTTCCTTCTGGATTTACCGCAAAGATGGCCGGAAGGCGATTGTGACGAAAAGCCCGCTCGCGCAGGTAAGTATACTCTTCTATTTCTGCCAGGCGCATTTGCTCCCAGGGCATTTTCATTTCTTCCATGCCTACTTCCCAACTCTCCCTCCGTCGGTCCGTGGAAATGCTGATAAAGCGGATGGGTTTGTGCTTGAAAGCATCGTGAATTTGCTTAACCTGAGGAATGGCATCCAGCGAATTCGCATCAATGCTTTTCCAGAAGATGACGACCCAGACTTCTTTGGATTGTTTTTGGGTGAACTCCCGGCACTCTTTGAGAAAAGTAGCATAGGTTAAGGTAGTGTCCGGCGTGTACTGCGCCATGCCCCATTGGGTTCCCAAGGCGACGATGAGCAGGGTGAACAAAAATCCAAAGCGTGTCATAATGCGGTTCTTTTTCCTAATCCAAAAGGGCTTGTAGACGGTTTTCTACCGCCTGGTACAATTGTATCGGCTTAAGGCGTCGCCACGGCAGCTCATCCAATAAAGGATTCCAGTAAAAATAAGAGGAAATATTGTAAGCATCCATTTCTTCTTTTACTTCTTGTCGCATCCGCAGCCCACACATCCACCCGTCTTCCAACTCATCCTGCAACGCAGCATAGTAGTCATCTCCCTCCAAATGGATGTGGAATACGTTCTCCAATATTAAAATGAACTTATTGACGCCCTCATCCAATAAATAGGTCAGGACATTTTCTGCCAGGAGTTTGAAGTCATTTTCGAAAAGATCATTCCACTCTCCGAATAACTCCAAAATCGCAAATTTCAGTCCATAATCTACATATAAAATTTTGACCAACAAGCCTTCTGACCCAAATTGGTCCCATAAGGGATGGGCTGGAATGTTGTGAATAGACCGATCATAATAGAAAAGGCTATGATTCACGCTATGAAAGGGGGACCGGGGGTCCTTTTCATGGTTATATTGCTCTAACCATCCGTAAAATGGTTCAATGTCGCGCAATTCCTTTGGCATCCGGCAAAGATATTGTTTATTTAATGTATAACTTAAATGACTGGATCAAGTTTTACGCACTTTTCAATTTATGAGCAGGGCTTTATCCCTACTTTGTAACCTCGTTCTTTCTTCGTGCGTTATATCAAAAGCCTACAACAAGGTACCATTGGATAATGATGCAAAGAAGATATGAGGAAGATGGATCGTGCAGGAAGTTTGCCGCTCAACCGAATAACTATGATGAGGAGTATCTCCATCATGACTTGCCTCTGTATTTGGGTACAGATCGGTTATGGACAAAAATACCACCAGGTTGATACGCTCAAGACCCGCCAGGGTGCAGAGCATGTTTATCTGAACATCAAAATCCCAGTAGGGGAGGTGTTCATGAAATCCTCAGGGAACTGCGGCACCAGCGTGGCCCGCCTGATCAGTCCTGAGAAGAAACTCGTTTCAGATGTGAAAGTAGAACCGGTCAAAACCGGAGAAGACAAAATGACTTTCAGTCTGAAATATCCGGGCCAGGTCGCCCCGCCCGAAGCCAGTCAGGCAGGCGCAAACCTGAGACTGCCCGCTCCTCAGGCCCCGAATCTGCCTCACCCTCCCAAAGCTTACCGAACAGAATATTGTCCTGACCCGGACCTCTCTACCGATTTGTTCCTGGAATTAGGACGCGGTGGTTCCTGGTTGGATCTATCCGGAATGAGCTTTCAAAATGTCTATATCAATTCTGCTTTTGCCGACCTGCTGGTGAGCTACAACAAGCCCAATCAGGTGCCCATGCAAAAGATGGAAATCCAGGTGGCCAATGCCCGGGCGGTACTTAAGCATCTGGAAATGGCCCGAGCCCAGTTGATCAGCATAGAAAACGAAGCCGGGAACACCAAACTCATCCTGGGAGACCGCGCCCGACCTGGCTCCACCATTCACCTCAAAGCAGGGGTAGGCGATTGCACCTTGATCATCGACAAGCAGCAACCCGTCAAACTCATCGTCAAAAGTGGCATTTTCTCTGAGGTGGAAATAGGAGAAGAGTTTTCGGACAAAGGAAGCGGCACTTTTGTCAATCAAGCCTTTCACCAAAACGCCCGCGAGTGTGTAAAAATCTATTGTGATGTAGACTTTGGCAACATCACCGTGATGGAAAAGCAGTAGCTCCCTTCCTTTCAGACACGCTCGTTGACAAGTCCTACAAAGGTTCAGGAAGTATCTATTCTCAGTAGGC
The DNA here is from genome assembly GCA_038527215.1 of Bacteroidota bacterium. Lineage (GTDB taxonomy): Bacteria > Bacteroidota > Bacteroidia > J057 > J057 > JAWPMV01. The sequence goes on from JBCBGC010000003.1 coordinate 23,937, forward strand.
TTTTGCCTACCTTTGCCCAATGTTCAGACCCAAGGCCACACAATGGGCACATCTGGCCCTTTTTGGCGTAGCCCTTTTTTACTCCCTCAATTATTTCATTGCCAAGCTGGCCGTTGGTGTCATCAGCCCCTTCGGACTTACGGCGCTGCGGGCGCTGACCGGCCTGAGCTTCTTCTATGTATGGAATCGGTTGGCGGGTTGGGAAAAAATCCGGGATCGGAAAGATTTTGGGCTACTGGCCCTCTGTGCCCTGCTCGGAGCAGTATTGAATCAGTGGTGCTTTTTTGGGGGCATGAGCTTCACCACCGAGGTCAACGCAGCGGTGTTGATGACCACCACCCCCATTTTTGTTTTTCTCACCGCCTGGGCCCTCCGACAAGAATCCATGAACTATCTGCGCGCGCTGGGCATCCTGGTAGCTTTTGCGGGGGCTGCCTTACTCAGCCTCAACGGCAGATCCCTGGAATTTGGTGCACAAACCTTCCTAGGAGATGCCCTGATTATTCTCAATGCCGCCAGTTACGGCGTTTATTTAGTCATCGTCCGGCCCCTCATGCAAAAATATCAAGCCAGAACCGTCCTGATGTGGCTGTTCGTTTTTGGCAGCATGGTGAATATCCCAGCAGGCTCCCCTTCTCTCTTTCAGGTGGACCCCGCTCACCTCAGCCCCGAGATTCTGGGGGCGATAGCCTATATTCTGATCTTTGCCACCATGGGAACCTACGCCCTGAATGCCTTTGCATTAGTGAGAGTACCTTCCTCATTGGTAGGGGCTTATATCTATCTCCAACCTGCTTTGGTGAGCTTTATGGAAGTATTTTTCTTAAAAAGAAGCCTCTCAGGAGAAAAACTGGCCTACATGTTGCTCATTTGCGTTGGGGTAGCACTCGTGTCTATAAACAAAAAAGAAAAATTAAACAAGTAGACATGAATGATAATCTCTGCTATATTTGAGACAGTGCCCTAGCACCCAAATTCCAAACAGGCGGTTTTTTTATTAAGGTTAGCGTACCGAGTTCATGGAAGGATCTTTCGGTTACAACGACTTTGAAGAGCATAATGCCAAACGGAGTGCTCGGGAGTTCGAAGCAATGCTGGAAACAAAAGCTTATCACTTTATCGACTTGATGAAGGTGGATGAGATTTTTGGTTATTATCTGCAGACCAACGAACTCTCTAAGGCCCAGCAGTTGGTGGATTTTGCCTTTAAAAGTTACCCTGGAAGCAGTGATTTATGCTTCAAACAAGCCAAACTCGATTTGGAACTTGGCAGGCTCCCTGACGCACTGCACCATATCGACGATGCGCTTGAGCTCAATCCCCTTTATCCTGAATATTTACAATTCAAAGCCGACCTCCTGGCCCGTCTGGACCAATACGAGGAAGGAATCCGTATGCTGGAGCAGTTGCTCATCATGACCGACCGGCATGAAGAGGTCTACCTGCATATGGGAAATATTGCCCAAATTTGTGGCCGTTCTGACGCCAGTGAGCGTTTCTACCGGCTTGCCCTGGATTTGGAGCCGACCTTTGAAGAGGCCCTGTTTGAACTGGCCTTTTTGTTGGAATCCGAAGAAAAGCTTGAAGCAGGGATTCGGGTATATGAATCCTACCTGGAACTTCACCCCTACTCAGCTGAGGTGTGGTATAACCTGAGCATTCTCTACCGGAGAATTGGTCGCTTTGAAAAAGCCCTGGAGGCCTGCGACTTTGCCATCGTGATCAAAGAGAATTTTGCTTCTCCTCATTTCCATAAAGGCCAGATTCTTATGGATCTGGACCGCTACCGGGAAGCTATTCCTCATTTTCTTCAGGCGGGTTCCATTCATCCCAAAGACATTCACACTTTATATCATACCGCGGAATGCTACGAGCAGGTAGGGATCTATCGCGATGCCATTCGGTATTATCATAAGGTGACGCGTCTGGATCCCGATTATCAGGATGCCTGGCTGGGCATCGGGTACTCCCTCGAAAAACAGGATCGCTTCCTCGAGGCCATTCATTATTATGAAAAGGCGCTCTCCCTGGACGAGGAAAACTCAGATTTATGTCTTTCTCTGGCCATCTGCGAGTACAAATTAGGAAACAAGCATAGTTCCTATGTGTACCTGGAGCGAGCCATTCGCCTGGACCCAGGGGATGAGGGTCTATGGCAGGACTGGGCCCAGCTCCTACAGGAAAGCGGCAACTATCTGGGCGCGATTTCATACCTGGAAGAAGGTATACAGGTAAATCCCAGCCTGAGTAGTCTGTACTACCAATGTGCAGCTTACTGTTTGAAGGTGAGCATGATAGGCAAAGGACTTACCTACCTGGAGAATGCGTTGATTCTGGACTACGACAACCACTATCAACTCTTCCACTATGATCCGAGCCTGGAAAAGCAGCCGCAGGTTCGGCAGATCATACAGGCGTTCGCCCTTTAGGCCAGCAGCCTTTTGACAGGAATTTTCGTCAATGTGAGAGAAGCATATTTGCCATCCTCAGCCGCTATCAGCTGAGCCCCGCTAATCTTTTGCCCATGCTCCGAACCTTTTTCCTGACTTTGGGAATGCTCAGCCTGCTATCCGCTGCCGCTCAATCTCCTCAAACCTGTGGAACCATGGAGGCCGACGCGCGTCTCCGGCATAAATATCCGCAAATGGGTAGCCTGGCGGATTTTGAGGCTTCCTTACAACACTGGATGCGTAACAGGTCCCTGGGGAGCCGAAACCTGGTTACCATCCCGGTAGTGGTCCATGTCATTCATCAAGGAGAAGTAGTAGGGGAAGGTAGCAACCTGAGCCATGAACAAATTCTTTCACAGATAGCGGTCTTGAATGAAGATTTTCGGCGGGCCGCTGGTTCTCCGGGCTTCAATAATCACCCAGACGGGGCAGATCCCGAAATTGAATTTTGTCTGGCAACCACTCGCCCCGATAACAGTTCTATGCTGGAACGCGGGGTGGAACGGATGAGCTATCTCGAACGGGGTTGGCAAGCCCCCCCTTATGACAAAGGCTATCTACAGGATTCCATCCTGCCACAGAGCATCTGGAATCCCGATGAATATTTGAATATCTGGGTAGCAGACCTCTCGGGCAACCTCCTGGGCTTTGCTCAGTTCCCCGCCAATTCTACGCTCCCGGACATGGGCAATTCAGCCGTCGCAGGCTCTGACGGTGTGGTCGTGCGCTACAAATCTTTTGGCAGAATAGGCATGCTGCAAGCTCCCTACAACCAGGGAAGAACGGCTACGCACGAAGTCGGGCACTGGCTGGGATTGCGGCACACCTCGGGAGATGGAGATTGTTCCAAAGACGATTTTTGTTCAGACACCCCACTCCAAAATGGAAATTCGACGGGTTGTGCAGCTAATCAATTTTCTTGTGGGAGTGTGGATATGATTGAGAATTACATGGACCTTTCCGACGATTCCTGCATGAATATTTTCACCAACTGTCAGAAGAGCCGCATGCAGACCACCCTGGAGTTTGCGGATCGGAGAAAAACCCTGGCCAATTCCACGCGATGCTCAGAAGAAGTTGCGCCGGCCCCGGCCTTTACCCAGTCTCAACGCATCGCCTGTGCCGGACAGAGCATTACTTTCAGCGACCAATCCGCCTATAATCCTACCCAGTGGGAATGGATTATCCCCGGAGCTGTTCCGGACACCGCTTACGGGGCCAACCCTTCCATCCTTTTCCCTCAGGCGGGCACCTATGACCTGAGCCTGACCGTCAGCAATGCTTTTGGAAGTAGCACCATAACCTTACCTCAGTATATTTCTGTCAATGGCAATGCGCCTTCGGTATTTTTTGAGGAAGGCTTTGAGAATGGCATTCCTTTAGACTGGACGGTGGTAAACCCTGATGGAGGCAATACCTGGGAAGTGAAAGACGTAACGGCTTCTAATGGCGGCAATAGAGCGGCCTGGATAGACCTGTATTTTTATGGGGTCAGCGATGCCCGAGACGAGTTGATCACGCCGGTGATAGACCTGGAAGAGCAAGGCAACGTCACCTTGACCTTTGAGCATGCCTATCGAAGATTCGCCGCCAGCAATCGGGATTCTCTGTTGATCTATGCTTCCATTGATGGGGGGGCAAGCTATCCGGATCTGTTGTATGCGGGGTGGGAAAATGGCAGCGGGAGCTTTGAAACCGGACCGCTCATCGGGGGGAGTTTTTCTCCTCAAACCAATGACGACTGGTGCTATAGCGGGAATGTAGGCACGGCGTGTCAAAGCCTTGATCTCAGTGCTTACGATGGGCAGCAAAATTTCCGGCTGAAATTTGTCGTAGCCAATGACTTTGGCAACAACATCTATTTGGACAATGTCCGCCTTACCGGTTCCTGTAACATCCTGTCCATAGACCCTCGAGCGGAGGCTTTTGCCAGGGCCTGGCATTTATATCCTAATCCTACGGAAGATGAGACCATGCTGGTTTATAAGGGACTTGGTTTTCAGGACAGCCAATTGCATATCCTGGATATGCAGGGACGCAGCCTTTGGACGGCCCGTAGCGGTTTCACCCCTGACCATCAGATCGTTTTACCGACCGGGGATTTCGCAGCAGGCATGTATCTGGTCCGCATACAGGCAGGAGGCTTACAACACACCCTCCGGCTCATCGTTCGCTAAGGATTTCTGATTCCAATTGTTGGGCCACGGCTACCGCATTGACGGCCTGAGGTTCTCCATTGATGAGGCATTGGCTGCCTTTTTCCAATAACAACGCCTGACTCAATCCCTGGCTTTCATAGTCAGTGACTTCCAGATATGCCGGTCCGAATTCCGGTTTTTTCTGATAAATCCCCAATCCGATTGCAGCTTCCACCAGGCGTAATTGCTGAACGCGAGCCTGAGACTGATCCTTAACCCCTAGCCCCACCTGAACCTGCTCAAGGCGTAAATCTGTCCCTTGAAAACTGCTTCCTTCTCCGATACTGAGTCCTTTATCGCCCACATTTTTTGCCTCAAAATCCGTCAGCTTTAGGTTTGAGCCCGATATATCCAGTCCATCGTTTCCACAGGCGAGCACCCGCATGCCTTTTATGCTCCCTTCTCCAAAATCAATGTCCAGCGCATCTCCTTCAGCCTGTTCGAAAGTGATGTTTTCCAGGTAAAAAGATCCCCTCACCAGATTCAAGCCATCTTCTCCGGCAGCTCCCCGACAGCTTATCTGCCGCATCTCCACCGCGGTTTCGTAGAAAGTAATCCCTCCCGTAAGCTGCCAATGGCCCGCCTGGGGCCCGCGTAAGCCTTCGCACATGACGTGTTCCCATTGGCAGGCAGGAGCTTGCAAGAGCAGTACCCCCCCGGATTGATCCGGGGAAACAATCTGCACCGGACGCTGGGCCTCCCCTGCTAGGTTCATCTGGCTGCGGCTATAGATAAAAGCCCCTTCAGTCAGCTCAATCCTGGTGCCAGCCGTTAACTGCACCTGCCAACCAGATGGGATATAGAGGGGTTTGGTCAAGGCCCATTCCCCTGGTAGCCAGGAGAGGGTTTTATTCGGTTCATCTATCCGCCAGAAATCATGCCTCCGCCAGGCTTCTTCCTCTTCCCAGTTTTCTCTTTGGGAGAGGTGCGTAGTCTTTCGGGTAAAAGGGAAGCAGGCAATAGAGGCTGTATCGGGCAAGCCGGGAATGCGCCAAACCAGGCGTAACTGTTGCCAAAGGGAATCATGCCAGACCCGGTCCTGAGGCCAGGCTACAGCCAGGGAATGATAGGTAGGATGAGCCTCCATGTTTTCGACCATATCAGCCAGGATCAGCTTGCTTTGCGGGAAGGGGATAAAAAGGCTGTCCAGCCGTAGGCCTATCACCTCCACCGGTGTGCGGAAAATATTGGCTGCTTCCAGTCGCAGCTGCCCCTCCACCGGGGGCAAAGGATATACATGCAGCCGTTTCCCCAGGGCATGGAGCATGCTTTGGGCATAAGCCGCCTGATGATAAAAAGCTTCAGAAGAATACGCGAACAAATCCGGGCCGTAATAGGCGCTATGGTCCGCTCCCGCCAGGGGTTCCTGGCTGAGGATGGCCAACTGATGTTGGAGGGCGCTGTCCACCTCGGTCAGCCACTCGTCGAGAAAATCTGGCTGGCTCACCCGGTCCAGCGCCTGTACATAGGCCTCAAAAAACGTCCGATCGAAGCGGCTGGAATCCTGAAACCACATGGCATACCAGTCCCGGTAATATTCGTAGAGGTAAGGTAGCTCTGCCTTGAGAGCCGCATCCATCATCAGAAAAGGTTCTTCCACGGTTTGGATGCGAAAATGTCCATCATAACCGACGGGTTCCAGGCGGTCGGTGATCGGATTGTAGTAAAAGCACAGGCTTTTCCAGATGGCACCGTGATAGCTCCCGAAAACATCTGAAACCGCAAAAAGGCGGGCCATTTTTTCAACATCAAAGACCTGGTGCACGGCCATGCTCCCATCCCGAAAGGATTCCAGCAAATGAATGGCCCGCTCTGCCACAGGCTTTTTGTCCCCCGCTAACCAAATATCTTCCCGAAATACCCGCACATGGCTCCAGGGTAGAAATGTCTGGGAAAGTTCCTCCTCAAAGTGCACAATGGGGCCCTCTCTTTGCCTGCTGGCTTCGATCAGGTGTTTATCGAAATGCTCTTCCAGGGCATAGATGCCCCAGGAGGTCCCGTTGAGCATGACTTCGATGAATTGATAGCGGAGGCTTACCAGGCCCTCCCGTCTGAGGAGGTCGTGATAGAGCCATTCGTACACATAGTTGCGGGCCCGGCTGCGGTGCAGGGAAAAGCGCCGCATGCCAGCCAGGGTTTTTCCTTCCTTTACCTCCACCCGAAATGACCAGCCCTTTTCCTCAGAAAAGTGAATTTTCCGGTCTCCTTTGAGCCGCATTTTGACCGGCAGGGTCTGCCCTGCCCAATGCATATCTGCGGGTACAAACTCGAAATGCTTTTCGGGAAATCGGTCCAGGCTTTTTTGACGGGAAAAAGCTAATAATTCGTACTGCTTGTGCGTGAGGTCTATGTGTAAGCGGGGAATGTCCACCGGTAGATGTTCCACATATGCCTTGCTTTTTCCCCACCACTGTCCCGGGCTGCGCATTACATCCTCAAAGCGGTGGGGGGCCGTTTTTTTCAATACATATAAACCCACCAGACCAAAGAGTAGGCCGGAACCCAAAAACGTAAGCAAGATCACCCCCAGGGTCTGGCGGCGATTACGGCTACGGGACAATATGGGTCGACGGGTATTTTTGAGTTCCATGACCGATAAGCAGGGCTACACAGGAGTCATATGGGTATCTACCAGGCTGATTTGCATTTCGGGGCAGGCCCCTCGCAAGGCTTGCTGAAGCGGGGTAAGGGCTTCGGCTTCAGAAAGGCTCAACATAAAGCTAGCTTGCCGCTCCTGGGCATTTTCGTCCGCCCGCTTCAAGGCCAAATACTGTACATGAGGTTCAATCAGTTGTATAAGCTGGCCTACTTCCAGGCCAGTCTCCGATGGCCAGACCAAACTCAGCCATAGCCCTTCCGGTTCCCGGCGGCTTTTTCGCCAGCCTTTTACGACCAGCACAGGGGCAATCAGGATAAAAGCCAGCAAGGTAGCGCCCCACTGGTCAGCTCCCAGGCCCAGGCCTATACCAATACAGAAGAAGAGGTAAACGAGTTCTTCCGGTTCCTTGATGGCCGCCCGAAAGCGTACAATCGACAAGGCACCGACCAGGCCCAGGGAAAGGGCCAGGGAAGATTTGACGATAGAAATGATCAGGGTAGTCGTCATGGCCAGCAACACAAAGTTCTGGCTAAAGCTATCGCGACTGGAAAGACTTTGACCGTAGCGCCGATATATCCACCCCAGCCCCCAGGCCAGGACACCAGCCAGGGCCATGTTGATCAAAAAAGCCGTCAGGGAAATAGGCGGGCTATAATTGGCGAGAAAATCCCGAAGTTCCTGGTTCATATTGTTGCTCCCTCAAATGACGACCGCGGTGCCGTAAACCAGAATTTCAGACGCGCCCTGAGCGATATTGGACGTGGTATAGCGTACATTGACCACAGCATTCGCCCCTAGTTGTCGGGCCTCATCTATCATGCGGTCAAGCGCTTGATCGCGGGCGTCAGACAGCAACTCGGTATATTCCCGAATTTCGCCTCCGGCCAACATTTTCAGGCCAGCGATGATGTCTCTTCCGACAAAGCGGGCTCTGGTGGTATTGCCTCGTACGAGACCTACCACTTTCATTTTTTCCACTCCGGGAACGGTTGGGGTATTGACGATGATTACATCCATAGGTTTGGGTTGTATAGGGCTAGGACCATAAAGCGAGAAGTTTGGGTAGAAAAATAATCCCCCAAACTACGGCCGCAAAGATCACACTCAACAGGACTGCCCCGGCGGCTACATCCTTCACTTTACCGGCCAGGGGATTTCTTTCCGGGCTCACCAGATCCACCAAAAATTCCAGGGCTGTATTGATGGCTTCCATACAAAGGACAAAGCCCATACATAAAACGATCCAACACCATTCCGCTGCGGTGAGGCCCAGGTAAAAGCCCAGGGCAACAATGAGGATGATGGCCAGCAGGTGGATTTTGGCGTTGACCTGACTTTTGAATAAAATCCCTATCCCCTGGAAGGCATAGCCAAAACTCCGCAGTCTTCCTTTGAAAAAGTCGATCATGGGTTTGAAGTGCGCTGTTAGAAGAGGTAATTCATGGCTGGAATGAGTCCGAAAGCGGGCAAAAGATACGTAAATTTCCTATGCTAAGTCGCTTCCCCTATCTTTGAATGCTAAGCCCAAGCCATCAGGCTTAGCCTTGACAACTATATTATATGCGGCTGCTCCAGGCTGATTTTGTCTATTCTTCTCACGGCTGGCTTCCGGATGCTGCCCTGGAAGTAGACGCTTATGGGACCGTGCTCAGGCTTCACCCATCGCCCCTGGGTGAGCCTACCACCCGATATGCAGGCCTGCTGATCCCCGGACTGGTCAATGCCCATTGCCACCTGGAATTATCGCATCTCGCGGGCCAGATTCCAGAAAATACCGGCATGGCAGGTTTTGTCCAACAACTGATCCCGCGTCGTTTTCAAACCGAGGAGAAGCTGCAAGTAGCAGCCGCAGACCAGGCCATGAGTAGCCTGGCAGCAGCAGGAACCGTAGCGGTGGGAGATATCTGCAATGGCAGGGTCAGTTTACCGGCCAAGCGGAATCATCCCCAGCTGAAGACCTTCAGCTTCATCGAACTACTGGGACGAGCCCCCCAAAAGGCCGCGGAGATTCTGGAACAAGGCAAAGCCCTGGCAGGCGAGTTTGCCGGATTCCCCCATGCCCTTAGCCTGCATGCCCCCTATTCCATCTCAGAGGCCTTGAAAAAAGCGGTATACGCCAGTCAACCCGAACGATGGTCCATCCACATGCTGGAGTCTCTGCAGGAGTTGGCCTGGTTTAGGGACGGCAGTGGTCCGATGCGGGATTTTTTCCAGGCCTTTAACATTCCCTTGCAAGCGGAAGGAGCAGGAGATCCTTTACAGTTTATCCTCTCCGGGATGGCCCCTTCCATACCTGGCCTGCTAGTTCACAATACCGAGATGACAGCGGTCCAGGTCCAGCAGGTTGCCCAAGCCTTTCCGGCCCTGCATTTTTGCCTTTGTCCCCGATCCAATCAGTTCATCCATCGGCGGCTTCCTGCCTTCGAGGCTTTCTTAGCTTATCCCGATCGGGTATGCCTGGGCACCGATAGTGCAGCCAGCAATCGCAGCCTCGATATTTTTGATGAAATTCGTTTTTTGCAAAAGGAAGCCCCCAACATTTCCTTGCACAGGCTGGTTACATGGGCTACAGAAAATGGCGCAGCAGCACTGGGGCTCTCCGGGGAATTAGGTAGCTTTAGGGAAGGAAGGCGTCCTGGGATCAACCTGATCACGCATCCTGACCCTGAAGGTCCGCGTCTTAGTTCTGACAGTGCCTTGGTAAAACTTTATTAAGTCCGAAGAGAAGATCATGAGAAAAAAGCCTCGAAAGCATCCTGAAATCATCGAAATAGATGGAAAATATGTCAGCGGTGATGTAAAGGATGAAATGTTTGCCTGTGACATCTCCGCCTGCAAAGGTGCCTGTTGTGTAGAGGGAGACCTGGGTGCGCCCCTGGCCAAAGAGGAGGTAGGCATTCTGGAGGAAATTTATCCAAAAGTAAAGCCTTTTATGCGCAAGGAGGGCATTCGGGCGATTCAGGCACAGGGCACTTCCATCGTGGACATCATGAACATGGAGTCTACCCCCCTCGTCAAGGGCAAGGAATGCGCCTATGTTACCTTCAAGGACGGCATTGCGTTATGTGCCATTGAAGGAGCTTATCTGGCGGGGGAAATTGATTTTCGGAAACCCATTTCCTGTCACCTTTATCCCATCCGAGCCTATACCTACAAAGAAGTAGAACGGCTGAACTACGATCGTTGGAGTATCTGTGGAGCCGCCTGTGCCAAAGGCAAGAAAGAAGGCGTCATGGTCTATGAGTTTGTCAAAGATGCCCTGATCCGCAAGTACGGAGAAGATTTTTACGAAACCCTGGACGCCATTGTCAAAAGCCAAATGGCAGAAGGGTCTTCCGAAGAACCCCCTTCTGCCAAGGGCTGATCAGGATTTATTGCTCAGGACTACCTGATTTTTGTCCGCCTTCACTACCGATTTTATAAATGCTCTGTACTCCTCGTAATAAGAGGGGGGCAGCTTCAATTTCTCCATGCGCAGGTAGCGGGTGTATTGGAGTTGGGTCGGACCTACTCTTTTTACCTGAGATTCATAGCGGCCAAAGATGGATTCATGGCTCACCTTATCTTCCTTGATGGCTTCAATGCTGTAGCCCGGAGGCAGGTGAATGCTCAGGGTATCGATGATTTCGTACGCATCATGTAACTGAATCGCTTGCTGGCGGTCGGTTATGGATTTAGGCACCCGACTTCTTCGACTCAATTGGTTGGGCGTAAAGAACAGGCGGCTACCTGAAGGTTTGGCGCAGTTTTTTGCCAAGAGGTCGATTTTCACCTGATAACTCGGCCAATCTCCTTCCTGCTTCACTATCTCATATTTATTGAGATCGTATCCAGGCAAATCCAGATGATTTTTGATCCACTTCTTCCGGTCTTCATCGGCCTGATCCATGAGAGGACCCATCCTACTCTGAAAATTTCCGGTCAGGGTTTCCTGAACCTGGAAGTTTCCATGACCATCTGGTTGCAGATAAAGGTCTCCCCGGGTGTGATATTGATGCTGCTCGGGAAGAGCGGTCGGGGTGCGGATCAACTTCCCTCCATCGGGCGCGCACAGCAAGACAAACCGGTCTTCGGTAAAATCTCCCAAAAAATCTACCGGACTATAGCTGGAGGTACATTCCAGCCAGAGGGTATCCTGAGGCATGGGTACACAGAGGATGACGTGATTAAAGCTGTTGACCACAAAAGCGGGGTTGATCGAAGTGGGCCGCTCTCCGGCGCTTACCAGGGCAGGATAGCCCGTAATTCCGATCTCCTTTAGCATGGATTGCATATAATTGGTGAGGGCCTTACAGTCGCCAAAGCCCTCCTCATATACATAGGTCGGATCAAAGGATTGCCAACCTCCTATCCCTAACTGTACACTCACGTAGCGGGTATTGTCCTGCATATAGCGATACAGGGCTTGGATCTTTTCAAGCTCGGATCCCAAGCCATCGGTGATTTCGTGCACTTTTGCTTTGAGGGCCGCTGGTAAAACCCCACGGTCTTGGTTGAGGCGGTAATAAAAGTCCCCAAAACCTGCCCAGTCATTTAGTTCTCCGGTCAATCCTCCCATGCGTATCCGCGTGGGAGCAAAGCGTACACAAGGCAGTAATTCACGGGCGGGCGGGGCGTATATTTCTCGTTCGAAGGCCACTTGGTCCTTCAGATGCCATTTCCAGGTTCGAGCGTAGCCAGCGTTCTGAGATTGGATGGGTTCCAGGTCGAGGTTGGTAGCCTGATAGGAAAAGGTCGAGGCATTAGGGGCAATCCATTCCATGATCGCTTCCTGGACAGCGATGTTTTCCCCTGGCATAGGATACCAGGCCCGCATGGTCCAACTCACGGAGATTTCTTTTTCATACTGATAGACCACCGTATAGGGATAGCGGCTTTGACGGACATCGACGCTTTGCGAGGCACTGCTGTTGATACCATCCCCTGAATAGTCAGAAAAAGTCCACTCCTTGGTTTTCACTTTTCGGACCATCCTACCGGCAGCATCATAGACCTGGGCCTCGTAGCTCAGGAGTTTTTCGGTGAGCTTGTCATAGGGAAATACGATCTGCCCGAAACCAGCAGCCTTTTTGTTCAACAGCGTAATGGCCATGGATTCTTTAACCCGGAATCGATCTACATCTAACTGCTCTACCTTCCGATAGGAGTGTCTGACTACGGCATGCGCATTTTCTTTCAGTGGATCAGGGATTTCGGAAACCGGATAGGTTGAACTCAGGGCTGAAGGAAGCCAGGCTACCAACAGCAGCATGGCTATACAGGTTGTTTTCCAGAGAGTGTGCATCATAGTTGTGAATGTATGCGGGTAACTTAGTCTTGACCATCAGGTGGCATCGGGACTAACACCCAGTCTTGATTAATATATTTTTCTGCCTCCACGAAAAACTGCCTGAGCCGTCCATACTCGTGGGAGCCAAAACTTAATTTCTTGATATTGAGGCCAGCTTCCAGGTGGACCAGGGGGCCGTTGACCTGGGCATGATAGCTGAAGCGCAGGCTGCGTTCCGGATGGACGAAAATTTTATTTTCCGGCACCGCCAACAGTCGATAACCTGAAGGTACGGAAAAGCGAACCGCAAATTCCCAGTTTCTCCGGTAATGGAAATCTACCGGGAATATCCGCTCTCCTGCCGGAAAGGGATTGAGTTTTTCGGTCAGCCCCAGGAAAGGATTAAAGCGGATGGTATCCTTACCTGTCAGGCGAGGGCCTTGGGTTGCCAAAGGCATTTCCACCACCATGAATCCTTCCGGTTCATGAGCTCCTTTGGCGGTCGCTGGTCCTATTTTCCACAGGAGTGGCAAGGAGGGTGTCAATCGGACCAGATAGGGCAGAGAATCCCGCTGCTGCCAGTATCCCCGGTGTTTGGTGGCTTCGTATCCACTAAACTGCTGTCGGAAAGTTCCTTTTAGCTCCTGGCCTTCCCAGGCGTACTGCCATTCAGAACGATGCAAATGGACGCCTTCATTGGCGATTTCTTCCCCCCGGGCAATAGAATCCTTGACCAACCAACCGCTTCCATTGAGGCTAGCAGCAGGCGGAAGCTGGTAAGATCTATAGGGACTGGTCGCATCGGCATGAAATACCTGTCCATCGGCTTTTACGCGCACCAGGAAATGATTGAAGTGGTAGACCGAGGGAATAGAAACTACTTTGCCATGGGCTCTGGTACTGACAAAAACCAGGGCTACCGGAATTTGCGCCATATCCAGCATCAGGTACAACAAGGCATTGATTTCACCACTATGGCCTTTTTTACTTCGGTAAATGGTGGTGAGGTCCCGTTCAACCTGGTACTGCCAGGTTCCGTTCCATTTCATCCAACGACTGACGTGCCCGTGAATCCGGCTGAGTTTCTCTTCTTCGGTGACGGCATCGCGTATGATACTTTGGGTGAGGGCAAAAAGGGCATCCAGCGTCCGTTGAGGCGTTTCATCTATCTGATATAAGACTCTCCCAGCCAAAATGCGGGTGATTTCATTCCACTTTTTCTTTTCGGAGTAAAGGGGCATAAAATCCATGAAGAATCGCAAGCCCAGACGGTGGTTATCGATATTATCTACCAGGATTTCCCGAGGCAGGGAGGGAACATGCTTCATGCGCCAGCGGGTTTTCCGAATAGACTTGACCACCCGCCCTACATGCTGGACCCGATAAAAGCCTGGGCCAAATTCATCCAAACGAACCTCACTCCAACGTACTGGCAGGTCCTGCTGAAAATACCAGGGGTGCAGGCATTCCAGGTTGACATTGCGCAGGGTATACTCGTACTCCAGGATGGCCCCCACCTCTACATCCCGGAAATAAAACCGCTTGGCTTTCCCTTGCGGCAATAGGGTGTCAGGCAATTGTTTTAAGGCCAGCTTGCTAAGCTGCCTTTTCCCATCTACAAAGCGAATGGTCTGGGCCTTTAGCCCCTTTACCTTTTCGTAATCTTCAAAGAAAATGGTTTGCGTAGCCTGAGACAAGGCTTCGGGTTTGAGAATTTTGATCCGAACATGCCTTTTGAGGTCAGCGGTATTGGTTTCCCAATTCTGAGGGCTCCACACCCCAAAGTCATACAGGATTACTGCAGGCGCGGAGGCTTCGTACTCATAGGTCTCCATTTCCTGCTCCTCATCACTGATGATGCCCCACCGCACGGGAGGATCCACCACGAGGTTGATTTGGGCCTGGAGCCAGGGACTCCAGCATAGGCATAAAAAGAGGGTTGCCGCAACGCGTCTTTTGGGTGGTGTGCATCTGAAAAGAGCACAACGGGTCATGGCAAAAGCATTAAAGGTGATATTCAAAAAAATCAATCTTTGGCCAATAAATCAATTCTGGACGACTTTTTTTAATACGATGGTTTCATTGAGTTGGGTAATCATTTGGTCAAATAAGTCCCGCAACTGGGGGTAATCTTCCGGCGGGAACTGAGTACGGTTGATTTCGTAGCGGATTTGAAATTGCAGGGCAAAGCCATTGCTCTGGCAGGCATAGACGAATACGAAATCGTCTTCCCCAAAGCGGATTTTGATATTCTTCGGCAAGGCTTCCACCTCATATCCGGAGGGCAGGGCAAAGGAAAGATTGTAGATGTTTTTCTGGCTGGTGGGGAAATTGATCGGCAGGGTACGCTCCTCCGCACTAAAGGGATTGCTTTCCCATCCCTGGGTAAAAAGCAGCGGATTGAAGTACATCCGATCACCATGGATATCGGTGTATTCGTCAGTCTCCACCTCAAAGCGGATCACCAGGTCTTCAGACAACTGCTCTACATTCTCCACCTGGATGCTGGTCACCTGGTCCTCTTCCAGGGAAAAATCATAGACATCCTTGAGGTATGCAAAGTCCTCGGTCTCGGACTCCCTGAGCCTACGGAGCCCAACTGTCCCAAATCCACGATTTTTCTCCCGAAAACTCCCTTTTACGAATCCTTCCGCATCTAACTTGAAAATGCCCAGATGATCGGCTATGGAAGCATGATCACTAGAGACCTGGACCCAGCGAGGACCCTTATTATGAATCAACAGTCCCTCTACCTCCATCGCATCCAGAGGAGGAAGAAGATAGGGTCGGTACCGGTTGGTCGCATCCAGGAAAAATACCTTTTCACCCAGTTCCACATAACAAATCAGTGCATTGAACTGGCTGAGGATAGGATAGTCTTTGTAAACCTTGCCATGGTCTACCGTACTCAGTAGCATAGGCTGCGCCTTAAAGCCTGCCGTTCTTAGCTGATTGACCAGAACCAGATTGATTTCGCCCCGGTTCCCGCTGCCTTTTTTGACCAAAGGCCGGAGTTTCCCTTCGCCTGCCCAATAGTCCTCCCCATCCCAAAGTAGATCCTGTTGTACGCGGGTATAAATATCCTTCAGGTAAGCTTCATTTTTGGTACGCCTTGAGTCCAGCAAGTTCCGGAACAAGGTCCGATTCGGGGCATAGTAAGTCATCAGTTCGTCTGATTGGTGAAGGTATTTATTTACCTTTTCCCAGTCCTCCATGACCTCTTTATTTAAGCCATAACTGTAGATCTCCTGGAGCTGATACATCATTTTGGGACGAAAATCATCCACATTCGAAACAAAAGACTCATCCGGTGTGCGCGGAAGATTACGCATCAGCCAGTAATGATCTTCCGTGCGCAAAAGTCGATCAAAATGCATCCCCTGCCTGAATTCAGCATAGGTATAATTCTTTCGTGGGATAAACTTGAATACAGCGTTCAGCACCGGTAACTCCTTCTGAAAATACCATTGATAAGAGAAAGAAGAATTCTGCCGGAAAGAAAAGCGAAGATCAATGATGGAACCTACTCGAACCTGTGGGAAATTGATGCGAAAAACACTGATCTCATCGTCTACCTTTTCTATGGTCACATCCTCCTGCGTAACCATGCTGGATTCTATTTCTCCATTAACCAGGTTATGGGTCGCTCCGTGGTAGAGTACGATATCATGTTGGGAAGGAAAAAACGATTTGTCAAAATTGGCGAATTTCAGGCCTCCGCTTTTCAAAATATGCAATCTGATTCGATAGACCGTCCGTATTCCTACACTCGCGTTGGTGTAGTCCGCTGGCTCAGCTTCTCCTTCATACCAAAGGTAAACTGCCTCCGCGCCGGGAAAGGAATCATAGGAAGTGGTTTGCAGCATTTCGGGAGTGATGCCCGCATACAAAGAAGGATCTTCGATGGGCGTTTGGCCAAAGAGGGGGAGACTACCCACAAAAAGGAGTAGAACAAAAAAATGTTTCATGGTTGGTTTAGCACGTTAGGCGGTAGTGGTGAATAGCTTCTGGCGTGAAGCTAAGATAAGAATCGCTTGTTAAAAAGACGATACTTTCATACTAAAAGGTTTCATAGACCGTTTATTTATTGAATGGAAAGCAACCACAGCTTTTCGTCCAAACCCAAAACAAATCCCATGGCCTTGTTTCGCCCTTTCGCGAGCAAGGCTTTTTCTTTGGAGGAGGGAACAGCCCTCTAAATTTTACATTAGCCTTCATGACCCCATCATTTTCAAGGTATTTCGGCCTACCGTATAGGCATAAGTTGCCGCTGGGAAAAAATGCAGGTTCAGATCTGCTACTTCTTGGGTCCCTTCTTTATCTATAGAAGTCACCAGCACGTTCGAAAGATTATTCTCCTGGCTGAACTTAATCAGACTTTTCAAAGATCGAGGTTTGTGAAAATAGCGATTGGACCATTTGACCTCCAGGGCCCAAAGCGGTTTAAATTTTACATCAGAAAGACAGACCATATCTACTTCCCCATTTTTCCATCGTGCATACCACGGGGTAAACCAGGCACGATGCATCCATTGAGCATATATCGCTGTTTCTACCATATTCCCAATCATATCATCTGTCGCGGTGATGGGTGAAAACAATGCCGCTCTTAAGGAAGGGTTTGTGAGATAAATCTTAAAGTAATTGTCTCGTTGGAATCTTTTTGCCGTGTGGCTTACCCTGCGTATTGTTCTTAGTAAAAAAGCAGATTCCAAATATTCTATGTAAGTCTTAATGGTTTTCTTCTTAATTCCCCCTGATTCATTGCTAATGGTTTCCAAAGAGAATTCATTCCCAGTATTGTAGGAGATCATGGTAAAAAGGGCATAAAGTTCCTTTACATCCCGTATCCCGTAAAGACTGGGTAAATCCCGTAATAATACTTTGTCTACAATATCCTGGCGGATGAATCTGCCAGGATTTGCCTGGATTTTTTCTGAAAAGATGACCTCCGGATAGCCCCCAAAATTGAGGTAATCGATAAAGTGTTGGTTTAACACCTCAATATGCGTGGTGGAAAAAAACTCCTGATCAGTCCCTTTCCACTCTACGCGAGAAGGGATGATCAGCCCTTCCAGGCCCTTCAAATGGATATACTCATGAAAAGTCAGAGGAGGCAAAAGGAAATCTGTGAACCTTCCTGCACCGCTTTCAATGCTTTTGTATTTCAGAGCAGCTGCGGCTGAGCCTGAAGCAATAAATTTACATCCTTTATAGCTATCAACCAGGGACTTTAGGTGTACCTCCCAATCTTTCAAATATTGGATTTCATCGAACATTACAAAAAGGCCCTCATGGTCCTCCTGACCCACGGCTTGCAAAGCATACTGCATCAGTTGATCCAGGCCAACATTCATATAAACCGGACTCTCTACGGTAATAAAAATGATTTTCCGTGGAGGGACGCCCGACTCAATCAATTCCTGCACCGTATGATAAAGCATAACCGTTTTCCCGACTCGCCTGGGCCCCATTAAAATCAATGCTCTTTTTACATCCGTCTCATGGACAAGTTCCCGAAAAATATTGAAGTACAACCGCCTGGGCATTTCAGCATAAAATCCTTCTATCTCGTTGCTGAACCACCAAGGATTTTCAAATTTTAGTCGGTCAATGATTTGTCCTACAGATACAGACCTTAAGCTCATATTAAATGACTATTTTTGTACGTATAAGAACATTATATTTATCTTAAAAAGCAATGTTTAGCGAAATAAGTCCTCTTTTCCACCCAATCTATCTTAATTGACCATTTTTCTTGTTTCGCCCTTTCGCGAGCAAGGCTTTTTCTTTTAAGAAAAAATCTCCTCCATTTTCCAGCCTTTTTCCCTCAACTTTCCCCTCACATATCCGTTTGAACAAGTGGTCCCTTCAGGGGTTGTTCAAGGTCCAGGGCTTTTGTAATTTTAGGATACAAACAAAAAGAGGAGACAGATTATGCTTGGGTATAGATTTTCTAAATTTTTGCCATCCGAAGACGGAGGAGACCCTTTTGAAAGGCTGCTCAACATCTTCATGGAGTTGCTGACGCATACCTCCGGGGATGTGTCAGAAGCCCTCAACTGGATGAACCAGTTGGATCGGCAATATGGGCTGACCGACGACGACTATGGCATGGGGGATTTTATTGAAGACCTCAAGCGCAATGGCTATATCGAGGACGACGATCCCGACCTGGGCTCCTTTCAGATCACCGCGAAAAGTGAGCAAAGCATCCGCCAGCGTTCCCTGGACGAAATTTTCGGCAAGCTCAAGCGCTCTGGACGAGGAAATCACCGCAGCGCCAGTGTAGGCTTTGGGGATGAACCCCTGAGCGAACTCAAGCAATTTGAGTTTGGGGATGCCATGGAAAATATTGCCTTCACCGAATCCTTCCGCAATGCCCAGATCAATCACGGCATTGATGAATTCATGATGACGGAGGACGATCTGGCCGTGCGCGAACAGGAGCATAAAACTTCTGTAGCCACCGTGCTGATGATCGACATTTCTCACTCCATGATCCTGTATGGAGAAGACCGCATCACTCCTGCCAAAAAAGTGGCCATGGCGCTGTCTGAGCTCATCATGCGCAAGTATCCCAAAGACACCCTGGACATCATCGTCTTTGGCAATGACGCCTGGCAAATTCAGGTCAAAGACCTGCCCTACCTGAAAGTGGGGCCCTATCATACCAATACCGTAGCCGGGTTAGAGCTGGCCATGAACATCCTGCGCCGGAGAAAAACCTCCAACAAGCAGATCTTCATGATCACTGATGGGAAACCGACCTGTATCCGGGAAGGCGCCCGCTATTACAAAAACAGCTTTGGCCTCGACCGGAAAATTCTCAACAAAACCCTCAACCTGGCGGCTCAGTGTCGCCGCCTCAAAATTCCGATTACCACCTTCATGATTGCCCGTGATAGTTGGTTGGTAGAGTTTGTGCAGGAGTTTACGGCTGTCAATAACGGTCGTGCCTTCTACTCCAGCCTGGAAGGATTAGGAGAATATATCTTCGAGGATTTTGTAAAAAATCGCCGTAAGCGCATGCGATAAACGGGTCGATAAGATGGTTTCACTTGCGAAATCGGCAGATTAGTCGCTTCGCTCTACACATGATTTGAACTTCCGTAGAAATTTGGAGTCCTTTCTGCATGCCACGCACCTTTTATACGAGTTGGCACCAAAGGAACTTCAATTGCTACGATTATGAACAAAATTCTTTGCAGCCTGGCAGGCCTCAGCCTTTTACTCCTGAGCTGCACCCCAGAAAAAGGGCCCAAAGAAGTACCCGCTTACGCCTTGGAAGACTTCCTCGCTTCCACCAGCTACAGCGGCGGAAATTTTTCTCCCGACAAAAAGAAAATTCTGGTCAGCACCAATGAAACCGGCATCTTCAATGCGGCCATGATTGACATTGCCAGTGGTCAGCAGGTGGCCCTCACGGCTTCCGATTCCAACTCCATCTTTGTTGTCGCCTACTTCCCCAAAGATGAGCGTTTTCTTTTTAGCAGCGACCAGGGCGGCAATGAGCTGAACCACCTTTACGTCCAGGACGAAAAGGGCGAGGTCACAGACCTGACGCCGGGCGAAAAACTCAAAGCAGGCTTCGCTGGCTGGGCTGAGGACAAACGCTCCTTCTTTGTGATGTCTAATGAGCGGGACCCACGCTTCATGGATGTCTATGAGTACATGGTCCACGATTACAGCCGCAGCATGTTTTTCCAAAATGACTCGGCTTACAACATTGGCGCGATTTCCCCGGACAAAACCTGGATTGCCCTTGGTCTCACCCGCGGAAATGCCAAATCAGATATGTTTCTGCATCATCGACCGCGCGGCATCACCGATAAGATCCACGAGGACGCAGGAGATGTACAGTACCGTCCCCAGACTTTCAGCAAGGATGGCATGTACCTGTATTACCTGAGCGACCGCGACGATGAGTTCCAGTATCTGGAGCGCATGAACATGGAAAGCCGGGAAAAAGAAAAGGTATACGAAGAAGAATGGGACCTGACCTATGCTGCCTATTCTCCCAAAGGTTCTTATATGCTGGTAGGGGTCAACGAAGATGCGCAGTCCCGCGTCCGGGTTTTTGACGCTGCCACCATGGAAAAAGTGGACATCAAGGGCTTGCCTGATGGCAACATTACCGGGCTGGGTTTTGCCGATGATGAAACGCAGTATCTCTGTCGGGTAGGAGCAGGAAACCGACCTGGCGATATCTTTTACGGCGACGGAACCTCTGCCGCGCGCGCCCTCACCCAGTCGCTCAATAAAAACATCGATCCGGAAAATCTGGTGGCCGGGGAAGTGAAACGCTTCGATTCCTTTGATGGGGTAGAAATCCCGGGGATTCTGTATATGCCGCATCAGGCTTCCGAAGCCAACAAAGTGCCGGCGGTTGTATGGGTACATGGAGGACCGGGCGGACAGTCCCGCATTGGCTACAACTGGAACATCCAGTACCTGGTCAACTCCGGCTATGCCGTTTATGCCATCAATAACCGGGGCAGTTCCGGTTATGGCAAAACCTTTTATCACCTGGACGACCGCAATCATGGCAAGGATGACCTGGACGATTGTGTGGAAAGTAAAAAAATGCTGGTCGCAACCGGCAAGGTCAATCCCGACCAAATTGCCATCCTGGGAGGCAGCTATGGGGGCTTCATGACCCTGGCAGCCCTGACTTTCCGGCCAGAAGCCTTTGACGCAGGGGTAGACCTCTTTGGTATCTCCAACTGGTGGCGCACCGTCAATTCTATTCCGCCCTGGTGGGAATCTTTCCGCAAGTATCTGGAGCAGGAAATGGGCGACTTTAACGACAGCGCCTACTTCAAATCTATCTCCCCGATTTTCCACTACGACAATATCACTCGTCCGCTGATGGTCCTGCAAGGAGCCAACGATCCCCGGGTCCTCAAGGTGGAGTCGGATGAAATCGTAGAGGCGGTCAAAGCGAAAGGCATTCCTTGTGAGTATGTGGTCTTTGACGATGAAGGACATGGTTTCGTCAAAAAAGAGAACCAGAAAGTAGCCTGGAAAGGCATCAAAGCCTTTTTAGACCAATACGTCAAAAAGGAAGCGCCTAAAGAAACGGCAGCCCTTCCCTAGCACATATTCTTTTATCTATATCCGAAACGTTTTCTCCTTTCACAGGGTTAAGAGGACGTTTCGGATCCTTTTTTTATGACAAAATCTACCCTTCAAATCCTCAATTTCGTCAGCCTGATTGCGGTGATTGCCCTGAATGGGCTCTCCAATACAGGAGCGCTGGGCGGTTCTAATGTTGGAGCCGTTTCTGATAAATTCCCAACCTCTTTCACGCCAGCTGGCTTTACGTTTGCTATTTGGGGCCTCATTTACCTAAGCTTGATTGTCTTCAGCGTGTACCAGGCCAGAGATCTCTTTAGTAGCCAAAAGATCAGCATGCCTTTTTTGGACCAAATCAACTTTTGGTTCATCCTCTCAGGCCTCTTCAACATGGTATGGCTCTGGGCCTGGGTCAATGAAAAAATTGGGCTGAGCATGCTGCTGATGTTAGGCATATTGGGCTCGCTGCTGATGATTTATCTTCGGCTCAATGTGGGCGTAGCTTCCGTAAGCAGTGGGGTAAAATGGTTGGTCCATGCGCCTTTTAGCCTGTACCTGGGCTGGATCAGTGTCGCGACCATCGCCAACTTTAGCATCTTATTTACGAGTCAGGGCATCAGCCTGGGGGCTTCAGAAGATACCTGGGCGCTGATCATGATCGTGGTGGCGGGATTAATCGGGGCCTTACTGGCCTGGCAACGAGGGGACTTTGTGTATGCAGGGGTGGGTTTATGGGCCTTTTACGGCATCTGGAGCCGCCAGCAAGCCCTCAATCCCGAAGGTTCCGTACAAATAGGCGTGTATATTGGTGCTGCTTTACTGGTCCTGGGCATTGTCCTGGGACAGCTGAGGAATTAAACCAGGAGCATGAAATTTGGCAAAATACCCGATGTCTCGGCGGTGGACTTTTCCCTACCTCCTTTGAACCAGCAAAGTCTGCAGTTGCTGGGAGGCAAGCCTGCTGCCTCCGGCTTTCAGGCGTATGTGGGCTTACCTCGCTGGGCCTCTAAGGAGTGGATTGGGCAACTGTTCCCCAAAGGAACCAAAGCCACCGATTATCTCCGGTATTATGCCCGGTCTTTCAATACCATCGAGCTCAACTCGACGCACTACCGCAGCCCCAGCCCTGAGCAGGTCGCCAAATGGCGGGACATGGCCACCGGTGGATTCCATTTTTGTCCGAAAATCCCTCAACAGATCTCTCACTACCGCAAATTGGTCAACGTCCGGGAAGAATTGCCCCTCTTCACCGATGCCATTGCCCACTTTGAGGACAAACTAGGGCCCAGCTTCGTGCAAATGCACGAATCCTTCGGCCCCAACCTGGCCGGAAATCTTCGGTCCTTTCTGCAAAACTGGCCCCAGGGCGTTCCCCTGGCCATCGAATTCCGCCATCCGGACTGGTATGAAGGGCAGCAACTCAAGCCTGAATGGCTTGAACTGCTCACCGAATTTCAGGTAGGGGCGGTCATCACAGATGTAGCGGGCCGGAGGGATGTCTCTCACACCAGCCTGACGGTCCCTACGGTGGTCATGCGGTTTGTGGGCAATGCCCTTCATCCGACAGATTACAGCCGGACTGATGCCTGGCTGGATCGCATCGCCCTCTGGGTAGAAAACGGTCTGGAGCACCTTTACCTTTTTGCCCATGAGCCCACCGATCCTATGGCGGCAGATTTAGGAGCCTATTGGATCAAAGGCTTGAACGAGCGCTTTGGTCTGAACTTGGCCTTGCCGGGGATCCCGGAAGAGCCCGGCGGGCAAATGGCCCTCTTTTAGGGGCGGAATCCGTGGGAAAGTTGACTTTAGGAGCAGGAATTGCGTATGTTATGGGTAGACCCGGACAAGCCATTTGTTGGTCCAATTTTCCGCAACCCATGTTCCGTTTTCTGCTCTGTTTCTGTTGCCTGAGCCTTTCCGTTGCCCTCCCGGCTCAGGATTATATCACCGATTTTGATGACTTTGCTTCGCTCAAAGGCGGTTGGACAGGCTTCCGTAGCCAAAGCCTGCACATTTCCCAACAAGCTGGGGCTTTGAAGGTCCATAACAAAAGTCGGCAGCGAGAACTCCTGACCCAGGAAGTCCTCATTTATAACCGAGGCACCTTTACCCTGGAAACCTCCGCCACCTTTACCGACGAAAACCCCCAGGCTATCATCGGCCTGGTATGGAGTGCTGATCGGCTGCACACTCGCTATTATGCATTGGAGGTGCAGGCAGATGGCTATTTTCGCATTATCGAAGTCGAAGATGGAGCCGAAAAAACCTGGCTGGATTGGACCAAAACCCGGCGCTTGAAAAAAACGGGCGAATCCAATATCATCAGCTTGCAGAAAAAGGGCTTCAAGGTCTACGCCTCCATCAACGGGAAGGAAGTCGGGCAAGCGCCCCACCGCTCCATGCGAGACAAATACCAGGGAATCCTGGTCGGTCCCCGCAGCAGTTTTACCGCCCAATCCTACAGCCTCCGCCACCTGGACCTCATCATCCAGGTCGCCAGTGAAAAATTCCAGTTTGCAAGGAAGACACCGCTCGACAGCACCATCAACAGCCCTTTGGCTCACGAAAGTGCCCCGGTGCTTAGTCCCGACCGTAAAAGTCTGTATTTCACCCGGGCTGAGGTGCGGGAAGGCAGTGATCCGGGAGATATCTGGCGCAGCCAGGTCCAGGGCGATTCTATGTGGGGACCTCCTCTCCGGTTGCCGGCTCCGCTAAACAATGCTGACCGAAACGCCGTGGTACAAATGAAGGGAGAGAACCGCTTCTGGTTAGCTTCGGATTATTTTGAGGATGGCTCTGCTAACGGCAACGGAATCTCTTTTAGCCGCAAAGAAGACCTCGGCAAATGGGAAGTACCGGTCAGCTTTGCTATTCCTGACCTCATCAGTACCGGAGCCTGGGGAACCTACGCCTTTAACCTGGATGAAAATATCCTCGTCTTGGCCATGGAGGGAGAAGATTCCTACGGAGGCTTGGATTTGTATGTCAGTTTTCTGAAAAAAGGCCGGTGGACCCGGCCCGAAAATCTGGGCCCTACCGTCAATACCTTTGGAGATGAGAGCTGCCCCTTTATTGACAAAGACAATATGCGCCTCTTCTTCAGCAGTACCGGACATCCCGGTTTTGGGCAGGCCGATGTCTATTACACCGATCGGTCTAGTCAGACCTGGACCCAGTGGGAACGCCCCCTCAACCTCGGCGAAATGATCAACAGCCCGGGTTGGGATGGCTTCTTTTATCCCTTTCATGAGCTCCATGCCTACATGGCTTCCTCGGATAGTACCCGGGGCGATCTGGACCTCTATGGCGTTCGCTATTACCGCCCGGTTAAGACCGTGCCCCTCCTGGGCATCAAAGGCATTGTGCTGAATCAGAAGACCGGTGAGCCGTTACCGGCTACCGTCTGGTACGAGCGGCTGACCGGAACCGCCCCGGCAGAAAAGGTAGCCACCCAGGGTCAGAGCGGACGCTTTGCCCTCCGCATTCCCTATGGTCATACCTACCGCCTCTATCCCATCCTTACCGGATACTATCCCCAGACGGATACCCTCGACTTACAGATGGTGCGCACCAGTCGCCTGATTGAACGGACTTTATACATGCGTCCCATCGAAGTGGGACAAACCATTCCCCTGGATCGGGTATTCTTCCAACGGGCCAAAGATGAACTCTTGCCCACTTCCTACCCGGAATTGGACCAGTTGGTCCAGGTGATGCGCAACATGCCAACCCTGGTCATCCAGATCCGGGGCCACACCGATAATGTGGGCCCGGAGTACGATCTCCAAATCCTATCTGAGGCCCGGGCCGAACGGGTCAAACGCTACCTGCTGGATGGAGGCATCTCTCCTTATCGGGTCCTTACCGTGGGCCTGGGCAGTGCTGAACCGATCGCCGATAATGCAGATCCCATCACGCGTAGGCTGAACCGTAGAGTAGAGTTTCGGGTCATGCGGCAATAGCTTATCTTTAGGCATCTGCCATAGGTCAGGGCGAAAAGCACCTGGGCAGATCTATTTCTTTATCCCGTCTAAGCGAAGAACCTGATGCCGCTTTCTCCCAACGTATGTGAAGAGGAAACCTTTTCCAGCATTTTTCAGAACCTCTCCCGATCTCTGCGAGACTTCCTGTATTTCAAATCCGGTAACCTGAAGCTGAGCGAAGATTTGGTACAGGACATTTTTTTCAAACTCTGGGAAAGGTGCAAAGATGTTCCTCCGGAAAAAGCCCGCGCCTTTTTGTTTGCGGTGGCTCGCAACGAATTCCTGACTCATGTAGAAAAAAGTAAGGTACGCCTTCGCTATAAAAACCAGCTTGAAGCCAAGCCAGAAAAAGAAGACCCGCAGTTTCAATTGGAGAAAGCGGAATTCAAGCAGCGACTGGAAGAAGCCATTGATGCCCTGCCAGAAGGTCAGCGGGAAGTATTCCTGATGAGCCGCTTGCAGGAAATGACCTATGCCCAGATTGCCGAAAGCCTGGGCGTAAGCCAGAAAGCGGTGGAAAAACGCATGTCTAAAGCCTTGAAAAAAATGCGCGACCTGCTACACCCTACAAAAAATGCTTAGAGGGGCTGGGGTAAACAGCTACTTACCGATTATATACCCGTAACGAGTATCAAGATGAAACCTTGGGAAACTGATGAAACATTCCTATCCAGATGGCTTAATGGTGAGTTGACAGAAGCAGAAAAGCAGACTTTTGAAGCTGACCCCGAATACGCCAGCTATGTCGCGACTGCCCAGGCCCTCCAGCCGTTTGAAGTAGCGCCATATCAGGAAAAAGCGGAGTTGGAAAAAGTCATGCAGCGCATCAAGACCCAGCCAGAGAAGGCGGCCAAAACGGTGCCTTTTCGTCGCAATTGGTGGGTGGCGGCAGCGGCTATCTTGCTGGTGCTGATCGGATTTGCGTGGTGGCAATTCGGAAGCCAGAGTAGCCCGACAGAAATCCTGGCGGAAGAACGCATGGACATTTCTCTGCCCGATGGCTCTACCATTGTCCTGCCAGCAGGCAGTAAGGTCTCCTACCTGCCCGATGATTGGGCCAACCACCGACTGGTCAAGCTGGAGGGAGAAGCTTTTTTTCAGGTAGCAAAAGGGCAGCGCTTTGATATTGAGCTGAAGCAGGGGAAGGTGAGCATTTTAGGCACCAGTTTTTCGATTGACGAAAGGCCCGATACGGTAGAGGTGGTATGCTTTACCGGGCGGGTACAGGTGGAAGCTTTTGGAGAAAAACATCTCCTGGAAAAAGGCATGGGCGTGCTGGCCGTGAGGCAGCAAGCAGCCCTGATGCAACAAACCAGTCTTTCTCAGCCGACCTGGCTGGCCGACAAAGTGCAGCTACAGAACGTTCCCCTTCGGGAGGCCCTGGACCAACTGCGGGAAATCTATCAGCTTGAGATAACAGGAGCGGTGGATCAGGAAAAAATAGTGAATACCGTCTTTCCGGTGGATGATGTGGAGACTGCCCTTTCTCAAGTCTTAGGTCCCTTGAATCTCGTGTATCAATTGGACACCACACAGAAGATTGTCATCATTGAAGAAGAACAAATTAAGTAAGCGCTGGACGACCTTGCTGTTTCTTTTTGCGCTGCTGCCCATGATGGGCCAGCAGATCACCTATCAGGCGGTCAACCAAGCCCTGCCTGATATCCTGGAGGACATTTCCGCGAAATACGAGGTGTATTTTTCCTTCGCCCCGGAATTATTAGCCCCGATCCGTACCAGCGTTCAGGCCAGTAATCAGCCTATTGAAGACTTCCTACATGATTTGCTCGATCCCTTTGAGCTACAGGCCCAACGCAGCAAAGGGCCTTATTTTTTCATCCAAAAAGCCCGGCGGACCGTTTCGATTCACATTCTGGATGCCGAGACCGAAGAACCCCTGGCTTATGCCATCGTGCGCTCCCTGAACAGTCGCAGAGGCGCCTACGCCAATGCCCAGGGCATGGCAACCCTGGAATACGACTTACGAGAGGATTCTATCCTCAGCGTTCAGCAATTGGGCTACCTCACTCAGCGGATCAATGTGCAGGGCCGGCTCCCAGAGAACCTCACCTTGCACCTGACCCAGAACCCGCTGGAACTGGAAGCGGTGGTGATTGAATACCAAAATGAAGCTATCAGCTTGCGAGAAGGGGCACAATTCAACCTCAACCTCCAGGAACTGCGGGTGCTGCCCGGGCTGGCGGAAGCAGATGTCTTGCTTTCGGTGCAGTCTTTACCAGGCATCGAATCCAAAGATGAAACCGCCTCCGGCATCAACGTACGGGGAGGCGGCAGTGACGAACTCATGGTGTACTGGGACGGCATTCCGGTTTACAACCAGGCCCATTTCTTTGGTACCATCACGACTTTTATTCCCAGTACGGTGCGGGACATCTCGGTGTACAAAAATTACATTCCCACTGAGTACACAGGAGCGACCTCCGGCCTGATGGAAATTTCTCTGCCCGACTCCATCCCGCTTCGTCCCAGAGCCATCCTGAATTCCAATATGACCCATGCCGATGCCATGGTGCATGTGCCCATCAAAAACAAAGTGGCCATCCTCCTGGCGGGCCGCCTATCCTTTCACGACCAGTTCAACTCCCCGACCTATGCCTCCCATCGGGACAAACTCTTTACCGGGACCCGGCAGGAAAAGGTGCTGGATAACCTGGCCATGGAAGAAGATGAGGAAGAAATCCCTGTCTTGAGCGAACAAACCCTGCTGGCCTATCAAGACCTGAACGCCAAAGTGGTCTTTACGCCTAGCCCGAAAGATTATATCAGCCTGAGCCTGGTGCGCAATCAGGATCGCTTTTTCTTTGATGCCCGACAAGTAGAAGACGCCTTTTTGACCGAGCGAACCCATGAGGTATCTTTTCTCGGAGAAAATCTTTCCTACCAAAGACAATGGAATCGAAAATGGCAGAGTAACCTTAGCATCAGTCGAGCTGATTACCAACTCGACAATGCCGACCTTACCATCGACGACGAAGGCGAAGATCGGCAGGAAACCACTCTGGCCAATACGCTTTTCAATACGGAGGTAAAACTTTCGGGCACCTATCAGCTGGACGACCACCACAGCTTTAGCCTGGGATACCAGTACAACGCCTATCAAAACAGTTTCCGGGTGGAAGAAGCTGATCCTTCGGAGCCCATCATCCGGGATACGCTGGAAGCCGAAGAGATTTCCCAGGGGATTTTTGTCCAATACCACTACTCCTGGAAAGACAAAATAGATTTCCAACCTCAGTTTCGCCTGGATCGGGTGCCTGGCTTACAGGAAACGCTCTTCAATCCGGTAATTGCCCTTCACTATCAAGCCTGGCCAAATCTATGGCTCAAAGCCTCCTATGGGCAGTATTTCCAGTTGATCCGCTCCTTGCAAGAGGGAGACCTGGATGTGTCCAATGTTTCGGAAAGTGTTTGGCTGCTCGCGGAGGGCTCTCTCCTTCCGGATGAGGAAGAGGAGTTGCCGATCATGGAAAGTCAGCAAGCTTCCATAGGCGCATTGTACAAGCATCAGGGCTGGCTGATAGATGTTGATGCTTACTGGAAAAAAACCGAAGACCTGACCTCTATCAATCAGTTTAACCGTAACGTAGGCGTAGATTTCACCTATGGCTCAGCAGAGGCCATGGGCGTAGAACTGATGGTTAGAAAATCCTTTGGCCAGTATCAATCCTGGCTTACCTATACCTATTCCCGGGTCATGAACCAATTTGAGGATTTGCAGGCAGCAGCTTTCCCTTCTTCTTTTGACCGCCCTCACCAGTTTCGGTGGGTCCACAGCTTCTACCTCGCTCCGGTAGAAATCTCTCTGGGCTGGATGCTCAAGTCAGGCACGCCCTACACAGAGCCCCTGGGCTTGTCTTTTACCCCTGACTCAAATGACCCGGACGACCCCGATGATCCTGACGATCCCGACGATCCGGACCTGGAGGATGGAGACTATGAAATCCTTTATGGCCCGATCAACAGCAGTCGCTTACCGCTTTATCACCGCCTGGATTTCTCTCTTTGGTATAAATTCCGCCCCAAAACCGGAAGCTATTCCGGTCAGTTGGGCTTCTCTATCCAGAATCTCTACAACCAGGAAAACGTCTGGCAACGTTTCTTCTTCCTGCTGGATAGCAATGATGATGGAATCCCTGAAATCAACGAAGAGGAGCGATTTTTTCTCGGCTTCACCCCTAACGTATCTCTGCGAATTAATTTCTAGGCCCTTCAGGCCCGTAACTTCTTAACGACCGAGGACTCGGCAAGGGCAGAGCCCTGATCCAGGTCGGTACGGGAGTCAAATCGAAGGTCAGGGTAGTCGTTCTGCTTGAGGAACAAAATGATGGTGCGCTTCTTCCGCAAGCGCCGAATGAGCTTAAGCAGATGGGCCTCGATATGGGGTTCAATGGAACTAAAAGGTTCGTCCAGCAATAGAATCGGTTTGCGTGTGAGCAGGGCGCGGGTAAACAACAAGATGCGTTCCTGCCCTTTCGATAAGCCCACTCCCTGGCTGCCAATGCGATCATCCAGCTCCAATTTAGCTGCTTCTGGAAGGTCCTGTTGCACTTTATTGAGCAAGAGACTGGCCCCCTTTCGTTTGCTTGCCTTGCGACTATAGGAAATCGCTTCAAAAACCGTTTTGCCCAGCAAAGGATAATCCTCGGAAATCACGGTGACCAGTTTTCGCAGGCTTTTCAATTCTCCCTGGCGCACATCCTGCTCATCCACGAGGATGCGTCCCTGGTAGTCCGCTTGTATCCCCAGCAGCATTTTGACCAGGAGGGACTTTCCGGCTCCGGTACCGCCCGTCACCAGGTGCAACCCGTGGTGATGCCACCTCGCTTCGATCTTGTCCAGGATCTTTTGTCCACCTACTGAAAACGAAACCTCTTCCAATTGGATATCGCCCTCGCTCAGCATGAGTTCGTCTTTCTGGTGGGCGTCCTCGGTGGGCAGTTCCAGCACCCCTTGCAACTTGCGCATGGAGATGAGACCAAGTTTCCAGGTGATCATGATGCGGAGACAGCGGCGGAGGACGGGCAGGATGGTGATAAGGAGCAAAAAAGCGGACAGCAAAGCCGCCTGATCAATCTGTACGCCCCTACGCTGTTGCCAGTAAATCACACCCATGATCACGGCCATCATGGCATAAAGCAAGCCTGGCACCAATACGTAATTCAGGCTGGAAAGCCGATGAAAGCTCAAATCCGTCTGGAAATTCCGGGTTGATCTTCGGAGAAACTTCTCCCGCTCGGGCGTCTCCCGGTTAAAGGCTTTGATGGTAACAATGGCTTGCAGGCGCTGACTGACAAAAGCCAGCAAACCTGATTTTTGGTTGCGGCGACGCTCCGAAATGCCTTGCAGGCGGCGGTTCAACGCAGACAAGGGTAGCACCATCAGCAGGATGGCCACGATAGAAATCCCGGTAAGGGTGGGAGAAATGGTGTACAGCACCCACATCGATAAAATCAACATGAGGATATCTACCCCGAACCCAATCACGCCCCGAGTGAGATAGTTGTGAATACTTTTAAGGTCTCCACTGTATCGGAGCAGGTATTTCCCCACCCCCTTTTCTTCATAGATGCGGGTCTGAAGTTTGAGTTGATGGGCAAAAAGCTGATTTCGCAGCTCATAGGTCAATAAGGTACCAATCGCGGCTACCCCATACCTTTTGCCATATCCCAGGAGCATATTTACTCCGATCAAACTGCTGAAAAACAGCAGGAAATGCGGGACCGTATCAAAGAATCCAGCAGGCAGAAAATCCAGGAAAGCCGAACGCTTGCCCCCTCCATCGAACATCAGGGTATAAAATTTCCCGATACTCACCGGAAGAAAAATGGCGGACATACTCGAAAGTATGCCCACCAAGCACAAGCTCACCACCTTCGCTGGATGCCTACGGAAAAAAGGTCCCAGTATGGTCCACTGCACCATCTTATGCTACTTTTGAGGTCAGTTTTAGGCGCCCATTGATACGGGTTTGCGGCTGAGGCAGACGCTGCACCACCTCTGGGCATTCCAGATCCTGGAGGTCCAGTACCGGCAGCTCAATGGTATTTCTAACTTCGTCCACCAGCAAAGGGCTGACGTTGATTAAGCCTGAGATCGCAAAGGGCTGACGATGAATCTGATGCAGAAAGGCCAAGCCACTCAGCACGCCAAGGCTGTCTCCACAGCTCAACATGATATGATCCACCGTAGCCATAAAAGGCTGATGCTGGAGCAACATCTTGGTTTCGCGCTGGAGCAAACCATCGGCAATTTCCACCACCACATAGTCGGGATTTATGGCCTCCAGTTTGGTCAGGAGACTCTCATAGATGGAGAGGATTTCCTCTAACTCGTACATATAGGTGGACGGGAAGCCCAGGTTCGAAAAATCCAAGGCCATATCGGCGCCGCAATCCTGCACAAATCTTTTGTCGCGGGAGTAAACCGTGCCGGTCAACTTGATGAAGCCTACCTTATGACCGCCCTTTTTCAGGCCCCGGCAGAGGTATGCCGCAGAGGTGGTCTTGCCACTGTCCATGCTGGACCCGACGGAGAGGATGACCTGATAAGGTCTTTTTTTCTCAGGCTTAAAGGAGATTTTCTCTTCGGTCAGGTATTGGGTGTTGATCACTTGCCCTTGCGGATTGACCGCATAGCCCACCAGACGCAGCTCCGTCGCCCCGATCTTGGAAAACTTGGCGTGGGTACTCTTGAGGATGCCGATGCAGCCGCCCTGCCCCAGAATCTGGTAGGTTTCCTCCACCTGGGTGGGCACATAGCCCTCAAACTGGTTGGTGGCGTAACGATTGCCAAAGGTGGCCATGATATGGTCTCCGGGAAAGATATAGGAGTTTTTGCCGGTCGCTCCCTGGATAGCTTTGTGCTTGCCGATAGAAAGGACTTCAAAGATTCCCACGTCTCCCTCTTTCGGGATATAGTGCTTGATGCCTGCCGCACTGATGGTATACTCCTTTACGGACTTACAGATGATCGCCTTTTTAATTTCTGTGTGACTGTTCATTGTTTAATAAAATTTGAAGGTGTAAGCCAGACTGACGCCGAGCAGTGAATAATTGTTGAAGGGGAGTTGATTTTTCGTTCCGGACTCCTGCGGAACATTGAGTTGGTTATAGGGACGTAGCCCCGTATTGAATTCTTTTTGCCAGGTGTAAAAAACGGTCAGGTAAAGATCCCTGCGGAGCCGCATCCTGCCCCCTACCGAAAAGCGATACCGATGCCAGCCGTTGGGTGCCCCCCAGATCACGCCTTCTTCCCCATCTTCCAGCTCTTCCGGATCGACCAGGTAGGCGATTTCTTCTCCGCCCTGGTAGTAAAAAACCTGGTTGCGGATGTAGGGAGAAAAACGCAGGGGCCAGTTTCGGTTGTAGTAAGACCATTTGTTGGAAAGGATGGCCCGTGCCCCATACTTGGGTAGTTGAGGACCGTATTTTTCCAGGCGCAAGCTGTTGGTCATGCGCCAGTGGTCCCATTTGACCCGGTGGCTGATCTGCGCTTCCACCCGGTGATAAGGGATGTTGCGCGTCCGGCCTTTGATGACACTGTAAGCATATCCCAGGTTGGCAGTCCATTGGGAATTGAGCTTATGTTGCAGGCTGACCCGATTCTGCCTAAAGCCATAGCGGTATCCGTCCAGATCGAAAGAGGATAGATGTCCAATTGAGAGTGAGGTGGTTTTGGTGAACCGTAAGTTGGTGCTGACCAAATACCAGTTTTTAAAATCCTGGCTCAGGTCCTGGGCGCTTAGCACCCCGCCGATCAGCAGACAACCCAAAAGAATTATTACTTTTCTCATTGTGGTGATTTGTGGAGGAAACGGGTCCGCCACTTTTTACCCCACCCCCCAGGGAGATTTTTTTTTTCGCCCTTCAGAAAAGGAGGGCCGTTTTTTTGGAAAAAAAGCTGCGATCAGGCCACATTCTGCTTCTTTTTTCCGTCTTTTGGCTGAATCATTCGTTAATCGATTTTTTTTCTGAAAACCTCCATCTCTCATCAGGAAGCCTACACGGCCTTGCTTAGCCTGGGCTTTTTCTTTTTGCCTTGTTCCTTTTCAGGAGCCAGCATTTCTTTTGGGCTACTGGCAGGCTTTGGCTTGCTCAGTATTTTTTTTCGAAAAAAATGGAGCCTACAAACCATTTCAGGTCCTGCCTGGGGCTTGACGGGTTTACTGCTTTTATTCTTGCTGGGCATGTCCTATACCGAGGATATAGCTCTGGCCTGGAAACGGTTTTTGATCCTGCTACCGGTAGGCGTGGTACCCCTGATCGGCGCTAGTCAGGGAAGCCTAACCCCCCGCCAACAGCGGCAGATAGCCTGGGCTTTCATCGCTGGCTGTCTGCTTTCCATCAGCTTGTGTCTGAGTTATGCCCTCTGGCAGGATCTACAGGAGGGTTTTTCCACTCGCCACTACCACTACGCCAACCTCACCCAATACTGGAGCTTTCATCCGCATTATCTTTCCTTCTTCCTCATGCAAGCCATTACCCTGCTGGGTTGGATGTGGTGGGAGGATTTTAGGGCTTCGAACAAAAAGCCTTCCTGGCTGCTGCTCGGGCTGATCGGTTTCTTGACCCTCTTCATGGTCATCCTGGCCGCTCGCATGGTGCTGCTTTTGTTTGCGGGCTTCAGTGTGGGCGCCCTGCTTTACCTGAGTTATCGGATCGGGCAGTGGAAAAAAGGCCTGTTGGCCGTGCTGCTGCTGGGCAGCCTGGTTACCAGCTTTCTGTTACTCAATGACACGACCCGCAACAGACTAGCCCGGCTCTGGGAATCTCAAAGCCTGATGCGAGAACCCAGTAACCAATGGGACGGTGGTACGGTGCGCCTTTTTGTCTGGCAATACAGTTGGCAAAAAATCCAGGATGAAATGCCCTGGGGCGTAGGCAGTGGGGATGTGAAACAGGGATTGGTAGATGCCTACACCGAAGCGGGTTTTACCTATGGCGTTGAAAGAACCCTCAACAGCCACAACCAATACCTGGAAACCAGCCTGGGCCTGGGGATAGGAGGCATTTTGTATCTACTGGGCCTGATTGGCTATGGCGTTTGGTGGGGCATCAAAAACCATAAACCGCTTTTTGTCCTGTTCTGGAGCCTGTTTTTCCTGGCCTGTATCAGTGAAGTGATGTTGAACAGAGTCTGGGGTACCTACGGATTAGCCTACTTCACCGCTTTCCTGGCTTACAGCTTGTCAGACCGGTCGGTCCAGTCTAGCTATAGAGCTCCCGATTCCGAAAAGGAATCAGCGCCAGGATGATGGCCGGAATGTAGAGGCTTTCCCGCACCATGACATTGCCGGTGAGTAAGCCTACTGCCCCATTTTTCTGCTTGGAGTTCTCTGCCCCAAAGACGATATCGTCTGCTTCTCCCAGTTCCATGCCTGACTTCACCAGCTCTGCCACTTTTTTTGGTAGGCTAAAAGTGCAGGTTCTCGCTTCTCCCCTTCTTTCCTTATCCATGATCACCATCCAGGCAAAGGCTTCCATGCTTTCGCCCTTTTCGGCGATCCCGCCTTCTATGCCGACCCAGTAATCACCATCAGGCCGGGCAGTTCGGGCGGCGCGCGCCCGGTTAAAAGCCCCTTCCCAGGTTTCGGTATGAGACCTGGGTTGGTCGCTCACCCCCGAAGGAACGGAGATGCCTTCCACTGCCCATTTCTGGGTGGGAAACATCTGTTGAAAGCCCTGACGGGCGGCGGCAATTTTAATAGGATTTTGTGACGCAACGATGATGCGCATGGATGGGTTTGTTCAGGTTTGGGGCAATAATGGCTCTCAATTTAGGAATTTTTGCTCAATGGACGATGGAAGCGGGATTTGTCCTTTCTGCAAAAATCGCCCTAACGGGTGATGCAGCTATGGGCTTTGCCTGTCAATTTTGTTCTCCATAACAACAAACCAACACATATGAAATCATCACGCATCCGCAATTATTTGATCGGTCTGGCTTTCAGCCTGCTGAGTGCATTCACCAGCAGTTGTAAAGGAGACCAGAACCCCTGTCCGGACATCAGCTGTCTGAACGGAGGGGAAGTAGTCGAGTGTAGTTGTCAGTGTCCGGCTGATTATACGGGAGACAACTGCGAAATCTATTCCCCGGCCTGTCCCGGCGTAGAATGCCCGACTGGCCAGCGCCCAAACCCGCAAAAAGATTGTCAGTGCGAATAGCCTAACTGACAAAAAAAGCGGGCGCTTGCTCAGATTTTGATAAATTGGGATTTCCTGAGAGTGGTTGGTAGACCTTTTCATGAAATACCCAATTTTTTTATGTCTGTTCGTAGGGGTGAGCCTTTGTTTTTTGGCTTGTCAATCTGCTATTCCCCGGGAAAAATTCTTGCCAGGGGTATGGATGGGGGAGCATTTTGACCAATCTCTCCGCTTGAACTTTCCGGTAATTCTGGAAGTCCGGCCGGATGGTTCCGGGCAGAACCACAATCTCATGGACACCACCTATTCCTATCCTTTTGATTGGGAATATCGGGACAGCCTGCTCCGGATGGATACCAGCGTCTACCAGCTACATGCCCTGGAAGAACGCTGGATGGCCATAGAAAAAAACGTCTGGCGCAGCTTTCGCAAAGCCTTGCTGGTTCCAGTGGCGGATTCCCTGTCTCAGATTAGGGCATCAGTAAGAGGCAGCTGGCGTTACACGCCTCAGCCCGACACCACAAAAGAGGCCTTTTACACAGAAGAAACGCTGGATTTTCAGGGAGATCGCTTGCTGATCCAGCGAGCCTATCGCCTTCGTCCCGCAGGAGCCATCCTCTATCGGGAGCAAGAGGTCCGCTGTCTCTATTGGGCCAGAGCAGGAGCATATGTATTTGTTGGAACTCAGGGAAATGAAGATTCCTGCCACTACGGCAACTTCACCTTCGCCCAATACCTGGCTCGCTATCCGGAAAGCCTGAGCCTCTACTGGCCCGGCCTGGAAGAACCCCTTCGTCGCTATCAGCGGGTAGACAGCTTGTCGCAGGACGGGGCCATGTCCGTGCCTTTTACCATGGTCAATGCTGACCGCATTCCCCGCTTTTACCACATTGATCGTCAGCCTACCTATCGGGGCGGACCCCGAGCGGTGAGACAGGCCTTGGACAGCCTGGTTTCATCCCCGCCTCCTTCAGCCCACAAAGGCATATTGCGGTTCCGCTTCGTAGTCAACCAACAAGGCCAGAAGGGCCGGTTTAGCCTTCAGGGCTGTACCTATGAGGGCCAACCACTGCACTTTGAAGAAGGGGTGATGGCCACTTACTTCCAGGCCCTGCTGCAGTTAAAGGACTGGGTTCCCGCCAAAGGCCCGGCGGGGCCTTATGATGCCTGGCGCATCCTTAGCTTACATCTTGACCAAGGGGCCATAACGGAGCT
Source organism: Bacteroidota bacterium (assembly GCA_038527215.1). Taxonomy (GTDB): domain Bacteria; phylum Bacteroidota; class Bacteroidia; order J057; family J057; genus JAWPMV01. The sequence goes on from JBCBGC010000003.1 coordinate 60,892, forward strand.
GGAAATACGATGAGATACTTCGCCATCATAGGGTGCCTGCTGCTGGGGGCAAATTGTAGTGGACCGATCGGTCCTTTTGCCCATCTGACGGAAAACGAGCGCTTAGAAATGGCTCAGGGCTACTTTGACCGCTATCAGAGTGATGACTTCCGGCGACTGACACCCGGGGCGATGATGCTCCTGGATACGGCCCTGATGCTGGATTCTTCCCTGGCGGCCGCCTGGTTTGAACAGGCGACTTATGCGGCTTTTCGCGGGAACTATGTGGGCTATTTTTACGCCATCGAACAAGCCATAGAGGCGGATGAAGATTACCTCGGCTGGCGAGGCTGGGGGAGGCTGATCTACCTGGGAGATGCAGAACGAGCCTTAGAAGATTTTTTTCAGGTAAAAAATGTCTACGGCCTCGACACCCCGCATCCGGGCGGTAAAAACTATTTCTACTGGGTAGGGCTTTGTCATTTCAAACTGGGCAAATACCAGCGCGCGGCAGATGCTTTCGAGCAGGGCATCATCGACATTCGGACGCGGCAAGGGGAAAAGTGGGTGGAAGGCAGCCTTTATGTTTACTGGGGCGCCAGTCTATGGCGGGAGGAAAAGCTGAAAGAGGCAGAGCGGGTGCTGGGCATCGCCCTCGAGAAATACGCCAAAGATGAGAAGGCTCATTATTACCTCGGCAAGGTCTATCTGGAAGAGAAAAAATGCCGGCAGGCCCGCTTTCACCTGAGAGAAGCCCGGACCTACTTTGCTAAGCGCTACGGCCACCTTGAAACCGCCGGAGGCGCCTTGGATGAGATATACGGAGCGGATATTCTGGCCGCCCTACAGGAAAGCTGTCCCTAAGTCGAATCGGGTATTTTTTTCTCGACATCTTCTCCCTAATTTCAGGTAACCAATATCATCCTCAGTTCATGGAGAGCAAATACGCCCCGTACCAAAGCAAGGCCCCCTACTATACCCTCAATTCCTATAGCGAAACCACCGAACATGTCTGGATTGCCTGTCACGGCTTCGGACAAATGGTCAAATACTTTTCCCGACGCTTTGATGTGTTGGATGCCAGCAAGCACTATCTGCTGTTTCCGCAGGGCCTGGACCGCTTTTACATGGACAACTACACCAAAGTAGGGGCTTCCTGGACTACCAGGGAGGAGAGAGACCTGCACCTGGAAAACCAACAAGCTTATCTGGACCAAATGTGGGCTATAGAATCTCCCCAATTCGATTGGAGCCGCACTCAGTTGCACCTCTTTGGTTTTTCTCAGGGGGTGAGCGTGATCACCCGTTGGGCGGTCAAAGCCCAATTACCTTTTGACCGCATGATTATGTGGGCGGGGGGATTTCCGCCGGAGTTGACAGCGGATAAGTGGGCTTTCAAAAAGCCCCAAACGGAATTCGTGGTGGTCCTCGGCAACCAGGACCCTTTTATTAATGCCGCCCAACTCGATAAACAAGGAACCCTCCTGCAAAGCGCTTTTGGTGAGTACCAAAGCATCCGCTTCGAAGGAGGGCATGAGTTGAACCGGGACGTGATCGCCGGCTTGGATCTAGCTAAGGCATAAAATACAGCTTATAGCCGTAGCGGTATTTTAATCGCTTCAACAGATATTCTTCATGGGTGCGGGGATTCCAGCTATCGTCTCCGCCTACGCCCATTTGTTGGTGGTCCAGGTGTAGGCTCACCTTGTCGGTCCGCTTGAGGTCATAAGGATGCTTGGCAGCGGTGAGATTTTCGAGGCTGTAGTGGTGGGCACCCATATTCAGATACCCGGCCGCGGCTTTCACCTTGATGCCGCTGCCGTTAGCATTGGTGAGGCTCATCCAGCGCACGTCGGTTTTGTTGCCATTTTCCTGAGGTTTACCATAATTGACATATTGGTCCGCCACGGAACCTTGGTACAAGCCGACTCTGGCTCCGGCCTTCCGGTCCCAGTGAGATTCATGCGGACCCCGGCCATACCATTGTAGCTGGTCGGTCGCTTCCGGCAACTTCCACAGGGTCCCTACCCTGGGCAAAGGAGGGGCATCTTCGGGCACTTCTAAAGCGACCTCTACTGCGACATATCCATCGTAATACACCTCGTAGCTGATCTGGTAACTGAGTTCACCGCCTTTGGCGATCAGGCGACCGGCCGTGGTCAGGATGTTGTCTTCCACGCTCACACTGTCCACCTGGTTCTGAACCTGATCCAGCCCATAGGCACGCCAGCGATGCGCATAAGATCTTTCTTCTCCTCCCTCGTCATTATCGACTGGAGCGCGCCAGATATTAGGCAGGGGTCCTTGGAGGGTGAGGGTGGTTTCCCCATCCGTTACGGAGGTAAGTTGACCAGTCTGTTTGTCAATGCTCCAGGTCGCTTGAGGGGTCTTTAGCAGCCAGCTTAGGCTATCTGCGGAGGATTCAATATCATCCCCGGGCTGTGCCATGCCGAATACCTGATCTAGCACCAGGATTTGGCGCATATCCAGTTGTTCCCAGGCCATTTCGTAGCCTCGGTCTGCCCACATATTATTTTCTTTCAGGACAAAAGAAAGATTGAGGAAATACTCCCGCATGGATTTGGCCAGGGATAAGTCGCAGGGTATGGGAAGTACCATTTCTTTTTTCGGGGCGATACTCAAGTCATCGAATTCGCCTGCCTGAATCACCTTGCCATCTTCCACCATTTCCCAGCGGAGTTTTAGAAAATCCAGGTTGAGAAAATCGTATTTATTGGTGATGATCACCCGGCTGTTCATGCTTCCCTCCCATCGCACCGTAACGTTTTGCTGGGCTTTTTTCACTTCTAACAAAGCCGGCTGTATTTCCCGGTCAGCGAAGACCAGCCCATTGAAGCAAAAATTGCCGTCGTTGGGGGTATCTCCATAGTCCCCGCCATAGGCAAAGTAGGAAACGCCGTCTTCGGTTTTTTTCCGTAAACCCTGATCTACCCAGTCCCAGATAAAGCCTCCCTGCAGCCGTGGATAAGCAGGATCTTCAAAGGTTTCCCAATACTCCGCAAAGTTGCCGTTGGAGTTCCCCATGGCGTGAGAGTATTCACAGAGGATGACTGGGCGAGTGGGGTCTTTGTCATGCAGGTATTTGATTTCTTCCGGCCCGGCATACATATTCGACTGGATATCAAAATCATTGATGGTGGTGCGGGAATATTCCTTGATGTCCCGGTCTTCGTAGTGAAAAGGTCGGGTCGGGTCTATGGCCTTCATGGCTTCCGCCATGGGATAGAAATTTTTGCCCAAGTCCGCCTCATTGCCTAAGGACCACACGATGATAGAGGGATGATTTTTGTCGCGATGCACCATGGAGATACCTCGGTCAATAAAGGCTTTCTCAAAAGCAGGATCGTGAACCACGCTTTTGCCTGCATCTCTCAACTCGTGACTTTCAATATTTGCTTCGTCAAAGACATAGAGTCCATACTCGTCGCAGAGCTCATACCAGCGGGTCTGGTTGGGATAATGAGAAGTCCGGACCGCGTTAAAATTGTGCTGTTTCATGAGCTTGATATCCTGGATCATGGATTCCTCCGTGATGGCTCGTCCGAAGTCCGGATGCACTTCATGGCGGTTGACGCCTTTGATGTAGACCGGACGGTCATTTACGAGGAGTTGCCCATTTTTGATCTCAGATTTGCGAAAGCCTATTCGGGTGGCTATCACTTCCTGCACATCCATCTTTTTGTTGAGCAGGCGGATCACCAGGGTGTAGAGATTCGGGTTCTCGGCGGACCAAAGGTGCGGGGACTGTACGGGCCAGCCAAACTCTACTTTGGTTTCTTCGCCTCCCTTAATGGTTCTTAGCGCCGGGAAAATCGCATCAAAAACTTCGCGGTTGTTGCGGTCATAGAGGGTGTACTGCATTTGCAGCTTTTTGCCCTTTTTGGTCCCGTAGTTTTTGATGTAGGTGTCAATCTTCAGGGAAGCTTGCCAGAGGTTTTCGCCAAAATTAGGGCGCGCGTAAAAATCCCGGATATGGATCTTCGGGGTAGCAAATAAAAATACGTCCCGATAAATACCGCTCAGTCGCCAGAAATCCTGGTCTTCCAGGTAGCTGCCATCCGACCAGCGGATAACCTGCACGGCCAGCAAATTTTCGCCTTCTACCAAGGCCTCGGTAATGTCAAACTCAGCCGGGGTCATGCTGCCCTGGCTGTAGCCAATTTTCTGGCCATTTACCCACACATTCATGGCAGACTGCACCCCCGCGAAATGCAAAAACACTTTCCTGTCCTCCCAATCAGCAGGCACCGTAAAGGTGGTTCGATACAAGCCGGTTTCGTTGGCATCCTCAGGAACTTTGGGAGGATTAGCAGGAAAAGGATGCTTGATATTGGTATAAATGGGTTGGCCGTATCCCAAAACCTGCCAGTTGGAAGGCACAGGGATTTCGTCCCAGCCAGAAGCATCGTAAGCGGTTTCTGAAAAGGCAGCAGGTGTATCTCCGGGTTTGGGCAGAAACTGGAAACGCCAGTTGCCATTGAGGCTTTTATAGAACTTAGATTTTTCGGGCTTAAAGGTCAGGGCGCTGCTTTCACTTTGATATGGAATCAAGGTGGCATGCGCCGCCTGCTTGTTTTGCCCGATCATTTCGGGGTTTTGCCAATCGGGGGTTTGGGCCATGGTGGTCAAAAAGAGGAAGGAACCCAAAAGGCTGAGAAATATGCGAAGCATAGGATGAGAATAGGGTGTAGAAAAAATGGGCGGTTGCCTGGCTAACTTAGGCCTTCATGCCGCCATCCATCATCAGGGTATGACCCGTCACAAAGGAGGACGCATCTGAGCACAAATAGACGATGCCGTCAGCGATTTCGCTGGCCTGGGCATAGCGACGCATGGGGATGGTGCGCTTGAGTTTTTCTTCCCAGGTCGGCTGAATGTCAAACATGGTGTCGACCATTTGGGTACGGGTAAAAGCCGGACATACGGCATTGACCCGGATGCCCTGAGCGGCATATTCCAGGGCGGCACTCTTGGTGAGGCCGATCACGCCATGCTTAGCAGCGGAGTAAGCAGCCTGATTGGCAAAACCTCCCACGCCAGCAGCGGAAGAGATGTTGACGATGGCTCCGCCTCCTGCTTTGAGCATGTGAGGAATCTGGGCCTGCATGCAATGGAAGACGCCGTGAAGGTTAACATCCACCACGAACTTCCAGACGTCTTTGGGAACGGCGTGACTGGGAAAAAATCCTCCCCCCACGCCGGCATTGTTGATGCCGATGTGCAGGCCACCGAAACGAAATACCGCTTCTTTGACCATGGCTTCTACCTGGTCTTCTTTGGTTACGTCACAAGCTATGAAGTGGGCTTCCCCGCCGGCTTCGGTAATCATGGCCACGGTTTCGGCTCCTTTTTCTGCATGTATATCTGAAACGAGAATTTTGGCGCCACTAGCGGCCAGTTTGAGCGAGACTGCGCGGCCAATACCGGATGCGGCTCCGGTGACCACCGCGACTTTGTTCGAAAAATCCTGCATAGGTATGCTTAGTAGTTTGTCCTGAAGGGTTTAGCCAAAGATAGGGGATTCCCTTCGCTTATGTCTAACTCGAGAATAGTTTTCTCTGTTTGGGGTCAGCCCCAGGCTTTCGTTTTTTCTTGATGAAAGCTCTTTATCCTTTTTTCCTTGATGAAAAAAGGATGCAAAAAAATCAAGACGCTGCTAACCGCGCCTTCGTCCCTATTCCGCCCCTCGCCCTGGCAGCGTCAAGGCCCCGTCGCGCTCTTTTTGAGGTTCGCTTTTTTGTGGGAGAATAACACAAGCTGAATGGAAAGGCCTCCACTTCTCACCTCTCCTTTTGGAGAGTTTGACCGGCTGGAAGCCAGTGTTACGGAGTGAAGTCTCACCTCTCGCAGTCCCGTTCCACGGGACGGTCTCACTTCTCACTTCTCTCAGTCCCGCTTACGGGACGGTCTCACTTCTCTCCAACTCCTCCCGAATCTGCGCATGCAGCTTACGATCAATAGGATAACGCCAGGTTGTCAACCAGGCCAGGAGTAAAAAGCCCATCGGAAACAGGCTAACCAAGGACCGCAGCATCTGCAAGACGCTGTCGGGCTGATCGGGTTGCACCTCGTAGTTGACCCAAGCCAGGGCCCAGCCGGTAAGGAGGCCGCCCAGTCCCAGGGCTAGTTTGAAGCAGAAACCGTAAATGCCATACTGCAAGCCAGCTTGCTGCTGGTCGGAACCGCTTTTCCATTGACCGTACTCCACGGTGTCAGGAATCAGGGCCCAGGACCCATAAACTGCGGCAGCGTTGCCGATGCCGTGTACCACCAGCAAGGCATACACCCAGCCGGGAGATTGCTGTGGCACAAAAAATAAGGCCCCAAAGGCCAGGAGAGAAAAGGGAATGCCGATGAGCAGGGACTCCTTTTTCCCGATGCGATCGGCTAACAAAGTCCAGACCGGAACGAATAGGGCAGTAGTACCCATCATCAGGAGCAGGGCAAAACTGGTGAGGGATTTGTCCCCATGGTAGTAGTCGAAATAGTAGGCCAGGGAATTGGAAAACACGCCCAAGGCCGCGAAGGCGGAGGCAAACATTAGGCAGACCAGCCAGAAGGGGCGATTGTGCTTCAGGGTCTGCCAGGCAGGGCCAAAGGATTTCCAGGGACTTTCTTGGGGAGGCGCGGCACTTTGAGGTTCATTAGTGCCGACAAAACTCAAGCCGGAAGCGATCAGTACGGCCATCCCCAATACAAGAGCGGCCAGGAACCAGGCCTTTTGTCCTCCCCCAAAAAACTCCACCAAAGGCAAAAAGCAGGTCGCTCCCATCAAGCCCCCCAGCATAGCAAAGGTCATGCGGTAGCCCGTGAGTTTGCCCCGCACTTGATAATCCGGACTAAGTACTACTGTCAGGGTGGCGAAGGGCACGTTGACCAGGGTGAAGGCCATGCCAAAGAGCACATAGAGTGCCGCCACATAGGCCATTTTTCCGCCCATCCCTACTTCCGGCACAAAAAACAGCAGGGCAAAGGTGAGGAAAAGTGGTACAGCTCCCCACAATACATAAGGCCGATAACTACCCCAACGGGTACGGGTTCGCTGCGCCAGAAAGCCCATCAGGGGATCATTGGCGGCGTCCCAAAAGCGGGCCAGCAGAAAAAGGGTGCCGACAAAAGCGGCGCCTACCTGCATGACATCGGTCAGGAAGTTGAAGAGGTAAAAACCCGCCGCCTGAAAGACGACGTTGAGCCCGAAACTGCCTACGCCATAGGCCAGTCCGGTGCGGGGGGAAAGCGATTGGGACATGTTCCTTTAATTCGGTCAAACAAGTTTAAGAAGATTGTGGGGGATTTGGAAGGAGATCGTCCCTGTGGGGGCTAAGAGAAGTGAGAGGTGAGACCGTCCCGTGAATGGGACTGTGAGACCGTCCCGATAAATCGGGACTAAGAGAAGCGAGAGGTGAGACTCGACTCCGTAACACTGGCTTCCAGCCGGTCAAACTCTCCAAAAGGAGAGGTGAGACCGTCCCGTAAGCGGGACTGAGAGAAGCGAGAGGTGAGACGCCACTCCGTAACCCTGGCTTCCAGCCGGTCAAACTCTCCTAAAAGTAGAGGTGAGACCGCCCCGTAAGCGGGACTGAGAGAAGCGAGAGGTGAGACGCCACTCCGTAACACTGGCTTCCAGCCGGTCAAACTCTCCTAAAAGTAGAGGTGAGACCGCCCCGTAAGCGGGACTGAGAGAAGCGAGATGTGAGAGGAAAGACAAGAAAGGGGCCGTAGGAACAGACCTATGTATCTGCCCCCAAAATTCACACAACCAGGGTTGTCACCCCGGAAGGATTCGACCACAGGGAGAAGCCTATTCTACACAACCATAGTTGTCACCCCGGAAGGATTCGACCCTAGGGAGAAGCCTATCCTACACAACCATAGTTGTCACCCCGGAAGGATTCGACCACAGGGAGAAGCCTATTCTACACAACCGTAGGTGTCACCCCGGAAGTATGCTGACCACAGGGAAGCATACTATCCGGGGTCTCCGAGACAGCAAATAGATCTCGGAATCCCCTGATAAGCCGGCATAATAGCTTCACCCCTCCACCCCTTTTTTCAAAAAACCGTATCTTTCCTCAAACCCATCTACGCTATGCGACAACTCGCCATTCTGATCGTCCTGGCCATGCTGGCCTGTCAACCCGCCACGAACTCAACATCTGCCCCTTCGGAACCGGTGGTTCGCTATGACCGCCCGGAATCCTCTATCCTCAAAGGGGTGAAAGTACCCAGGGACCGGGACCTCTTTTTTAGCAGTGGACTGGTCACCCTGCCCAATGATACCACGGCCCCGGATCGAAGTCTGGCCCGCTATGGCGATACCTACACTCAAAGCATCGGCTGCATTAAGCGGGTTCAATCGGTATTGCAGGAAGCTGGGTTAGACCTGAAAGATGTCATCTATATGGGGGTCTTTATTGCGCCTAATCCTGAAGCGGAGGGCAAAATTGAATTTGATGAATGGTTCCGCGCCTATGGAGAATACTTCAACAACGAAGAGAATCCTACCAAGGTAGGACGCTCCACGCTGGGTATGGCTGCCCTGGCCCGACCTTACCTGTTGGTGGAAGTAGAGGTGATCGCGGTTTATCCGACGGAGACGGAGGATCAGATCCAATAGGAAAGATTTTCCTTACAAAGCCTTTCTTTAAAGCTTGCCTCGCGTAGTCTTTCTTCGCAATTTTGCGGGGATGGATCACGCCGATAAGCTCGATCTTTTTCCCGCCGGAAAACTGCAGGTTACCCTGCTACGTCTCTGCCACCAATTGGTAGAGCATTACGGAGATTTTTCTGATACGGTCATCTTAGGAGCCCAACCCAGGGGCGTTTACCTCGCCAAGCGTATACAGGCTGAGCTCAACCGCCTGATCGGGCGGGAATTGCCCTGTGGGGAGCTGGATGCCACCTTTTACCGGGATGACTTCCGGATGCGTCAGGAACCGCTGGCCGCCAATCGTACCCACATTGATTTTCTGGTCGAAAACCAGCACGTCATTTTTGTGGATGACGTCCTCTACACGGGTCGGACCATCCGGGCAGGCATGGATGCCATGATGGCCTTCGGTCGTCCCAAATCCGTGGCGCTCCTCGTACTGGTGGACAGAAAAAGAAAAAGGGAATTACCGATCGAGCCTTCTTACGTGGGCATTGAAGTAGATACGATAGAAACCCAGTATGTCGCCGTCCAGCTTCGCGAGAGTGGGGGCGAAGACAAGGTCTTTTTGGTGCAAAAAGAAGAATAATGGCCCTTAGTACCCGGCATTTATTAGGTATCAAGTACATTCAACCGGAGGATATTCAGCTCATCTTTGAGACGGCGGACAATTTCAAAGAGGTAATCAACCGCCCCATCAAAAAGGTGCCCTCGCTGCGCGATATCACGGTGGCCAACCTATTTTTCGAAAACTCCACCCGAACCCGTATCTCTTTTGAACTGGCAGAAAAAAGGCTCTCCGCCGATGTCGTCAACTTTTCCGCCTCTTCCAGTAGCGTCAAAAAAGGGGAAACCTTGCTCGACACGGTCAACAACATCCTGGCCATGAAAGTGGATATGGTGGTGATGCGCCATCCCCATCCCGGAGCCCCGGTTTTTCTCAGTAAACATATTCCTGCCCAAATCATCAATGCCGGAGACGGTACCCATGAGCATCCGACCCAGGCTTTGCTGGACGGTTTTTCATTGCGGGAGCAGTTTGGGGAGTTAAAAGGCCTCAACGTGGCCATCGTAGGGGATATCACCCATAGCCGGGTGGCGCTGTCCAATATTTTTGCGCTGAATAAAATGGGGGCCAATGTCCGGGTTTGTGGTCCGCCCACCCTGATTCCTAAGTACATCTCCAGCCTGGGCGTCGAAGTCAGTTATGACCTCAAAGATACCTTGCAGTGGTGCGATGCGGCCAATATGCTCCGTATTCAGTTGGAGCGCCAGGACATGCGCTACTTCCCCAGCCTGCGGGAGTATAGCATGCAGTACCAGCTGAACATGCATCTCCTGGATAGCCTGAACAAAAAACTGGTCATCATGCACCCCGGTCCTATCAACCGAGGGGTAGAGATTACCAGTGAGGTAGCGGACAGTGATCAGGCCATTATTTTGGATCAGGTACAAAATGGCGTGGCTACGCGGATGGCGGTGTTATATCTGCTAGCTGGTATAAAAGGCGTTTAAGGCCTTTGGCATACAACCCTTCCCTACTTTTTACCTACTTTAACATCGAACTGACCCTCGAAATGCGATATGGATTTTATTCCCATTTAGGCTAAAGTAGAGGAAAAAAAACAAGCACAAAAAGGAGTTCCGCTGTTCAGAAGAGGCGCCGGGGCATTGACGCTGCTTAGGGTGCGGGGGCTGGAAAGAGGGAAGGCGCGGTTAGCAGCGTCTTGATTTTTGCACCACTTTTTATCAAGAAAAAGTGGTTAATAATCAAAAAAGAAGAATTTCAATCCACATTGGAAATAAGTTTAATTTCGATATGGTTAAAAAAATAGACTGGATGGTATTGCGGGCCTTTATCGGGCCATTCCTGATGAGCTTTGCCATCATTCTATTCATTTTGGTCATGCAGTTCATGTCATTGTACATGAACGATATCATCGGCAAAGGCCTGGGCATCGTGGTGCTGGGCAAGCTGATTGGCTATGCCGGGGGACGTCTGGCCCTGACCGCCATGCCGGTAGCGATTCTGGCCGCTGGGCTGATGACCTTTGGCAGCATGGGCGAGCATTATGAATTGGCTGCCCTCAAATCCTGTGGGATCGGGGTACACAAAATCGGCCGCTCTGTGGTGGCCTTTTCGCTCTTGCTTTTAGCAGGTTCCATCTGGCTTTCTTACACCCTCGTACCGCAAGCCAACCTCAAATTCTTCAGTCTGTTGTATGATGTGCAACGCAAAAAAGCCGATCTGGCGATCAAACCGGGCCACTTTTACTGGGATATAGATGAATATGTGATCCGGGTTTCGGACAAAGACCTCGGCACGGGCATGCTCTATGATGTGCTCATTTACGATCATACCGAAAACCGCGGCAACAACGATGTCCTCATGGCTGACTCTGCCTCTACCTATATGGAAGGCAATAAACTGAAGATGGTCCTCTACCACGGGGTGCGTCATGAGGCCTATAAAAATGATCCCGGTAAGAAAAACCATCCCTACGGACGGACCTATTTTGATTCCCTTTATTATCGGTTTGATCTCTCAGGTTTTGATTTGGACCGGACGGATGAAAGCCAGTTTCGACATCAGATTACCCTGACGCAGGCGCAGTTGAGCAGCGCTTTGGACAGTCTCACGCTGCTAAGGGGAAGCTATGAGCGCAAAGCAGAACGACAGATTGGGCGCTATACCAAGATCGACAGTGCCTTTGCGCATTATGTGCAGGATACCTTTCCTGTAACACGCGCGCTGGAAACGGTTGATCCCGATCCAGGTGAATTCATGTGGGACTGTGTCCCATTGAAGAAACAGGAAGAGCTCATCAACCGCGCCAATACCAATGTCCGGGCGGTCAACAGTTACCTGGACTTTATGACCAAGAAAAAAGAGGATCAGCTGAAGGCCCGCAACAAATATCTGTACGAATACTATTTCCGGCTGGCCCTTCCAGTCAACTGTGTCCTCTTCATGCTGATCGGCATCTCCCTGGGAGCCATCATCCGCAAAGGCGGCCTCGGCATGCCAGCCATCATTTCCATCGTACTCTTCCTGGCGTTTTATGTCTTAACCACCTACGGGAAAAAATTTGCTAAAGAAGGGGTGGTTGATCCCTGGACAGGGGCCTGGTTCTCAGTCCTGGTCTTTACCCCCCTGGCCCTGGTGCTGACCTATCAGGCAACCACAGACGCTCGGATTCTGGATGCTACGCAATGGAAATTGATGGGCGAAAAAATCTGGGCCGGTATACTGAGCATTCCCCAATTATTTTCCCGGAAGCAGGCATAAAAAAAGCCCCGCCAAATGACGGGGCACAATTCTTTTGTGTTTAGGAGGATTAGAGAACTACTACAGAGTTGTCTGCACCAGAAAATGGAGATGGTACATACTTATCAGCAGCTTCATCATTTTCCCAGGTCTCTCCGTTGATGAGGTAACGGAATTGGTACTCTTTCCCTTGCTCTAAATTCAAGGTGGCAGTGAACCCACCAGATTTGAGGCTTTTCATGGGAAGGTCTTTGACGTCCCAGGCGTTGAAGTCGCCTACCAAAGACACGTTTTGAGCTTCAGCAGCCATTTCTTTAGGCAGCTTGAAGGTAACCTTGCACACAGGCTTGGATTTCAGGAATTTTTTAGAAATACTCATGACAAATTAGTTTAGCTGCAAAGCTAGATACTTTTGAAATATTTTCAAAAAAGGCAATAGAAAAATATATATGTGTAAATATTTTCCTGATATTTTCCGATTACCTTAAAATGCTTTCGGGATATACAGCAAATATGAGCCCAAAAGCTCCGGGAACTCAAGACGAAAAACCCAATTTTTAAACATCCTACGAAGACCTGGGAAAAAAGCAGGAAAAGCTAGCCTTTTAGATATTCGGAGAGGCGGCCCCCTTCCTTCTGGACGCGCTTCCAAAACGCAGGCCAAAGCCCTCCGTCTTTTTTCAAGCGACGATCCGAAGTCCAAACCTGCGATTCTTCCCCTTCCAGAAAAACCAGGCGACCGATTTTCATCAGGGACTTGGCCATAGCTCCATCATCCGACCCGAGCTGGTCGTGCTCATAGGAACCATATTGCAGGGCATCTTCCCGGCGGAAGGCCATGTTGAAGCCTAGCACATTGAGGTAAGGGCGGTGCCAACGACGCAGGTCATAGAGGTTTTCCCGCAGGGATTCATAAATAAAGTAGCGCCATTTTCTTCTTAGGGACTCCGGCAGGATGGCATGTCCCCCATATACCAGCGCCACCTCTTCCTGGGCCAACTGTTCCATGAAGCCCAGACCCCAGTAGGGCGGATAGAGACTATCGCCGTCAGCTTGCAGGATGATGTTCCCTTTGGCCAGTTCCAGGCCTGTCTGGCGGGCCTGCGGTATCCCCAGTCTTTGAGGATGGCTATGGCAGGTAAGGCCTATAGCATGCAGAAGCTCGACAGTTCCATCCTCACTCCCATCATTGATCACCACCAATTCGGTGGGAATCTGATCAGGAATCAGCAATTGGCTTAGAGAAGAAAGGGTATGCAGCAGGCGGTCTGCTTCATTGTAGAGGGGAAGCACAATAGAGATTTCGGGTTCTGCGACTTGCAGAACCTGCATACCTTGCTGGATTCGTTCACGCGTAGCAAGTGTTACATCTTCCCAAGCCTGGTATTCAAACAAGTGTCCAAATACCCAGGCTGGTATCTTAAATGCGGCCATCCCTATGTACCTTAAGTGCTTGCCTCAACTTAGATGTTTCGTAGCAGGAAAACATCAAGCTCGGGCTGAATGGAAAAAATTGGCTGTTTAGTGGAAGGGCGTTCAGGACTGGTTAAAGGGGCTCCAGAGTTTTCCGGGCGGCAGCGGGGCTTCAAAAATGATTTTTTCTTGTAGGGTCGGATGGGTGATTTCCAGGCTGCGCGCCCATAGGCAGATGGATTTATCCGGATTAAAACTGGCCGCGCCATATTTGACATCTCCCTGAATCGGAGCTCCTACTGCGGCCATTTGTACCCGTATCTGATGCTTGCGACCGGTATGCAAATCCACAGACACCAGGGCCCGACCCCCTTTACGGGAAAGAATCTGATAACTGAGGTGGGCCTTTTTGCTATCGGCTACCTGGCGGGGAAAAGCTTTCATGATGTTCTTTTTCCCGGGAAGCTGCTTGAGGTAGTGGATCAGCTCTCCCCGTGATTCCGGCAAGCGCTTTTGGGTGAGCAGCCAATAGGTCTTGGCGACCTCCCGGTTCTGGAACTGTTTGGACAAACGAGAAGCGGCCTTGGAGGTCTTGGCCAGTAGCAGCACTCCACCCGTGGGGCGATCTAGTCTGTGCAGGAGGCCAAGGTATACATTCCCGGGTTTTTGATCTCGTTCCTTGAGAAAGGCTTTGATCCATTCTACGACGCTCTGGTCCCCACTGGCATCTCCCTGAGCGAGCATGCCTGCCGGTTTTACGATGGCCAGGAGGTGATTGTCTTCAAAAATAATATGGGGCTTTTTTACCAAGCGAATATTCAATAGGGTGGTCAAAGTTCCAGCAAAGAAACACAAAAATTCTCAGGAAAATCGGAAAGCATTCCGGGAAAAAGGGGCCCTTTCAGCCTGGAGCTACCATATACCGGAGCCTTGATATGTTTTCACCCCTGCTGAGACCCGCAAGTTTTCTCCTTAAAGTATCCTTGAATCACAAGCGGTAATTCACAATTTGAAGTAAGAGCTTGTTCAGAAATTTCCTTTTGTCTGAGGATTTCGCTTTTTGGAACCTGAATTCACCTTTTTCCCTCAAAATAGCTCGCTATTCTGAGAAAAAAACGCTCTTCAGAACCCCAAAATCGTTCCTCTCAGCCTAAAACGCCAAAATCCGAACAAGCGCTAAGTTTACGCCATGGCAGTGCAGACACCAACTGCAGATCCGATGTCCCTTTCCTTGCTGCCAGGGATATGAAGCCGTTTATGAAAGCCATTGTTTACCACAAGTATGGAAGTCCCCAGGTATTATCCTTTAGTGAGGTACCGCTCCCCCCTGTCAAAGCTAACCAGGTCCTGGTCAAGGTTAGAGCTTCCGGCCTGAATCCCATTGACTGTGAAATCCGCAAAGGCAGGATGCAAGTCGTGACCGGGAATCGCTTTCCCCGCATCCCAGGGTGTGATTTTGCGGGAGATATAGTTGAAGTAGGGCGAAAAGTAAAGGGGTTTGAGATTGGAGACGCTGTCTACGGGATGGCTGAGACTTTTACCGGAGGGGCTTATGCTGAATACCTAACCATCAGTCCGGGTGAAATTGCCCCCAAACCAGATAATCTGAGCTATGAGGAAGCTGCCGCTATTCCTTTGGCGGCCCTGACCGCTTTACAGGCCTACCAAAATCTGGGTAACATCCGTCCCGGCATGGAGGTCTTCATTCATGGCGCTTCCGGAGGGGTGGGGGTTTTTGCGATCCAACTGGCCAAAGCCTTTGGCGCGAAGGTCACGGCCAGCGCCAGCTTTCGCAATACAGATTTGCTGAAAGAATTGGGAGCAGACCGCACCATAGATTATACCCGGCAGAACGTTTTAAGCCTGGGCCAAAAGTTTGACATCTTTTTCGATGTTTACGGCAACCAGTCTTTGGCAAAAGCCCGCAAAAGCCTGCGTCCACAGGGGAGGTACATTTCCACTATTCCTAATCCCAGGAATTTCAGAGACCAGTTTTTCTCCATCCTACTCCCCCAAAAAGCGAAAGTAGTCGTGGTCAAATCCCTGGCCAGAGACCTGCTTTTTCTCCGGCGCCTGGTAGAAGAAGAAAAGGTACTGCCGATTCTCGACCGCTCATTTGACCTCCAGGAGGCAGAAAAGGCCCAAACGTATTTGGAATCCCGCAGAGCCAGAGGCAAAGTAGTTTTACAGGTTTCCTAGTCCCTTTTACATCCTTACAAGCGCAAGGAGTTGATTTTCTTCAATTTTCCGCAAATTCTTACATTTGGGATCAGAAAGGTGCACTGGCCCCAAATGTTTTTTGAATCGAACTAAATAGTTGGCTAATTTCAAGACGCTCCATGAAAACCAAGAATTAGCTTAGCGTTCTTAGCAATTTGTTCCCTGAGGGTAGGATCTTGATCCTACCCTATTTTGTTAGATTCTGACCGTCTTCTTGCATCCTGAAATAGACGTTTTTTTCCTCATCCTGAAGCAGCTTTTCCACGTACAATCATAGGGAATTGTGTAAATTCCTCTATTGCATTTTCTCAAGATTGAATGGATATGGCTACTTTTTCAGAATTGCTCACTCATACCCCATCGGTGCGGTTTTTCCTTCCCCTCATCTACCTGGCATGGTCGGATGAAGTACTGAGTCCCTCAGAGATCAAGCTGATAGAAAATCAGATCAACGCCCAGGACTGGCTGGCGGCCTCCGATAAGCAGGCGCTGGCAAAATTTCTGGACCCAGCCCATCCTCCCAGTGCTACCCAGCTCAAGGAATGGCAGCGTTTGATGAAGGAATCCGCCCGGAACATTCCGGCAGATCGGAAAAAGGACCTGTCCCAACTCAGTTTGCAACTAGCCAATCTCGGCTCAGAACAGCTGCCCGGTCAATACAAAAGTGAACCTGCCACCAAGGCCCTGCACAAAATCGAAGAGGCTTTGGGCATCATTACCGGAGAAGCAGTCAGGGAAATGCTCACCGAAGCACGCTCCTCCCTTGAGCAGCCTCCTTACCTGGAAGAAGCCCCCACCTTTGATGTCAAATCCCTGCAGACCTATCTGGACGGAAGTCAGGCTGAACTGATGGACAAAGTAAAACTCCTCCTGACCGATCCAGCTTTTCAATACAGCCATATTCCTCAGGATAAAGAAAGTTATCGGGAACTGGTGCTCACCTGGTGCCAGCACCTGGCAGATCGGGGATACGGGGCCTGGTCCTTTCCTGAATTCTCAGGAGGCAAAGATGATATGGCAGGTTATGTGGCCATTTTTGAAACCTTGGGCTATCACGACTTAAGCTTGCTGATCAAATTCGGGGTTCAGTTTGGGTTATTCGGAGGGAGTATCCTGGGATTGGGGACAGAAAAACACCATCGGGCCTATCTGGGGAAAGTTGGCAGCCTGGAGCTACCGGGTTGCTTTGCCATGACCGAAGCCAATCACGGTTCTAACGTCCGGGACCTGGAAACCACGGCTACCTATGATCCTGCTGAAGAGGTTTTTGTCATCCATACCCCTCACTACTACGCACACAAAGAATACATAGGAAACGCAGCAGCTCACGGCAAAATGGCCACGGTATTTGCCCAACTCTACACAGGAGGCGAATGCTACGGGGTACACGCTTTTCTGGTGCCCATGCGGGATGATAGCGGCGCAGCTATGCCGGGGGTAAAAATTGGCGATTCGGGACGAAAACTTGGCCTGAATGGGGTGGATAATGGACGCCTTTGGTTTGACCAGGTGAAAGTGCCTCGGGAAAATCTCCTGGATAGATTTGCCTCTGTCGCGGCAGATGGGACCTATGATAGTCCCATTACCAGCGAATCGCGCCGCTTTTTCACCATGTTGGGTACCTTGGTAGGGGGACGGATCTGTGTCCCTATTGCAGGCTTAAGTGCCGCCAAATCAGGGCTGAGCATTGCGATTAAGTACGGGGCCAAAAGAAGGCAGTTTGGCCCTACCGATGGAGACGAAGTCCCGATCCTGGACTATCCCACCCACCAGCGCCGCCTGATGCCTTTACTCGCCAAATCCTACGCCCTCCATTTTGCTCATCGCTGGCTGGCGGACATTTTTGTCCAGCATGAGGGAGAGGATACCCGGGAGTTGGAAGCTCTGGCCGCGGGCCTGAAAGCCCTTAGCACCTGGCATACCACGGCCAGCCTTCAGGAATGTCGGGAGGCCTGTGGAGGAAATGGATATCTCTGGGTCAATCGCCTGGCAGATCTAAAAGCCGATACAGAAATCTTTACCACTTTTGAAGGAGACAATACCGTGCTGATGCAATTGGTGGCTAAAGGTCGCCTGAATGAATTTAGGCAGGAATTCGGCTCTATGAACATCTTTGGGATGGTCGGATTCCTGGCTCGTCAGGCTTCCACGGCTGTGGTAGAGAAAAATCCTATTGCCATCCGGCAGGCGGATGAAGCCCATCTCCGAGATCCGGAATTTCATCTCAGCGCTTTTCGGTATCGGGAAGAAAACCTGGTCATGAGTGCGGCTCAGCGCATCAAACATAGAATTGATCAGGGCATGGATTCCTATGAGGCTTTTCTACAGGTTCAAACCCACCTGGTGACCATGGCAGAAGCTTATATGGATCGCATCATCCTGGAGCAGTTCATCGCGGCGGTCCAGGCCGCTCCCCAGGCAGAAACCCAAGCCATCCTCCGGGAGGTGGCCGCTTTATATGCCTTGCATACCATGGAAGAAAACCAGGGCTGGTACCTGCGGAATGGTTATCTGGCCGCCGGCAAGGCCAGCGCTATCCGCCGGGAAGTAGACAAGCTCTGCGCCAGTTTGCGGAAACAGGCGCTGCCTTTGGTAGACGCTTTCGGTATTCCGGACCAGCTCCTCGGAGCGCCTATCGGTACCAACTACGGTCAGTAAATAACATATTCACCCTGCATAAAAAACATGCGTCGTCCCGAATTTTGAGTAAGCCAGGATTTCATCAAAGCGCTTCTTTAAACCCTCCCTACCTACCTGTAGACTCACCTAGCAAAGAACGGTACTGATGCGAGAGACCCCGGATAGCTCACCTCCTTACAGTCGGAGGAGCTTCCGGGGTGACAAGGATATGCAAGGAGAGATAATTTCATCAAAAGGCGTTGGGGACTCAACCACCCACAAATATGTCACCCCGGAAAGGCATTTGACCGGTAGGGAAAATGACTTATCCGGGGTCTCTCGCTATATACACCTCCCTACCTGTAGACTCACCTAGCAGAGAACGGTACTGATGCGAGAGACCCCGGATAGCTCACCTCCTTGCAGTCGGAGGAGCTTCCGGGGGGACAAGGATATGCAAGGAGAGATGATTTCATCAAACCACTTCTTGAAATCCCAACCACCCACAAATATGTCACCCCGGAATGGTCCCGACCATAGGGAGGGAACATATCCGGGGTCTCCATGATTACATATGGATCGCAGAGACCTCCGACGATAGGAATGTCAGAGTCCTTGACCCGGATAGCTCACCTCTTACAGTCGGAGGAGCTTCCGGGGTGACAAGATTATGGAAGGAAAATGGCCCTATCCGTCTCCAAAAATGCCTAAAAAAACATGAGTCATCCCACAATTCGGGATGACTCATGTTTCTTTTTACTTAGCTAAGGTTCTATCGCAGAACGGTCAGCTCATAGTTATCAGCGTTGTCGTCTACCGTAACGGTAATGTTGGTTACTTTGATCGCAAAGTAAGTACCCTGGCTCAGGACGAGGAATACATCACCGATGGCTACTTTATCACTTTCGTTGATAGAGGTGGCAGCATCAAAGGCTACGGCGATTTCTTCGCTCACAGTTACATTGTCGAACTCGAATCCAGCCGCAGGTAGACGCAGGTCAGAACCGGTAGCCTGTACAGGCATGATCTGCTGATACCAGTTTTCAGCATTGGAGGAAGCTCCCAAATCGAGCCCTTTGTCTTTGATATCCGCCTCGGCATCTTCGCTACCCGTTCCGGTTCCGGTGTGCAGGTCGACTCCACCGGTTCCGGCAGGACCACCAGCATTCAGCAGCAGTACGGTGTTCAGAGAAGTAACCGGGATGCCGGCCATGGTGAAAAGGTCAAAGCTGAACTCATCCGTCAGACCAGCGGAATCCGTTACGATTACCGTGTAGGTATGCAGAACGCCTCTTTCAGTGTCAGTAGTAATGTCAATGGTCCAGTTCAGGGAAGTAGCGTCGCCAGAACCCAAGGGAGAAGGGTTAGATCCAGCAGCGAATCCGTCAAACATCAAACGAGAAGTTTCCATAGCGGCTCCATCTTCCTGTACTTCGATACGGGTCATAGGACCGTCTCCAGCCTGAGCAGAAATCTGAATCTGGATTGCTGTTCCAGGCATTACGGTGTCGCCATCAGCCACGGCACTGGTAGAAAGGAATTCCAGGGTAGGTCCGTTAGGATCTACAGGAACCGTGTTATCACAGCTGACGAAAAAGCCAAAGCTGGCCATGAGGAAAAAGACAATAGGATTGAGTCTTTTCATGATAAATATTGGGTTAATTTTAGCTTATAAACTCTTTTGGGGGAGAATTTATTTCGAAATTTTGACTGTCCGATTTAAAAAGGGTCACACCAAATCATATCCGCTTTCCCCAATGGAGAATAGAAGATGTGCGAAGGCGCGCATGCAGGAAGTGATGCAGTGAATTTCAGGGATGGTGCTGTGTTTGTTTAGGTTTGTTGTATTCGAGTCAGCGAGTATTTTTTACTTACTGACTTTCCTGCAAACCAAACAAATTTTCCGGAGAAAACACAACTCCTATCTTGCCAATTATAAACTTAGGGTTTAACCAGGAGGTCCATTTCGCGTTCTACAAATTCAATTCCGGCCTGATCCAATTCCTCCATGATGGGCTGATACAGGCTAGCTTCTACCGGAATTTTCACGCCTATGGCTTGTATTTCTCCACTCAAAACCTGCTTAGCAGCAATTCCCAAGGGTAATCCAACGGTTTGGGCCATGGCGGTTTTCGTCTGGTTTTCCCCTTTCACTACCATGTGGGACTGGACCTGCCGGGGTCGGCCTTTATCCAGAAAATCAAACTTATGCCACATGACGATCATATCCTTGTCTTCGGGAGCCAGGGTCCAGCTTTTTTTGAGAATATGCTCCAGAATTTGGGCAGGGGTTCCTTCGTTTAGGCCCACTAAGGTCTCATCAAACATGCCTAGCCATTTTAACCGGAACATCTCCTGAGAATCCAGGTCCAGCTTCATGTAATGGGCCAGTTTAAGTTCGACAGAATTATGGGGATCGTAGGAAAGAAAGGAATTGATGAACTGACGATGGGTCATTTTGTCCACGCCTTCCATTAGATAAGTGTCATCGGTCGCACCCAATTGCACAAAGATATCCCAGGCTTTGCAATAGCCCACCCGTCGCAGGGTGCCCCGATAGAGGGTATTAATGCCCCGCAAGCCATAGATATCCAGGTATTTCAGGGAATCCCGGTTGGCATAGCCTTCAAAATGCCCGTGCCCCGGAATATGGATGATTTCGGTCCGGCGAAAAAGGCGGTGGTAGGGAATAAATTTATATCGGCCTTCCTGGATAAACTTCACCGTGCCAGTGCCCGCCATGACTACGTTGCGGGGATTCCAGGTAAATTTATATTCCCAGGGATTGTTCAGGCTGGACTCAGGCGCAATCAGGCCTCCGGTAAAGGTTTCAAATCCTGTAAGCTCGCAGCCTTCGGCTCTGATTTGGTCGATCACCCGCATCGCAGACATATGATCGATTCCAGGATCAAGCCCACATTCCATCAGGAATAACAAACCGGCTGATTTGGCCGCCTGGTGCATGGCTTTAATTTCCGGGCTTACGTAAGAAGCCGTCAGCAGGTGTTTTTTAAACCGAAGGCATTCCTGCGCCACCAGGGGGTGAAAGAGGGCGGGAAGCATGGATATGACGATATCAGCCTTTTGAATTTCCGCCCCGCGCTGGGTTTCATCATGGATATCAAAGGCCAGGGCCTGTGTTTGGGATCGGCCTTTCAATTTTTTCTCGGCCACCGCTACGTCCCGGTCTGCCAATCTCAACTCCCAGTTTCTTTTCTGGCAGACGGTCACCAAATATTCGATCAGGGCTGTAGCAGACCGTCCGGCACCAATGATGAGGATTCTTTTCATGAAAACTTAGGCTGAAGTAGATGAAGATGCACCTACAAACATATTGCTTTTCAGCCAGAGGAAAAATCTTTTTTCAGGGAAATCCGCGCCCCTCTTTGATTGGCTAGAAGGCAATTCCGATCGAGAGGTTCCCTCTCAGAATGGGCCACAGCAAATTGCCCTGGGCATCCACCTCTCCCACATCATCGGCAAAGGACTCTATCACAAAATTGCTGGTAGCGGGTAATTGCCGGATTTTGTCCTGTAGAGATTGGAGGTAGGGGTCAGCCGTAATATCCGCCGGGGTATTGCCGCGGATCTTCAAAGAAGCTGGAATCAACCCAAAGCCAATGTTCCAGTCAATAGAGATCACATCTGCAATAAAGCGCTGTACGCCTATCCCTACTCCTCCCCCAAAGCCGCTAAACTGCAGGAAGAGATCAAGTTCTCCTGAACTGCCGCCGGCTTGGGAAACCAGTGCATCTGCGCTATATTCCATGTAGCGGGCAAAACCAAG
Source organism: Bacteroidota bacterium (assembly GCA_038527215.1). Taxonomy (GTDB): domain Bacteria; phylum Bacteroidota; class Bacteroidia; order J057; family J057; genus JAWPMV01. The sequence goes on from JBCBGC010000003.1 coordinate 82,849, forward strand.
CAGGTAAAATCCGTAAGGCGAACCAATAAAGCCGGGATAGAATCGAATTTCGGGAGTCAGGAGGGCCCCACGGACGCCCCCTGAATCTACTACGCCTACGGAGGTACCAAGGCTCACTTCATCGGTGAGCACGGCCTGGGCTTCTAAGAGTTCCCGAAAAAAAGTAGGGGATAAGAGCGATTGAGGTAAGCTACGTTCAGGGAATACATTGACGCCAAGTCCAATGGAGAGTTTACTGCTGATGACTCTTTCGTAACTCAAGCCAATGCTTTGCTGCAATAATTTGCCTGGCGTGAACCGGATAATATTGTAATCGACATCTGATTGATAGGCGGTGGTATCCTGTGCATGCAGGACCGACAGCATGAGATGCAAGGTAAAAGAACAACTGAAAATGACTATTCTCCACATAAACCCAAAAAGACTAAAGCTACACTAAGTTAGAACGGGGAAATGAGCCAAAAATTTGCCTCTGGATTTCAACCATTCGCGCAAAGTTTTCAGCCATTCCGACAAGACGAAATAAAGGGTTCATAAAAAAGGGGGAAATTTCCATACAAGCTCTTACTAAAAAGGACGTGATCATGCCCAAAATTATTCAGGTTTCTGTGATTGGTCCCTCTTCAGGAGGGTGCTCTACTGCGATGTATGAAATAGGAGAGAAGCTGGGAAAAGCTTTAGTGGATGCTGACAAAGTCGTCATTACCGGCGGCAAAGGAGGAATCATGGAAGCCGTTTGCCGGGGAGCCCGGAATTCCCGCAAACACAAATTCGGCCGAACCATCGGTATCTTGCCTACCTACGATAAAGGAGATGCAAATATATTTTGCGACGTGGTCATCCCTACAGGGTTGGGATTGGCTCGGAACACCCTGGTAGCTGCTTCGGGCGATGTCATCATTGCCGTAGCTGGCGGAAGTGGGACCCTCTCCGAGTTGTCCCTGGCCTGGCAATTGGGCAAGCCCATCATCGCCTATGTGGGTGAAGGAGGCTGGGGAGAAAAACTAGCCAGTCGCCGCCTGGATGGGCGTCGCAAAGACCAGATTTATCCGGCCAAGGATATCCCGGAAATCATGACTCAATTGAAACAACTGGAAGAGGACTAGCCTACTACGCAGGCACTGAGTGTGCAAGTTTTTCCAGGGTCAGCGGTTTGGAAATAAAGCCCTGTACACAGAGGTAACTCCGCGCCCGTTCCACATCATTGGGGTCCAGGGACGAGGTTAGCATCTGCACGGGGAGATGAAGATGCTCCCGCTTGAGGGCCTCTAAAAAGGCAAATCCATTCATCACAGGCATGTTGATATCCAAGAGAATGAGTTTGGGCAGATTCTGGCGATGATGCAGCAAATGCGCCAGCGCCTCTTCGGGATGCAGAAAGCTGACCACCTCGGCATCAGGCATGATGCGGCGAATCAAATGTTCCGTTACCAGGTGGTGGATTTCATCGTCGTCCACCAACATGACCTTACTCAGCATGGATGAATTGTCCTCATCGAGGATTTTTCCCCCGAAAGATTCCACACTTAGCATATCGTTCAGGTCCTTGATGATGCGGTCTAGTTGCCCCGCACTGGTAGCCAGGTGATGGACCAGGCTGTGATCCCGTAGCTCTGGGTCTTGCTTCATCAGGTCCACCAGGCCCATGATATTGGCCAAGGGGCCCCGGACTTTGTGGGAGTTGATGAAACTATATTGTTGCAGCTGCCGGTTGCGCTCTTCCAGGAAGTTTTCGAGTTCGTGGAACATGGCGCGCTTACGGCTGTATTTTTCTAATTGAGTTTTGACACTCTTAAGCAGCTCTTCGTTTTGGAAAGGTTTGGTGAGATAATCGTCCCCTCCCAGATTCATGCCTTTTCTGACATCTTCTCTCCCCGCTTTGGCGGTCAGAAAGATGAAAGGGGTCAGTTGAAATATTTGTTCTCGCCTGAGTTGTGAAAGGACTTCCAGGCCATTCATACCCGGCATCATGACATCACAGATGATGACATCCGGTCGAATTTCCCTGGCTTTGATCACGCCCTCATATCCGTCTCCCGCAGTGGTAATTTGGTGGTGGTTAAGCGACAATACGTCGGCTACCGTTTCTCGCAAGGTTGTTTCATCTTCAATAATGAGAATATTAGCCATGGGTAGGCGCTGTTTTTGGCAATGTGATCGTGAAGGTAGAACCTACGCCTTCTTCACTCTCAAATTGGATGTTTCCATGATTAAGTTCAACAAATTCTTGGGCAATGACTAATCCCAATCCGGTGCCCGGGAATTCCTGGGTATTGCCAGCCCGGTAAAAGGAAGAAAACAAATTGGCCTGGTCAGAAGCCGGTACCCCCACACCAAAATCCTGAATCAGGAGTTTCACCTGTTCCTCTTCAAACCGGACGCTGAGAATAGGATTCGGCGCATTAGGGGAGTATTTAAACGCATTGGACAACAGATTAATCAAGGCATGTTCGATGAGTCTGGGGTCCACATAAACCGGATATTCTCTTCCACTTATTCGAAAATCTACCTTGCGCTTATCCGGGCGATTGAGGTATTGATTGTTGACGATCTCCTGGATCAAGCCTTTCAGCTCTACTCTTTCCGGCTGCCAGGTAACCCTTCTGGCATTGACTTTCCCCAGGATAAGGACATCATCCATGAGTTCCGTCAAACGAGAGGTTTCCGTTTTCATGCGGTGCAAGATGCGATCCAGCTTTTCATCTTCGTCTCTGGAAATTTTCATTTCCAGCAACTGCATATTGGAGTGAATCACGGCCAGGGGCGTGCGGAACTGGTGGGAAGCCATGGAAACAAATTTGTTTCTCAGTTCGTTGAGTTCCCGTTCTTTCCGCAAAGCATCCCGCATGGTCTCTTCCGCCTTTTTCCGCTCCGAAATATCCCGCGAGGCGGTTTGGATATGGGTAATCTGGCCAGCCTTATCTTTGATCCCCTTCAATACCGTTTCCAACCACACATAGTCTCCATCTTTTTTACGGTAGCGGTAAGCCATGGTAATATTCTCTTGCTCGTTGAGCACTGCGGTAGAGGACATTTCCTGGGCATAGAGCAGGTCTTCTTCATGGATCAGCCCGAAGACATTCATGCCTGTAGCCTCAGCTACCGACATCCCTAAAATGCCTTCCACGGAGGGCGAGACGTATTCTACTTCACCATTGAGGGTATTTCGCGTGATCAGGTCGGACATATTCTCCGAGATCAGGCGGTATTTTTCTTCACTTTCCTTGAGGGCTTCGTTGGTCTCGTTGAGTTCCCGGGTTCTCAATTCTACCCGTTGCTCCAGGACAGAGTTGAACCGACGAATATCATCTTCAATTTTTTTCCGGTCAGTAATATCCGAAATAAAGGTCAGGTAGCGGTTTTCTCCATAAGCCCGGACTTTGGCTTCAAAGAATACCTTTTTGTCATGCGAGAGTAGCGGATAATCAAATTTTGCCGTGGCCCAACCGGATCTCACTTCCTCTATAGCGGAGAGATAAGCGCTGGCCACGTCGGTAGGAAAACATAATTCTATGGGCTGAGGCAACATTTCAGGAGAAGGGAAGGAACCAAAGCCCTCCAGGTCAGAAACATATTCTTCAATTTCTCCATCCTCGTTGAGAATCAGCATGCCGTCGGGAACCGTTTCTACAATGGCCCGATTTCGCTGCTCGCTCTCGCGTAACTTATCCTGGGTTCGCTTGAATTCTGTGATGTCCTGAATGGCTGAAGTGAAAGCGATGATTTTGTCTTCCTCATCCCGGTCTACGCGAATATTGTTAACGACGTATTTTTGCTCTCCAGCCGGGGTAATGATCCGAAATCCCAAGGAAAAATGGGATTCTTTTCCCTTGAGCATCCGTTCCTGCAAATCGGCCACTTTTTCTTGATCTTCTGGATGCACACACCGCATAAAGACTTCGTAATTGGGCTCCAACTGGTGATCTATCCCCAGAATATCGAAAACCTGTTTGGACCAGGTGTAAATGGTCCCCGGGAACTCCACCTTCATGCTGCCAATTTTGGCCATTTCCTGGGACATCCGGAGCATGCGCTCACTGGCTTGCAAGGCATCCTGCACCCGTTGTTTTTCCGTTACATCCCGGCAGATCACCTGCACCGTTCCATTGGACATGAGTTTCGCACTGATATCCAATTGAATTACTTTGTTGCTGGTTGTATAGGCTTTGCGAACCTCCCGGATAGATCGTCCTTGTTTGATCTCTTCGGCCTGGAAAGGACGCTCTTGCAATTCTTCCTGGTCGAGGAAGTCCAGGATATTCAGGCCAGCCATATCGATCTCCGGTTGCTCGAGTAGTTCCTGGGCTTTTTGGTTAAACTCCAAAATTTCCAATTCCCGGTTGAGAATAATAATTGCGTCTGAGGCCTTCTCAATCAGGTTACGGTACTTTTCCTCACTTTTCTGCAAAGCTTCTTTCGCCCGCACCTCTGCCGTAATATCCTGACAAATGCCCAGCAATCGTTCGGGTTGGTCGTCTGCGTTTCGATAAACTTCTCCCCGGGTTTCAATCACCTTTACTTCTCCGCTGGGAACCACAATGCGATAGGCGTACCAGTAATCCCCCCCTTCTCTTACCGTCTGGTAAATTTTGGATTCCACCAGATCCCGGTCTTCGGGGTGCACCATGGCCATATAAGACTCAAAGGCAGGGGCGAAGCTGGCATCGTCCTGCTCAAAAATGGTGAAGAGACCACTTGACCAGTAAACCTGCCCCGTACGAATGTCCCACTCGAAGGTACCCAGGGTAGCGATCTTCTCTATTTCCTGGAAAAGTTTTCCCTGTCTTTTGATTTCGCCTTCGATTTTTTCCCGCCGCTTTCGTTCTTCCTGTTCTTCCAGGGCCCGATTCATCGCAGGGATGAGGCGGGGCAGCCGCTCCTTGAGGACATAATCCGTAGCCCCTGCCTTCAAGCTGTCAATGGCAAATTCTTCTCCAATGGTCCCTGAGACCAGGATAAAAGGAATTTCTACGCCCTTATCCTGCATGATTTTCAAGGCAGAAAGTGCGTCGAAGGCCGGAAGATTATAATCGGCAAAGATCAAGTCAAAGGAATCATTTTCGATGCGGTCAATAAAGTCTTCCCTCGAAAGGATGACATCTATGTCCGCCCGTATGTTTTCCTCTGTCAGGACATCATTGATCAAGAGAGCATCGTGGGGATCATCCTCCAAATGAAGTATTCGGATCATCATCTCAGGATTATGCATGTGTTCGTACGACCCTACAGAGCCGGTGGCCAAAACCCTTTGGTCGTGGCCTGATTTCCTAATTAAGCTTTAGAAGGGAAAATTCAATACCTTTCCACCATCCTTTATTTCTTTTTGGGAATACAAAAGATAATGGAGGCACCTTTTCCTTCTTCTCCTTCTGCCCAAATCCGCCCCTGGTGCCGCAGAATAATTCTTTTTACAAAAGCCAATCCGACCCCAAATCCAGGATATTTCCCTTTTGGATGAAGGGTTTGGAACAGTTGAAACAACTTGTGCTGATACTGCTGGTTAAAGCCAATTCCCTGATCCCGGACCCAGTACCGACATTCTTCCCAGTCTTCTTCTCCTCCGATTTCCAGTTGGGGGGCCGCTCCATCAGGTAAAAACTTGAAGGCATTATCCAGCACATGATGCCAGATCTCCTGGATCAGTTTCCGGTCTCCCCAGGCAGGAGGAAGCGCCCGTACATTGAGCTGGCTTTGCTCATAGAGTGGATGAGTCCGAAAGCCCGCAAGCCCCTTTGATACGAGAGCGTTCATATCCACATCTCTTTTGTTCAAAGGGGCCTTATTAATACGGGAGTATACCAGCAGTTGGTCTAGTTGTTGATGGAGTGCGTAGCCTGCCTGGGCAATGGTATCGAAATAGCGTTGCTCAGTGGGGTCCAGCTTGCCTACCCGGCTTTTCTTCAGCAGTTCTACATAGCTGACGACATGACGAATAGGTGCTTTGAAATCGTGGGATACAGCGTAGGCAAAATCGTGTAACTCTTTTTTGAGTTCATCAAGATGTGCCTCCAACTCTCCGATTTTCTGAGTCAGGGTTTCGATTACTGCCTCAGGCGATTCACGGAGGAAATATGCTTTATATCTATCTCCTTTTTTTGGTTGACAAAAAGCCGCTTCCACCAACAGAGAAGGGGTCTCCCCACTCTGATGGGGGAAGGCAGCTAGGGTCGGATGAACATTCACTTGATTATCCCACGCGTGAGCGTAGTATGTCTTGCAGATTTCTCGGTCCGCATCTGGCAGAAAGGAAAAAATTGGTTTCCCTACCAACTCCTCCCTCTCATAACCATAGAGCTGGCAAAAGGTGTTGCTCACCTGGACAAAAGTTCCCCCTTCGTCCAGTAAACAGATCCCTCGGCCAAGGCTGGGCGTCTTCAAAAATGACAAAGGCTGTGAGGCTGGGAGCCGAATAAATCCGAGGCAAGTGCTCTCCCCTATGCTTGTGGGAGATTCGTAAGGCAGCAAATGAATATCAAATGACCGCTTGTCAAGCAGCACAGCCAATGGCTGAGCTGCAGCGTGCGTTAAGGCGTCACGGTGGGATGTGTGAAGTGCCCCGGCATCCTGATCGGATGCTGAATCATCTTTACTTGACTGATGCAAGGCAAGGTCAAAATCTTTCATCATCATACCAAAAACCTTACTAGCGAGTTTCACCTCCTTGCGGGTAGTGTACCTGAAGCGCATACATCAGGATCACCGTGTAACCTCGGAGATAAGGTGGAGAAAATTCTCCAAAGATTGAAAGGATTTCAGGTTCAGTCCTGCTTTTTCCTCTCTAGTGCAAAAACTCAGAAGGACTCTTTTCGAAATATTGACGAAAGGCGCGGGAAAAATAATCAGGCCGTCGGAAGCCTACCCGGTGAGCCACCTCTTTGACGTTCATCGTATTGCTAAGCAGCAATTCCCGGGCTTGTTCCAACCGGAATTCCCGCAAGTATTGTCCAAAGGGCTTTTGGACCAGCCGCTTGATCTTCTTTTGAAAACCCGAGGGGGTTAAGCGGAGGTGTTTGGCTGCTACCTCACTGTTCAGGTCTGGCTCAAAAAAATGCAGGCTTAGAAAATTATTCAGGGCATCGAGAAAAAAAGAATCCGTCATCTTCAAATCAGCGGGATGGGAGGCTTCCGATTGAGCCTCAGCCCGACGCTCCGATAGACGAATGGCATTATGGATCCGGAGCAGGAGTTCATTGATGTCAAAAGGCTTGGTTACATAGTCATCAGCGCCGACTTCCAGCCCCTGGAGTTTTTCTTCCAGAGAGACCTTGGCCGTAAGCAGAAAGAAAGGAATCTTTTGCCACCGAGGCTCGGACTTGGCGATCTTGAGCAATTCTATCCCATCCATCTCTGGCATAGCGATGTCCGAAACGATGATATCGGGCGTCGTACCCTTTAAATAGGTGAGGGCCTCCCTGCCATTGGATACCCCAGCTGCCTGATAGGATTCTTCATCAAACAAATCCACCAGGGTTTCGCGGAGCAAGACCTCGTCCTCCACTATCAGAATCTTTTTCACTGTTTATTCCATCAAAAATCCGGGCAATGGAACAACAAATTAAGGAGGCCCCTCCTAAGGAACAAGCCAATTCAGGACTAGTTTTTTGCGTATGAGCGAAAAATCAACTTATTATGTTAATAAAAGTGCCGTATTGTCATTCCATTTTTTAGGAAAGTGCCACAATGGCAGCATATTTTCTTCAAAAAGTGCCAGCCTGCCAGTTTTGGCACGCTGGCACTTCAGTTGATATAGTAGGCATGTACGATTTAAAATTATTCTCACAACAAAAGATAGAATCAACATGAAACTCGTAAGAAGAAACCACCCTTACTTCAACACCTTCCCTAGCCTGTTCGAAGAGATCTTCAAAGATGACTTTTTCAGCACGCGTAGCGGGGGGCTCCACGTACCCGCAGTCAATGTAAAAGAAAGTGATGCAGCTTTCACCCTCGAAGTAGTCGCCCCTGGACGGAGCAAAGAGGATTTCAAGATTGAGGTTAACAAAGATCTTCTGACCATCTCCTCTAAGATAGAGGACACGAAAGAAGAGAAGGATGAAAACGGGAAATACACCCGTCGGGAATTTACCTACCGGTCTTTCACCCGCTCCTTCACCTTACCTGAAACCGTAGATGGTGAGCACATTGGCGCCACCTATGACAAGGGTATCCTGCACCTGACCCTGCCTAAAATGGAGGCAGCAAAAGAAAAAGCTCCTAAGCTGATCGAGATTGCCTAAGGACGCAATTTCCGCCGCAAGGCGATAGTATATAGCCCTGGTTCATACGTGAGGAGGAATAGAGGAGGGGTGAACCAGCACCCTGCAAGCAAATCTGTGTGAGAATCCGCCGTGGTCTGATAGACTAGCGAAGAGGGAACAAACCCACGGCGGATTTTTTCTCACCCCCAATATTGATGACAATACCCTGCCGCATAGGCAGCAGAAATAGATAGAGTGTTTTCATGGTTAGTGCCCTGCCTTGAGAGGTTTCTCTCAGGGCAGGTTTCTTTTTAGGCCTCCGGGGGCAGGGCCATGCCGAGGATTTCGGCCATTTGTTCCAGGCTATCTTCCCACACGAAATAATTCATATGGTGGCAGATCAGCTCATAGGTTTGAGGATCTGGATTCCGCCCCTCCGGCACCCCAAAGATGCTGCTGAGTCCCACCGCGATATCATTGGGCTCTTCCTCATAAAATAAGGCTCCCACCTTTTTCTCCAGCTTAGTCATCAAACTTGCAAAACGCCCTTCCTCCTGGGGTTCGAAATGCCGCACATCTCCCCCCATGATGAAGTAGGGCACCTGAGGGTCCTTATTATTGGGATTGTTGAGTTCTTGCAAAAAGTCCGAACCGGGCTTCATTTGCTCCAAGGTGATGAACAGTTTTTCCGTGTGCTTGAGTGCGGTTTGGAAATGGCTGGCAAAAGGCACCACCGATTTGGCAAAATTTAAGCCGATGTTCAGAAGAGAAACGGCCATTTTCTGATAGTCCGCGATGCTCCCCATTTCCGAACCCTGGTTGGGCGTTCCAGCCATGACCAGCTTTTGGACCATAGCGTGTCCGTTCAAGCGCTCAATCATGTAGCGAGATACCAATCCTCCCATGGAATGGGACATGATGGTCAATTCTTTGGTATGACCAGGTCCCAGGCCTACCTGAGTAAGCTTTTCTTCTAATAAGGCAGCCGTTTCTTCGATGGGTCGGTTGAGGTTTTCATAGGCAAAAGTCAGCACCAGGTCATAGGCATGACGGATACATTCTCCTTCCTCCCCTACAGGAACGTCCATGCTCTCGGCAGATTCGTCATTGTTTCCAATGATCCCGTGAATCAATAGCAGAATCCGTTGGCTCTGGCTGATTTTTTCCGCCAGGCCTTCTTCTTTCATAAAAATTTCCTCTTCGTCCTCGTAGTCTACCCAGGTCAGGTGGGTTTCTTCCTTTTGCAGGACGAGTTGCAAAAACGCCATTTTCAATGCCCTTCCCAGGCTCCTCCGCCCATCATAGCCTTGTTCCGGCACCTGATCAATGCTGATCTGCGTACTGCCGTCACTTTGCGCTTCATAATCCCCTACAACCAGAAAGTGTTCTCCATCAAAGGCCACCGGTAGCAGGGTATCTCCTTGGGCTTCCCGGGGTTTGACCGCCAGATGGAGGGGCTTGTCTGCCAGGCTGTTAATCTGCTGAAGTTGGGACAGTTCCAGCATGTTGACTTGCTCGGATGCACCGGGTAAGGAAAAATCTGCCAGGGGCAGGCCTTCTTTTTCGAATACTTCCTGGAACAGATAGGCCTCAGACTGAAAAGGTCCGGGAGCCCCTTTAGCACGTAAACTCAGCTTGGCCCGAAAATCTTCATGGCCCGTAACCTGAATTTGCTGCCCGGCCAGTTGCGTACCCTCGGCTGAAATCTCATGCTCGGTGCGCACGATCTGGATGCGGATCTTCATCGTAAACCAATCATCCGGATAGGCTTCCGGCTCCTCAAAGCTGTCTCGCTTAGCGCCCAGGGCCAGCAGCAATTCACCCGTTTCCGGTCGGGGAGTAATATTTTCCTGCGCCAGCAGAAAATTGTTCTGCGGCTGCTTGCTCACAATCAGTAAAAAGTGTTCCGTCTGATCCGTTTCTTTGGGATCGCGAATGCCCAATCCCCCTTTGTCTCGCAAGACCATCTCTTTTCCATCCGCAGGCAGGAGGCCCTGATAGAGTAGGCTGATCCCATATTTAGGAGAAAAATTTACCAAGGTAGCATGCAAAGGCTCGTCGGTATGGTTTCGCCCTTTAAAGGAATACCATATCGGAACCGGCTTGCCATTTTTCGTATAAAAATCCAGCACCAGGTCCTGCCCCTCGTAGGGAATCTCCTCCCCATTTTTTCGTTCGTAAAATTGAAAGTCGACCTGATTTTCCTCGAATTGCGTGCGGCTGTTTTGCAAGGCCAATAAATGCTGCCAGCGATGAATGCGGTTGAGGTCTGCGATTAAAATCGGCCAGGTAGCCAGGGTATTCTCCCGCAAATCCAGGATTTCTTTGGGCATCTCCCGGACCAGTTTGCCAGAGCTAGCCCGGTACAGTCGGTAATGATCGTCCGCTCCATCCAGGATATACTCCGCTTCCTCTACCTCCTCTACCGCAGTGATGAAAGGCGAGGCCCAATCCGGCTGAAGCATACCTTTGGTAAATACCCGCAGGGGTGGCAAGGGAGAACTGGAAACTTCAGCGAAGAAGTGTCTATCGGTTTGGGCAGCGATGGCGGCTGGCAGGCTCAGGCTACTGCTATTGAGGTGAACCCGACTTAAGACCGCTTCTCCCAGCGCATCCTCACTCCCTATTTGGTCAAATACCAGAAATCGCATGGGTTGGGCTAGGTCTTGGGGCATGCCTTGCATGACGCCCCTGGATATTTCCCAACTTTGAGAAGAAGCCTGGTAGGCAATTCTCAGCCGTTCCCCACTGCCACGGCCAGCCATCCGTTCCCGGGTGAAGAATCGATGATGCGGGTTAAAGGTACCATAGCTCTCCAATTGCGGACTTTGATTCACCGGATGGCGCGTTACGGATTTTTGGACCTCCAAAAATAGATCCGCGTAGGAGATATCTCCTTCAAATTTTTCCAGGGTCCCCACCAGCGCATCGGTAAAAATCCCCATACCGCCAGGTCCTTCCCAGGCTTGCTGAAACTGCGTGCAGGCAGAGAGCAGGCCGTGCGGACTTTCCGGCACGCTGGGACCATGCTTCAGGTAATAGCCTCCGATATAGGAGGCGAGGTCACGGGTGCCTTCATTGCTCCAGGCATGCCGGGCCCTGCCCGCAAAAAAATCACCTGCGCTTCGGGTGGCAGAGCCTGCATGACAGCAATCCAGCATCATTACCATCTGCGCCCCGCGATCCGATACTTCCTTGATCAATACCGCTAATTCTTTATCCGCTAGTTCAGGCGTCCCCTCCATCCGGCTATCATGCATGATGAGACACTCGTCATATTCATCTACATTCATGGCCGTAAACTCCGGCGCAGAACGGGCGCGTGAGCCATGACCCGAGAAATGAAAGACGGCAATGTCTCCTTCTGAGACCTCTTTGAAGTGTGCCCGAAACCCCGCAACGACATTTAGATAGGTGGCGGCTTCATTGGTGAGGGTTTTAATGCTACGGACCTCTTCAGGAAAATAGGTTTTTACATAATTCGCCAGTCGATTCACATCGCGCACACAGGCTTTAAGCGGCGGGATTTTCTCGTTTTGATAGCGGTTGATACCGACAGAAAAAAGATGGAGCATTTGATTCAAGGCTATGTAAGTGTCCAGACCTGCCTTAAGGGGAAGGCTGTTTATGCGGAGGTTAAAAAAACACCTGAAGGTAAACTAAGGAGGAATGAAGAGAAAACAGCTTCTTCTCCTATCTCTTTCAACCTAGCGAAATATCAGAAAGCGCCCAAATATTCGGATCGTTTCTCCCTCAGCTTTCGGGCATAGGTTTCAGGATCAGGGCCTTCACCACCGCCGCTTCTGTGCCGGGAACCCGCGTGGCGGTAAGTTTCAGGTTTTGCGCCCCTTCTCTCAGGTTAATCGGTCCCAGCCGGACCTCTCGCCAGCTTTGCTCCAGGGCTTCCTGACGACCGGGCACCCGATCCGGATTAGGCACTTTCTTGGGATAAAAAGCCTCTTCCAGGGTAAATAGGATTCGCTCCTGCCCCACTTCGACCGAGATTTCAGCCCCCAGGTCTTCCTCCTTGCAACTGTAGCGCAGGGAAACCTCGTAATTCCCTGCCGTCCGTACTTCCAGGTCCCACTGAATGGTATCTTCCGGACTGCTCCAGTTGACTAACCAGTCATGCGCCCAACCGTTGGGATTGGCCAGGAAGTGGATATCGCCTGAAATCCTGGCCTCGTGGGCGGCCAGTTCCACTACGGGCGCTTCAGCATAGCCCAGCGGTATGCCTCCTGTCGGTTGATAATCGCAAGATTGAAACCAGGCCTCATAGGCCTTTTGCATTTCAGCGGTTCGGTTTGGCAAGCTATCGGCCAGATTTATTTCTTCCGCAGGATCGGCTACGATATCATATAGCTCTGTTTGGTTTTGGTCATTGATCAGCATGCGAAACTGTCCTTGCCGCATACTGCCGGGATAGGGTTTTAAATTCGCTTTTCGGGAAACATGGGTAAATAAAGGCCGGTCGGGTAAGGCGAGACTATCCCCGAGCAGCATGGCGCTGAGGTCTATCCCGTCCCAGGGTAAATGCTTCCCTTCCGCTATGCCTGTCAGCCCTCTCAGGGTGGGCATCAAATCCATCACAGCGGTCAGTTCGTGATTGACAGACCCGGCCGCGACCTTCCCGGGCCACCGAACAAAACAAGGCACCCGATGTCCTCCTTCGTGTACGCTGGCTTTCCAGCCCCGCATACCCCCATTATAGCGGTTGCCATTGGGGCCGTTATCGGTGAGAAATACCACAATGGTATTTTCCGCAAGCTGTAAACTGTCCAGGGTGGCAAGCAGACGCCCCACATTGTCATCCACATTTTCTACCATCCCATAAATAGCGGCATTCCGGTCCGTCATGCCCAGGGCTTTATACCGATCAAAGTAGGCGTCCGGAACCTGAAAAGGTCCATGGGGGGCATTATAGGGCAGGTAACAAAAAAAGGGTTGGTCTTTTTTTCGCTGGATAAAAGAGATGGCTTCATCCGTCAGCACGTCGGTGATAAAGCCCTGGGTGGGTTTCATCTGATCCTGATACTTGAGCGGGCTATCGAAATAATTGGTCCAGTGGCCAGAAGAAAAGCCGACAAACTCGTCAAAGCCTTGTCCGATAGGATCCTGCGGATAGTGAGCCCCATTGTGCCACTTCCCAAAAATCCCGGTAGCATAGCCTGCTTCCCCAAACATTTCTGCCAGGGTCGTTTCCTCCGTGCGCATGTTTTCCGTGCCTTTGGTCACCCAAAAAGTTCCCGTCCGCAAATGATATCTTCCCGTCAGCAAGGAAGCACGGGTAGGGGCACAAAGGGGCGTCACATAAAAAGATTCCAAGCGCATCCCTTCTCCTGACAGGCGATCCAGGGTAGGCGTGAAAATGGAATCATTCTCATATAGGCTAAGGTCTCCATACCCCTGATCGTCTGTCATGATCAACAAGACATTGGGAGGAGAGGAAGCGGGTGGAGGGGTCTGACAAGCCCATAGTCCCGCCAGACATAAAAAAAGGAGGTAGCGTGAGGTCATGTTTTTTCCCGTTTTTCGAATGTGGGAGACAAGATAAAAGATTGCAGCTTAAGGGGAAATTCTTCAGATTTGTACTCCATAAAATCAAAACAGATATGCGTACAAATTCCCTGAATAATCTTTGGATGGGCTTGTTGATCCTGGGCCTGACCGTCATGGCCTGCGGTGAGCAGGGTTCTTCCACTGCCGATGCTGAAGCGGCCCCTGTAAAAGAATCTTCCGTAACCGTAAAAGCTACGGGGGACGTCATGACCGAAATCGCCTATTCACCCAGCACCCTGGTGTCCGAACCGGGCAGTGTCATTAAGGTAACGTTTGTAAACGAGTCTGCCGTGGCTGGCATGTACCACAACATGATTCTGGTGGCTATGGGCAAGGAAAAAGAAGTCATTGCGGCTTGTATGGCGGCTGGCCCAGACAAAGAGTTTGTGGCGGATATGCCGGAAGTCCTGGCAGCCTCCAAACTGCTAAACATCGGTGAGACCACCGAATTCGAAATCAAAGTACCTGACGCCCCTGGAAATTATCCGATCATTTGTTCCTATCCAGGACATTATCCGATCATGAAAGCAGAGCTACAGGTAATCGCCAACTAATTTCCTGGCAAAAAAAAAGGGCGAAGCCATGCTTCGCCCTTTTTTTTATCCCGATTTTTTTACCTCAACAAATCTTCGTCTCCTGCTCCCATCACGGTGAAGACAGCGGGGTCTTTCAGCCGGGCGGCCAGCCCAAGGGTTTTGGGCAGTTCGTAAGCAAAGAAGAATTGCATGGTTTTGATTTTACTGGTGTAGAAAGCCTTTTGGTCTCCTACCGCTCCTGCATTCAGGCCTTCCTGGGCCACCACCGCTTGCTTCAGCAGTTGCCAGGCCACGGTAGCCAAAGAGAACATTTCCATATACAGGTTGGCGTCGGACAAAAAGACTTCTTTGTCGCCTTTTTGGGCCACTCCCAGTAGGTGCATGGTCACTTCCTGGACCCGTCCTAAGATGGTCTGGAAATTCTTGACCTCTTCAGCCAGGCTTTCGTGCTGAGCGGCAGCCTGCATGGTTTCCTGAATTTCTCCCATGAAGAGTTGCATCGTCTTGCCTTCTCTCATCAGCACTTTTCGTCCCAGCAAGTCCTGAGATTGTATGCCGGTGGTGCCTTCATAAATCGCGGAGATACGGATATCGCGATAAAGTTGCTCCAGCGGGAAGTCTTTGCAGTAGCCATATCCGCCCAGTACTTGCAGCCCTTCACTCACGGATTGGGCTCCATATTCAGAGGGGAAGGTTTTCGCAATGGGGGTCAGCAAATCCAGGAGAAGGGCATATTTTTCGTTTTCCTCTCCTTCGGTGATATGCATCATATCCTCATAATAAGCGCACTGAAAGAGTACCCCCATGCCGCCTTCCACGATGGCTTTTTGCCGGAAAAGCATCCGACGTACGTCCGGGTGATGCGCAATCAGGTCCTGAGAACGGCTCAGGTCGCGGTTATTGAGACGACGGCCCTGAGCTCTTTCATATGCATACTTCAGCGAGGCATAATAGGCGGCGGAGGCAATTCCAATGCCTGTCGTACCTACGCCCAGTCGGGCAGCATTCATCATTTGGAACATATAGCGGAGACCCATATTAGGCATACCGACCAGGTAACCGTGGCAGTCGCCTTTTTCTCCCATGATGAGGTGAGTCGTAGCGTAGCCACTCTGCCCCATTTTATGGAAGGCCCCTGCTACTTGCAGATCGTTTTCTTCCAGGACACCTCCTTCGCCAGGACGCAGACGAGGCACCACAAACAGAGAAATTCCTTTGGTTCCCGCCGGGGCATCTTTGATCCGGGCCAGCATCAGGTGGACCACATTGTCAACGCCCTGATGATCTCCTCCGGAGATGAATATTTTCTGCCCTTCGATCAGGTAGTGCCCTGCTTCCGTCGGGGTCGCAGAAGTCACAATATCTGAAAGGGAACTACCCGCCTGGGGTTCTGTCAGGGCCATGGTGCCCTGCCAATCTCCGGCTAGCATTTTGGGCACGAAAGCAGCCTCTAATTCAGGTGCCCCAAAAGAGTAAATCAGACTCGCTGCGCCTGCCGTCAGTCCCATATAGCCAGAAAGGGAGTTATTGGCGGCCAGGAACAGAAACTCTGCGGCCATGTACACGATGGAAGGCATCTGCATGCCGCCTTTTTCGTAAGGAGCTCTGGCCCCGATCCAACCGCCTTCTCCAGCGACCCGCATAAACTCGCCGACTGCCTCGTGCACCTGGATACGGCCATTTTCATATTGGGTACCAAAGCGATCAACGGCTTCAAAGACCGGGAACATGTGAGTATCGGCAATCTGTTTGGCCGCGTTGACCATCATGTTGATCGACTCCTGATCATATTGATCAAAATGAGCATACTGGCTCAGGTTCTGAGCCTCGAAGACCTCATTGAGTAAAAACTGGAGGTTTTCCAGGCTGGCATAGGTTTTTTCAATATTCCTCGCTTCTACGTTTGCTTCCATGAAATGAGAGAGATATAAGCGTAATGAATGGTAAATGGATAATTAGCGTTCGGCCCGCGCCTGCTTGCGCATCAATTCGTTTTGGCGAATGTTCAGGCCATAGTTTTTGAGAATTTTTCGGGCCAAAGAAGCTTTATGGGCTTCATCCGGTCCGTCGTAAATCCGGGCGCCTCTTTCTTCCCGATAGAAATAGGAAAGAATGGTATCGTCGGTGATGCCTAATGCTCCATGAACCTGGATAGCCCGGTCCACCACACGTTGCATCACATTTGCTACATAAAATTTGATGGTAGAGATTTCGGTGCTCGCCGCTTTTTGTCCGTAATTCTCCATCACAAAAGCTGCATTCAAAACCATCAGACGGGCTGCGTCAATTTCCGCCCGGCTTTCCGCAATCATAGCCTGGATCATCTGCTTTTCGCCCAGCTTCATATCCTGACCAATGTCCCGGCTGGCTGCCCGCTCACACATCAGATGGAAGGAGCGTTCGGAAATCCCGATCCAGCGCATACAATGGTGAATCCGGCCTGGTCCCAGGCGTTTTTGGGCAAGTTTAAAGCCTTCTCCTTCTCCCCCGATCAGGTTAGAAACAGGGACCCTGACATTGTCATAAGTTACCTCTGCATGGCTGGCCCAACCTTCTCCGGCATGCCCCATGATAGGAATATTGCGCACCAGGCGATAGCCGGGGGCATCGGTCGGTACGATGATCATGCTGGCCCGCTGATAAGGATTGACAGCCTCTGGATTGGTGATACACATCACGATCAGGAAAGACGAACCATCAGCCGAACTGGTAAACCACTTATGGCCGTTGAGTACGTATTCATCTCCTTCCCGGACCGCCGTCGTACTCATGGTTACGGGATTGGAACCGGCATTATTGGGTTCTGTCATGGAAAAGCAAGAACGAATCTTACCCTGTAGCATCGGATACAGGTATTTTTCCCGCATTTCATCCGAACCATATTCCAGGAGCAATTCAATGTTACCGGCATCAGGCGCCTGGCAATTAAAGGTATAATGGCCATAAGGAGACATCGCCAGCAACTCACTGATTTGAGCTACTTCCATCAGGGTCAGGCCAGGTCCTCCCAATTCTTCAGAATGGTAGAGGTTCCAGGCACCAATCGCCTCCACTTTAGGCTTCAGAGCCCGCAGGGCTTTTTCCGCTAATTTGAAAGGCATGTGCAGCAATTCCTGCTCCATCGGGATGAGCTCTTCCTGCACAAAAGTTTTGACTTTGGGATAAAGTTCACGGAGTTTGTCCGTGGCAAAATATTCAATCATATGGCGAGCATTAGTAAGCCTCTCAAGCTACTCAGAAAGGGGCAGATTGCCAACTGGAATTTGGCCCAGAGGCCTAAAAAGCATCTCTTGCCACCAAGCCTCAAAAAATATGCAGCCCCCATGATCTGTTGACAAAAGGGAGGCAAAGGGATTTTAAGCGAGAAAATGTGTAAATTAGGATAGATACATAGCATTCAACTTTATGCCCCAGATTCGATTTACTTCTGCGTTAAAGCGTTTTTTTCCAGGTCTGGAACCTGGCCCCCTTCCAGGCGAAACCGTAGCCGAGGTAGTACAGGCCCTCAATGAAAAATACCCAGGTCTGGCCGACTACTTAGTAGATGAACAGGGCCGATTGCGCAAGCACGTCAATATTTTCATTGGCAATGTGCTGATCAAAGATAAGGTCAACCTGAAGGATAAAGTGGGGCAGGGAGACGAGGTCTTCATCATGCAAGCCCTCTCCGGCGGATAGCCTTGCCGGAACAGCTATGAAATTTAATGCAAGCACATGCGACTACTTCTTTCCACCCGCAAGGGATTGATTACCTACCAACGCTCTGCCCAGGGCTGGCGCTATGAAGGCGTGCATTTTCTGGGAATCCCCGTAACCCTCACCCATATTGACCGACGGAATGGCCACTGGTGGGCCTGCCTTGATCATGGCCACTGGGGCTGCAAGCTGCACGTCTCCCGAGATGAAGGCAAGCATTGGGAAGAGGTGACCGCCCCGCAATATCCTGCCGGGCTGGAAATGAAAAAAGATACGCCGGCTGCCCTGCGATATCTCTGGGCTTTTGCTGAAGGCGGAGCTGCTGAACCCGACATGCTCTATGTAGGAACCGAGCCCGGCGGCTTATTCCGTAGCAAGGACGGAGGGCAGAATTTTGAACTGGTCGAAAGCCTATGGCAGCATCCCTCTCGGGAAGATCATTGGTTTGGCGGGGGCAGAGACTATGCTGGCATTCATTCTATCGTGGTAGACCCCCATGATGCACAGCATCTATATATCGGAATCAGTTGTGCGGGAGTCTTTGAAAGTACCGATGCCGGGGAAAACTGGGCCGTGCGGAACCAGGGCTTACGAGCCGACTTTCTGCCAGACCCTTTTACCGAAGTAGGACATGATCCGCATCTTTTGCTGAACTGCCCTTCCCAACCAGAGGTCATGTGGCAACAAAACCACTGTGGCATTTTTAAATCTACCGACGGAGCAAAAAACTGGCAAGACGTTACGGACCGGGAGGGACCGGCTAAATTTGGTTTCACCATTGCAGTAGCTGATGATAATCCTGACATGGCCTGGGTAGTCCCGGGGATCAGTGATGAAATCCGCGTAGCCGTAGACCAGGCCCTGACCGTGTGCAGAACCGATGATGGCGGGCAAAGCTGGCGGGATTTTCGCCAGGGCTTGCCACAAGAAGCCTGCTTTGACATTGTCTATCGACATGCGCTGGATGTAGCCAGCCAGACCCTGGTTTTTGGCACCACTACCGGAAACGTTTTCTATTCTAACGACCTGGGAGAGAGCTGGGAATTGCTTTCACATACCCTTCCTATGGTCTATGCCGTACACTTGGCGTAATTTTTGGTTATTTAAGGCATATAGCCTGCGAAACCCTATCCTTTACTGACAAAACATGCCCAGGTATCTGTTGCTACTATGCTTTGTATGCTCATGGAATCTTTCTTCATGGGCCCAAAGTCTGCTCCCTCCTGCTGCTCATGGCGGCAATCCCAACAAGACGTATAATCTTCGTAATCCGCGAGCCGGGACGGTCAATCCTCCCCTCCTTTACGATTATGAGCGTCAGAATCCTCAATACAGGAATCTTTTGCCCTCCCGAAGAAAATGTGTAACCGTAGAAGTCGAACAAGACTGGGGCGTTGCCCACGGTGCTGAAAAGGAATCGGAGGAGGATTTTGAAAAATGGATGCAGCAAACGCAGTCCCAAACCCAAAAGAGCCGGAGTACGAACCGGATAAATCCGAACGAGATTCTCACCATTCCAGTGGTGGTGCATGTCATCTACAGCAATGCCCTGGAAAATATCTCCGATGATCAGGTCCGCTCCCAAATCCGGGTGCTGAATGAAGATTATCGCCGCCAGAATGCGGACGCACGCCTGACGCCAGCCCAGTTTCAACGGGATGCCGTCGATACAGGTATTGAATTCTGTCTGGCAGGGGTAGACCCCCGGGGACGACCAACCAATGGCATTGACCGCATATCCATGACGGGCAGTCCCTTTAGTGAAAGCTATATCAATGAATTTATCAAGCCCAATACCATCTGGGACCCCAACCGATACCTCAATATCTGGGTCTGCCGGGTAGCCGGAGGCATTTTGGGCTATGCCCAATTCCCGCAGTCCTCAGGCCTGACGGGTCTGCCCAGCAATCCAGGGGCCAACAAAACCGACGGTGTAGTGATCAGCTACAATGTATTCGGCACGCTGGGAACCGTAGCGCCTCCTTTTGACCGGGGTCGGACCACTACCCATGAAATAGGACATTGGATGGGCCTGCGCCATATTTGGGGCGATGGGCCTTGCGGCGTAGATGATTATTGCGCAGATACACCTGAAGCAAATGAGGCTCATTTTTCCTGCCCCAATGGCGGCATCAGCTGTAACAATGGGCGGGCCATGGTCTCCAATTTCATGGACTATACGGACGATGCCTGTATGAACCTTTTTACACGTAACCAAAGAACGCGCATGCGCACCGTGCTGGAAAACAGCCCTCGCAGATCTTCTCTGTTACGCTCCAATGTTTGTCAATCCAGTGTGGCACCGCCGAAACCTGAGTTTATCGCCGATGTGAATACCGGTTGTGGTCCACTAACCGTGAATTTCAGGGATTTGAGTAAAGGAAATCCTACCGCCTTTAAGTGGAGTTTCCCAGGCGGAAGGCCCAGTACGTCCAAAGAGCAGAATCCCAAAGTAGTCTATCGCAAACCCGGAATTTATCCGGTGACCATGGTAGTCAGCAATCCTGGCGGAGCCAAGCAAATCGTCCGTTCAGATTACATCAGAGTCCTTGAAGAAGCCCAACCACTCCCTCTGACCGTGGATTTTGAACCAGAATCTGCCTATCCACCCGCTGGATTCCAATTCATCAATGCCCAGCAAGATCAGGGCTGGGCCCCAACCGCCCGCATTGGCGGACAGGGACGCAGTAATGGTGCCCTGACCCTCAACAATTACGACAACAATCTGCTAGGCAGCAGTGATCTGTTGATTTCGCCGGTTTTAGATTTTTCCGATGCGACCTCTCCCTCTTTAACCTTCGATGTAGCCTACACGGCTTTTAGTCCCCAATACAGTGATACCTTCGCCATTTTTGTGGCTACCGGTTGTAATGAAATATTCCGCTGCATCTATTACAAAGGAGGAGAAAATCTCAAAACAGCAGCTTACAAGCAGTTCCCTTTCAGCCCTTCTCCTGAAGAGTGGAGGAGTGAAGGCATTGACTTAAAGGCCTATGCTGGACAGCCAAGGGTACAATTTATTTTTGCCAGCTTCAACGGTCATGGCAATGATATCTATTTAGACAATCTCGTTTTCCGGAAAGAAGCCCTGCTAAAACCCGAGCCTAATTTTGCGGTTTCCCGCAATCAGATATGCCAGGGAAGCAATGTTTCCTTTACGGATCAATCCACCAATAGCCCCACTTCTTGGGTATGGTCATTTCCTGGGGGTATTCCTGCGAGTGATACCACCGCCAATCCAGTGGTTTCTTATCCCGAGGCCGGAACCTATGCCGTCATTCTGACGGCCGTCAACCAGGCGGGGGGAGCATCCATCACCAAAGAAAGCTGGATCACCGTCGATCCTGAGCCCAGCCTGAACCTGGTTGCCTCGGATTCTGTGATATGCGCGGGAGGAGAAGTAACCCTGACGGCCCAGGGCTTTGACAATTTCGCCTGGAACTTTGGCGATGGAGAATTCATCCCCGGGGGACCTACCGTCAAGGTGCAACCTCCCCGCGACATGACCTTTAGCGTCAGAGCGGAAGGAGAATCCGGCTGTATTTCAGAAGCCAGTGCCCTGGTCAGGGTAGAACAAGGCCAAAAGTTGGAAGTCAGTCCGCCCACCCAGCGCATTTGCCAGGGAAGCAGCGTGGAACTGGTGGCCAGTGGGGCCATTTCTTATGTCTGGAGTCCGGCTGAGTCCCTCAACAAAAGTCGCGGCTCATCCGTGCTGGCCAGCCCCACGGAAACCACCACCTTTATCGTCCTGGGCCGCACAGATGCCGGATGTGAAATGAAAAAAGAAGTGATCGTCGAAGTAGATCAGGCCCCGGCCTCCGTCTCTGCTCAGGCTTCAGATTTGGAAATCTGTCCGGGAGAAACGGTCCGTCTTACGGCCAGTGGAGGAGCCGCTTACCGTTGGTATCCTTCTTTTGACTTGAACAGTCCTGAAGGCAGCGAAGTGATTGCTAGTCCTACGGCGACCACGACTTACAAAGTAGAAATACAAACCGAGACGGGCTGTTCCATAGAAAAAAGCCTGGTCATCCAGGTGGCAGCCATCCCAGAAGTGACGGCTTCCGCCAGAACCCAAAATATCTGTAAGGGAGAACCGGTAAGGCTTTCTGCCACCGGGGCAACCCGATATCGCTGGTCTCCCGCCGAGGAACTTTCCTCTGCCTCAGCTAACCGCATCCAGGCTTTGCCTTCCCTGAGCACCCTTTACAAGGTGGTCGGCATGAATGATGCCGGATGTAAAGATTCCGCTACCATTCAAATCAATGTGAGAGAAGCGAAACCCGTTACCCTCACCGTCAGCGATCCCGTCATCTGTCGCGGTCAGGGCAGCGTCCTTACCGCTTCCGGGGCCAATAAGTATAGCTGGTCTACGCGTGCTGGTGCCTTGACTCAACGGGGACCGCGTCTAAGTGTACGCCCGCGTGAGGATACGGAATATTTTGTTCGGGCTACTGACGAATTTGGCTGCGAAAGTGAAGCCACGGCTATGGTGCAGGTTTCTGAAGGGGGCTTTCCTAAAGCAGATTTTTCTGCGGACAAAACCCTCACCTGTGCCGGTCAGGAAATTCAGTTCCGTTCCCTCTCGCAAGGCGCGGTAGATTATTTCTGGGAATTCCCGAATGGATCGCCCGCGACCTCTCGCGAGCCCAATCCGGTAGTTACCTATTCCAAAGAAGGCATCTATGATGTGGTGCTCACCGTAAGTGGGTGCAGCAGGCAGCGGGATCAAAGAACGCAGTATGGTTATGTCGTGGTCAACGAGCCTTTCCGGCTTCGCCTGGACCAGCGCAGCCAAAGCATCTGTGCAGGAGAGTCTGTAGAAATTAATGCTTCAGGCGGGGTCAATTACAGCTGGTCCCCAGCGATGGGATTGGATAGAACCGCTGGCTCCAGCGTTATCGCTCAACCCAATATGACCACGACTTACACCCTGACCTCAGAAGATCGGGAGGGCTGTATCGCTACGGAAGAAATTACCCTGGAAGTAGTAGAAGGTACCGGCAAATTGCTGGTCGAACCTGCGGTACCGCCGGTGATCTGTGCCGGTGAAAGTGTCACCCTGCAAGCTGTAGGAGGACTGGATGTGCGTTGGACACCGGCTACCGGACTAGACGCGGACGATCAGGCTACTGTCACTGCCAGACCAGAAGTAACCACTACTTATCGGGTTTCCGGCACCAATTACAGCGGGTGTAAATTAGAAAACACCGTGAAAGTGATCGTCCATCCTAAAAATGAATTAACCGCCACGGCAGACCGACCCACCATTTGTTCCGGGGAGCAGGTCAACCTTAGCTTGGATCAGTCAGGGGTATACAACTGGTCTCCTACCGTGGGACTCAGTACCACCAAAGGCACGGAAATCACGGCTTTCCCGCTGGAGACTACCACCTATACCGTAACGGGGGTGGATGCCAATGGCTGCCATAGCCAGGCCTCGGTGCAGGTCCAGGTAGATCAGGGCGCGCCTATCCGGGTAACCGCTCAGGAATTAGAATTGTGTAAAGGAGAAGCCACTTTGCTGACAGCCTCAGGCGGAAGCAACTACGTCTGGGCACCAGCCAATGGCCTGGATAAGACTTCCGGGCCCATCGTAACCGCAGCGCCTACTCAAACCACCACCTATACGGTCAGCACAGGCGGGCAGCAATGTGGCAATGAGCAATCCATTACCATTGCGGTCATTGAACCCAAGCCGTTGGCCATCTCTCCTGCCAATCCGCAGATTTGTCCGGGAGAAAGCGTCAACCTGGAAGTCTCCGGCGGAACCCGCTACATCTGGGATGCCGCAGAAGGCTTGAGTTCGATCGGAGGTGCCCAGGTTTCTGTCAAACCTACCCAGACCACCAGCTATACGGTACGGTCTTTTGACCCGAATGCATTCTGTGAAACCAAAGGAGCCGTAACGGTCGTGGTAAAAGAAACAAACTTCCTCCGGGTATCGGCCTCAAAGGCTACGGTTTGCCCCAATGAGGAGGTTGTACTCCTGGCTGAAGGAGGAGCAGAATACCGCTGGGAAGAAGGCAGCGGACTGGATGACAGCGTATATGCCCGCGCCTACGCCTACCCGGAAATGGGCAGTACCTTCCGAGTCGTAGGAACCGATGCCGTAGGCTGTAAAGATACTGCCACCCTGCGGGTGGATGTTCGCCCCATGGTAGCCAATTTCACGGTTACCGATTCCATGGTTGATTTGGCAGACGGACAGAGCCTGCTCCGCTTCACCGACGAAACGGATGGCGCCAAAGCCTGGGCCTGGAATTTCGGTCAAGGCAGTACTTCTGCCGAAGAAATGCCCGCGCACGTATTCTCCGAGCCCGGTAAATACCCTGTGAGCCTGATTGTCAGCAACGGCATCTGTACCGATACGGTCTCCAAAACCATTGTGGTAACCAATACCAGTAGCCTGGAGGAATTGCAAGAAGATGGGGAAATCGAAATCGCCGAAATTGCTCAGGAAGGAAAAGTAGACCTTTCGGTAGATACGCCCCGCAATATGTTCCTCAACCTGCGGATTTTGGATGCCAGAGGTACCCAACTGCTGGCCACAACCCTCCGGGTTCAACCGGGAGAATTTGCCCAGCAGCTTGACCTCACGGCCTATGATAAAGGCTTGTATCACATCCAACTGAGCGACGGCATCGATATCTATACCCAGGAGGTATACTATCCTTAGAAGACCTAAGAATTAAACATTCCATCCAAGGGCAGGCGCGCGCGTCTGCCCCTTTGCTTTTGTCTGTTTTTTAGAAGAGGGAGAGAGGTATATATGAAAAAAGGAAAATATTATTTTGTCAATATTTTCCTATCTTTGATTTCCTCAATATCAAGTCGACACTACTATGTACGAAAAACTGCTTTCCCCCTTAGACCTGGGATTCACTAGCTTAAAAAATCGCGTTCTCATGGGCTCCATGCACACCATGCTGGAAGAAGCGCCCAATGGCTTTGAAAGAGCCGCAGCTTACTATGCTGAAAGAGCACGAGGAGAAGTAGGCTTGATCGTAACCGGAGGCATCGGGCCTAACGAAGAAGGCCGGGTCGCCCCACATTCAGCGGTTTTGACCAATGAAGCGGAAGTAGCTCAACACCGCCTGATTACCGAAGCAGTCCACAAGGAAGGTGGAAAAATCTGCATGCAGATTCTCCACGCCGGCCGATATGCCTACCATAATAAAAGTGTGGCCCCTTCTCCCCTGCGGGCTCCCATCAACCCTTTGACCCCACGGGAGATGACAGATGAGGACGTCTGGCGCACCATCCATGACTATGGGCAGTGTGCAGCTCTGGCGCAGGAAGCAGGTTATGATGGGGTAGAAGTCATGGGCTCAGAAGGCTACCTCATTAATGAGTTTTTGGTAAAAAGAACCAATCATCGGGAAGATAGTTGGGGCGGCACTTACGAAAACCGCATGCGCTTCCCGATCGAGATCGTCAAAGAGGTACGTAAGCGTACGGGAACGGATTTTATCATCATTTTCCGGCTTTCCATGCTAGACCTGGTAGAAGGTGGCAGTACCTGGGAAGAAGTGGTGCAACTAGCCAAGGAAATCGAAAAAGCCGGAGCGACCATTATTAATACCGGCATTGGTTGGCACGAGGCCCGGGTTCCTACCATTGGCACGGTAGTGCCTAGGGGCGGATTTGCCTGGGTAACCAAGCGCATGATGGGGGAAGTCAATATTCCCCTCATCACCACCAACCGGATCAACATGCCGGGCATTGCAGAGGAAATTCTCCAGGATGGCGCAGCCGATATGGTTTCTATGGCTCGTCCTTTCCTGGCTGATGCGGATCTGGTGAAAAAAGCCATGGAAAACCGGGCGGATGAAATCAACACTTGTATCGCCTGTAACCAGGCTTGCCTGGACCACACCTTTACCATGCAGGTCTCTTCCTGTCTGGTCAATCCGAGGGCTTGCCATGAGACAGAGTTAAATTATTTGCCGACTAATCATCCGAAAAAAATCGCCGTAGTGGGTGCAGGTCCTGCGGGGCTGGCCGCGGCTACCATCGCCGCAGAAAGAGGCCATCAGGTGGATCTTTTTGAGGCAGAGAAAGAGATCGGGGGTCAGTTCAATATGGCGAAAGTCATACCTGGTAAAGAAGAATATGCTGAGACCATCCGCTACTATGGTCGGCAGATCGAAATTCATGGCGTAAACCTCCACCTCAATCATCGCGTTGGCTCCCAGGAGTTGATCGACGGAGGCTACGATGAAGTCATTCTAGCCACAGGGGTTACCCCTCGCAAAGTGGATTTTGAAGGGGCGGATCACGCCAAAGTCCTGGACTATGCCGAGGTGCTATATCAGCAGAAGCCGGTCGGAAAACGGGTGGCCATTGTCGGGGCTGGAGGGATCGGCTTTGATATGGCGGAGTTTTTGGCCCACGAAGGAGAGCTTCCCAGTTTACATACAGAACACTACATGAAAGAATGGGGCGTTGATATGAGCTATCAGAAGGGGGGTTCATTGGCTCCTGCTGAACCGGCTCCTTCTCCCAGAGAAATATACCTGCTCAAGCGCTCTGGCGGAAAGCATGGCAAAGGCCTGGGCAAAACCACAGGCTGGATTCACCGGGCCAGTTTGGCGATGAAACAGGTGAATATGCTTGGCAATGTCAGCTATCAAAAAGTAGACGATCAGGGATTCCACATCCTGGTGGGAGATGAACCTCGGGTGCTGGAAGTGGACCATGTAGTGATTTGTGCTGGACAGGAACCCCTCATCGCGTTGCAGGAAAGCCTGGAGCAAGCGGGGATGAACGTTCACTTGATTGGCGGCTCCAAGAAAGCGGGCGGCCTGGATGCCAAACGAGCCATCAAAGAAGCCGCTTATCTGGTCGCAGCCCTATAATGATCCTTTATACCACACCCGGTAAATAACCCCTGCCTGATCATCAGAAATCAGCAGCGAACCATCAGGGGCCTCAAGGACGTCTACCGGCCGACCCCAGGCTTTGCCGTCTGCTAACCAACCCCTGACAAAGGGCTCATAGGATATGGCCTGGCCTCCTTCCAAGGTGACCTGGCTGACTTGATAGCCGATGGGTTCGCTTCGGTTCCAGGACCCGTGTTCGGCAATGAAAACACGCTGCTTGTAAGCAGCAGGGAACATATTGCCCTGGTAAAAGCTGAGCCCCAGCGCGGCTCCGTGAGGATGGAGGGCCTGGACGGGGGCCTGGAAATCTGCACAAGGATATTTGGTCCCAAACTTTGGATCAGGATGCACCCCTGCATGGCAATAGGGATACCCAAAATGCTGGCCGGCTTCTTCGACCCGGTTCAACTCATCCGGTGGCAAGTCATCTCCCAAAAAGTCGCGACCATTATCAGTAAACCAAAGTTCTCCGGTGGTAGGATGCCAGGAAAAGCCCACCGAATTACGAATGCCTTTTGCATACACTTCTCCTCCGCTCCCATCAAGGTTCATGCGTCGGATATGCATATACTCCTCATAATCCCGTTCACAGATGTTGCAGGGAGCCCCTACCGCTACGTATAGCTTTTCGTCCGGACCTACCCCCAGATATTTACCTCCATGCCAGCGATCAGCAGGTAGGTCATCGGTCACTAGTTCCAACGAAGGCGGGTCAGTCAGGCGAGATTCAATGTCGGCCAGTCGGAATATTTTGTCTAAATCGGAAATAAAAAGGGTACCCTGATGAAAAGCCACGCCCAGCGGCTGGTCCAATCCTTCGGCTATCACATGCCGAACTTCCGCCTGTTGATCTCCATCTTCATCCCTCAGGGCATATACCTTTCCAGCGGAACGACTGCCTACGAACAGCGTTCCTTGCGCTCCCCAGCACATAGCCCTGGCGTTGGCTACCCCTTCAGCATAGAGATCTATCTGAAAGCCTGCTGGAACTTCGAGGGATGATAGTTGGATGGGACCGCCGGATTCGGCGGGACGGTTGACGCTAATACAGGCTACACACAGGAGGAGCCCCCATAAATTGGCAGTGAACGAAATTACTCTCATAGGTACGAATGTGGGATGGCCCTTTCCGGCCTTGCCTTAAAGTTAGGCTTTTATTCCCACGAGCGCATGCCGTTCCAGTACTTCTTCCAGGCTGTTTACTTCCTGGAAAAAATCCAGCAAGCGAAACAGGACCCGCTCTACAATCGCGTCCGGGCAGGACGCGCCACTGGTTAGCAGAATATTGAGGTGTTTTTTCTGAGGCAGAAAATGCGTGATCACTTCCTCTTGCTGGGCCTCGAAGTCAAAGTGGAGGATTTGCTCAGAGGAGAGAATATCTTTTTCTGAAGCGATGAAATAGGTAGGTAGCTTTTGTTGGCAGAGTTCAACCAGGTGAGAGGTGTTGGAACTATTTCTACCGCCGATGACGATGGCTACATCTGCGGGCTCTTCCAACAAGCGCAGGGTTGCTCCCTGATTATTTTTGGTAGCATAGCAGAGGGTGTCCCGGGTATTGGCTACCCGATAATCTGCTTCTTCCAAACCGTATCGGGCAATCATTACCTTCTTAAAGTAAGCGGAAATAGATGCCGTTTCTGTGGCCAGCATGGTGGTTTGATTAACCACGGCCAGCCGTTCCAGGTCTTTCTCAGGATCAAAATTCGGACTGGCCTTTTCCCGGAAATAGCGATCAAAATCTTCCATCGGGCGCTTGCCCAGGATGATTTCTCCCAGAATCTGGGCCTCCTTCATATTTTTCACCACCACCGTAGGCCCATGCTCTTCACTGTGCGAGCGAGTAGCCTGGGTTTCTTCATGCTTATATTTCCCGTGAATAATGATGGAGTAGCCCTGGTTGCCCAATTCGCGGGCGCGGAACCATACATTTTCTACAAAACGACAGGTAGCATCCCATTTTTGCAACTTCACCCCCTTATCTTCCAGCAGGTGCTTGTCTTCCTGGGTCGCGCCAAACGCAGGGGTGATCACAATGTCCCGGGCCCGGATTTCTGACCAGGGAATCAATTGCTCGCCTTTAGCTGTCTTGATAAACCGCAGTCCCCGATCCATTAAATCCGCATTCACAAAAGAGTTGTGAATGAGTTCGGAAATCATGTACACATTCCGGTCAGGATGCAGGGCCAGGGTCTCATAGGCTACTTCAATGGCGTTTTCGACGCCTTTACAAAAGCCAAAATGTCGGGCAATCCGGAAAGTAACCGGCCCAAAATCAAGGGTAAAGGGAGAAAGCCGATCCGCAGGCGGACGCTGTGCTTTGAGACGAGAAAGCAGGCTATTCCGGTAAAGTGCCGAATACTTACCTAGCTCGTATTGCTTCTTAAAGTTCCTCGATTGATACTTTGGCATACCCAGGTTCCTTTATGATCCTAATAATCGCATAACTGAGGGAAGCAAAACTTGTTTAGGTATAGAAAAAATCATATTTAACTACCTTTTCAGCCTACCTCAGAGATTTTGGGACATTATGAAAGCTCAAAATCTTTTCTATCTTGAACCATTGAGAAGGGGGAAAAATCTTACGTCCCTCCCATCACTATCAGGCAGATAAACGGCTTATGGCGGCTACTCCTACTGTATCCGAACAATTTACCCGTACCACCCTGGCCCATATCCACGAATACATTTCGGGGCAGGGCTTCTTTTACGCCAAGCAGGACATTGCCAATTTTTTCCTGGCCCTCAAAACCAAACCATTTGTTATTCTGAGTGGGATTTCCGGCAGCGGCAAGACTCAACTGGTTCGGCAATTTGCGGCGGCCCTTGGGTACGCCGATCATTGTACCCTGATCCCGGTAGGCGCGGACTGGACAGACAGTACCGATTTATTAGGCTATCAGGATTTACAGGGAAATTTTCGCACCCGGCCCTTACTGGACACCATTCTGGCCGCCTATGCTCAGCCCGAGGCCCCATTTTTTGCCATCCTGGACGAAATGAACCTGGCCCGGGTGGAATACTTTATGGGCGATCTGCTCAGCGTGATGGAAACCCGTTGCCTGACTGACCAGCGCATTCATACAGACGCGCTGCTGGGACCGAGTCATCTGGGCGAGCAGGGACAAGCGGAACTGGGGCATTCCTCTATTGGCCTGCCCGATAACCTCTACCTGATTGGCACCATCAATGTGGATGAAAGTACGCATCCGCTCAGCCGAAAGGTCTTAGATAGAGCCAACGTCATCGAAATGAGCCAGGTCCGCCTAGACTGGCCCAGCCACGAAGAAGAAATTCCTCCTGCGCAAGGGATTACCAATGCCTTTCTGCGGGCCTCTTATGTGCACCTGAAAGATGTTCCTTTAACCTATCGCAAGCGGGTGGATCATGCACTGCTGTTGTTGCAGAAAATCAATGCCCGCCTGCAGGAAGCTGATTTGGCCATCGGATATCGGGTAAGGGATGAATTCATTTTTTACCTACTGGCCCGGCACGAAATCCGGGAGCTGATCTCTACCGAGGAGGCCCTGGATTTTCAACTTATGCAAAAAATTCTTCCCCGCATCCAGGGGAGCACCCGAAGGATTCGGCTTTTGTTAGATCACATCCTGAAGGAATTGTATCCCACGGCGCTTTCTTCGGGTGATTTGCTGGCCGCAGAGGAGTGGGAGGAATTGTTTAGATCCATCCCTTCCCCCGCTCCTACCTTTCCCAAAAGCGTAACCAAACTCCTGATGATGATCCGACGCTACGAGGAGGATGGCTACACTTCTTTCTGGTTATAAATCCTACAGGTTGTGGCTGATGCTGTGTTGACATTTACCCACCCGGAGATTGGTGCCTTAAATCTGCACCTGTCCGCCCCCTTTCCGGACCAAAGGCAGGAAGATAGGCGGCAGAAAGTGGGCTTTGGCTGGACGCCGGCCGTACCGGAGCATGAACTTCCTTGCCTTCAGAGCTGGACCCAGATCGATCTTCATTTGGATCTGGGTAAAAGGCACCGTCCGATCCAGGGGCCGGTTTTTGTCCAACTTCATCAACACAGCCTCCCTTTACGCCCCCTCGATGAAGCCCGCACCCAATGGATGGGCAGGCTTAATTTGCAAGGGCAGATAGGATATACCGAGCTTTTTATAGGAGAAGAGGGGCAAGGCGCTTTTTTCCGATGGGAAACCGAAATCGTACCGGCCAATCTTCCTTACCAAAGGGACTTCCATCAAATGCAAGAGGATATCTCGCGCATCCATTTTCGGCTTTTACAGGGGAAATCGGACAAAAGTTTCGGATGGTTAGGGCCAGCCCCTTCCACTTCAGGGGATCTTCAGGATTGGTACCAGCAGCTTAACCATCTGCTCCCTAAGCTGAGAAAACAGCTAAGGGCCCTGTCGCGGGAAGCGCCTCAGGCTCCCATTCAGCGGGAAATCCAACAGGCTCCGCTCCGCAAGCAGGCGATCCGCCCAAAAGTCCTGAGGAAAATTCGCCAGAAGCCCCATTGGATAAGTCGCAGTGCACAGGAAGGCATTCCGCTGGGAGAAGGTCGGTTCGCGCGAAAATGGCAAGCCTCTACTCGACATTCTGCCACCAGGCAGCAGGCGCATCAGTGGGTAGCCTGGTCCCTTAAAGAGATTTGCCGAAAGCTACGCTTGGTTCAGCACCAGTGGCCTACCCATCGCCAGGAAGAAAAACTGGCATTCCAACGGCTTTGGGGATTTTTCCAGGAAATGACCCGCCATCCGGCATTCCATATTCAGCCTGGAAGTCCCCAGAGGCTTATCGCCCCTGATCGGCTCCCCAGCCAGGCCTACAGGACTTACTGGCAGCTTTTTCAGCAGTGTGAACAGGCCTTACGATGGGGCAGTCAGCCCTATCTGATGGCGGATTATAAAGATATGTCGAGGCTGTATGAGTATTGGTGCTGGGTACGCTTAGTGGAAGAAATCAGTGCGCTGGAAGGGATGGAGTTAATCGAACAAGCTGATTTCCTCTCTCCTGCTACTGATGAAGGACACCCTCTTGCTCGCGGCGCTGCTGGGGCCTTTGTCTGGCAACACCAAGGCAGTGGGGCAATCTGGAGACTGGCCTACCAACAGCGTTTTGGGAGAGAAGCCCATAGCACCTTTACCCAGATTCCCGACCTAAGCCTGGATATTGAATCTCCTTTATTTCCCCAAAGCTTCCGCTATTTCTTTGATGCGAAGTACCGGGTCGTAAAGGACCGAAGTCCGGCAGGATGGGCCCCTCCAGCCGAAGCCATGGCCCAATTGCATCGCTATCGGGACGCTATTCTTCCCGAAAAAACCCGCTATTTGACTTATACCGGGGCCCACAAGAGCATGGGCGGATTGGTATTCTTCCCTTTCTCCGGACCTGAAGAAAGCTTTCGGCAGCATCCTTTTTTTCGGAGCATCCAAGAAACCCACATCGGGGCCCTTCCCATGTATCCAGGGGAAAAGTCAGGAAGTCTGCTGCGGGCATGGCTTCAGGAAAAACTGGACCGGCCGGCTACCGCGCTTTTCGAAGAAGCGATTACCTATGATCGCAAGGGACAGGAAAAATTGATCGCCGCAAGTGAAAAAAGGCTCTACCTCCTGCCGTTCTTTGCAGACCTTTCTGCCGCGGAGCAAATGCAAATGGCCCGGCGGCTGTCCAGTTTCCTCCTTCCTCTGGAAGAAGCAGCTCAGCTTTCTCCAGAAGATTATGTAGGCTTATTCGAACCGCAAAGTGGCTATCTGTGGGGATATGGAAAGCTGCGTAAGCTCCGGCCGGTGGAAAGCGAGATATGGGACCGATTGGAGTTGCCTGGACCTCAGCGGTCGGGAGATTATTTATTGGTACAATGGGAAGCATGGCAGGAGATAGACCAAAGCATGGAGGTGCTGAAGGACAAAGCCTTTATGTGTGTGAACCACATGGGTTGGGAGGCGCATCTGGCCGGAGGGCCCGTAGCCAGAATTTGGTTTCATGGCTATGCCTGGCTGAGGTTCTGGGAGGAAATTTTACCGCATGCAGCGCAGCATGAGCCTTACTTACGGAATCAGCAGTGGGCGCTTGCCTTTCGCCTGAAGGAGCAGGATTATGAAATTTGGGAAGAAGAGGGGAGGCTTTGGGTAAAAGGGCAGGATCAGGCCATCCCCTGGAAACCAGGGCAAGCCCTTATATCTTGAATTTTTCTGTATCTACCAGGTCTCTCAAGATCGCTTCCCGTACCAGGCCGGCCGTATTTTTCACTTCAAACTTCTGCCGGAGGTTTCGGCGGTGAGTTTCTACGCCCGCTTCGCCTATGCTGAGGGCTTCCCCAATTTCTGAAGTGCTGTATTCTTCCACCAGCAACTGCAGGACTTCCTGCTCCCTGCGGGTGACTTTTACTTTGGGTTTGCTACTATGGGCATTGACGTGATCCATGTGCCGCTTCATCACCTCCACGCTGTAATAGGTTTCACCTTTTTGGATAGCGTGCAGGGCTTTGACCAGTTCGCGGGCCGCGGTGTCTTTGAGCATATAACCGGCAATCTTTTGCCGTAACATGCGGGCGATATAGCTTCCCTGGTTAGAGGCGGTCAGGATGAGGACTTTCACCATGGGGTAGTCATCATTGATGAGTTCCGCTGCAGAAAGCCCATCCATTTCTTCCCCTTTAAACCGGATATCCATCAGGACAATATCCACCTGAAGGCTGTTGAGGAGTTCCAGGGCTTTGGTAGCGGTATTGGCAATGCCTACAACCTCTATGTCACGCTCGTCTTCGAGCAGGGTACGTAAGGCATCAACAAAGAGTTTGTGATCATCAGCAATGAGAACGCGGATCATGTGGTTAGGGATTCTGCAGGTACAAGAAAGCTAGTCAAGCCGGAGGCTTTCGCATGCCGGATTTTCAGGGAAAGTAGTGTGCAGCAGTTTGTATTAGTTCCTAAAATTAGGGATTTCCAGCCCCAGAGACAATTTTCACTCCTTAGACTAAGGGAACCTGGACCCGGGTCATGGTTCCTGCTCCTGGGGCGGTTTTCACCATCAGGCTTCCTCCAAACTTCTCCGCGCGCGCTTTGAGACTGGCCAGTCCCAATCCACTGCTTGCCTGCTCAGGATCATAAGTAAAGCCCACGCCGTCATCCTCGACTTGCATATGCACCCGATCTCCCAGACGGTTGAGGGTAATCTTTACTTCCGAAGCCTGGGCGTGTTTGACGATGTTCTGAAACAGCTCTTGTACCATCCGGTACAAGTTGATTTCGATATTGCGGTCTATACGGTCCCCTTCAGCCAGTCCGGTTACATCCAGCTGGACCTGAAAAGGAGCATCATGGGTGAAAATACTGGTGAGTTCTTCCAAGGCCGGCACCAGGCCCCCATCTCTCAAGGTTTTTCCCGCCAGGTCATGAGAAATACGACGCATTTCCTGGGTCGCCACGTCGATCAGATGTTCCGTTTTATCATAAGCCGGTTCATCCTGCCCGTTGAGTTTCTTTTGCAGGGTAATCAGCGAAATCTTGGCCGCAGCCAGGGTACCGCCCAGGCTGTCGTGCAGTTCACTGGAAATGCGCTCTCGTTCAATCTCCTGCCCTTCGAGCATGGCATTGAGGGATTCTACCTCATGGTCATGCAGTAAGTCCAGAATGATTTGTTGGTTGGCCAGTTGCTTATGCTCTATTTCAACCTGCAAGGCTTTGCGCTTTTGCTGATTGGTGCGCAGCCCGAGGAAAAAGAGGATGGCCAAAAGGATGGCCGCCGCTAACCCACTCCACAGCAAAAGATTGGTGAACTTTTCCTGGGCGAGTATTTTCTCCTGGGTGAGGAATTCTTTTTCGGATAAAAAGCGCTCAAACTCCAGCTCGAAGCCGGCCAGCAAACGAATGGTTTCATCGCTTAACAAGGCTTCGTGCAAGGTGACGAACTTGCGGTGATAGCTGAGGGCCTGTTGGCTATTGCCCAGCCCTTCATAAATATCCGAGAGGTTACGGTAGAGTTCCACTTCCACCTCAGGGATGTCATTTTCAGCTACCACGGCTTCTACCTGCGTGGCATATTCCAGGGCTTCTCCAAAGCGACCCTGAGCACAGCGGTTCATGGATAGGTTGTTCAGAACCTCCATTTGAGCCAGGGTTCGGTCATTGCGAAGCTGCAGTTCATAGGCCCGATCAAATTGACCATGGGCCTCTTCATATTTCTTCTGGCGAAACAGCGCAATGCCCAGATTATTGTACACATTGCCCATTTCTTGCTCCACATTCGCATTTTGCGGTTGGATCGCCTGAATGTCTTTCACTATCCCCTGGTAGAGTTCTTCGGCCTGGGCAAATTTCTCCATTTTCTCCAGAGCCACCCCTTTGTTCATGAGCACCTCCCTGGCAGCATCCTTCAATTGCAGGCTGTCATAGATACTCATACTTTTTTCAAAAGCAGTCAGGGCCTGCTCGTAATCTTTGGCAGAGAAATAGGTGTTCCCCAGGTTGTTCCATACCCGGGCCTCACGTTTGCGATCCCGCTCGGGTAAGCCTCTGAGGATTTTGAGGCTTTGGAGATAGCAATTGGCCGCCTGAGAATAGTTGCCCATGCGGCGGTAAATGACCCCCTGGTTCATGATCACCCCGGCATAGCTGGGGATATCACCAGCGCGCTGGTAGAGGCTGGCGGATTTATAGAAGGCTTTCAGGGCTTCGTCATAGAGGCCCTCACGATAATAGATGAGTCCCAGACGCTTATGAGCCTGGGCTTCTTTATCAGGTAAATTGTTGGCACGGGCCAGTTCGGCCGCTTTGCTGGCACTGTCTAGAGCTCGGTTGGGTTCGGAGGCGGTGATTTCTTTCGCCACGGTATTCAACTGATCTAAATATTGAGCGATGTCTTGCGGATCGCTTTGGACACGTATGAATTGCTCAGGGTGTAAGCTGGATTGGGCTAAACCCAATCTACCAAGAGCAAAGAGAATTAACAAAAATATGCCAGTGCTTTTCCTTAACATAGTATTCGGATACAACCCACTGGTATAGTGGATTAATCTTCATCCATCTGGTCGTTGGTACTGTTGGTACCAGTTCCTCCACCGAGGGAGCGGGTGCGCGTCGCGGCAGCTTTCATGCTCATGTCAGCTGCTGGTTGCAAGACCCGGGCTTCGGCCATGGGAACTGGATTGCCCAGTTCGACCACCTGGATTTTTGCTTTTTTAGCTTGTTTTTCACGGAGTGCTATGTTCAACTGGAAAGGGGAAGCAGTGCCTTCCGCTGCCGAGCTCACATGGATTTCGATGATCCGCTTGCCCGATAGGTTGTTCGCTTTCCGTTTGCGTTTTATATAGACGCCCTTTACCACAAAGGGGCGATCAGAATTCAAGGTGATGTCTAAAGAGCTACTGGTTTCGTTCCAGACGGCTTGAGGTTGATATGTGGTCATAGCTTCTTAGGTTTTTAAGAGGCGATTAGCTTCATTTTTTTCAAAAAGGCGAATTAGGGGGAAATTACCTAATAAAGCCTCCTTCTCTATTACGAAAAAACCATACCAATTGGTATGAAGACCTACCCAAAACCCAAATCCCGAAAATTGGCTAAAAGGAGAGTAACTGACGTTGCCCTCCTTTTTCCAAATCAAAGGTTATGAAGAATGCTGTCTGTGTAAAGAACGAGTTATCGAAAGGGCCCACAAGGGCTGCACGATTTTCAAAAAAAAGCAGACGAAAGTATTGTCTTTTAGGAACGCCACATTTCGCCTGCATAACACTGAGGGCCTGGGCCAAACAATGTTTGGCTTACAGTATCCTCTCAGTCCTCCCTGTTCAGATCGTTAAAACTACTGCGTTTGTTTTTTACTGTGTTTGTTTGCTTAGGCAACACTTCAAAGGTGCAGCTTATCCCAGCGGGAATTAATACGGGTAAACAAGGTTTTTGATCTACAGGTTTTCCAGTAGAAAAAACCCGAAATCTATGAGAAAAAGGAGGATCAGGGAATCAGGTGGGTTTCGGAAACAGCCGGGAGGGTATAAGGGTTAAGAAAAAAGAGAAATTGCCGGTCTGGTTTTTGAAGAAAATGTAGAACTTGCGCCCGAGTTTTTTTCCTCCAATATCTACCTCTATACGCACGCAAAAATGAAAAGAAAAATCCTGGTAGCCACGGGTGGTGGCGATTGTCCCGGACTCAATGCTGTCATACGCGCCATCGTCAAGTCTGCCGCGCAGGCCGAAGACGACTGGGAGGTATGGGGCAGCATCGAGGCTTACAATGGATTACTCCTGGATCCGCAGGAATTGGTGCTGCTCGATGAAGCCGCCGTAGCCGGGATCCACGTCAAAGGAGGAACCATCATCGGCACGACCAACAAAGCAGGCCCTTTTGCCTGGCCAGTAGCTACGGAGGATGGGGGATGGAAAGCGGTAGACCGCAGCGCAGAAATGGTGCAGATGATTAAAGACCTGGGCTTTGAAGCGGTCATCAGTATTGGCGGGGATGGTTCACAAAAAATCTCCCAGCGGCTGCACGAACTCGGCCTGCCCGTGGTAGGCGTACCCAAAACCATAGACAATGACCTCTCAGCTACAGATTATACCTTCGGTTTTCAAACCGCGGTACAAGTGGCCACCGAAGGATTTGATAAGCTGGTCACCACCGCCGAAAGCCACAGCCGGGTGCTCATCATGGAAGTGATGGGTCGGGATGCTGGTTGGATTGCCCTGCATACCGCAATCGCCGGAGGAGCAGAAATCTGCCTGATTCCAGAGATTCCCTACGACATTGAAAAAATAGTGGAGCGCATAGAATCCCGCTATCAGAAGCGGCGCGGCTTCGTCAATATCGTGATTGCTGAAGGCGCCAAAGCCATCGATGGTGAGGCCCTAGCCGCCAAGGTAGACGAAATCGGCTACCAACATGCCCGTCTGGGAGGCTGTGGCTATCGCCTGGTAGAAGAAGTCAAAGTCATGGGCTGTAAGGCTAATTGTCGGGTAACGGTTTTGGGACACCTACAAAGAGGCGGCACGCCCGTAGCCTTTGACCGCATCCTGGCCACTCAGTTTGGGGTAAAGGCCTTCGAACTGGTGGAAGCCAAAACCTACGGTCGTATGGCCGCCTATCGGGAACATAAAATCATCGACGTATCCCTGGAAGAAGCTACTGCCTCTTACAACTATGTCGATCCGCAGAGCTTTTTGGTCAAGACAGCCCGAAACGTGGGCATCAGCTTTGGGGATTGAGGACATAAACCCGCATCAGGCTTCACCCTTAGGACATCTGTAGCAGGGTAACATAAAATGAACCAGCAGGATGTTTCCTGCTGGCTACTGCCCAAATAGGCTAAATCGTGAAAAAAAGGAAATTTGCCTGCTTTCCCTGTTAATCCATGTTTAGCCATTTTCTGACCTGTTGGACCGGTCCATCCTCCACTAAGATGGTGTATAAACCGGCGGCAAAAGTGGCCGCAGGAATAGGTACCGCCTCGGTTCCCGCAGCCAGGGTCTGCTCAAGCAGGATTTGACCACTCAGATTCCGCAATTGGATGCTCCCTCCGTATCGGAAATAATGATGGATCACCATTTCCTGCCCGTTATCTGAGATATGCATAGGGGTCCGGTGTAGGTCGATTTGCTCGACGGCTGAATAGCTGCTTGTCCCATCCAGGTCCACCTGACGAATCCGATAATACCATCTTCCATAAAAAGGGCCCGGGTCAAGGAATGAATAGCTTGCTCCGCTACCCGGCTCGGCCCTTCCTGCCAATTTGCCAGCAAAAGCGTAATCCAACCCGTTTTTGCTTCTCTCTACTTCATAATAAGCGTTATTCAACTCCGCTAAGGTCGCCCATTGCAGTTCGATCCCCAGCCCCACTTCCCGCAGTCGGACATCTGCCCACACCACTGGCAGGGTACTTTGCACATCCCCGGAAAAGGTCGTAACCCCCGTCGCACAAGTGCCTCCGGTCGAGGCGACATCTTCAGTCCAGGTCCCGAGGTCTAAAGAGGGAGGATTGGGATAGGAAGCTGAAGTGTTATAAAAAAGGATCGCATTGGTATAATTAGGTGTACCTAAAGGTCCATCAGTATCCAGCTGAATTTCCCATCTGGTATTTCCCGCACTCCAGATGACCTGTATTTCACATACCCCAGCAGGACAGGATTGCGCAAAATCCGAAGGGGTACTTTCATACGTATTGCGGTCGGTTCCTCCATCACTCACCGTCCCGGTATTGGATAAGGTGAAGTCCTGGGCACCCAAGATACCCGTGCACCCTCTATAGGTTATTTGAGCTTCAAGGGAACATAGGCTAAAACTCAGCATCCCTAACACCAGGAAAGCTTTGCCCTGACCTAAAAGCTTGTTGTTTTTCATGGAGGCTTGGTTAAGATCGGGAAGGATAGGTGCCGGAATAGCAGATGATAAAGCTAATCGCCTGATAGGGAGGCATATTGTTTACAGGGGAGTTGTTACCTGTGTTGGCAATGGCACTATCAGACATATTTACCAGAGAGGAAGAAGGAGCATTTTTGAGATACTCAGAATCAAAACTTCCCGTATTGGCTAATATGGCGTTTTTAGGGTTTGACTGGGTTCCCGAATCCTTTGATGCCACCAGCTCATGCGAGTGAGAGGGAAGGTTGTTTACGGTCAGCTCATTCTCCGCGCTGCCGCCTGTTTTGCCTATTTTATAGGTCCCTCCGCCACTCGAATTGGTCCCAAACCCCATCGGAAATACGCCTCTAAAGTCTGGCAGGGCCATCGTATTGCGCCCATCTCCTCCATAAATGGTACCGATGATGGAATAAAGCGCCGTGTTATCCGAAATGTTGATGGTCTGGCCGTTGCAAAAGTACCAGTTACTGGGAGCAAAGTTGCCTGCGAACATGCGGATTTCTCCAATATATCCGTCTTCCATAATTAATTATATAAAAAGGTTAAAAGATTACGACACTAAGAAAACGGCTGAAACAAGATGAATAATTCCACACCCAATACACTGACTATTAGCGGATTGAGTATAATTTGTAATTCGAATTTTATTCTTAGAAAAAATTTATATTCACAAGAACCATCTACCCTCGGTCAATTTCAAGCCTCATGTACGACATCAGATCAATGTGTAGAATTTCCGCAGCGACAACAGCGCAGCATCTAAGGGGTAGTTTATGGCCAGGAATCCTATTATTTCTGTCTTGGCCTAACGAGAAAAATGGATTATTGAGAAAAAAGGAATAGATAGATTTTGCGAGGATCGCTTTTTACCCGCTTTCAAATCAACATAGGGCTAAGGAATCCCTGTTTGCGGAAAAAAAAGTACATTGCATAAAAGGTTATGCTCTTGGGGACTTCAGATAATAAAAGGAATCCACTCGCTAAAAAAAGAGGGGAACAAAAAGAGATTTCTCCCCTACGCTTAGGGTTCAGCCTGTAATAATTCGCTCAGAATCCAGTCGGGAATCCTCGTAAGAGAACACCTCTTTTCGAGATCATTCCTACCCTGAACCTCCCTAAACCAAGCTAAAATTGGGCAGAGGAAAGTCTGGGATTTCATTTCTCGCCTCGTTTTCCTCCAACTGGCTTGTGGAAGAATTGAAACTGCTATGAAAAAAGTATGTTTAATTGGTCTATGCCTATGGGTTCAGCTCGCCGGAGCGAGCACCGTTGATAGCCTGATCCAATCTTTGGAGCGCCAGCCAGCAGAAGCGCAAATGGATCAGATTATGGGCTGGACCGATAGTTTATATCAAAACAGGGATTCCCTGTTGGAAACCTTCGTCCAGGGGGCCACCTCCTACACAGGTAAACAGTCCGCCCATACCTGGCAATTGTTCCATCGACGTTACCGGGGCCTGATGCACCTGATCAGGCAGCGCCACGACAGCGCCCGGCATTGGTTCAAAGCAGGCCTGGCCTACGCCCAATCCTTTTTACCCGAACAATCTCCCCACAAACTCCTGGAAGATATCGGTAAAACGTTTCGCTTCCAGAGCCAGTATGATTCCGCCACCGCCTATTTTTTGCAGGTGGAAAGCCACTTGCTGGGCACCGCAGATTCCCTGGAAATGGACTGGGTGTACTTCAATCTGGGGGTATGCGCAGATGAACTGGGCGCATACGAGCAAAGTATGGGCTATTTCACCCAGGCCCAACGCTATTTCTCCTACCAGGACAATCAGGACGGGATCATTGATTGCTACAATAGCATGGGTATCGTCCAGCAACATATTGGCAACTGGGAACTGGCGGCGGACAACTTCGCCGCAGCTTTAGAAGGCCTAAAAGAAAGCCCTAGTTTGTGGTTAAAATCCAATGTGATCAATAACCTGGGCATCTCTTACTATAATATTCCGGATTTTGAGCGAGCCAAACCCTATTTCGAGGAGGCCTACACCTTAAAGAAAAAAATCGGCGACCGATACGGCTTGCCCTCCTCTATCACCAATCTTGCTGCCATCGCCTGGCAGGAAAAGGAATATGATCAAGCCTACCAATACGACCTGGAAGCGCTCGATCTGCACAAAAAAAACCAAAACCGCTATGGGCAGGCCCAGGTCTTGAATGATGTGGGAGCCGTGCTTCGGGAAAAGGGACAACTCACCCAGGCCCAGGATTATGCCGAACAAGCTATAGCCCTGGCCCGGGAAATCAAGGCCCGCAAAATCGTCGCCCAAGGCCTGATCAACCTCAGCTCCATTTCATACGCCCAAGGCAAGTACGCCAAAGCCTACAACCTGCAGCGGGAGTACATCGGACTCAACGACTCCCTCAAAGGAGAAGCCAGCCTCAAACAGGTCAATGAATTGCAAATCAAATTCAACACGGAGAAAAAGGAACAGGCCCTGCAGCTGACCGAGGTAGAAAATGCCCTGCTTCAGGAACAGGTAGCCAGACGCTCTACCTGGCTTTGGCTGGTGGGAAGTCTGCTGTTGCTGGCAGGCGTGCTGGCCCTGGTTTTCTGGCAGCGCAAACGGATGGCCGACCGGGCCACCGAAATCGAACGACAGAAGGTAGAAGCTCTGGAGAAACAAAAACAAATAGATTCCATGTCTGCCATGATTGAAGGGCAGGAAAGCGAACGGAGCAGAATCGCTCGAGATTTGCATGATGGCTTAGGCGGCCTGTTGTCCTCCGTGAAACTGCGGCTCTCCAACCTGGCCAGCAATCCCTCCCAACCGGAGTTCTACAGTCAGACCGATGAGTTGATCGATGAAGCCGCTGCGGAAGTCCGGCGCATCGCGCACAATATGGTGCCAGGCGTACTCCTGCGTTTTGGGCTGGTCTCTGCCTTGGAAACGCTCTGTGAGCAGGTTCGGGAAAGCGGGAAGGTGGACCTGGATTTCCAGGCTTTGCGGGTAGAAAAAGGGCCGAGCGAAACCCAGGAAGCCATGGTGTATCGCATCGTGCAGGAACTCATTCAAAATATGCTCAAGCACGCACAGGCTACCGAAGGCCTGGTCCAACTCGCCCAACATGAGGGGAGCCTGGAAATTACGATTGAAGATGATGGGAAGGGCTTTGATGCGAAAAAAATGGTCTCTTCCGGCCTGGGCATGCAGAGTGTAGGGGCACGCATTGATTTCCTCGGGGGGACCTGGTCCGTCAATTCAGCCCCGGGACAGGGCACCTCTATCTTGATCATGGTCCCCTGGAATACAGCCAAAGGATAATCCATTTATGCCTATACAACTCCTCATTGCGGATGACCACCAGGTGGTGATTGACGGTATCGTAAATATGTTGGAAGATGCCGAAGATATATACGTGCTGGGACAGGTACAGGACGGGCCTTCCGTGCTTGATTTTGTTCATGATAAAAGTCCCGAGGTGATTTTGCTCGATCTGGATCTGCCGGGGATGGATGGATTGGCGGTAACCAAAGCTTTGCAAAAAAGTCATCCCGACATTGCGATTGCGATCCTCACCATGCATGGCGACAGCGCCCACGTGAAAGCGCTCATGAACCAGGGCGCGAAAGCATATTTACTGAAAAACACCGGGAAAGAAGAGCTGGTCCAGGCGATACGAACCGTAGCCCAAGGGGAAACCTTCATGTCCCAGGCCGTAACCCAGTTGATGATGGCCCACATGCTGCAACAGGAAAAAAAGCAGGCCCGGGCTTTTATCCCCCGACTGACCCGTCGCGAAAAAGAAGTCCTCAAGCTGATTGCCGAGGGTATGACCAACCCAGAGATTGCGACCCACCTGCACATTTCCGTCAAAACCGTTGAATCCCACCGTACCAACTTACTGGACAAATTAGACGCGCGTAACTCAGCCGCCCTGGTGCGCATTGCCATGGAAAAGGGGCTGGTCTGATCTTCCCTCAACAGGATTATATCAGGTGATCACCCCATTTTTGGATTTGGGGAAAAGGCCTGAGGTTTAAGGATTGGACAAAAGGGAAATTTATTCCATCACTTCAAGCTGATGGAATGAGCAAAGCTGTATCAACCGTAGGATGGCTAATGTCTATGCAGGAAAGTCTGACTGTCAGAGATCAGCATGCCTGGTCCGAGTCCCCAGAAATTGCTAGCCAGCCCATCATACGGTCAAGCTCTCAGCAAGGACAAACTACTTTTCGCAGCCTGTCTGTCCCTTCACCTCCGGCCTCCGAATCAACGCCTCTCTCTCCCGTCTCGGATTTCTCTCCCTTCACGCTTCTACCGCTTTTCCTGGCCTTTCTACTTGTCCGACGAGGACGAAAGCACCCCAATAAAAAGGATGCGGATATTGTTTCCTAAGCGCTTGCTGAGCTGCTTTGAGGGCGTCATACTGGGTATGTCCTTGTAGCAAATAGGTATAAAAATGCTCCATCAAGAGCTG
This sequence comes from Bacteroidota bacterium, assembly GCA_038527215.1. Classification (GTDB taxonomy): domain Bacteria; phylum Bacteroidota; class Bacteroidia; order J057; family J057; genus JAWPMV01. The sequence goes on from JBCBGC010000003.1 coordinate 126,475, forward strand.
AGTTGCTTCATCTGAGACTTTCCAAAGACTTTGCAGCATTCTTTGGGCCCCAGCCAGGCGGAAGGCGCGTTGCAAACCAATCTGACTCATATATCCCTCCGAAGCAGACAAGCCTGTCTCACAAGCAGAAAGGACCACGAGTTCTGTCCCTTCCAGGTTGAGGGAAGCGGCTTCATAGGCATAAAAGATCCCTTCGCCTCCTGCCTCCCTTTCTTCCAGCGCGTGCTGCGTTCCTGACAAAAGCAAGCCTGCCCGCCAGTAGGGATTCTCCTGGGGCTGCGCATCCCCCATCAACAAACTATCTGCTGCCCCTTTTTCCTCAGGCAGGAAAAATCCATGAGTTGCTACATGCAGGATGGTCGGACGATCGGCCTGGCGCAAGACGGCTTCCTGGCTATCTGCCCCCAGATAATGCGCCACAGACCAGCCCTGAGCCCGTAGTTTTTCTGCAATGTTCAAGACTTCTTGGCGGGTCCCCGGCAGGGGAGCCACATTAGACAGCCGAGGCAACTGCCCAAAAGCTGATCGGTGAGCATCGGTTTCGGAAGCCTGCCCTTTTTGTCCAAAATCCGGATCTCCCAACAAAATCGCCTCTTTCTTTCCCGAGGGCGCCGCCTCCTGCCCATTCAGGATATCCCGAGCCTGGCTGATGAGATGGATATCCCAGCGGTCCATCACATAGGCCGTTTCACCAGGGACAGGGAGAATGGACAGGTTGACCTCCTGGTACATGTCTGAAGGCAACAGATAGACGGTCTGACGACCTTCCAAAGCTTCGGCTATGGGTTGCCAAAGGACCTGGTAGAATACTTCGGGCTGGACCATTTTCTCCACTTCTCCCTCCGCTGCCTCCTCAAAGGTATCCCGCTGTTGACCGCCAGTCTGCTTGAGCCAAGCCTGATACTGGGGCCAGATTTCCTGGGCCAGGGTATCGGTTGAGCCAAGCTCAACCCACCGGAGCGGCTCGGGATCTCCCGGCAACCACACCATGGCCACACAACAGAAAGGCTCCCCGGCATTTTTAATGGTAAAAATCTCCACCAGGGCCTCATCTTGGGAGAAATGAGGCGCCAGGCTATCCAGAGTCAAAGGTTCTTCTTCTGGAACAAAGGCTTCGGGGAATAACTGAAAATAGGCGACCTCGGCCTCTCTCAGCTGGTTTTCCATGGTCTCCCAGGACTGGTTTCGTTGGTTAGCCGGTCGGGCCATCCACTGGGCTACGGCCTTTCTGACGGCTTCTAGTTTTTCCTGAGCCTGCTGCTGCTCCGGGGTCTGGCCTTTGGCTTGTCGTTGACGGATTTGCCGCAATAGGTTGAATTGCTGGTGCCGGCTTTGGAGTTGCTGATTAAAGGCCCAGACCATTAATTCAGGGTAGATTTCCCGGTATTTGCGCACATAGGAGAAGAAATTTTCCAGGAGCAATTGCAGCCGACGAATCCATCTCCATTGGTCTTGTTCACTCAGGCTGGGGAAAAATCGACGGCGATGTAGCTCTAGATTTTGGAATACCCGACGGTAGGTGTCCTGGGCTTCGGTGTGATGCTCGCTGACCGCCAGGACCCGGGCCAGGTTGATGCGCAAAGTAAGGACGTTGGGATGTTCCCAGGACAACAAAGTTTCCAAGCCCTGATGAGCCCGCTCCGTAAGCTGCTGGGCTATTTCCAGCTTTCCCTGAGATAAGTTCAAGGTGCCCAGGTTATTGAGCAGGATAAAATATTGGTCAGATTTCACCGGGTCTTTCTCCCAGATGGCGAGGGCCCGCTCAAAGCTTTGCAATCCGGCTTCAGGATCCCCTTCACGGACCTGCTTCATGCCCAGAATATTTAAGACCTGTCGGTAGTGATGATGGCTTTCTCCTACGGTTTGACGCAGCAGTTTTTCAGCTTGCCTTAAAGGCTCCTCTGCAGCCGCTAATTGCCCGTTCAAAAAATAAGAAGTCCCTAAATTGATCAGAAGGGTGGCGTATTCGGGATGTTCTTCTCCCAAAGCCGTCTGCAAGGGGGCTTTGATGGCTTCATACAGGCGCAGGGCCCGCTTATATTGCTGAAGTTCCTGAAACAGCAGGGCCAGGTTAAGACGCGTCTGCAAGCTATGCGGATGTTCCGGCCCCAGGAGGCGCTCAAATATTTCCTGCCCTTTGCGGTAGTGGGTCTCTGCCAGATGATGCTTGCCTCCTTTACTGAGGGTTTTCCCATAGCCTACCAGCGCATGCGCATAATAAGGATGATCTTCGCCGGGGGATATCGCCATCAGGCGCACAGATTCGGCATAATGTCTTTCAGCCTCTGCCACCCTGCCCAACATCAGTTGGGCGTGGCCCAGGGCTTGTAAGACCAGCCCAGGATGTGGTCCTAGCGGTACTTCGCGGGAGTTGATTTCCCGGTAGACTTCATTCAGCAGGGCCTCCCCCCGGGAAAAATCGCCTGTATTGACCAGGCAGGTACCTAGATTGTGGGTAGCATTGAGGTAATCTGCTATCCCAGCTTCCCCCAGCCCTTGAAAAATCTGCCGGGCCCCTTCCAGTTCTGCGATTGCCTCGGGATATTTACCCATTTGCAGGAGCATGACGCCATAATTTTGGCGGGCCTTGGCCACAGGCAGAGATTCTGCCTCAAAACATCTGCGCAAGGCCGTGATGGCCTTAATGCCATAGGCCCCGGCCTGGTCAAAGTTCGCCTGATCGGCATACACCTGAGCAAGGGTAGACAAGCCAATTCCGTACACCTCTTCCATCTCATATCCCTGTGCCTCACAAATTTTCGCGCCTTGTTCTAAGGCGGCGATGGCCTCCGGCAAGCGGGCGAGGCGAGCATACAGACTGCCCTGGGCCATCAGGGTCGCGGCAAATGCCAGGCTGCTTTCCCCTTCGGTCTGGGCCAGTTCTATCAATTGCGGCAGTAGAGATTCTGCCGTGGTGAAATCCGCCTGTTGCAGGCAGTTCAGGAATTGCTCGTATACTTCCTGCCAGGTATCCGGGACCGTGGGCGCGGCTTCTGCCGCGGCTTTTTCCTTACACTGGAGCAGCATATTCCGGAAGGTTTCGTATTCAGGCATCTCCAGGGCCCCATGCTCTTCCAGATAGGTCGCCACCCCTTCCAACAAGGGGAGGGCCGCTCCATAGCGGCCTGAACCAAACAGATAGCCACCTAACATGGATTGGGCCTCCGCAGCCAGATGCAGGTCCTCCAGTTTGAGGGCCGTGCCCAAAGCAGCCGTCAATGCTACTTCCGTTTGGTGGGCGTTTTTTAGATGATGAAGCGATAGGTGCCCCAACTTCATCAAGGTCAGGCACACCTTTTTGTGGATCTCTCCGATGCTCTTATGATAGGCTTGTAAGGCTTCCCCCAGTTGCAACTCGGCTTTTTCGTGATTACCGGCTTCCATCTGGCCAATGGCACAGTAATAGAGGCTGTCCCCGTAAATTTCCGTGGCCGCTCCCAAGTTTAGGAGGGAGATTTTTCGGGTCATATCTGCCACCCCCAGCATTTGTTGTATCTCTCCGGCCTCCAAAAGACTTTCACATTTGCCGATATATCCCAGGCATTCTTTATCCACCTCGGTTTTGAGAGGGAAATCTACCGTCAGTTTTTCTGCACAAAAGCGTAAGACCAGGAGAATATTCAGCGTGGTTTCTTCTTCGTACCCCAGGCTATGAATGGCATAAAGACCGGCTTGCTCCAGCCGGGGAAAAGCCGCTGCGATATCCTCCTGGCTAAAGAGATTCATGGCTTCCACGATCAGATTGTTGTATAACTCGGTCCGCTCGTCTGCCAACTCCTGTTGAGCATAGGCCGCCCACAACTCCCGTTCCATGATGTGGTATAGGCCTTGATCGAACCACTGACAGGCCTGTAATAGTTCCTCCTGAGCAGCTAACTGCCGGGCCTTTTGGAGCATGAGGTCAATCTGGTCTTTCATGTGGAGACGGCTTCTAGGATATCAGTGTAGGTCCAAGCAGGAGATGTTACCGGCTTTAGAGACATAGTCGAAAAAATCCCGCTTTTATCAAACTAGAAAAAATAACAGGTGCTCGATATGAGAACGGGGTCATCTTTGGTTCCTCGAAAAAAATTTCCCTTCCAGATACAGACGATCCACCTTGGTGCCTTGAGATTTTGCCCATTTTGCTGCATCTTTTCCCTTTCATCTTGCAAAACCCCTTCTATCTATGGCAGCGGTTACTCAACCCACCTCCTTTAATTTCCCCACCCCTATCCGCTTTGGCGTCGGTGTGATCGCCGAGCTTCCGGCCTATTGTAAAAAACATGGACTGACGGCCCCGCTTTTGGTTACTGATCCGAATGTCGCTGAACTGGGCTTTTTCAGGAAGATAGCGCAACAACTGGCTGCCGCTGGCTTGAAACCTGAGGTTTTTTCTGACATGCATGCCAACCCCATTAAGGCAGACGTCCTGGCGGGCGGGGATGCATATGATCAGAGCCAAAGAGACAGTATCATTGGCATTGGCGGAGGGGCGGCCATGGACGTGGCCCGGGCCATCGCCCTGCGCATTAATCATCGGGAAGATCTTTTCAAATACGATGACCTGATCGGCGGAGATAAGTATGTAACCAACCCCATTCCTCCATTTGTCACGGTGCCTACTACTTCTGGAACCGGGAGCGAAGTGGGACGATCAGCCATTATTTCCGAGGATGAAAGCAAGAAAAAACGCATCCTCTTTGCCCCAAGCCTGATGGCGCAGCAAGTTTTTGCCGATCCAGCCCTGACTTTTGAGCTTCCCACTCATATTACGGCCGCCACGGGCATTGATGCCCTCACCCACAACCTGGAAGCCTACCTCGCCAAAAACTACCATCCCATGGCGGATGGGATTGCGTTAGAGGGGACGCGCCTGATTTTTGAATCCATCGTAGAGGCGGTCCACCGACCTGATCCCGTCTCACGATCCAAGATGATGCTGGCTTCCCTGATGGGCGCCACCGCCTTCCAAAAAGGCCTGGGCGTGGTCCATTCTTTAGCTCACCCCTTGTCTACCTTGCTGGATATGCACCACGGACTGGCCAACGCCATTAACCTGCCTTATGGCATGGAGTTTAATTTTGATGGGTTCGAAACGCGCTTTACCCGTCTGGCTCAGGTCATGAACTTACCAGAGGCCAATGCTGAAGCGGTGGTCCCGGCCCTGTTTGAGCTGAATGAAAAACTGAATCTACCGCTAAGGTTACGGGAAAAAGGCGTGGAGCAGGCGCATATTCCCTCCCTGACAGAATTAGCCGTCGCGGATTTTGCCCACCCGAATAATCCCAAACCCGTGAGTCGGGAGGATTTTCAAGCCTTATATGAGAAAGCCTGGTAGGTTGATCAGGGCACTTTGTAAACGATGGAGTTGATGTTCATACCAGCTCCTACGGAAGCAAATATGACCCAATCCCCGCTATTGATCTCGTGCCCTGGCATATCGCCTTTGGCCACCAAGTCGTACAAGGTGGGCACGGTAGCGACAGAACTATTCCCTAACCAGGAAACGGTCAAGGGCATGACCGAGGGGTCGTGATTCTGGCAATCATATAACCGAAAGATTCTTTCCAGTATGGCGTCGTCCATCTTGGCGTTGGCCTGATGAATGAACACCTTTTTCACGTCAGAGAGATGCAAGCCTGCGCGATCCAGGGTAGTTTTTACGACTTCCGGGACGTGTCGCAGGGCGTAGCGATATAACTGATGACCGTGCATTTTGAGGAAGAGGTCATCGTTTTCGTATTCTTTTTTGTAGGAAGGCTGCTGCCACAGCAGATAGGCTTCCTTTTTGGTGTCAGAGCGAGTTAAATAGGTGCAGATGCCAACTTTTTCCTCCGACTCAACCGCTTCTAAAATCACGGCTCCTGCCCCATCGGCATAGAGCATGGAGTCCCGATCGTGCGGATCAATGATACGCGAAAGGGTTTCAGCGCCGATCACCATGACGCGCTTAGCATCTCCCGCTTTGATATAATAGTTGGCCTGGATCAGGCCCTGCACCCAGCCAGGACAGCCAAAAGGCAGGTCATAAGGAACGCAGAAGGGATTTTCAATTTCCAGGAGATATTTAACTCGGGAAGCGATAGAAGGCACCTGATCCGAACGGCGATTATCAGCTAAGACATCCCCCCAGTTATGCGCCACTATAATATAATCCAGGCTCTCCTTGTCTATCCCACTCGATTCAAGGGCGTCTTTTGCTGCCAGGAAGGCGATATCCGAACAGACCTGGTTATCCTCCACATAGCGCCGCTCTTTAATGGTCGTGATTTCTTCAAATTTTTTGATGATTTCCTGAGGAGTCTTATCAAAAGATTCCCCTTTGGGAGAGAGGAATTCGTGGCTCAGAAAATCTTCATTAGAGACAATCTTTGGAGGTATATACCGGCCGGAGGCCGAAATAACAGCAAACATATCGGTGGTTTAATGTCGTAAATATACGGGCATAATTTGAAAAACCAGAAAGCGGTTTAATATTCGAATAAATAATAATTCGAAATATCGTATCAAATCAGGGCATACCGACAATCACCTACCAAAAGTTTTGTCTTTCCAGCAACACGATCAGCATGGCGGATATTTTTAAAACCTGGGGATAGTCAGTTAGTTGCTCATTTTCCCAGATAGCATAAACCAGTTTTTGCGCGTCTTTTTCCTCTAGTTTAAGGATAGGAATCGCAACGGCAGGTCGATCGTCAGGGGGAAATATGAGGGTATTCAAGGCATTCTCTTCCTGGGCAGCTAATCCAGAGGCCTGGCTGCCAGTGAGATATAAAGTATCAGATAAGGTAGCAAGTCGCCAACGGAAGGCTTCACCAGGCTTCGGAAGTAATTGTCGCAAGTCTACGTAGTGCTGGCCCCAGGAGGCTCTGCCAGCTTTTTTCTTTTCTCCTTCCCAAAAGCTTACCTGTCCACCAGGCTCATCCATGATCTCCCAGTCCAGGTTTTTCTTCTGTTTTCTGCTACGGTTCTGGAGCATGACCTGCCCTTCCAGATCAGTAGCCTGGAGTTTGATATACCTGGCGATTTTCTTTCCCTGCTTTTCGCTCCACTTTCCCTTGGTATGGGTGAAAGCGGACTGGGCGTGCATCGTCGACCCTGCCAGCAAGCAAATGCTGAGTATATGAATGGAAATGCACCTAATTCTGAACATGGAAGCAGGGAGTACGCTGAATCAGCTAATAATTTAATCAGATTGTCGGGAAATCTCTTCAAACCGCTTTCTCTCCTTAGCACTGAGATTCTCCCAACCTTTATCAAGGTAGTAATTGATTTCGTCTTCTACGGTATCAAATTTTCGGGATTTGAACATGGGTCGAACCTTACCTTCATCTCCTGTTTTCTGCTTTCCGGAAGCCCGGGAACGAGGAGATTTTGCGCCAGAGGAGCGGTTTTTTCGGAAGGTTTTTGAAAAATATCCAGGGATCAATAAAAATTCCGGCCGGGTGATGATCAAATAAAGGAAGACCGCTACAGGGGTGAGGATCAACAAAAATATCCCCGGATGAGAGGAAAGGAGTTGAGGGGCAAAAAGGATGGCCAGGAGCATGCCGAGTATCGCCCCGCCTAAATGCGCCTCATGCCCAATGTTGTCCCGCTGGGCCTTGATGCCATAAATAGAAATCGCCACGTATAGTAAGCCAAACACCCAACTCGGCATAGGGAGAAAGAAAAACAGCCTGATGGTTCCAAAGGGATTAAAGGCGATGGCGGCAAAAATGACCCCACTGACGGCTCCCGAAGCGCCGGCAGCCCGATAGTTACCATGATTCCGATGCACATAGAGGGCCAGGAAATTTCCGCCCAGCAGGCTGGCAAAATAGATAAACAGATACCCAATGGGACCTACGCATTGTAAGCCAGACTCCGATAAGGCACAAAATCCGCTTCGGCCAAACGCGTAGAGCACATACATGTTAAAGATGAAGTGCCACCACCCCACGTGTAGAAAGCCCGAACTGATCATGCGGATATAATCCTTGCCTACCAGGATAGGATCTACCTCAAACAGATATTTGTTATAAAAGCTCCGGTCGGTCTCCCCTTTATAGGTCACGATCAGGTTGGCCAGGATCAGGACCAGGGTTATCTGCTCTATGCCTAAATTCATAAGAATAAAATTACGGCAATTCTTCCAGTCATTCAACCACTCCTGCTTAAGCCAGGGCAAGGCATCCGGAAATCCCCCATCGGTCAAAGGCTGCAACAGATTCTTTTTTCAGAGGAACAAGTGAAAGTTTCCAGCTCGAATGTATTCAATCAGCCTGCATTCTGCGGTCCGGCCAGGGATTCTTACGTCGATTTATTTTACAGGCGTTTTCTACGACCATAAGCTAAGAATCTGAAAATCAAGTCTTCGTGTGAATTTTTATCCGAAAAAATGAATTTTATACGCAGGAAAGTTAATGTAAACCAAAATGTATTGCTACTTGTAAGAAATGGGCAATTCTACTTTAGGGGAACTTCTGCCAAGGGGTCAAATTAGAATCATCAAATCAAACTCAATTCGTGCAATAAAAAATTCATGAAAGTAACGGTAACTAAGCGCCATATCCAGGCCGCCAAGCTCAGCAACTTGCGAACCCCTGTAGAAATAGCCGTCATGGAACTTGATTGTTTTGAGGAGGTGAGCCTGTCTCGCAAAGAGGATGGTAGTTACCTGCTGCATATAGATGGAGAGCGGATTGCTTTACCTAAAAAAATCAATCAGGAGCTTGACCAATTCGCCGAAACCCAGCATATGAAAGCGGTCAACTTTGACCTTCCTGTAGAGGAGGATGTCATAGTAGGCGAAGACGAATTGTTCCTGGAATCTTTTGACGACAGTTTTTCGCTCGACTTTCTCTAAAGATATTTGTCAACTATACCGACGGGGTCTCTTCGATAGAAGGACCCCGTTTTTTTGGTGCAGGCGTTTAGGCCTGGAGCATTTTTTTCAGGAGAGAAATCTGGCCCGTGTGGTAGGCGTCATGGTGAACGATTCCATGTAAGAGGACATAATAAGAATACGGCTTATCCGGCACTTCTTCGTGGAGTTTTGCATCCTCGTGCAGCCGCATCTCATCACGCAGGGCCTGATCGGCAGCCTGCAGGCTTTCCAGACTTTGCTGCCAATGGGCTTCCGTGGCTTCCGGCATGGGTGGCCAGTCCTCCACACTGCCTACTTCAAGGACTACTCCCTCGCCTTCGGCAAGCTTTCGACGGGCAAAATGCCGCCAGGCCGTCATATGCAATACGATTTCCCAGATGGTATTGGCCTGCCCGGAAGGTCGCTGGCTGGCCAGCGAAGCAGTTACACCGGATAGCGCCTCTGTCACCGCAGCGCCATGCCAACTGGGACCTGACTGCATGTGCTTAAGCAGGGAGCCAATTCTATGAATTTCTGAAGCCATAGGGTTGAATCTCAGCAGTTAGTTTTCCATTTCCGCTTCGTACTCATCCGGAATCCGGTCCTTCAATTTGACTGGGTCTTTTTCTTTGCGCAGACGAGAGTTCAGCAATTCTACCACCAGCGAGAAGGCCATGGCGAAGTAGATATAGCCTTTGTCTACATGTTGCTCGAAGCCTTCAGCTACCAGCATAAAGCCGATCAAGAGCAGGAAGGATAGCGCCAGCATCTGTATGGTGGGTCGTCCGTTAATGAACTTACTAATGGGAGCCGAGGCGACAATCATAATACCCATGGAGATCACCACCGCCACGATCATGATTTCCACATGATCGGCCAGGCCAACCGCTGTGAGAATCGAATCAAAGGAGAAGACGATATCCAAAGCGGCGATCTGAATGATGACATTCATAAAGCCCCGCTTTTTGCCCCCATTTTCTTCATGCTCCTCTACGCCTTCCAGTTTATGGCCCATCTCTACGATGGTTTTGCCCATCAAAAATACCCCTCCCGCAATCAGGATGATATCCCGCCAACTCAACTGCATACTTTCCGGCAAGCCATCAATCACCAATACCGGATCGGTCATCTGCACGATCTGGTTGATAAACAGCAGCAACAAAATCCGAAAACCCAGCGCGATAAATAATCCCAGAGACCGGGCTCTCCCCTGTTGGTGTTCGGGTAACTTACCGGCCACGATGGAAATGAAGATGATGTTATCAATCCCCAGGATGATTTCCATCAGGGTAAGCGTAAAAAGACTGATCAGTCCTTCCGCAGTGAAAATGGTGGTAAAATCCATGCCTTAAATATAAGGGTTTCGCCAAAGATAGTAGACTTGTTTAACAGGGCAAGGGATGGAAAGATCTCAGCAGGAAAGTGGCTTTTTTTTCAGTAAGCAAAAAGAAAGCCGCCGCCTTCCTCAATGGGGAAGGCGGCGGCTGTTTTCTGAGATCTCTAAGGGAATTACTCAGCAATCCAGAGTTTACCCAAGAAGGTTTCCGGTCCTTCCAATTTCACCAGATAGAGTCCCTTACTAAAAGCTTCCCGGCTCAGGATCACTTCTTCTTCCCGGATATCAGCCTGCTCCAGGACCAGGCGGCCCCTCAAGTCATAAACCCTTAGGGTGTACTGCTGCCCGCTGGGATTATCAAAGCGAACCTTCGATTCTGTCAGCATTGGGTTAGGAAATATTTCCAGCGGTTTAGGACCAAGGCCAGGATCAATCGGCGTGGTCTTTTCGGTAACCCGAAAAATCTTTCCATCGGCCAGGGCGGCCACATAGAGTTCTCCTTTCACATCCTCCCCAAAGGTGCTGAGTTCATCCCGGGCCATATCGTTAAAAGTGCCCTGGTCTATCTCCGTCCAGGTTCCCTGGCTATCCTTGCCCAGGGTCCAGAAACGGCCACTGTTATAATCGCCGAACACATAATGTCCCTGCAAGGCTGTGTAGGTAGGTCCGCGGTAGACAAAACCTCCAGTAACAGAGCTGCCTCGAGAGAAGCTTTGGTCATAGGCAAAAACGGGCAGGATATATTCGGAGACATTGCCACAGCCAGAGGAGTTGAAGATTTCATCTCCTTCCAGGCACCTCCAGCCATAGTTGAGGCCGCCGGTGCTATCGGCTGGCTCCATGCTGATCTCTTCAATTTCATTTTGTCCGACATCTCCGACCCACATATCTCCAGTCAGTCGATCGAAGCTAAAGCGCCAGGGATTCCGCCAACCGAGGGACCAGATTTCTTCCTTGGCGTTGGTCACCCCCACGAAAGGGTTGTCCGCCGGGATGCTGTACGGGTCGCCATTGTCTACGTCTATCCGCAGGATTTTCCCCAAAAACGTATTCAGGCGCTGGCCTGCATCATTAGGGTCTCCTCCTGAACCTCCGTCTCCAGAGGTAATGTAGAGAAAACCATCAGGCCCGAATTCCAGGTCGCCGGCATTGTGGTTGTTGAAGGGCTGGGAAAAAGTGAGCAGCTCCTTTTCGCTGTTTGCATCCGCTTTGTTAGGATCATTGGCGTCTACGGTAAAGCGAGAAATCCGGGAGGAGGCATTAGAACGAGTGTAGTACACGTAAAAATAGCCGTTGCTGCTGTAATTTGGATGAAAAGTCAAACCCAGGAGTCCTTGCTCATTGCCATTGTCATTGACCTTGCTCTCGATGTCCAGGAAGGCGGTGGCATTGACGGCTCCAGTAGTATCGACAATTTTGATCACACCTTTTTGTTCTACTACGAACAAGCGGCTGTCGCCAGCGTGAGCAATATCAACCGGACGGGTCAAACCATCCGCAAAGGGTGCCAGGTCCAGCACTGGCTGGCCCATTAGCGTAAACTGCCCCCCACCCCATAGGAGTAGCAGGGTTAAAATCGTAGAAAGTCGCATAGGTAAATAAAGAGGTTGACAAAAAACGAATAGGGGAGTTCTAACAAATATAAGAGGAATTTAGGGCAAGAGGCCCTACTCATTCCAGGGAATCTTTTCAATTCGCCCCATACATAGAAGCGTATAAAATTCAGCCCGGAATACTTTCCGAATTTACTGATTTAACATTGAGTAAAGCCTTTTTGTTAAAATACGTAGAAAGTCTGGCCTTTAGCGGCCGTTTTGGCGCAAAAAGGCGTCCATTTTCCCTAAGAAGTTCTGTCATTATTTGCGAATTTCAAGAAGTATGAATAACTATGCAGAGTAAAAACTTGGGTAAAATACGATACGCAGGTAAATCTATAAATGAGTTACACAACGCAAAGCATCATGAAAGTTTCTGTATCGATCTTTAAGTTTATGACATTGGCTATTTCGTTAGCCATGTTGACTTCTTGTGTATCGAAGAAAAAATACACAGAAGCGCTGACCCGCGCTGCAGCAGAAAAGAGCGCCCTGGAAAGCCAGCTGGCTGAGGTTCAGGATGAAAAGACTAACCTCGAAGGACAGATTACTGACCTGGAGTCGAACCTCAACATGAAGTCTGAGGAAATCGTTTCTCTGAGCGAAGAAATCAAAGACGGTAACAACAAAATCGGACAGCTGAAAAACGCTATTTCCGACGTTTTCACCGACTATGACAACGACGAAGTAAACGTTGAACTTCGCGAAGGTAAGCTGTACGTTACCATGGCCAACAGCATCCTCTTTGACGCTGGTCGTGCCAAAATCACCGAAGGGTCTGAGGAAGTGATCGCCAAACTAGCTGGCGTGATCAAAGACAACCCTGGTCTGAAAATCCTGGTAGAAGGACACACCGACAACGATCCTGTGAAAGTTCACAAAGCCAAGTACGGCGACAACTGGGGTCTGAGTGTAGCCCGCGCTACTTCGGTAGTAAGATCTCTGGCTGATCTCGGCGTAGACGTTTCTCGTCTGACTGCTTCTGGAAAAGGTGATACCCAGCCAGTAGCTGGTAACGACACCGACGAAGGCAAAGAAGCCAACCGTAGAACTGAGTTTGTAATCATTCCTAAGGTTGATGGCCTGTGGAAAATGTACAAAGAGGACTTCGCTGGCATGGGAGAAGGTTCTAACTAATCCCACCTTGCAAAAGAAATTTGCCCCGCCTTCCGGCGGGGCTTTTTTTTATCCATTCATTTCATATTGCCTTCCTCCATTGTAAAGCCCAGCGCAAGCTTGTACTTTTGCGCCCATCCAAAGAGAAAAGCGCTTTATGTCCGCCAAGCTGATCAAAGAAATAGAACGCAGACGCACCTTTGCCATTATCTCCCACCCGGATGCGGGGAAAACCACCCTGACCGAAAAGCTCTTGCTGTTTGGGGGAGCCATCCAGGTTGCCGGAGCGGTCAAGTCCAATAAAATCAAGCGTCACGCTACCTCTGACTTCATGGAGATTGAGCGACAGAGAGGAATTTCGGTCGCTACCTCGGTGATGGGATTTGAATACAAAGACCTGCAAATCAACATTCTGGACACCCCTGGTCACCAGGATTTTGCAGAGGATACTTACCGTACCCTGACGGCGGTAGATAGTGTGATCGTGGTGATCGACGTGGCCAAAGGGGTGGAGACCCAGACCGAAAAGCTGGTAGAAGTCTGCCGCATGCGGGATACCCCAGTCATGGTCTTCATCAATAAGCTGGACCGGGAAGGCAAGGACCCTTTTGAATTGCTGGATGAGATCGAGCAAAAGCTCAAACTCAATGTGCGGCCCCTCAGCTGGCCGATCGACATGGGTAAGCGCTTTCAAGGGGTGTACAACATTCATGAAAAAAACCTGGCCCTCTTTACCGCCCACGGTAAGCAGGAGCAGGACGATACCATAGAGTTCGATGATCTTTCGCATCCAGACCTGGAACGCTATCTGGGAGAAGGGCCCGCCGATATGCTGCGGGAGGAAGTAGAGCTGGTCGATGGGGTCTATGAGGACTTTGACCCGGAAGCCTACCGAGCCGGGAAGCTATCCCCGGTTTTCTTTGGCTCTGCCATCAATAACTTCGGCGTAAGGGAAATGCTGGATGTCTTTATTCAGATTGCTCCCAATCCGCAAGCCTGTCCTACCGAAGAAAGGGATGTGCACCCGGAAGAAGATAAATTTTCCGGTTTTGTCTTTAAAATCCACGCCAACCTCGACCCCAATCACCGGAACCGCATTGCTTTCCTACGGGTATGTTCAGGTCGCTTTGAGCGAAACAAGAACTATAAACACGTCCGCCTCGATAAAAACCTCAAGTTCAACAGCCCGACCACTTTCATGGCTTCTAAAAAGGAAATCATTGAGGAAGCCTTCCCTGGCGACATCGTAGGCTTGTATGATACCGGAAACTTTAAGATCGGGGATAGCCTGACCGAAGGAGAAAAGCTGCATTTTACCGGCATCCCTTCCTTTGCGCCGGAACTCTTCCGCTATGTAGAAAATGGCGACCCGATGAAGTCAAAGCAGCTGGCCAAAGGCCTGGAGCAGCTGACGGACGAAGGCGTAGCCCAGCTTTTTACCCATGTGTCCAATGGGCGCAAGCTCCTGGGCACGGTCGGTGCCCTTCAATTTGAAGTGATCCAGCATCGCCTCAAACACGAGTACAACGCTACCTGTAACTACCTGAGCGCCGACATGTATAAAGCATGCTGGATCACCTGTGACAATGCATCTGTCCTGAAAGCCTTCAAGGAAAGAAAGCATCGGAATATGGCCAAAGACAAGCACGGGCGCGATGTCTATCTGGCCAATACTTCCTGGGACCTGAATTCTACCCAGGATTTATTCCCGGATATTCAGTTTCACTTTACAAGTGAGTTTTAGGGGGAAGCCCTACACCATCTTCAAAAAGCCAACTTCCTTGTCGGTAAGGGGTCTCCACTTACCACGGGGTAGGCGTTTCTTGGTCAAGTGATGGCCGATGGCCACACGGTCCAGCCCATCTACCCGGTAGCCCAGGTGCTCGAACATGCGACGGACGATGCGGTTACGACCAGAGTGAATTTCTATGCCTACTTCATTGGCTCCTTTGCCTACCACATAGTCGATCAGGTCGGCCTTGGCCAGACCATCTTCCAATGCTACCCCATTCATCAGGGCTTCTAAGTCTTCCTGTGGCACATCTTTGTTAAGGCGCACATGGTAGAGCTTGCGGATGCGATAGGAGGGATGGGTCAGTTTTTCCGCCAGGGCCCCGTCATTGGTGAGGAGGAGGAGCCCGGTGGTATTGCGGTCGAGGCGGCCTACCGGAAAGATGCGCGCGTCGGTACTGGGCCCCACCAGGTCAATCACCGTTTTGCGACCTTCCGGGTCCTTGGTGGTGGTGATCATGTTTTTGGGTTTGTTGAGCAAAAAGTACACGTATTGCTCAGCCTGGAGGAGCTTGCCTCTGAACACCACTTTGTCTTCCCGGGGGACCACCTTGGTCCCCAGTTCCGTGACAATCTTTCCGTTGACTTTGACTTCGCCGGCGGCGATGAGCTGGTCAGCTTCCCGTCTGGAACATACGCCCGCTTGAGCCAGGAATTTATTCAACCTCGTCTCCTGATGGGGATTCGGCTTGGCTGGGGTCTGCTGGCTGCTCCGTTTCGGGTCCCGGCTGCTCTTCTTGGCCTGGGGTTTCTCCCATTGGGGTTTGGGCTTCTTCTTGCGTTGCTTCTGCCCCGGCCCCACTTCCTTCCAGAACGCCTGCTTCGGTTTCTCCGGTTTCTTCTTGCTCATGATCTTCTTCCGGTTTCTCTTTGGCAGCTTCCTGATGCTGCTTGAATCGTTCGAGGTGTTCGTCCTCCAGTTCGTCGAATTCTTTAAGCTTGGGCAGGTCCGTCATATCCGCCAACCCAAAATACTCCATAAAGAAAGGACTGGTCGCATATAATAAAGGCCTTCCAGGCGCTTCGGCCCTTCCCACGATGCTTAGCAGTTTCTTTTCCAGGAGCTTCTGCATGGCGTAATCACAGCTTACGCCCCGAATAAACTCTACTTCTGCCTTGGTGATGGGTTGGCGATAAGCCACAATCGAGAGCGTCTCTACCGCAGAGCGCGAGAGGCGCTTTTTATTTTTGTTCAAGACCGCATTGCGCACATAGGGATACAGGTTTCTCTTGGTAAAAAACTGGTATCCTTCCGCAATTTTGCGGATTTCGAAGGGATGTTGAGGATCCTGGTATTTCTCGATCAGCTCCTCCAGGAGGGCTTCGAGCTTCTTTTTGGAAAAAGGATCGTCCTTCTTCGCGGCTTTTTGCTTCTTTTTTTCCTCCCCTTCCTTAGGCGCTTCAACAGGCTCAGTATCGGAAGCTCCGTTTTCCTGAGCCTTTCCCTGCTTGAGTACATCCTGGATAAAAGGAAGCTTCACCGGCTGGTCAGCGGTGAAGATAATGGCCTCTACTATTTGACTGAGTGGTGGTTCCATACCTACATGCAAAACTAAAACTCCTGAGGAAGCGGTGCAAGCCCCTCCACAGCAGGAGGATCGAAGGGGAGGCAAAGATAGTTTTTTTTCTCAGGCTCAGGGAAATAGGGGCAAAAAAAATCGCCACCGACAAGCGGTGGCGATGTATATGTTGTCTCTGTTCTGAGCAGTGCCTAGTTAGCAGCTACTTCTCCTTGTAGGTTCAGCTGCAGCGGACGGGCTCCTTCAAAAGTAACCGTAACGGACTTTTTGAAAGGTCCTTCAGCAGCAGCGTTGAAAGTAGACTGCACATAACCAGTCTCACCTGGCTGGATTTCTTCTTTGGAGTAATCCGTAGCAGTACATCCGCAAGATGCTTTTACCCGAGCGATTTTGATCGACTCAGTACCGGTGTTGGTAAACTCGAAGTTGTGAGAAGCAGGAATTCCCTTAGGAATCTGCCCGAAATCGTGGCTGTCAGATACCCAGGAAACGGTAGCTGCAGCTGTGGCAGGAGGCGCTGGAGGAGCCGGAACCGCAGGGGCATCAGCCGTTGGGTTGGAAACAGCAGAGGCAGCGGAACCATTGACGCTGGGACGACGAGAATCGTCAGAGCAAGCGGTAAAGGTTAGGAAAGCTGCGGCCAGAACGATAGTTAAAAAATTCTGCATGATCTTTATTTTAGCCTTCTAGTTAAAAAGCGTTAGTCAATATTTGTTCAAATGTCAAACGCGTTCGAATATCGAATGTTTCAAATTTAATGCCTCTTAGCGCTTAATTGCAAATCCGGGCCGAAAGCCTTATTCGGATTTTGGCATCACTTCTCCTTTGATACGTAAGATTTTCACCGCATTTTCTTCATTGGTATACACCGTGATGGTTTTGTGAAAAACTCCTACGCCGTACGCATTATATTCGGCCATTACATAGCCCTGTTCGCCAGGAGCCACGGCTTCCTTGCTATAATCAGTAGCGGTACAACCACAGCTGGCTTTGACTCGGCTGATCTTCAGGGCCTGGTCGCCATCATTGGTAAATACAAATTTAATTTTAGCAGGAACGCCCTGTGGTATTTCCCCAAAATTATGGGTTTCCTCAGCCCAGGCTGCCTTAGGAGCGGCACCTTCTGGTTCTAAATTGAGGGTAGGAGCTTCCTGAAAGGCTGACTGAGCCATCACCACGGTAGCGAACAGGCAAAGAAGAGAAAGGAGAAAGGTCTTTTTCATAGTTATATGTTTTTTGGTAAATGATGCCTTGGACAAAAAGGCTGAGTACACGGATGTTTCGTTTACGTTCACAATTTAACTAAAGTTTTAGTTATAACTAAATTCTTCTTTCTCTTTTTTTACTTCACCACTGTAGAAGGGGGTTTTGTCTTTTGCTCAGGGACTCTTTACATTCGGGGCCATGCGTCACTCCTTGCCGCTCCTGCGATTTTTCCCGGAGGGATTCCGATCCACCGCCCAGAGATGGTGGTGGGGTCTTTTTGCCTTGAGTATACTCCTGAGCGGCCTGGTTTTCGGTTGGATTTTTTGGGCGCGGATTCCTGCCGATCAGTTTGCCCATGTGGATTACATCCAGGGGGTCCTACTGGGAAAGGAACCTTTTCTGCCAAATTTTCTCTTTTTTCTGGTCATTATCTTACTGGCCTTGGGAAGTACCCAAAAAGTTACCCTGGCCCTGGTCATGACTGCTTGTCTGGCCTTATCGGTGGGCGCAAAATATTGGCTCAGCCTCCGCTTTACCCAGCATGAGCTCCAGAGACATCAGCTGCAAGGGCGAAGTCTGCCCAGCCTGCTCTTCGTGAGCCTGTTCCTCCTATTATGGTGTTTCAATCTGCCAGGGCCTTCCAATTTTATGCTCGGGCAGTTCTCCCCAAACCTTTGGCACAATTCCACCATGATTTTTCTCATGCCCTTTGCCGTGGGGCTATTTGGGATTTCCTGGCAATATATTCTCCAGCCCCGAAAGGGCTTATTGTGGCTCATGGCCTTGCTAATTGTGCTCAACATTCTGATCAAGCCTAGCTTTTACTTTTGCTTCCTGCCGGCTTTTGGGTTGATGATGCTCTGGCAGCACGGGTTGAAGCCAGCCTTTTGGCAGAGTCTATGGCCTTTACTGGTAGGGCTGCTGCTGCTGGGCATTGAATATTGGTTCTTTTATGTGCTTGAGCATCCCGAGTCCACGCATATCGAACAGGCAGGGATTGCCTTAGATCCCCTGGCCGTCTGGACGCATTATAGCCGCAATCCTGTGCTTTCATTCCTGGCGAGCACGGCCTTCCCGCTCTCGGTGGGCATCCTGTTTCCCTCGGTATGGCGGGAAGAAAAAGCCTATGTCTATAGCTGGCTGCTTTTTTTGTTTGGCCTGGTTCTGTTTATTTTCCTGATAGAAGAGGGAGAAAGAGCCTTTCACGGGAATTTTGGCTGGCAGCTATTCGCCGCCAACTATATGCTCTTTCTGACCAGCCTGGGCATCTTGATCAAACAGTATTATCTGGATAGATGGCAGAATAGAGCCTGGATCCTCTTGGCCATTTTTATTTTGCACCTTTTCTCCGGGCTGATTTACTTTCAGAAACTCAGTCAATATCAATACACCGCCTTTTAAATGAACCCATCACCCAAGCTATCCATTATCAGCCCGGTTTATATGGGCGAAAAGCTGGTTGAGCTGCTGGTGAGTCGGCTTACCACTTGCCTGGAAGAACTGGGGGAATCCTATGAAATCATTTTGGTGGAAGATGGCAGTCCTGATGGCAGTTGGGGCGCGATTGAAAAAGCCTGTGCCGCAGATAGCAGGGTAGTCGGCCTCAAGCTGAGCCGTAATTTCGGGCAACATCATGCCATCACCGCCGGACTGGACCAGGCCCGGGGAGAATGGATCGTGGTGATGGATTGTGATCTGCAAGACCAGCCGGAAGAAATTCCTCGTTTGTACCAAAAGGCCCAGGAGGGATACGATGTAGTGCTGGCCATGCGGCAAAAGCGGCAGGATTCCTGGCTCAAGAAAATGGGTTCCAGGTTATACTTTAGCTTGCTCAGCTACCTGACGGACACCCGGCAGGAATCCAGCATTGCCAATTTTGGCCTATACCATCAGAAAGTCATTCAGGCGATCTTAGGGATGCGGGAGCATATGCGCCTCTTTCCCG
The DNA here is from genome assembly GCA_038527215.1 of Bacteroidota bacterium. GTDB lineage: Bacteria > Bacteroidota > Bacteroidia > J057 > J057 > JAWPMV01. Next base: position 145,814 of record JBCBGC010000003.1, read on the forward strand.
GCTTCGTGCAATGGGTGGGCTTTCGTCAGACTCGCCTTCCAGTAGCCCATGCGCCTCGGGCCGAGGGAAAAACCTCTTATTCCTTCGGGAAACTCCTCCGACTGGCTATCCGCAGCATGCTATCCTTTTCGGACAAACCTCTGCGCCTGACGGTTCGTTTTGGCCTGCTGGTTTCACTTATAGCCTTCTGCTATGCGATCTATACTTTTTTCCGGGCCTGGCGCGGAGAAATACCGGTCGAAGGCTGGGCCAGCCTGATTGTATCGGTTTGGTTTTTCTCAGGGGTGCTGATTACTACCATTGGGTTGGTAGGCTTATATATCGGCCAAATTTTTACCGAAGTAAAAAAACGTCCGCTTTATATTGTGGACAGGCAGCTCAACACCTCCCCGGAGAACTCGGACCCGGTAGCTTAAGCAAAAAGACTGGCCACTCTTTATAAATGCATGTCCCATGATCCCTTTTAACAAGCCTTTTATTTCCGGAGACGAGCTACGGTATATCAAGGAAGCGGTGGAGAGTGGTAAAATTTCCGGAAATGGCCTGTTTACCCAAAGATGTCATCAGTTTTTTCAGGAGCGATATGGCTACCACCGTTGCCTCTTAACCAGTAGCTGTACCGATGCGCTAGAGATGGCGGCGCTCTTGCTGGACCTGGGACCGGGAGATGAAGTCATTCTGCCGAGCTTCACCTTTGTTTCCACGGCCAACGCCTTTGTCCTGCGGGGTGCTACGCTGGTCTTCGCTGATAGCGAACCCCATCATCCTAATATGGACGCGCACCAGGTGGCCCAGCTGATCACCCCTCGAACTAAAGCCATTGTAGTGGTGCACTATGCCGGCATGAGCTGTGATATGGCGCCCATTCTCGCCCTGGCCAAAAAACACCAACTGGCCGTGGTAGAAGATGCCGCTCAGGGCATAGATGCGACCTACGAAGGGAAACCGCTGGGCGGCATAGGAGACCTGGCTGCTTTTTCCTTTCATGAAACCAAAAACGTCATGTCCGGAGAAGGGGGCATGCTGGTGATCAATAATCCCGAGCTGGTTGAGCGGGCAGAAATCATTTGGGAAAAAGGGACCAACCGGGTAGCCTTTTTCAAGGGAGAGGTCTCTAAATATGGCTGGGTAGATCTGGGCTCTTCCTTTTTACCCTCAGAAATCACGGCTGCATTTCTTTTTGCCCAACTAGAACATCTGGACGAAATCCAGGCCCGCAGGCTAGCGGTCTGGCATGAATACCATACCGCCCTGGCGGATTTAGAGGAAAAAGGGCTGATCAGACGCCCGCAACTTCCCCCCTATGCTTCCCTGAATGGCCACCTTTATTATATAGAAGTGTTGGGGGAGGGCAAAAGGCAATCTTTGATTGACCATTTGGGGCGGGCCGATGTCCTCGCGGTATTCCACTATTTGCCCCTGCACCAAAGCCCTTTTTTCGAGGAGCGATATGTGGGAGCCCCCTTGCCGCATTGCGTGCGCTTTTCTGAACAACTCCTCAGACTGCCTTTATATTATGGCTTACAGGCTGAAGCGCAGCAGCATATCATCGCTACGATTAAAGACTGGGCACATGCGCAGCTTTGATCTGATACCATTGCAGATCCCCCACTTCTTTAACCAGTCGGTAATCCAGGTCTTGATGAAAATGCCGTTGGGAAAAACGGCGCAGCAGTTCCAACATAGGTCGGTTATCCGCCTCAATGATCCAAAGCCAGGCTTCTCCTTGAGCCAGGGTTTCTCCAAAAGGAATAAGCCCCCAGCGCTGCCAGCTTCCTTGCACCGCAGGACTGAGCTGTTGGGTACCGAGTTCACAGATGCGGAGGTCTTGGTAAAGCGTAGGAGAAGCAAAAGGGGAGAGCCGTTCTACGGGCAGTAAACCCGGCCAGCTTAGGTAGATGGTTTGGGTGTCCAAGGATTGGCAGATTTCCCGGGCGACCTGTTGCTGCGTGCTATGTTGCTGATGCTGCCGATAAAAGCTGGGAAAGTCGTAAGCGATGAACAGCAAGGCTACGGTCAAAAGGGCCTTCCCCCACAGGGGAGAAAGGGGTCTCGGTGTGGTGGCGCTGTCAGGCCCTAGCAGACTCCATCCCAGCAGGCAGACCCAGATGGGTTCACTGATCCGGGCCGGGGGGAATTTATGAAAGAGCCAGAGATAAGTCAGCAAAATCAGGGCTAAGGCCCCCCAGCTCCCCAGGCGCTTCCAGGCAGCCTGATTCCATTTTACTTGCCAGGCTATTAGCAGCACCAATAGCCATAGGCCTTTGGCCATGCCACTGACCCAGATACTGGCAAACAGCCTGACCTCCTTCCAGTCAGGCCATGGCATAGGCGCGGTCTCCGCAGCCGCTACCAGGGAGCGCAGCTTGGGTTCTCCGAACAGCGCCTGATCCGGGAAAAAGGAGCGGATGAGCAATTGGTATTCGTTCTCCGTCCAGCCAACGGAAGCCAGCACCGCGCTTCGTTTTTCCTCCGACAAATGCTCCAGCAGTTGGTCGTCCATGAGGCGAGATCTCACCACATTGTAGCTGAGCAACTCCTGCCCTGAGGGCTGACCGGCATACAGGCTAAGAAAGCTACCCTTGACGGCCAGGGCACACAGCCCTAAGCCTAGCATGGCAATGACTAGCGGTCTCGAGGGACGAGAGAAAATAACCCCTTGACTGAGCAACCAGCCTGGGAGAAAAATGCCACTCATCAGCAAGGCACTTTCCCAGCGGATCAAGGCGCCCCAGCTCCACAGCAGCAACGCCAGCAGCAGCATGGGCCAGGGTATCTTTGGTTCTTGGGGATGCTGGGCCCGCGCCCACAGGCTCAGCCCGGCCCCCACCAGCAGGGCGGCCGTGATACTGAATTGGAGTTGGAGGAGCAAGGGAAATCCCATCAGTCCCATATATAGACCAAAGCCTATCAGGGCTTTTTTTATGCCCAGATTCTCCAAGGCTAACCACATCCATACGATATGAGCTACTGCTAGCCCTATAATAAGGTGTAGAGGATACCAAGGGATCCCGCCCATAAGCTGGTACAGGCTGGAAAGGAGATAGGCGAGCAAGGGATGTTGATAGACCAACCAGATATCCGGAGCATCTACGACCACCTTGCCTTGCAGGCGCAACAGCATCCCCCAATCATCGTTGGTGGCAAAAGCCGGAGAGAAAAGGCTGTAAAAAGCGAGCCACCCTCCCACGACCATGATGAAGGCCAGTCCTATTTTTTGTGCAGATGAAGCGCTGCGCATGGCGCCAA
>JBCBGC010000004.1:0-145564 GCA_038527215.1 Bacteroidota bacterium
CCGGAAAGGCATTTGACCGGCAGGGAAAATGACTTATCCGGGGTCTCCATGATTACATAAGGATCGCAGAGACCTCCGACCTTATAGATGCTGGAGTACTTGGTTCGGATAGCCCACTTCCTTGCAATCGGAGGGGCTTCCAGGGCAGCGGAACTAGACAAGAAGTAAGCATTTGCCTTCAGGAATAAAAATGGCCCTTTCCTATCCGGCTCAAAAAATACCTGAAAAGAAATGAGCCATCCCAAAATTTAGGATGACTCATGTTTTGTACCCGCGGAAGGAATCGAACCTTCGACCTTTGGTTCCGGAGACCAACGCTCTAATCCCCTGAGCTACGCGGGCCTTTTGTGGGATACAAAATTAATACAATGCCTCGCTTATCCCAACTTATGATCATATTTTTTGAGCGGGAAGCCCTTAATCCTTCCTGGATATCGCCCATTTCTTTTTTATATCTTTGCCCCTCCAATGAACAACGTCCCTATGTCCCGCCTGATTTCCTCCTTCCTTAGCTGCTTAGTCCTTATGAGTCTTTCTGCCTGCTTACCCAATGCCGTCAAAGTCGCTTGTGTGGGAGACAGCATTACCTTTGGTCATGGATTGGCGGACCGGAATGTCGAAAGCTATCCCGCTCAGTTAGCCGCTTTGCTCGGGGATAAATTCGAGGTGTGGAACTTCGGAGTAAATGGCCGGACCGTCCTAAAAAAAGGAGATTTTCCCTTCTGGAATGAGGTCGCTTATCAGGAGTCGCAGACTTTTTTGCCCGAAATCGTCCTCATCATCCTCGGCACCAATGACAGCAAGCCGCAGAACTGGCAACATAGAGCGGAGTTCGTTGCGGACTATATCGCCCTGGTGGAAGCGTATCAGCGCCTCCCCAACCAGCCGGATGTCTACATTGGTACGCCTCCTCCGGTGTATGGGCAAGGGAGTTCCATCTCTGAAGATCGACTTTCAGAGCTTCGACTGGGCGTAAGGGCCGTAGCTCAGCGGACCGGGGCTACCCTGGTTGATCTCAATGGGACCTGCCCTTTTGAACCGGATTACTTCCCTGATGGGGTACATCCGGATGCCCTGGGCGCTAAAATCATGGCAGAATGCCTGGCTCCTGTGGTGCAAGCCAGTTCCAAAGCCCGGAAGTAAGCTCTGCTTCCACCGCATGATTTACCCAACTTGATTTGACCAATCATGCAAAATCCGCTCCGGCTTAGGGGGTAATCCTGACGCTTGGCGTAGTTTTTGCACTTTGAAGCGTGTTACCGATTAGTTTTGTTTTTCCCAAGACACGCTCAAATGATCACTGTAGAAAGATCGGTTCGACCAAGTAACTTTGCCTCTAGTAGTCTAAATGCGGTAAGTTTCAAGGTTTTTCCGAAAGAAAATTTGCCTGACGGTTTCCGGGTAGAGATGGTTTCTCACGAAGCCCAACACTCTGAAATTCGCATGGTAGATGCCAAAGGAAGTCTCATTTTACACGAAAAATCTGCTTTCTCCGAAGCCATTGACCGACTGGAATACACCATCCGGAACCTGGTAGCGGGGACTTATTTTTTTGAAGTATATGATGGTTTCTTTCATCAGGTAAAAGAGGTTCGGATCCCTCCCTGTTAAAAAAATAGTTACGATTTAGACGGTAAAGCCTGACTCAGATTTCTTGAGTCAGGCTTTCTTTTGGTTGGGAGGGAAGTGAGAATATCGGCACGGTTCCGAGCTAGCTCGGTAGCCGCAGATTGCATCTGCGGCACGATCTCTCATGCAGGAATTCCAGCAGTTTACCGCCCGGATGGTCATCCGGGCATAGGAACAGACCGGCTGGAAGCCAATGTTACGGGCTGGGCAGCTTCTCACCTCTCACAGTTCCGCCCTGCGGAACGCTCTCACCTCTCACCTCTCACAGCAAAGCGATCTCTCCTCTCACTACGCAGCGATCTCTCGCGATGATTACGGCCCGGATGGTCATCCGGGCACAGGAACAGACCGGCTGGAAGCCAGTGTTACGGGCTGGGCAGCTTCTCACCTCTCACAGCGCAGCGATCTCTCCCGAGGACTACCGCCCGGATGCTCATCCGGGCTCAGGAACAGACCGGCTGGAAGCCAGTGTTACGGGTTGGGCAGCTTCTCTCCTCTCACAGCGCAGCGATCTTTCCCGCTGATTACCGCCCGGATGGTCATCCGGGCTCAGGAACAGACCGGCTGGAAGCCAGTGTTACGGGCTGGGCAGCTTCTCACCTCTCACAGTTCCGCCCCGCGGAACGCTCTCACCTCTCACAGCGAAGCGATCTCACTTCTCCCCTCTCACTTCTCTCTATTGTTTTTCAAACCTGTACGGGCTACCTTTCCTATTAGAAAAAGCCGGTTGGCTGGTTCGTCTTAATCGCTCGTATGGAGGACCTTCGGGAGCAAATGCTCCGTGACATATTAGGGGAAAATAATATTCAACTGACAGAGGACCAGGAATGGGCCTTAAGGACCTTTTTTGACTTTTACCGGTCTACCGAAGATCGAAGTACTTTTCTGCTTACCGGCTCGGCTGGTACCGGAAAAACCTTCATGATCGACTTGTTTTCTCGCCTTCTCAGAAAAATGGGCTTCAAAGTGATCCTGCTGGCCCCGACTGGAAGAGCCGCAAAAGTGATTTCGCGCCGCACCAAAAAACTGGCTTATACTGTCCATCATCATATTTATTCTCCGAGGGATTCTGCCCCCGGTCAGGTGTTCTTCGAACGTAAGGAGAATAAGGAACAAACCCGCACGGTTTATATCGTGGATGAGGCCTCCATGATTGGGGATCAGCCAGACAGTAGCAGCCACGGTTTACTGGGAGATTTGTTGCGCTTTGTCTTCTACAATGACGAAGGCCGAAAGTTGATCATGGTGGGCGATCCGGTCCAGTTACCGCCTATCGGCCATTCTGATTCACCAGCCCTCAATCCTACCGAGCTCAGCCTGCAGGCAGGCCTGGAAGTCTTCCACGCTCACCTGACGGATGTGAAACGCCAATTGGTGGATTCAGGCGTCTTGGAAAATGCCATCCTTATCCGGGATGCATATTTGGAAGGGAATACCGAAAACCTACAATTGCAGCCCGGACGAGAGGTACAGGTCATGGAAAATGGCTTCGAAGGCCTCGAAGTATACCTGGGTTATCATGAAGAAGGGAATCTGGACAAAACCGTATTTATCACCTATTCCAATTATCAGTCTACCAAGGTCAACCAGGCCATTCGACATCATCTCCTGCAAACGGAAGAAAAACTGGTGCCAGGGGATGTCCTGATGGTGGTCCGAAATAACTATGCCTGGGGAGATCCCAAGCGCTTTCCCTTTATCGCCAACGGGGAAATGTGTACCGTAAAAACCATTTACCAGGAATCCTATGAGCAGCGCTATGGCCTAAACTGGGTGGATGTGGAACTAGAGTTCCAGGATGTTAAGGGAGAATATTTGCTGGTGGATTGCAAAGTCTTGTTGGATCTGCTGGATCATAAACAGGCCCAACTGGATAGCGGTCAATTGTTTCAAGTCATCCAGGAACGGAAGCGAGAATATATGGGCCTTTCCAATTCTAAGGCTCAGGCCGCCATGCGCACCGACCCTTATGTTCATGCTTTGCAAGTAAAATATGGCTATGCCATTACCGGCCACAAATCTCAGGGAGGGCAATGGGAAAATGTAATTATTGGGTTCGAACCCGACTACGGGCAAGACCTCCGAGCCTATATCCGTTGGACCTATACGGTCTTTACCCGGGCCGAAGAACGCGTATTTTTGTTGAACTGTCCATTTGTGTCTGACTAAGTAAATTCAGTCTATAGCCTAAGATGAAGGATTCTTGCTCATATATTCTGGGGCTTCTGCTAAGCTTGACCGTACCGCTGTGGGGGTACGGCCAGACCGATATGCGGGCTTTTCATCACCTCACGGTAGAGGATGGCTTACCGAGCAATGAGGTCAATCACTGTGTACAGGACGAACAAGGATTCCTCTGGTTTGCTACCCATTCTGGCCTGAGCCGCTATGATGGGTTTCGCTTTGTCAACAAAACGGTCAAAGACAGCCTGGCTAAGAATGATGTGAGTTTTCTCCTGGAGGACTCCCAGGATCGAATCTGGATTCTTACCCGGAGGGAAATCACCCTTTACGAGCACGAACAATTTCTGGTCAAGGATCAGCTACCCTATCTGGGGGGCGAAAGGGCCCTGGAAGTTCTGGAAGATTCTGCGGGCCAGATCTGGCTTAGCAATACCCGAAATCTGCATATCGTGAGCCCAGACGAATCAGTTCGGCAGATTCTGGGCCGCAACCTGGGACGGAGAGGATTTACACCTAAACTGGAATTCGTCGATCCGAAGGGTCGGGTCTGGGTTTCCCTTGGGGAAGAATTCTTGGTCTTCGAAGGCGAGCAGGTGGTGCAACGGATTTCGCTTTATGGGGTAGTCAAGCCCATCCCCTTTCCTTTCGAATCCGCTTACCTCCATGAACAGGCCATCATCTACAGCGGGGTCAAAGGGCTATTCCAGCTCGACCCGACTACTGGAGAAGAAAAGTTGGTATTCTCCGCAGAGAATGCCCCTTTTGAATGGGATGGCATCAGTCATATCTGGCAGGGACCCGAGGGCGACCTGTGGGTTTCTTCTACGCATTTTGGCGTGGTCCGACTGCATCAGGCAGGCGATACCTATCGCCTGGAGGATTGGCTCCTCAAGGGGATCGACGTCCAGTATATGATGCAGGACGCCGAGAAAAACCTTTGGTTTTGTACCACCTCTCAGGGCGTATACCTGCTTTCCAGAAATGCCGCTGAGATTCGCCAGCGCAAAGCCGAGCTCAGCCGGGATATCGCATACTGGCCAGCGCTGTTTCAGTTATCCATTTCTAGTTTACATCAGGCGGGCCAAAGCCTCTGGCTTGGCACCTTCGAAGGAGAGATATTCGAGCTTTCGACTAACAGGATTCGTTCCCTGGGGCGTTTACCCCTTAGAAATGGCGAAGGCCAAAGGGTAGAAGGACTGATGAGCCTCGCATCAGGAGAACTATTTGCCTATGCCGAAAACAAGATTTATTTCCGGGAAGAGCAGGCTTGGGTTCCTTGCTATGGCATAAGAAAACCTTCAGCTTTACAACGCACGACGAATGGGCAGGTGCTCATTGGTACCCGGGAAATTGAGGCTGATTATCTGCTTTCCAAGGAGGATTTGATCTCTTTGCGAGATTCGATAGCCGCTGTGGAACAAACCCTCCAATGGCAAGGAACCGCTCAGGGAAGCTTCCCCCGCTACACCGAATTTCTTCGGGAAGGGCCCGACCAAACCATCTATGCCCTTTCCTCCGAAAATCTGTTGCGCTTTGCCGAAGGCGATTTTGCCCAACCCCTCGATACCACTGAATTCCGGGCCCAGATTCTAGACATGGCCTTCCCGAACGATAGCACCCAGGTCATCGCGACCAATGGGAGTGGCCTGATCATCCGGCATCCTGGTTCCAGCTATTCCTTGCATCAGGAAGAAGGTTTACAAAGTGGCGTTTGTTACGCCCTGTATGTCGATGAGCAATCCGAGGCGATTTGGATTGGGACCAACCGCGGCTTAGGCAAACTGACCCAATATCACCAGGGAAGGTCCGGGGTTTCCATCAAATGGTTTACGGAAAAAGACGGATTAGCCGCCAATGAAATCCTGGACATTGAGCGATTTGGCAAAGACTTATTCCTGGCTACTCCGGCCGGACTGACCGTCTTTGATGAGTCTCAAATGCAGGCTGACGATTTCCCCCCACCGGTGTATATCACGGAAGTACGCGCCAATAATGAATGGCTATCGCTGAACCGCGCCCCCTTTCGACTCAGTCACGATCAAAACAACCTTTCCATTCGTTTTACGGGTATTTCTTTTCGTAATCTGGGCCACCTGCGCTTTGAATATCGACTCAATGATGAACCTTGGAAACCCGCTCAGGGCAATACCCTGGCCCTCCCTGCCTTATCGGATGGACCTTATACCTTCACCGTAAGAGCGGTTAGTCGGGATGGCATGCTCAGTCTGGCGCCCCAGAGTTTTGATTTTTCTATCGCTCCTATTTTTTACAAAAGCTGGTGGTTCATCGTGCTCGTCGTCCTGGTCTTGCTCGTCATGCTGTTTGGGGTGTTGAGGTTTGTTTATACAGAAAGAGAAAGGCAGTTGCTGGAAGAACGGGTTGCGGAAAAAACCTTTGAACTCAATCAAAAAGTGGAAGAGTTGCACCTGACCAACCAGGACCTGCAACAATTTGTATACGTCGCTTCTCATGACCTGAAAACCCCGCTCAGGACCGTCATCGGACACCTGCAACTCCTGGCCAGAAGGTATAAAGGGAAGTTGGATGGGGAAGCCGATGATTTCATCACTTACTCTGTAGATGGGGCTAAGCGGATGTACGAAATGATCAACCATCTGCTGAATTACGCCAAACTGGGCCGGGAAAATATTGAGTTAGAACCCATTGATCTAAACGTAATCGTAGACCGGGTTCTCCGCAGTATTCACGGCTTGGTTCAGGAACGCAAGGCCTTGATCCATTTCGATCAACTCCCTACGTTTATGGGCGTACCGGGACAGTGGGAAACCTTGTTCCAAAATTTGATTGAAAACGGACTGAAATTCAACGAGTCTGAGATTCCCGAGATTCGGATCCAGTATAAAGACAGTCCCGATTTTTGGGTCATGTCAGTAGCAGATAATGGGATTGGCATAGATGAGGAGTATCAGCACAAAATTTTTGAGTTGTTCCAACGCTTGCATACCACGCAGTATACCGGCACAGGCATCGGGCTGGCGATGGTAAAGCGGATTGTGGAAGTCCACGGAGGAAGTATCTGGATAGAATCGGAATTAGGCCATGGCACGACCTTTTTCTTCACGGTAAAAAAACAGCTGGATCAGCAGCCACAGCCTGCGAGAGAAACATAATCAGGGCGATCCGCTACGGATTGGTGCCGGTAGCCATGCATGACCAGCCCTTCGTCCAGCAAAAAGACCCCAGGCATCTGCCAACCGTCTCCTTCGGCTTTGGTCCCGACTCCCAGGCCTCTCAGGATGCCTGCCCGAAACCCTTCTGTCCAGGATTTTACCCCGAAAACCTGTCCCAGCGAACCCCGTTCTAACCCAAACGCATGATAGAGCTTTTTTTCCGGGTCAGAAATCCGTGCCACGTCTGCCAGTTGATATTTCTGGAAAAATTCTTTGGCCCGACTTTCCGGAGATAAATGCACAAAGCAAATATTAGGAGCATCGGCCTCTATTTCCTTACGTTGCTCACGGATATCCACCAGACTTTCCCGACAAAACGTACAGCCAAAGTGGCGCAGGAACACCAGTAGGGTAGGCGCCTGATGACTCATGTCCCACAGGTTACGCTCATCATGCGTTTTAGCTGATCTGAGTAGTTGCTCGGGTACGGGAAAATCGAGGACGTTGTAGGAAGGCATGCCAGGAAATTTGTTTGATTAACGAAATAAAGGCCTGGGATGTTTTTTCAAGCATCAAAGTAATGCCGGGTCTTACAAATGCTTGAGGGCCTCTTTACGAGAGAGGGGCGATAGGTTATGAGAGGCTACAAAGGCTCTTACCGCATCTGGTTGATGGCGCGCGTAGGCTCTCAGGCTCCAGCCAATGGCTTTGCGAATGAAAAAATCAGGTTCATCTATTCTTCTTCGAATCAGTTCCTGTAGCAGGGGCCAGTCGGTTTGGTCCTTATACTTGAGCTGAAAAATCAAGGCACTGCGCTGCAGCCAGAGGTTATCCGATTCAATCCAGCGCTGAGCGGTTTTTGTCAATAACTCAGGATGCCGCTGTAAATGTACCGCCACTACTTTTGAAGCCAGCATATCTACCGTGTCCCACCAGGATTTGGTTTGAATCAATTCTTCATAAACGGCCAGATGCTGTTTGGGGGCCTTTTTGGCAAAACGGAACAGCAGATCGCAGCCCATCAGCTGCCATTCCCGCTGAGGCAGTTTCCAGATGTTGCGCGCCAACTCCGGCTCAATTATCTTTTCCGGGCCAGCCAGAGTAAGAAAAAATTCCTTTTGAATGCCTTGCCGGGTAGGCGCTTTGATGCCGTAGAAAGGGTACTGATCCCGCATATACTGCTGCATGGCCTTGGCATGCTGCTCGTTTGCCGCAGCTTCAAATTGGCCGGTCAATAATTTCAGGGGGGCTTTCCAATGGGGCATATCGAGCTGGTAAGGTCTTTCCTAAAGATAAGGAATCCTTCAGCAAAGGGCTGAAACCTAGAAAGCGCCCAGTTCCGGGCGGAACCAGACGCTCTTCAGGATCAAAAATCTCTTAGCCTTCAGGCATGTAATTAGCGGGATTGACGGGTTTATTGTCCTTGCGGACCTCGTAGTGGAGGTGAGGACCTTTGCTCCTACCCGTACTCCCGACCAACCCGATGATATCACCGGCCTTGACGGTATCCCCGGCTTTTACTTTGGCTTCCTGGAGATGGGCAAAAAGGGTGGTATACCCTTCTGCGTGCTCAATCTCGATCTTGATGCCATAGGCCTTGGCGTTAGGATCAACCCCTGCCTTCAGGACTTTGCCTTCAGCCGTAGCTTTGATGGGAGTCCCAAAATCAGCCTTAAAATCTACGCCTCGATGGTGCTGTTTTACCTTCTTAATCGGATGGGTACGCATCCCAAAATTGGAAATGATTTCCCCATCCAGGGGTTTCAAGGAAGGCACGCTCTGGGCCAGACCGGAAAGATTGATCGTCATAAGCAGGGCGGCCGTTCCGACCGCAAGCAGACTTAGTCGTTTCATGTTTCTTTGCTCTTTGGTTAAAAGGTGTAACGTTTGTTTTTCAACATGCAGCATACCTTTGGGCCCAAATTCCTGCATGATGTCTTCATAAGCGCTTTCAAAGGATTGTCCATCAGCCATTTTTGCCTCTATCCCACAACAGACATGGTCCAATAGCTCCTCCTCCAGGGCTTGGTATGAAAAGCCCAGCATGGTCAGATCCTCCGCGATGCGTTGAACCTGAAATTCACTCAAAGGAATCATAAGTTTGTGTCGGGTTGGAGGTTTAACAAGAGACGCATGGTTTGGACAAAATCAGCAAACTCATGGGTGCGGTCGCGCGCCGCCCGCTTTCCCGTAGGCGTTAACTGATAATACTTCCTGACCCGGCCATTCACACGTAATTTCTCCGTTTGTAGCAGGCCGTCTTTTTCCAACTTGTGAAGGCTGGGGTAAAGCGCTCCTTCGGTCAGCTGAATCTTGTCTGCTGACAAGGCTTTGACAGTCTGGGTAATCTCATACCCATACATTTTGCCTCGCTCCGACAGTAAGCGCAATACAATGGTCTGGAGCGTCCCTTTTAGTAGCTCTTTTGAATACATAAGACAATTATACATAAGAAAATTATGTATTGCAAGTCTCGAAGATTTCCCAGGCGAGGCCGTCGCGAATAAATTTTCTAACCGATTGAAAACCAGCTTTTTTGTAAGCCGAGATAGCGCGAGGATTTTTGTGGAGGATTTCGGCCCGACAAATGTTCAGGCGCATGACATCGAATAAATAATGGGTAAGGATACGAATAGCCTCGGGACCAAAGCCATGATTTTGATCTTCGCTTTTGGCGATGATAATATCTAGCTCGGTGCTATTATCTTCCTGATGGACCTCATTATAATTGATTTGGCCGATGGGACGATTATCATGCAGGATGGCAAAACAACGACCCTTATGGGGTTGGTCGTGGTTAAAGTAATAATCCGGCCATTCATGTTTGAAGACTATGTAGGAAGGAATCTCATCATGATAGAGTTCCCCGTACCAATAGGGAGTGGCATCAGAGCGCGTAGCCCATTTGAAGAACATAATACGTTCCTCAATCTTCAAAGGCCTTAATGAAATATTTTCGCCCACCATCACCATAACCCACTACCATTTGGAGGAAAGATTTGGTCTCCCGTTTCACATTATCATATAGCTATATGTAGCTATGCTAATGCGTTGATAATCAGGGAATAATAAAGTTTTTTTGGCAGGATTCCAATTCTTTGAGGGCAGCATTTGTATATTTCTTTTTCTTTTCTTTCCCCTCGGGAGAGAAGGGGTGCCTTCCAGGTCCTCGGCAGGGCACATTTTCCTCATGCAGTTTCACAGGTTTTTGGACAAGTAGTAATCCCTTTGAGAGTAGAAATTTTTTTTCGTCCGAAATATTAGGGCTAAGCCTCAGACCTTGAGTTACTTATCATTCTACCGCGAAAAAAAGGGAGAAGGGAAGATGAAGATTTGCAGCTTAGAGGCTTTGAGAAAACCGACGATTAGGTATCTTTAGGAAAATTCCTTGACATGATGAATCAAAGCCAACTCAAACGCTTTCCTCAATTTTGGCTTTTCGTTTTCTCAATTTTTTTCTCCTCCTCACTAACTGCACAAATCATTTCCGTCAGCCCGGTATTCCCTTCACAGGACGATACCGTGACGGTTATCTATGACGCTACCCAAGGTAGTGGAGGATTGGTAGGTGTCAGTCCGGTGCATATGCATACCGGCGTCATTACCAACCTGAGCACGAGTCCTTCCGACTGGAAATATGTCCAGACGCAGTGGGGCACCTCCGATGGCCTGATGGAAGACATCGGCAACAATAAGCACCGGGTAAAAATCCACATTAAGTCTTACTATGGCATTCCCAATGGTGAGACGGTGGAAAAGCTGGCCTTCGTATTTAGGAGTCAGGATGGCTCCCAGGAAGGTAAAACCAGTTCAAACGGAGACATTTTCTACGACGTTTTTGACGGTTCCAGCTATCAGGCAGCCTTGCTCACGCCAGAGGTAACCCAGGTATTACAGCCGGGAGATACCCTGCGTATCAAAGGCGCTACTTCGACGGTTTCCACCATCAACTTTTATCTGGATGATTCGCTCTTGACCACAACCAATGGTAAAGAGCTGGTCCACAAAGTAGTCCCTGCTTCTGGTGACTACTGGTTGCGGATGACCGCGAACGATGGCACCAACAGCCGGGAAGATTCCATTTTTGTCCTGGTGGCCAGTCCCACCCAGGATGAAGATCCTCCTGCGGGTACGGAGCCAGGCATTACCTACCTGACCCAGGATAGCCTTAGGTTAGCTTTATACGCTCCTGGCAAAGCCTCGGTGTATATGATTGGTGACCTCAACGACTGGAAGCCGATGTCAGCCTTCCAAATGAAGCGCTCGCTGGATGGCTCCACTTTCTGGATGGACCTTGGTGGATTGACGCCGGGGGCAGAATACGCCTACCAATACCTGGTAGATGGGGACCTCTTTATCGCTGATCCCTACACCGAGAAAGTCCTGGATCCATGGAATGATGGCTTCATCTCTAATTCGGTCTATCCCAATCTTCAACCCTATCCTGCCAAGGCGCAGGATATTGTTTCGGTCCTTCAGCCGGGTAAGACCCCTTACGTCTGGCAGACTAACAGTTGGGACCGACCCGCCCCAGGAGAACTGGTGATTTATGAATTGCTGGTCAGAGATTTCGTCGCGGCCCACGACTACAAAACCGTGATTGATTCTTTGGACTACCTACAAAACCTGGGCGTCAATGCCATTGAGCTTATGCCCATTATGGAGTTTGAAGGGAACAGCAGCTGGGGTTACAATGTGAGTTACTTTTTTGCCGTAGACAAATACTACGGGACAGAAAATGACTTACGGGCCTTCATAGACAGCTGTCATGCCCGTGGCATCGTGGTGATCCTGGACATGGTGCTTAACCATGCTTTTGGACAGAACTCCATGGTGAGGCTCTATTGGGACAAAGCCAATAACCGGCCTGATCCTTCCAGCCCCTGGTTTAATCCCATTGCGAAACACCCTTTCAATGTGGGCTACGATTTCAACCACGAAAGTCAGGCAACCAAATATTTTTCTGATCGGGTGCTGGCTCACTGGTTGACCGAGTATCGTTTCGACGGCTTTAGGATGGACCTTTCCAAAGGCTTTACCCAGGTCAACTCCCTGAATAATGAGGCCCTGTGGAATAGCTTTGACAATAGCCGGGTTAACCTGCTTCAGCGCATGTTCAACCAGATGCGGACCGTAGACTCTTCAGCTTATTTTATCCTGGAACACCTGGGAGGAAATACGGAAGAGACGGTGCTGGCTCAAGCTGGCATGATGCTCTGGTCCAAAATGACGGACCCCTATAATGAGGCTACCATGGGCTATCACGATAACAATAAGTCCAATCTGGATTGGACGTATTTTAAAACGCGTGGTTGGACCGTGCCGCATAATATCGCCTATATGGAGAGCCATGATGAGCAGCGGCTGATGTATAAAAACGAAATGTTTGGTAACAGTAGCGGGACCTACGATGTGAGAGATGTCGCTACCGGACTCGCCAGAAATGAAATGGCCGCTACCTTCTTTTTCGCGATTCCCGGACCTAAACTGATGTGGCAATTCGGAGAACTGGGCTATGAAGTAGACATCAATTTTAACGGACGGACGGGAGAGAAACCGATCAAATGGAATTATTTCCAGGAAGATGCCCGCCGACGCCTGTATGAAGTCTATGCTGCCCTGATCAAGTTGCGGCAGGAGCATGCGGTGTTCCAAACCGATGACGTTACCCTCGATGTGGCTGGTAAGGTGAAAACCATGCAACTCAAGGATAGTACGATGAATGTGGCCATTATCGGCAACTTTGATGTGACGACCAATTCGGGCGTGCCTGGATTTGCCCATACCGGTATGTGGTATGACTTCTTCAGCGGCGACAGCGTCGACGTTACGGATATTGCTGCGAGTGTAATTCTGGATGCTGGGGAGTACCATTTGTACACCGATGTGCGCTTGAACACCCCGCCGGTGAATGTCAGCATCGATGATGAGCTGGATTATTTTGCCCTCAAACTCTATCCCAATCCCAGTCAGGGCCAGTTATGGCTGAGCCTTGATCTGATGGAAGCAGGAGAGCTGACGATAGAGGTCTTAGACCAAACAGGACGGCAGTTGGGTAATCTGATGCCCAGCGCATGGCAAGCTGCAGGACCCCATCAGTGGGACCTCGGACGGGCTATGCGTGGCCTGGAATTGGCGCCTGCTACCTACTGGGTGCGCCTGCGCCAGGGAAACCGCGTATCGGTTAAGCCTTTACTTTGGTTGGGAGAATAAGTATTTCTTCAAATAAAAAAGGGGCGATCCAGATGGATCGCCCCTTTTTTATGTATCTGTATGGACTCATCATCAAGTTTTCCTTTTCTTCTTCCTGGCCGCGGGAAAAAGGATGTTGTTCAAGATCAGTCGATAGCCGGGTGAGTTGGGGTGCAAGGAAAGATCCGTTGGATCTTCGTTGAGCGTATGCCGGTAATCTTCCGGATCATGTCCGCCATAAAAGGTCCACATGCCCCGGCCCAGGTTGCCATGAATGTAGCGGGCCTCATCAAAGGCCTTAAGTTCGCCCATGATGGTGATCCCCGGCTTGATCTTATCTTTCTTAAAGGCTGTAGTCTGGCCCAAAAATCCTTTGACCGTCCGGGTATGGTTCTGGCAAAGCATGGTCGGAACAGGATCCCATTTGGCAGAAAACTCAAAGAGGGTGAAATAGTCAATGTTGGGAGAAACCCTACGACGGACGTTCGCATCTATGTTGGAATATTCATAGGTGTAGGCATCTTTGACCAGTCGGAAATTGTGGAAGGCAAAGGTGCGGCTAAAGTCCAGCTTCGAATCAGCCGCAGGGTCCATCGGGTCATGGTCAAAGACTTCATCTACGATATCCACCCCTTCTGCCGCCAGGGCAATGTCATAGGTATCGGTAGCTGAACACATGGCAAAGAGAAAGCCTCCATTGGCGACAAAGTCCTTGATGGTTTTGGCCACGGCTAGTTTCAATTGGGAGACCTTTTTGTACCCAAACATACGGGCCGTACCTTCCTGGGACTGTACCTCTTCTCTAAACCAGCTGGCGTTGGTACGCCGGGGAATAAACTTGCCATATTGACCGGTAAAATCCTCATGGTGGAGGTGCAGCCAATCATATTCACTTAATTTACCCTCTAAGACCTCAGGATCATATACGACTTCATAGGGGATTTCTGCAAAAGTCAGGGCCAGGGTGACTGCGTCGTCCCAGGGCCGCTTGGTCCGCGGGGAATAAACGGCCACTTTGGGCGGAACCTCCAGTTTTACCGCATCCATATTCACCGTCTCTGAGGTGATGTAGGCTAGAATTTCATTCGTTCGGCCATCGGTAATCCGTTCAAAACTTACCCCCCGAATGCGCATTTCGTTCTCGAATTTCTGGGTGTGGCGAAATAAAAAACTACCGCCCCGGTAGTTGAGAAGCCATTCGACGTCCACTTCATGCTCCAGTACCCAATAGGCAATGCCATAGGCCTTGAGATGATTGGCCTGGGCGTTGTCCATCGGGACAAGGAGGTGGTCCGCCTTTAGCCAGGCAGGCAGGCAGACAAGGAAAATCAGGAGCACATTTTTCATATCAAACGCGGATTGACGGTTTGGTGCGCAAGCTGAGATGAGAGAGAACCGAGGGGCGCGGGAAAGACCGATCAGGTTTTTCTTTTCTTTTTTCTGGCCGCCGGGAAGAGAATGTTATTCAGAATCAAACGGTAGCCAGGGCTATTGGGGTGCAAGGCCAGGTCAGTGGGATCTTCTCCCACATAATGCCGAAAATCCTCAGGATCATGTCCACCGTAGTAGGTCCACATGCCTTTTCCAAAATTCCCGTGAATATAGCGGGCTTCATTATAAGCCTTTAACTCTCCCATGACCAGTACTTCTGGTTTGAGCAACGACTTGCGAAAAGCCGTGGTCTGACCCATAAAGCCTTTCACCGTACGGGTATGGTTTTGACAAAGCATGGTAGGAACGGGATCCCATTTGGCAGAAAAGTCAAACAGGGTAAAATAATCCATATGCTCAGGGACGGTTCGCCCTGTATGTGAATCAATATCCGAAAATTCATACTGGAAGGGGCTGCGTACCAGGGTGAAGTTCTGGAAGGCCAGGCTTTTGGAGAAATCCAGCTTAGATTGCGCATTGGGGTCAGCCGGATCGTGATCAAACATTTGCTCACAAATATCTACCCCTTCAGCTGCCAGGGCAATATCATAGGTATCCGTAGCAGAACACATGGCAAAGAGAAAGCCGCCATCATTCAGGTATTGTTTGATGGTTTTGCTCACGGCCAGCTTCATATCGCTGACCTTTTTGAACCCATTCAGACGAGCCGTCGCCTCCTGAGATTTTACTTCATCCTGATACCATTTTACGTTGCGATAGGAAGCATAAAATTTCCCAAACTGCCCGGTAAAATCTTCGTGGTGAAGATGGAGCCAATCATAATCGTTGAGCTTTCCATCTAATACTTCCGGGTCATAGACCACATCATAAGGGATTTCCGCATAGGTCAGGGCCAGGGTCACGGCATCATCCCAGGGTTGCTTGTTTTTGGGGGAGTACACTGCAATCTTCGGGGCTGTTTCCAACTTGACCACATCCATGTTGACGGACTCGGAGGAGACATGCGCCAAAATTTCCAGAGAACGGCTGTCCGAGATTCTTTCGTAAGAAACCCCGCGTACCCGCAATTCATTTTCGAAGACGGAAGTGTGTTTATACATAAAACTTCCGCCCCGGTAATTCAACAACCAATCTACTTCTACCTGATATTCCAATACTTCATAGGCTATCCCATAGGCTTTCAAATGCTCCGATTGCTTATAATCCATCGGAATCAGGAGATAGTCCGCTCGAACGCCTGCAACAAAACTCAGGAGGAGGAGAACGCTAAACAACTTCTTCATGTACGCTAATAAGATAAAGGTTCGGTCGAGTTTCCGGAAGGGGATGAGAAAATGACCTGGCCTGAGCCGGTCCACTCTTTTCCGGTTTGAACTCAATTTACAAAGTTTTCGCGCTTAGTGTTTAATCCTTTTAACGAGGCATGCTTTCATTTGTTCCTATTTTGTAATTTAGCAACATCATGCACTTAGGAAGATTCATATGGGAAGGGATTCAGATTGCTTTTGGCGCGATCAGGAGTAATCGTCTGCGCTCTATATTGACCATGCTGGGCGTTGCCATGGGGATTTTTGCCATTACGGGTATCCTGACCATGGTTAATTCACTCCAAACCTCCATCACCAGCACGATTGCCGATTTGGGCAATACGACCTTGTTTGTGCACCATTTCCCCTGGGGAAAACGGGATGCAAACTGGTATAAATTGCTGAATCGTCCCCGGGTTTCCTATACAGAGTATCAGCGTCTGGAAAAAAGCCTGCAAAATGTGGATGCGGTCGGGTTCCAGGCTACCATCACCAATCAAACCCTGAAAGTAGAAGGCCGGAGTGCCACCGAAACCGAAATTATCGGTCAGACCCGAGGCATGAAAGAAATCGGTACGGCAGATTTGGCCAATGGGCGATACTTCACCGAAGTGGAAATTCATCTGGGGGCCGGGGTGTGCGTCATAGGCCACAATGTGGCCCAACGGCTTTTTCCTAAACAGGAATCGGTAGGGCAGATCATCAGGGTAGGAGGGAAGCGCCTCAAAGTAGTAGGGGTTATGGCCAAAAAAGGCCAGTCGCTGACGCCAGGTGCAAATTCCGATGACAATCGCCTGGTCATGCCTTATCCGGTTATGGCTCGCCTGTATAACCTGAAGCGAAAAAACATCGAGAAGGTCATTGCCATCAAAGCCAGCACCTACGAAGATCTTACGGCAGTAGAAAACCAGACCATCGGCATCATGCGGGCGGCGCGCGGCCTGAAACCCCGGGCTGAAAACAATTTTGCCATCAATAAACAGGAAATGCTGATGAATTCATTCAGCAGCTTCTTCGATTACCTCGCCCTCGGTGGCTGGGTGATCAGTGCCTTTTCGATTTTGATCGGTGGCTTTTCCATCGGCAATATCATGTACATCTCTGTGCGGGAACGCACCAATGAAATTGGGGTGCAGAAAGCTCTGGGCGCCACCAATGCCTTTATCCTGTACCAATTTCTGGCCGAAGCCATCATGGTCTGTGTGCTGGGTGGATTCCTCGGCATATTGATTGTCTTTGGCCTGGGAGGACTTACGCAGCTTGCCCTCAATGCGCTGGAACTCGGCTTTTCCGTAGATTTTGCTTGGAAAGATATGCTGGCCGGCTTAAGTTTAGCGGCCTTTATTGGCCTGGTGGCGGGCTTAACCCCAGCCAGGATGGCTGCTCGCTTAGATCCTGTAGAGGCAATCAGGCAAGCCTGATCATGTATTACCGGACACTCCTACTCTATTTGGCGATTCGTTTGATCTCTGTTTTTTTTCTCTGGAAGAAAACGTGTCAGTATGCCATTGGTTTTTGTTAATTTTACCTGACCTAAAAACAAAGAATGTTAGTCGTAGAACATCTGAGGTCCTGCAAAAATCCCACCGTAAGTGTGGAAATCATTCCTCCCAAAAGGGGACGGAATATCCAGAAGATTCATGACGCTATTGAGTCTATTCTCCCTTTCGATCCACCTTTTATTGACGTTACCAGCCATGCTGCAGAGGTAGTCTGGGAAGAAACCCGGGATGGGAGCTTTAAGCGAAAGGTAAAAAGGAAAAGTCCGGGGACTTTCGGTCTCTGTGCAGCGATTAAGTATAAATACAATTTGGAACCCGTGCCGCACATTCTTTGTGGAGGATTTACGCGGGAGGAAACTGAGGATGCCCTGATTGAGCTCAACTATCTGGGGATCGAGAATATCCTGGCCATTCGGGGAGACAAAGTGGCGCATCGTCCGCTCCCCAAGGACCGCTCCGCCAACCGCCATGCCCTCGATTTGGTGTCCCAGATCGATAGCATGAACAAAGGCGAGTATATAGATGAGCTCATCGACGCCGCCAAAACCAATTTTTGTATTGGCGTGGCATGCTATCCGGAGAAGCATTTTGAATCGCCCAACCTCAATTTTGACCTGGAATTGCTCCTGAAAAAACAAGAGGCAGGCGCTCATTATGCGGTTTCGCAGATGTTTTATGACACCAGTAAGTTTATCGCTTTTGTCGAGAAGGCCCGGGAAAAAGGCATCAGCATGCCGATCGTCCCAGGGATGAAAATCATCACTTCCAAAAAACACCTAACCCGCCTTCCCTCCATTTTTCATATCGATATCCCGGATGAATTGGTGGACCGTATGATGGCTGCCAAAACCCGGGCCGAGGAAATCCAGGTGGGGGTAGATTGGGCGATGAAGCAATCGGTTGAGCTGCTGGAAGCTGGATTCCCTTATCTGCATTTCTACATCATGCAGAATACCGCTCCCTTTGTCCAATTGATGGAGCGCATGAAACAGACGGTATAAGGGGGAAAAGGGAATCTACTTTCCCCTGTTTTTTCCTAAGGAATGTTTTAACTTGTAGGGAATTCCTTCTTGATTTCCCTTTTAGTATGAAACTACTCACCCGTCCTTTTTTGTTGATGACCATGCTCCTCTTGGGGCTGGTAGCCTGTAAACCGGAAGTAACCAATCCTGATCCTGAACCAGGGCCCGATCCCAATCCGAATTCCCCTTCTACCTGGCAGGTCATTCAGGAAGATATTTTGGATCAGCAATGTACCTCTTGCCATGTAGAGGGTAACTCCTTTGCCTTGCAATCTGACCTGATCCTGACTGCTGATGTCGCTTACAGCCAACTGATCAATAAAGATCCTAAGAATGAAGCAGCGAAGGCGGATGGGCTGGTGAGACTGGGTACCAAAGGGCTGGAAAGTTTGTACCAGAGCTTCCTCTGGGAAAAAATCAATGCGCCTGATATTGAGCATTTTCAGGACGACCATCCTGGCTATGGAGAGATCATGCCCCTGGGAGGCCAGTTCCTAACCAACGGAGAGATCAATTTCATCAAAAAATGGATTCTTGAAGGGGCGCCTGAAGAAGGGGTAGTGGCAGATGTTAGTCTTTTGGATGATACCAGCCGTTTTGTTCCGCCTCCTTCAGAATTTACGGCTTTACCCATGCCTGCTTCTGGCTATCAGATACATTTGGGCCCCTTCGATGTGGACCCGAACTACGAACGAGAGTTTTACTACTACTACCCGCTTAATAATCCGGAACCCATTTATGTCAATAAACTTGAAATTGACATGCGGAGAGGAAGCCATCACTTTTTGTTGTACGAGTTCGATGAGGGAGCTGCAACGCCTACCCCCAATACGTACCGGGACCTCCGGGACCAAAACGGCGTATATCAGTTTCCGACCTTGCTTTCTATCCAGGATCAGGTGTATATCTATGGAACCCAGTGGCGTCGGAATACCTATGAATTTCCGGATGGGGTAGCTTTGCGGATGCCGGCTAATATGAGCCTGGACCTCAATCCCCATTATGTCAACCGGACCAACGAGAAAAAGATCGGTGAAGTCTATACCAACCTGCATACCATTCCTGCCTCGGAGGTGCAGCATGTAGCAGATAATCTTTTCTTGAACAATGGGGATATCGAATTACCGCCTCAGAAAACCACCACGCTCAATCGTACCTGGACTTTTAATGAGGCTCGCAACATTTTCTTGCTTACCTCTCATGCGCATGAGCGGATGACGGAATTCCGGATATTTATCCATGGCGGATCTCGCGGCGGAGAGCTGATTTTCTACACCAACGACTGGGAGCATCCGCCCCTGTTGGAGTTTGATCCACCGATTCAGTTGAAGGCAGGCGAAGGCCTCAGGGCGCAGGCGACCTACCACAATGACACCAATGAAACGCTGCGATTCGGCTTGCTGAGTACGGACGAAATGATGATTATTTTTGGTGCCTATTATCGTTAAGCGGCAGATGAATGAGGAAGTATGGAGATTTTAAAAAAAATTGGCATCTCCAAAATTATCCTTTTATCTTTGCCCTTCAATCGAAAGAAATATATGCTGATCATTAGAGTAAAAGAAGGCGAAAGCGTAGACCGCGCCCTTAGAAGATATAAGAGAAAATTCAAGGACGCTCAGATTCTCAGAGAATTGAGATCTCGCCAGTCCTACACCAAGCCATCTGCCAGACGCAGATTGGAAATTGATAAAGCAAGATACCAGGCTAAAATGCGTAGCCTGATGGATAAATAGGCTGAAGAACCTTTTAGGTGCTTCACCTCCATGCATAAACTATTACCACAAAACGGGTGTCTTTATCCAAAGATACCCGTTTTTCTATGCTTCAAATCCTCGGTTCCTTCCCCATGAAATTTTTTCGGCAACCTTCCGATAGGCAGATTTTACTGGCTGGGCAAAGCCTGGAAGGCCTGGGGTTGCTGCTGGTGATCCTGCTGCTGAGTCTGGGTAGATATGGCTTGGGTTGGGCAGGTCTATCCGGTGGGACCTGGGTATTGGGGGGTGTTTTACTCTGGGCCCTCCTCCGACTGCTTCTAGGTGGCTGGTGGTGGAAATGGGGGATGAAACATGCCACTGATCCCCGAAAAATATGGTGGAAAGCCTTGCAATGGCAATTGATCCGTTTTAATCCGGAAAGACAATACCCGCCTCATATCGATAGCGTACCGCCTATCCCCGCAAAATGGGAGAGCTATGAGTCCGCCCGCGTCGGCAGACCTTTTTTCATCCTTGGTATAGGGGGATTTCTGTTGTTTTACCTGATCCTGGTATCCACGCCCTTTACCGGCTTTTTCAATGGCGTAGCGGCCCTGGTATTCCTGATTGCAGTCGGTGCCCTGGCCTGGGGTGCCTATAAACTCTGGAGACCCCAACTATTATTAAAAATGGATGCCGGAGGGCTGGTAGATTTTGGAGGTGAAGGCATGTCTATTCCCTGGACCCGCTTTCGGGATTATCGGGTGGAGGTGCAATCCGGTCGATGGAAGGACGAAATCAGCTTGCGGTTGAAGTGGGAAGATGAGCAAGGGCAAATAAAAATCTATCGGGTGGATTTGACGGAACTCAAGCTGGATATCGCCTTGCTGGAACGAATCCTGGAAGCCGCAAAAGCCTGGCAAAAATCACAAGTTTAATTCCTTCTGACCAGGCAGCAGCTGCCCTACTTTTCGTAACTTATGCCCTCTATGCACGAGTCTGCTGCCCTGTATCAAAAATATGACCGCTTTTCCGACGAGGAGTTGGTAAAAATCCTCCGACATCACGAGGACTATATTCCCGAGGTATTACAGGTGGTACGGAAGATTCTCCAGCATCGTCCCATCTCTGACCAGCAGGTCAACCGCTTATTGGCGGGTCTGGCTGAAGAGGAACAAAAAGCCGCGCATCGGGCAAGGATCAGTCTGGGCTTGTGGGAAAAAATCGCCTTTCTGTGCGTACCGCTGATAGGGGCCATTTACTGGACCCTGACCATCACCGAAAACCGCGAACTGGGTTTTTTTACCCGCGCTCGGGAGAGTGGCATTTTTACCGTCGCTTCCCTCGTCCTCTGGGCTTTTATCTGGTATTTGTTAAGCCTGTACGTCGAATATTTGAAAACCCACGGAATACTGTGAGAAAGGCTCGGACAAAACCTTCCAGGGCAATTTCCAGTATAATGCAGGGAAACCAACCCACAACTATGCACAAATTCCCACCCCTGATGGTGCTTGCCTTTATGCTGGCAGCATGTTCTATTACCCCTTCCAACCTTGAAGGCGACTACAAAATCAGTATTCACAACCCAGAGATAGATAGTCTCAAATCCAGCGATGGTTTTGGGGCTAAGTTATTTAAGAGCCTTAGCCAATTGATGGATATTCGCGCTACTCTGACCCAGGATTCCATTTTCTGGGATGGCAATCTTGGCGCGTTTAATTTTGATTTTCAATTGAATGAAGCGCCCGCTTCAGCCTATGAGGTGAAAAACGATAGCTTATTCATCTGGAATGGAGAAGAATACAAAGGTGCCCCGCTAAAGCTGACGGCAGACGGCTTTGAAATGACCGCGGATGAAGGTACCACCATCAAATTTACCCGCCAGCGGGAATAGATTCCCGCGCCCTGATGGTCAGCTAAGCTGACCTTTTTTCCTTACACACCTACCTCCCTAATCCCAAAAACTTACTCCTGAGAGGCTTCGCACAGGCCTCTCAGCACAACCAGAAACATGCCTTCCTATGAAGCAGCAAAGTTTTCCCTTTGCCCATCTCCGCTCATTTCATTGGTGGGGTCCGCTCCTCCTTTGCGCGCTCTTCGCTTTGCTCAGTCTGATCTGCTACTTCCGCACCGCCCAAACTTGTTGGAAATGGCTTACTTGTCTCTTGGGGTTGGGATGCTTTTCCTGGATTGTGCACGGGCTTTGCCGCAGGGTCATCATTGACCAGGAAGGGGTGCGCTATTATGGCTTCTTTAAAAAATGGTCCATCAGCTGGTCAGAGGTGGTACGCTACGGAGGCTTTCTGAAAGGAAATTTTACCTTTTTCCCCCTGCGTACCAAGGACCTCTATCAGCAGCGCATCCGAGGCCGGAAATATCTCTACCTTTCCCGCACCTCTCATTTGCCTTTGACCCGCCGTACCTTTCTCCACGCCGATGCCCTGTATTTCCCTTACCGCAGGGAAGCCCTTGACCTGATTCGCTATCACATGGATCGTCAACGGAAAAGCCGATCCTGAGCATTTGGATTAAATTCAGTATATTCGTTATGTATGGCTATGCATAACGGTATACATAATCAGCAGCTGGAAGTCCGTTTACGGGTCTACGTCGGAGCTGATCCTTTTCTAGGCATGGGCCGGGTGGAATTGCTGGCTCAGATTAAGCAACTGGGCTCCATTTCTCAGGCGGCCCGGGAAATGGATATGTCATACCGCAAAGCCTGGCGGCTGGTGCAGGAGATGAACGAGCTGGCTGGGGAACCGCTGGTGATGAAACGAGCTGGAGGCAAGACCGGAGGAGGCGCATACTTGAGCACCAGAGGAGAACAGGCCCTGGCGCGCTTTCGTGCCTTTGAGCAGAAGTTACGGGACTTTGTAGAGCAAGAAGCCGCAGCAATGGAGTTCTAAGCAAGATGAGGCAGATAAAAGGATGCTTGATACTACTATGGGGGATCATGGCCTGCCAGGGCCCTGAGCTACCTCCTTTGCGGGTGGCCACTGCCGCCAATGTGCAGTTTGCCATGGACAGCCTGGCCTCCTCTTTCACCCGGCAAACCGGTATTCCCGTAGAAATCATCCTGGGCTCCTCCGGTAAGCTGACCACCCAAATCGTGCAGGGTGCTCCTTTCGACCTTTT
This sequence comes from Bacteroidota bacterium, assembly GCA_038527215.1. GTDB lineage: Bacteria > Bacteroidota > Bacteroidia > J057 > J057 > JAWPMV01. The sequence goes on from JBCBGC010000004.1 coordinate 23,195, forward strand.
TTTATCCGCCGACCTGTCCTATCCTACTTATCTGTATGAGCAAAAGCTGACCTTTAGTCCTCCCCAGACCTATGCCCAGGGAAAGCTGGTCTTATGGGAACCTCAGGCAAAGGAGCCCATCGACTTAGAGCGGCTATTGGCAGCTGATTTGCGCCATATTGCCCTGGCCAATCCCGAAACGGCCCCTTATGGTCATGCCAGTATGCAGGCCCTGCATTTTTGGGGCTGGAAAGACAGCCTGTCAGATAAACTGGTCTTTGGAGAGAGCCTTGGCCAAACCAACCAATTTATCCAATCCGGAGCGGCTTCCCTGGGCTTTACCGCTGCCTCAGTGGTGAAGGCCTTACCTCCCGCGAAAGCAGGGCACTGGGTGCCGGTACCGGAGGAAGCCTATCCACCGATCCTACAAGGCATGGTTGGCCTGAAAAACAGCCAACAACCCGCCCAGGTAAAGCAGTTCCTAACCTTTATGATGTCCGAGGAGAGCCAGGCTGTGTTACGAGCCTTTGGCTATGAAACTGACCTTAGCTTCGTTTCCCAAACCAGTAGCCCCTGACCATGATCGATTGGACCCCTCTTCAATTGACCTTTGGCCTGGCGGCCTTGACAACCGGGCTTTTGTTGCTGGTGGGGCTGCCCCTTGGCTATGGCCTGGCCTATGGGAAGTTTCGGGGAAAAGCTGTGGCAGAAGCCTTGATTGCCATGCCCTTGGTCTTGCCGCCCACAGTGCTGGGCTTTTATCTCCTTCTCCTGCTTTCGCCTAATCGCGGCCTGGGAGCCTGGCTCAACGAAGTACTGGGGCTGCAACTGGTCTTTTCTTTTGAAGGCATCGTGCTGGCTTCCATGATTTACAGCCTGCCCTTCATGGTACAGCCCATTCAGGCAGGCTTTCAGAAACTACCGGCTGCCTTGCATGAAGCGGCCTATGTGTTGGGCAAAAACCGCTGGCAAACCCTTTTCCGGGTCCTTTTACCCAATATGAAACCGGCTCTGCTGACCGCCTGTGTCCTGAGTTTTGCGCATACCATCGGCGAATTTGGCATTGTCCTCATGATCGGCGGCAATATTCCCGGAGAAACCCGGGTGGCCTCTATCGCCATTTATGATGAAGTGGAACAATTGAATTACGATGCCGCCCATTTGTACGCGGGGCTCTTGCTGGGCATTACCTTTGTCATTTTGTTGTTGGTGTATGGGGTCAATCGAGAAGGGATAAAAAGCTGGCACGCATGATTCGATTTGATCTACAACATGACCTACAAGCGGCCACTGGGCCCATGCGACTGGCCCTGAAGGGCCAGATTAAGGCAGGCACCTTTCTCGGCATTTATGGACCCTCAGGAGCAGGAAAAACTTCTTTTCTCCGCATGCTGGCTGGCTTGGTCCGCCCCTCGGCTGGCTTCCTGAAGGTAGAGGAAGAAACCTGGTTCGAGGCTGACCGGAATACTCATCTTTCTCCGCAAAAGCGTTCAATCGGATTTTGCTTTCAACATCCGACCCTTTTCCCTCATCTTACCGTACGGCAAAACCTGCGTTTTGGCCTGGACAAAGCACAATCCCCAACCATCGTTGAAGAGTTGCTGGAGGTGGTGGAACTTCAGCAGCTAGCCGACCAGAAACCCCATAGCCTTTCAGGCGGGCAGGCCCAAAGAGTCGCCCTGGCCCGGGCTTTGGTCCGAAAACCCCGCCTCTTACTCCTGGATGAACCGCTGGCAGCGCTTGATCCGGAGATGCGCCTTCGCTTACAACGATACCTGCGAACCCTTCACGATACCTATGCGCCCACTACTTTGATGGTAAGCCACGACACCGCTGAGCTGCTGCGGCTTTCGGATGAGGTATGGGAAATGGATGAGGGAAAATGGGCCCGACAGGGGGCTCCTGAAACCCTCTTTGGTCAGGGAGAGGGCTTTGGGATCAAAGGGGAGATTAAGTCGCTGGAAGCCTTTCCTACGCATCTCAAGGTAGGGTTGATCCTGGGCGGGCAGTTTACCTTTTTGGAGATTTCCAGACCGTTTGAAGAAACATGGGAATTGGGACAACAGGTTTGGGTGACCCAAAAGGCCGGCCGCATGGTCATGCAGCCGGCCCCTTGAGTAGTTACATGCTTATTGCTTCTGGATTTTTCCCATCCACTGCTGCCCCTTCGGTCCTATCAGTTGAAGGAAATATAAGCCGCCGGGAAGTTGGCTAAGATCCAGTTGATGCGCTTCCGGACGAAGCAGGCTTTGTTGGATGATGGCCCGACCACGCAGATCCCGCAAGTACAGCTCCACGGGATATTGGTCTGGCCGCAAAGGCTCCCATTGGACGGAGGTAGCAGTCGGATTAGGATACAGCCTCAGCTTTTGTACGTCGAGTGCTTGGCCAATGCTGGTCGGAACCCCGACAGCCTGGAAAAAGATCAAGGAATCATTCGCAGGAATATCGTCTACCCCAAAACCACTGATCCAAACGGCAATCCGCAAGCTGCCTAAAGAATCTACGGTCCAGGTACTATCATGCACGAATTGCATGGTATCATTGGGTACCAGGGTGAAGGCAGAATCTATGGTAATCGTTTCAACCGGAGAGTCGTTGACCTGATAGCTGATCTGGAACTGGGCCGAGTCGAAACTTACTTCCTGTAGGCCACGGTTGATAAAGGAACCGCTGAAGGTAACCTCATCTCCGGTCGTATCTGCTTCAATGGGGTCCAGGGTAAACATGGCCAGATCAAATGATTCCACTTCAGCTACCCGAATATCATCCAGGACCAGGATGAATTTATCAGAGGAGGTCTGGCGGAAAGCAACATAAACTTCCTGCTCACTGTAAGCAGCCAGGCTGACGGAGCGATAGGTAAACTCATCTCCCTCACCAGTTACCACCAATACTGGGGCATTCGCCGCAAATCCCGCAGAATCCGGGGTCGTATTGCTGACCAGTACTTCATAATTCTCTCCAAAACCCGGGTCCTGAGAATAAGCATACCAGGAAAGACAAGGATTGGCCGTCAGGCTAATTTTGGGAGAAATAAGGTAATCGTTGCTGGCTCCAGTGGTATCCTTGTACCAGGAAGGGGAGGCCATGACCAGGTTGATGGAATCAGGATCCCGAAAGTCAACGACTTTTTGCCAGCCTTTTGCCGGGGTCAGGAAGAGAATCTCGTCCCGTGGGGTAAACTGGTCCAGGTCCAGGCTGCTCCAGCCGGCTGGAAGGGTGTCCCCACTGGTTTGAAAATCTTCATCCAGAATGGTTTCTCCCCCGCAGGGAAACTGCCGGAAGGCAGGCTTGGGGCCTTTGGGAGGCTTGAGACCTGAGCGGGTGACTTGTTGGGCCGTCAGTTGAAAGGGAACCAGGCACAAACTCAGCAGGAGGACAAGCGTGTATCGCATGATTAGGGATTCTTTTCTAATAAGTCGGAACGAAGGCCGATTTCGTTGCCTGCGTGCCTACATAAAAAATGACTCAAATTACCGGGGTAATTTGAGCCATGAGTTTTTCTTTGGCCAGGCCAAAAAATTATACTTTTTCGCCGCGGGCTCTCATTTCCTTGAGTACCTGAGAAATGCCCTTCTTGGTGATTTCGCGGATGCCTTTGGCAGAAACCTTCAGGCTTACCCAACGATCTTCCTCAGGAACGTAGAAACGCTTCTTTTGGAGATTGGGGTAGAACTTCCTTCTCACCTTGTTGTGCGCTTTAGAAACGTGGTTTCCGCTGATGGTGCGCTTTCCCGTTACTTGACAAACTCTGGCCATTATCTTAATCCTTGAGAATTTACAATATTGAAAGCCTTTTTCAGGCGTTTGGGCTGCAAATATCTGGATTTATCCTGAAAAATCAAACGCTTAAGAAAGATAAAAACCTATTTTTCAAGCGGCCCCGGAATGGGTTCCCTCAAGATCTATCCAGCAGAGCGGCCAAAATTAAGCCTTTTATCCATTTTTACCCCATTTTCTCCTTCCTTACCGAGGCTAGCCCAAAGAAGTTTTCGGAAAAATGCGCCCTACCTTAGGGCTGATGTAAAATAAAAGCGCGGGCTTCTTCCAGGGTGCCATCCCGCTGCCCTGTAACCTCTTCCAGGTCTGGAGATATCGGTATGTCCGGTTGTACGCCCACCCCGTCATACATTTGCCCGTTGGGCTGAAAGGAGGCCATCCGGGAAAGAGAAACCTCAATCCCTGAGTGGGGAAGCTCGTAGGTTTTACTGAAGCCACTGCCGCCTCCGCTAGCGGTTCCCATCAAGGTAATGCCTGCTATTTCTCCCATGGCGGCCAGGAAGATGTCGGTGGCGCTGAAACAGAAAGCATCCATGAGGATTACCACCGGCTTTTCATAAAGGAAAGGCACGGTCTCGGGCTGAGGACTAAGCACCAGATAATGCCAGGGGCTAAACTGCGCTTCATCAAATTGCCATTGCGGACGGAAACTTTCCTTAAAGGTGGCAATAGCCTGTAAGGCTGTCGGGGCATACTTGCCACTTTTTTCAGGATACATAAATCTTCGGCTCAAATATCCCTCTTCAGGAAAGCTCGTATCCTCGGTCCGAAAAACGGCTGCATTCCCGACGATGGGTCCTTGATCCGGTTTGAGAAAATAAGGCGCCAGGGTCATGAGGGCTTTGCGGGAGCCGCCTCCATTGCCACGCACGTCAATGATCAGCCCTCGGGTATCTTTGAACCTAGCCATGCGTTCGGGCAACTTCTCCAGGCGAGGATCAGAACCAGACATGGAAGGGAGCCGTAAGTAGCCGATGTTTTCTTCCAGCAGAGCATCTCCCGCTGGCAGTTGTGGAGGCCAGATGGGTTTTTCAGAAAGGGTGGTCTGAATTTCCTTGGTCTTGCCCTGATCGTTGCGCAAGCGGACCAGGAGTTGACTGCCTTGATCTGCCTCCCCCAGTTGCAGGAAAAACTGGATATAAGCAAGCAGTTCTACAGAGCGAAAGCGCACAAATTGGGGGGAACCGTCCGCTGTAAAACGGCGACTGAGCCTGAGCAGGCTGTCCACCGACAATCCATTGACGGCATCGAGATAAGGATACTGAGGATGTAGCAGTTTTGCCCCTTCGGCTGACAGACAGACCACCTGATTCTGATAGGCGCTCACGGCAAAGGGCAGAAAGCCCGGATCGAGCATACGGGAAAGTTTGCGGACCCGACTATGCCCATCTCCAAATTGAGCGATCACTTGTCCGACCTCCAGGGCGAGTTCCGTTCCCAGGCCTCCTTCCTTCCATTGCTGACTGATCTCGGAGAGTTGGGCGGCATAAGGCACCCCTTTCAAATCAGCGTAGCTGTAGGCAGAGGCGATGGTTTGTGTAAGAAAGGCCAGGTCTTCTTCCACCTCTTTCCGGCTGAGCGTTTTGAGCAGTACTTTATCTTTGTTATAGCGCCATACCAGCAGCCGGTTTGCTTCGGTCATCTTGGCTAAGACCCGCTTTTCCTGCCCTTCCTGCTCCAGGACCAGATTGACCTGCAGACCTGGGAAGTGGCCCATTTCGCTCATCACCTGCACCAAATCCTCTGAAAATCGCTTCTTCCATTTTGCCCCGTAGGCATCCTGACAAAAGCGGACCATTTCCGCGGCTTTGATGTCGTCGATTTGGCGTAGGGCATACCATTGATCCTCGTATTGGACCTGCGGGTGATCTTCCTGCCAATCCACCGCGGTGAAAGGAGAGAGCTGGGCATAGCTTAAGGCTTCGCATCCCAGAAAAGCCGTGAGGCATAATAATCTGAAGAATTTCATGTGAGTTTTTTAATGGTTGACCCCAAGCAGCACAAAATCCAGGTGCCGGTCGTCCAGCCCGATAAAGTAACACGTCCTGATCTCTCGGCTACGCCTTGCCGGAAAAGTCGGACGCCCGAAAAAATAGCCGGAGAAGCTACGAGGGGGCTTTTCGATAGGCAGAGGGAGTTTGGCCCGTGAGCTTTTTAAAGGTGGCATTAAAGGCCGCTTTGGAATTAAATCCCGCGTCCAGGGCCAAACTCAAAATGGTCAGATGGTGGTTGGCTGGGTCTTTCAAGGCTTTTTTTACCGCTTCCACCCGGTATCGGTTGACAAATTCAAAGAAATGCTGTCCTTCCTGCTCGTTGATAACCTGAGAGAGATGGTGCATGGAGACGCCCAGCACTTCAGCCAGATCGCTTAAACTTAGTTTAGGATTGAGATAGGCCTTTTCCTCTACCATATAAACTTTGAGTTGGTGGGCTAAATCCGAGGCCTTATCCGGTGCCAGACCGGATTTTTCATACTTTTCAGATACAGTGGGCATGGTTTCGACCAGTTGGTTTCTTTCAGGATCATGACTTGGATAAATCCGGTCCTGGCGCAAGCCAAAGAATCCCAGCACCAGGACGAGCAAGGTAAGGCTGGGCTCGGCAAAATAGGACCGATTGATGCCATCATACAGGAAGAAATTCATCAGGTAAGCAAAAGCCATCCAAAGCGCATAAAAGAGAAAGCCCCAGGCCAGGATTTTTAACCAGAGAAGGGCGACGGAGCTTTTTTCTGAAAAATAGGCGGAGATCCTTTTCTGATGAAGGCGCAGGTACCAAAGGCTCGCTAGGGCGAATCCCAGCGTGCTCAACCGTTGGAGGAAGTAAGCTCCCACATAGGCCCGGGGGAGATATTCATTGACAGATATAAAGGTCTTTTCCTCGGCAGATAGCAGGAAATAAGGGAAGAGCATGACGATGATGGCCAAGGCAGGCAGGAAATACAGGCCATGTACCCGCTTTAGGCGAAAGGAAGGTTGGGTCAAGGAAGCGATATAGAGAAAAAATAAAGGCGGCAAAAATGCGGGCAACAGCAACTTCACCCGCAATAAATGAGGCATTTGGGTGTGAAGAAAACCGGTAGTGCGTGCGTAAATCAGGTAGAGAAACAGCCCGGAGATCAGGAAAAAAGCCGTGAGCAGCAGGTCTCCGGTATGTTTTTTTCGCTTAGTTCCCAGCAGGATCATCAGATAAGCCGCATGGGAAAAACCGATGATGTAGAGGGCATGGACCACAGAAACCAGGTTATGGGGTGGTGAGCTGTACTGCTAAAAATACGGGTAAATGGTCAGAAATGCCGCGGGCCAGTTCCAATCGCTCACATGACCTCACAAAGTCTACGCGGCCTGCATCTAATCGCTGGCAGACATCTCGATCGAAGAAAATATTGTCAATGGGATAATTGAAGTATTCCGCCTGGCGGGTACACTTGCGCTTCAGGGTGGTAGGCACCTGGCTAATCGCCGGACGAAAGCCCATCCATTTAAGGGCATTCCATACTTCGTGCTCATCATCCAGGTTGAAGTCTCCGGCAATGAACACATAATCACTGCCTAATCTTCGCTGGTATTGACTGAAAAACTGTATCTCTTCTTCGGGTTGCTGGTCGTGTTTGCGCGCATGGAAGTTGACCACGTAGAAGGGCTCGGGATGAGACTTTAAGCGAAATTTTCCAATGTAAGGCTCCCGAAAACAGGCTCGCGCCAGGTCCTGGTCGAGATAGGGGCTGCCCAGGTTTTGGATCAGGCTACTTTTCCAGATGAACGCATAGCGTTCGCTGATATAAGCAGAGGGGCTCTGGGTGGGGTTGCTGATGCGGTAGTCCCAGCGGTTGCCACTTCGGTTGAGCAGATCTGCCAGTTCGGCCACTTTTCGGGCTCCGGCGGGATCTTTGGCCACCACTTCCTGGATAGCAATCAGGTCGTATTGGCGCATGATTTTCACCATCTCCTTGATTTCTGCCTCATCCTTTGAGCGACCCAGGTCCTGAATATTCCAGGTGAGTAGCTTGACGGTTTGAGCTGGAAGGGGGAGGATGAAGGAAAGGCAAAGGAACAGGAGCCAGGTTTTTTTCATACCCATGAAAATAGGCAGGCAAGGCATGTTCTCAAAATTTCTAACCGTGCCTCTTCCGAAAAAAAGAAACCACCCAGCTGGAGACTGGGTGGCCATTGAAATGGTGGAGGATCAATGTATTTATTGCCAGGCACCTAAAATCGCACCCATCATTGTCAGAAAGAGAATTTGGTAGCCTCCATCAATCAGCCAGAGCTTCATAGACTTGCGCTGGTACAGCATGTTGATGGCCATAGAAGTACCCACAAAGACTGCTCCGATGAAGAGTCCACGCATCAGGCCTTCCTGCCAACCCATGCTGGTTTCTCCGCCTTGAATGAGCACGGCCATCCCCAGAGACATGATGATCATCATGATAAAAGAGGTGCCAAAGATTTTGCCCATGTTGCCTTCCTGCAGATACTCATCCGTGAATCCAAGCTCGGCTTGCCAGGCTTTACCAAATAAAAGGGGACTGTACCATGCGGCACCCAAACCAAAAGCTGCCAGGGCGGCTACGCCCGCAGCGAGATAATTAATGTTTCCGAAATCCATAAGTAGTAGGTATTTGTTTTGAAGTAGTGAATCGTAGGTTTGGCGATGGAGAAAAGATCGCCTTGAGGGTTGGTTTGAGCCAGAATATACAGATTATTTACAAATCTCGGAAATTGTGAGAAGTGAAATGGTGGTAAAACGTTGATTGGGAGACAAAAGCCAGCTTCCTGGTTTTGCCTCCTTCTAAAAATATCGCTACTTGCCGGCATGGAAGAACTCGTCGAATATACCCGCTCCCAACTGGCTCTCCGCAACGGCTCGGAGAAAGAAGAGATTTGGGTAGCCTACAAAGGCATCATCTACGATGTGAGCTTTAGCCGCCACTGGCGAAAGGGGGTCCATTACAGCCACTGGTCCGGTCAGGACCTGACGGACGAGTTAGCTGATGCTCCCCACAATGAAGCCGTGTTTAAGCGCTGTAAAGTGGTCGGGAGGTTGAAATCATAACAGCCTTATCCTACCACCAGGTAGCAAAGCTGAAAAGGGCTTCCCATATCCCTAACAGGATAGAACCTACCCCCATAAAAAGTTGGCCGAACAGATGGGTGATCCCTTCAAAAAGGGAAAATTCGAAGGTCCCCAGCACTGGCTGGAGAAATAGAGCCTGAATGAAAGCCAGGGCAAGGTAGCCGAAGTAGAAAGCGGAACGAACCCACATAAACAAAAGGGGATTAAGATTACTGGAAGGTCTTTTTTCCCTTAGTACATCCCCTGCCGAATAGGTTAATGATTCGCAACAAAATCCTGCATAGAAAAGGGGCAGACCCACCGGTCTGCCCTGAAGTTTCTTCGCGTCCTTTACGTGCAGTTGCAGGTAAAGGAACCCGGACTCTCGGGATGATTTTCCCCGGATAGTCATCCGGGGTGCCGCATAGACCGGCTGGAAGCCAGTGTTACGGTCTCACTTCTCACAGCGAAGCGGTCTCACCTCTCTCAGTCCCGATTTATCGGGACGGTCTCTCCCTTTATTGGACGGTGATTTTTCGGCTTATGAGCCTATCTGCTAATTGGACGCGCACGATATAAACCCCCGCGCTAAAGTTTTCTCCTAACTCCAGTTTTTGTTTCAAGTAAGATGAATTCATTTCATACACTTGGGTGAAGACCTGTTTCCCCAAAAGATCCAGGATTTGCACTTCAAGAGTGCCAGGAGCATCTGTAATCTCCAGGAAAAGCTCAGCGGAGGCAACTGGAACTGGATAAAGGGAAAGGGAACCTGCCGCTTGGCCACTTACGCAGGAAGAGAAATTTGAACTTGAGACTCGTCCCCCTTGGGAAACCGAAGCAGTGGTGGTGTAAGTGGAAACAAGTTGAGAGAGGTTCTGGAATTCCCAGAATCCCTCGCTGTTCGCCATGGTACTGGCAAGATATTTTCCTTGGCAAGGCGCTCCTGCACATGCATCGGTCACATTTTCAAACAGGTCGACTCTTGCTCCTGGTATAGCTGTCCCTGAAATGCTTTCTCCACCAACTTGAGCAATAACCGGAGGAGCGGGTAGGTCCTTGACTTGGTCAGGGCTAGCATTTTCGAAATCGATAGGTGAAAATTCTGTGCATAAAATGGAGCTTTCTGATAATTCTATCGCTGAGGAACCTTCTTTATACCTCAAGCCGTAGCGGTTCCCTTCCAGTTGGCAGCCGACCATCCTACCCGTTCCGTCTTCAAGCAGGACTGCGGTATGAGCGGCATTGATATGGATGGCCTGTAGCAAGAAATCACTTGCTCCATCCATCACATGGATAGCCCCTTGGCTAAATCGGTACTGACTAGCTGGTACATGCTCCTCAATGTGAATTTCGCGTATTTCAATTTGATTCCCCATCACCCGGAACAAGGAGCCATTATCTCCTGCAACTTGGTCTGCATCAATTACCATGGGGGTATTCCGCTGCAGGTTAAAGCCTTCCAGGACTGTACTATCATCCATGAAAGGAGGAAGGGCGAAATCTACTTTTATGGATGAGGCGTTTACTTGGAATCGGATCGTATCAGGACCGGGGCGACGATTGGCACAAGCCATTGCTGACCTGAGCGTACCTGGTCCAAAATCTTCTGCTGAGGTGACGGTCAAACAAGCAGAGGGGGAAGGATCGGCGCAGATTTGATCATCATTAAGGACCAGATTAAGTCTGAGGAATTCCATGGCAAACCGCATCCTGGCGGACTGCTCAACTGAGAAGAAGTCATGGCATTGCTTTGGGGCATACGACATGATATTTCTGGGATCTGGTTGGTAGGGATCCCCATTTACATCCGTGCTTGTACCGATATATAGGCAACTGCTGTCCACCATGTCAGTTAAGAGATTAGGATCTGCGGGTGTATCACAAATTAAGTCCCCTGCTTCTCCACAGTTGGACCCATCTACTTTTTCATCTGTGGTTCCAAAGTTGGTTCGTCCGTGGGTATGGAAGAGGTTGAAATAATGGCCTAATTCATGAGCAAGGGTGGAACCATTCAGCATGCAATGCCTGGAAATGAATACGCCTTCTTTAGGAGCATCAGGGAAATAGGCATATCCACAAATGCTAAGATTGTTAATCGTGAATACAGAGTCCGGAACAAATACGTTGAGCACTTTGGGCTTTTTATAAAGAAAAGCCTCTGCTTCGTCGGTGTTCTCCTGAAAGTCTGCTAATGCAGCGGAGGCAATGTAGCTAGGTTCACACATTTCAAACCTCATATTCGCAGGAGCAAACCTGATGTTGACCACGTCCAGCGCGCTTTGCAATTCCATCCTGCTAAGCCCTCCCGTCCCGTCGCTATTCGTAAATTGAATAAAATGAACCCTGATTACATCGGGTGTGCGACTTTGCCAGTCCGATTGCTGATAGCGTTCGAAATTACTTTGGTAAGGAGCCCAAAAAACATCGTAGGAAGGAGAAACCTCCGTCCCGCATGGCAGAGATTGTGCCCCCACTGAAGAGGGGAAGAAAAAGAGTAAGCCTGCTAAAATGATACATACTAGCAGGCTGGAAGGACAATACTTAGGGTAATTCATTTAAAGGGATTTGTATAGGTAAATCGAGATAGTGTATTCCCTATTTACCTTAGTACCCGTTTAGGGATACATATCATTACTCCTGCTGACGAAAGTTTATTTTTTTGTCTCATCCAAGAAGGCCCTAGGCTAAATAGGCCTGCCAAGCACCTTTTTGCCTTGCGGATAATCCTCCTATTTCAGGATGAATGAAATGAGTACAAGATCTGGAAAATGACTTATCTGGGTCATAGATCCCGACATGTTCATCGTCGGGGGTCTCTTGCTACCTACACCTCCCCTCATGCAGATTACCTTGTAGAGAATGGTACCAAAGCGAGAGACCTCCGACGATAGAAATGTCGGAGGCCTCGACCCGGATAGCTTACCTCCTTGCAGTCGGAAGAGCTTCCTGGGGGACAGGAATATGGAAGAAAAATGGCCCTTTCCTATCCGTCTCAAAAAATTCCTAAAAAGAAATGAGCCATCCCAAAATTCAGGATGACTCATGTAGGCTTATCATTTTTCAATTCGCGTCCTTTACGTGCAGTTCCCAGCTGCGGGTACCCGGATTCTCGGGGATGATTCTCCCCGGATGGTCATCCGGGGTTCCGCATAGACCGGCTGGAAGCCAATGTTACGGTCTCACTTCCCACAGCGAAGCGGTCTCACCTCTCTCAGTCCCGATTTATCGGGACGATCTCAGAACGGTCTCACTTCACATACGGAAAGCGGCTCCCGCTATATACGGCAGCAGCACCCAGTTCTTCCTCAATGCGGAGCAGTTGGTTGTACTTGGCAATCCGGTCGCTACGAGAGGCAGATCCGGTTTTGATCTGGCCAGAGTTGAGGGCTACCGCCAGGTCAGCGATGGTAGTATCTTCCGTTTCGCCAGAGCGGTGGCTAATGATGTTGGTGTAGGAGTGGCGGGTCGCCAGTTGTACGGCTTCGATGGTTTCGGTCAAAGAACCGATTTGGTTTACTTTCACCAGAATAGAGTTGGCTACGCCTTCATTGATGCCCCGCTGCAGGAAGTCAACGTTGGTTACAAAAAGGTCATCGCCAACCAACTGAACCGTATCTCCGATGGCATCGGTCAGTTTTTTCCAACCTGCCCAGTCATTTTCATCCAGTCCATCCTCGATAGATACGATGGGATAACGGTTACACCAATCCTGGTAAAAGCTCACCATATCTTCGGAAGTCAGTTCATCTCCGGTAGAGTGGTGGAAGACATAGCGATCCTTGTCCTTGTCGTAGAACTCAGAACTGGCACAATCCAGGGCAAAAAAGATATCTTCTCCCGGGCGATATCCCGCTGCTTCAATCGCTTGAGTAATGGTTTGCAGGGCTTCTTCGTTGGAAGAAAGGTTCGGAGCAAATCCTCCTTCGTCACCAACGTTGGTGCTCAGGCCTTTTTTCTTCAGTACTTTCTTTAGCGCATGGAACACTTCCGCTCCCATACGTAGGGCTTCCCGGAAGCTGTCTGCCTTGACGGGCATGATCATGAATTCCTGGATGTCCACGGAGTTATCCGCGTGGCTACCGCCGTTCAGGATGTTCATCAAAGGTACCGGCAGGTAGCGGCCATTTACGCCGCCTACGTAGCGGTATAGGGGTAAGCCGAGGTTATCAGCCGCGGCGCGGGCGGTGGCCAGAGAGGCTCCTAGCACGGCATTGGCGCCTAGTTTTCCTTTATTGGGGGTTCCGTCCAGTTCCAGTAGTTTGTGATCTATGGCTGCCTGATCGAAAACCAACATGCCTTCGAGCTCAGGTCCGATCACGTCATTGACATTTTGTACCGCTTGCAGGACCCCTTTACCAAGGTAGCGATCTCCTCCATCCCGCAATTCTACTGCTTCGTGCATGCCGGTGCTGGCTCCAGAGGGAACGGCTGCTCTTCCCTGTACGCCATCTGAGGTTAATACTTCTACTTCTACAGTGGGATTACCTCGGGAGTCCAGAATTTCCCGGGCTTGTACGGCGACAATATGACTCATAATGAAAAAGGTTTTTTGTGTAAATTTAAACTGACTTTTTCTTGCGCGGGTGAAGTTAAAAAATATTGCCAGAAAGCAAGATAGAAACCACCAAATCGACACATATTTCATCATATTTTTACATAAACCCCTTCATTTTCAAAACTTTATAGAAATGCGCCAAAAGATTCGTGTTGCAGCCCTACAGATGAATTTGCACTGGCATGAGGCGGAGAAAAATCGCCTGGCGGCAGATCAGATGTTGGCGGAATTTTCGCAAGAGATAGACCTCTTACTCCTGCCGGAAATGTTTACCACCGGTTTCAGCATGAGCCCGGCAAAAATAGCTGAGACTGAGCAGGGACCTACCGTAGCCTGGATGCAGCAAGTAGCCGAGGCCCGGGAGTGTGTGGTAGGAGGCAGTGTGATCATCGAAGAAGGAGGGAACTATTTCAACCGCTTTTTGTGGGTGGACAAAAATGGCTTGCAAGCCCGCTATAATAAGCGGCATCTCTTTAGCATGGCTGGCGAAGATGGACCTTATACGGCCGGCACCGAAAATGTGATCCTGAATATCCAGGGCTGGAAAGTCATGGCCCAAATATGCTATGACCTGCGCTTTCCGGTGTGGAGTCGCAACCAGGTCCAGGCGGATGGGGGCTTGCTATATGACTTACTGATCTATGTCGCCAACTGGCCGCGACCCAGGGTGCGCCATTGGGAGAGTCTATTGCATGCGCGTGCCATAGAAAATCAAGCTTATGTGATAGGGGTAAACCGGGTAGGGGAAGATCCCAATGGATTGAGCTATTCAGGCAGCAGCATGATCCTGGACCACATGGGAGACCGTATGGCTTACGAAACGGAAACTCCCCAACTGCTACAAGCCGAACTCGATCCTGCTCCCATGGACCGCTACCGGGAAAAATTTCCCATTTGGCAGGATAGCGACGCTTTTTCCATTCAGGAACTACGCCTGACTTCCTAATACCGACCGGATCTCTTGCCAGCTTTTGAGGCCTTGCTGCCCTAGCTTGGCATAGCTGTTCAAAGGGAGGTAGCGACTCAGTTTTATATGCGGCCGGGAAAGCAAAGGCGCTGTTTCGTGGGAGGCTTCCATCTGGGCGAGGCTCACCTCTTTTTCTTCCCCCTGTATCCACCGCCAGGGATCTTCTCCCAGGTGGAGCATCCAACCTGAGGAAAGCTGGTGCCTCTTTTCCCAGAGCGTAGGGGCGAAGCTAGCTTGAAACCTACCTTTAAGGATGAAATGGAAACTCAGGCTATGCCCCCACATGATCAGCGCCCGGAATAAAAACCAATCTTCTTTTTCCAGGACAGAAGGGCAATCCAAGACCCGATAAGGAAAGGCCTGATAGTTTTCTCCCCGACTTCTTTTGCCCCGGCCTTGTCGGACCACCGCTGGCAGATGAGCATCCTGGCTCACCTCCGCCCACAATGCCTGATGCAGCAAAGCTAAGCGGCCTTCCAGTTTTGCCCAGACTTGTTGCTTGAGCGGCAAAAAGTCCCGGTCCTGAAATACGGCCCATTCTTCAGGACTGAGTTGTAGAGATTCAGGATCCATTTTCTTGTCGCTTTTTCCAGGCTGCGAGGGTACTTTCTTTGACGGCTTCACCGAAGACGGCTATGCCCGCATTGAAGACCGATAAACCCAGCGTACCCAGGCCTACCCACCCATACCAGGCAGCTGCTTCCATTTTTAATATGATGGCCTGGCCCGCCAGGCTGAACCCGAGACCGATTAATACCAGCCCCAAGGGGGCCATCCATCGCCATTTCTCCATGATTTTTGGGTTGAGGGGTCTATCTTGCCGACCCTAAAATGAGCAATTTAATGTAACAGGGGACCATTTAGCGTTTTTTGATGGAAAAAAAATACCCTGAGCCTCATTTTATTGACACGAAAAATTAAGTCTCCTGAGCCTTTCCTCTCTTCGGTTATCCCTTCTCAAGGCCCCGATTACCTCTATAACTGCCATTTTTCCCAAAAGTTGAATTCCCAACGGTTAGACCAGGCTACAAATTAGGGCTGTGGGAAAGTTAAATATTACACAGGTTGGCTTTTTTATTTATTGTACTTTGTGGAAGGGGGATTACATCCCATATTGTGAATGTAAAGCGAAACAAATAGCAACTCCTTGATGCTGAGAGATAATGATAGCTGTTAGTAAACGAGTTCAGCATAAAGAAATTTAGGTTTAGGTTAATTTGGGTTGTGTTTTTGTTTGTGTTGGCTCCCTCTCTGGAGGGAGCTATTTTTTTGCCGTTAGGCGGGTAATGTTAACCATTCTCCTCTAATAGGTCTAGGAAAGGCACCTTCTTTGCGTATCTTTCGTAACAGTAGGAAAAGTATGTGGGAAACACTTGAATTCTTAAAGGAACTGGCACAGGATGCTGGGGCCATTATGTTGCAGCATTGGCGGCGGGACCTTCAGGTCACCACCAAGCACAACGGCACCCCCGTATCCCAGGTAGATCTGGCCATCAGTCAGATGGCCTGCCAGCGCATTCAAGCCGCTTTCCCCGAACACGTCCTGCTCACAGAGGAAACCTTCCACCCCTCCAAACTTCCCGCAGAGAAAGGCTTTATCATTGATGAATTAGATGGCACCAATGCCTTTATCCATGGCAAAGCCGGATTTGTATTTCAAGTAGCCTACTTTGAAAATTATGACCAGCTCAAACTGGCCCTGATCTTTGACCCGGTTCGGGAGATTTTGGTCTACGCCATCAAGGATAAGGGAGCCTGGATTGAGAAGAAAGGCGCGGCGCGTCAGGCGGTCATGCCTCGGATCAGACGTTGGCGGGACCTGAAGTTTGCCAACCATCGCCTCTATATGCCGCCCACTTTGCGGAAGGTTTATGCCATGCTGGGCGTTTCTCAGGAAAATATCGTGCCTACTGGCAGCATCGGGAGCAAAAGTATGTCCTTTGCCTTGGGAGAAGTGCACGTTTTGGTAGGGCTGAACCGCCGCATGCCTTTTTGGGATATCGCTCCGGGAATTTTGCTGCTCCAGGAATTGGGTTACTCCTTTTCTCACCTGACAGGCGAAAAAATAACCCTGTTTCCCGAAGATAATGATCTGGCTTTTGGCTACCTGGTCTGCCCACCACAATTTGAAGCCAAGGCGCGGAAAGAACTGGAGTGGATGGTCAAAAAGCTACGCCCCACCCGGACCACCCCTCAATTTTCTCTGCAGGAAAGCTAGGCCTCTGATGAGGCTTGGTCTGCCAATTTAGCTTTCTGCAACTCTCCTCTTCCCGATTGGATTTTCATTTCCCAAGCTTTGGTCCATATTTCCCTGCCATGTCACGACGGCAAGGCGAACCATGCTTACGCTGGGGGAAAGAAATTTTTTTGCATACATCTTCCAGAGCGGCAGGGGATGATACCGCTTAGATATGGACATTCAAGGTTTGGAGGGCTTAATCCTTGGGCGTGAAGCGCATTCTGACGCGCACGAGCTGTCGCTTATCCTCCGAAGAAGGGGTAAACTGCCAGGTGCGGATGGTTTCTATGCCTTCTTTTCTGAGGGTCGGATGCTGGTTAGGGAGCGCCCGCACTGAGAAGACACTTCCATCAGGTTCTATCCAGAAATCAAACGTCATTTCCACCGTACTATCAGCCGTAATATCTGGTTCGGCCATGCGGAGCGGACGACGATTGCCCATGCCCATTTCACCGCTTTCCTGGCCGAAAACGAATTTATTGGTCGGCAGAAGGGTCGTGGGAGTTTCGGTTGCGGTCCTTTGAACGCGACTTTGATCGGTTTCCGCAGGCTCGGAAAAATCAGAGGGTTCTAATTCGGGGGCGGCCTCCGCACTTCTGGCCGGGGCCTTTTCCTCTTTTTCGAATAATTCTTCTACTCTGGCCCTGCGGGTATCCTCGGTCACCGGATCAAGGGTGGGGGGAGGAGTAGGTTTGCGCTCGGTTCTACGCTCGCTTACCACGGGCTCTAGCACCGGAACCTTGGGTTGGGTTTTGAAATTCAGGCGAAACAATTGCTGCCGTTGGGCTTTTATCTCGATCACCTCCTCCTTGATTTCTGTGCCATTATCCGCGATGATGAGGTGAGTGCCTTGTAACAGAGAAAAGCTCCGCATCTCTCCCGCTTTTAATTCTACGCCTTCTTGATCATCGATCTGCAGGTAGCAAGCCTGGTTGACCCGAAGAAGGAGTTTTCCGTGCGTATCCTGGGCATGCAGGTGGGAGAGCGGTAAGAGAAGGATCAAACTCAAGAGAACAGGAGATAAAAGGCGCATACGCATAGGTGAGAAAATTTGAGCAAATGAGGTATGATAGGTTTATATGTTGGACGAAAGGCGTGCAAACAAGTTACAACTTACCCTATAGGAGTGACCAGACCCGCTTAAAGAAGGATGCATGGACCTGGAAAAAAATATAGGCTTTTTCGGAAAGGCTTTTGAGAAAACTTAGCCCGAAAGCGCCTTTCTTGCTACCTTAAGCGAGCTTGATTGACGCGACAGTGAGCTATAAAATCCGATTAACCACAGAAGAAACCTACATTTTGGCGGACAAAATGCAGGAAGTGAGCCAGAAAAAGCTTTCCAGGCGCTTGTTGGCTATTTCTTTGCGACACTTCGGCTATAAAATCAAGGATATCAGCCTCATCGTGGGGGTCAGTGAAAAAACGGTAACCAAATGGATTAAGCTCTTCCTCGAAGGAGGATTTGATGCTTTATTGACCCTAAAGTACGAACCCAAAGAAAGCTCCCGCTTACAGCCCCATAAAGAAGCCATCCGACAATACCGCTTAGCCCATCCAGCAGCACGTCTGGAAGAAGTCCGCCGTTGGCTGAAAGAAGAAAAAGGCGTAGAGGTTGAATATAGCTGGTTGTACCGCTATATCGATCGCTATGATTTGTGAGGAGCTTTGATGCGGTTTTCTGAGGCCGAAATGCCTACCTGGGCCATGCTGCGGAGAAAAGCGGCTCCCTCTACCAAAGCTTTGTCTGCTTCCGGCACCGTTCCCCAAAAGAGTTGCCACACATGCATGGTTTCTTCCCACAAGGACAAATTGACCGCTACCTTGGCTTTTTTCAGGGCGCGCTGAAGCCGAATGGCGTCATCGGTCAGCACTTCGGTAGTACTGGCCTGGATATAGGTAGGAGATAAGCCGGACAAATCCGCGAACAGCGGCGAAACCATGGGATGTCGCAGGGATTCTTTGCCTGCATATACCAGGGCCCAGTCCAGGACTTTTTCCGGACAGACGATGGGATCTGTGTCTTTGTACAAAACCGCAGAAGCTCCGGAAAAGCTGAGGTCCACCCAGGGAGAAAAGAGCAGACAGGCTGCCGGTAAAGGCAAGCCCATGGCTTTCAACGTTACTTGCAGGGAAAGGGCCAGACCGCCCCCGGCAGAATCTCCCGCCAGCACGATATGGCCCGGCTCAAATCCTTGAGCCAGCAGGTACTGATAACTGGCCACGGCATCTTCCAGTCCGGCAGGAAAGGGATGCTCCGGCGCCAGCCGATAATCAAAAATGAGACATTGCAGTTCTGCTTTCTGGGCGAGGCGGGCTGCCAGACCCTGGTGAGTCTGAGTAGAGCCTACGGCAAATCCTCCTCCATGGAGGAATAGCACGACCTTATCTTTGTCTGCGCCTTGCGGACGCAGCCAGGCCGCGGGAATACGACCGATTTGAAACGATTCTTTGGTTACACCTCCCGGGAGGAAGAGTAAGCGAGAGGCGGAATCCAACACTTTTCTTAGCTTCGGAATCCCTTCAATCTCCAGGCTGGCCGTCTTTCTGAGACGCGCAGCTCCCCACTGCAAGAGTGTATGTTGAAGTCCAGGCATAGGCCAATTCTTGTAGTCCTTTTACCCTGAAACTAAGATTTTGTTGCCGGAATGCGAAATGCGGCACAAGGATTTCAGGGCAAAAAAGCCTCCGTTTTCCGCCCTTAAGCGGCCAATAATCCCGCTAACACCGCGGTCAAAAAGGCCGCTACCGTACCGCCCAGAAGCGCCCGTAAACCCAGCTCAGAGAGCAGTTGTCTTTGGTTGGGAGCCAGGGCGCTGATTCCGCCAATCTGAATGCCAATGGAAGAGAAATTAGCGAAGCCGCAGAGGGCGTAAGTGGAGATAATCAGGGACTTATAGTGGGTAAGCGCTCCGGTATTCTTCATATTGCCCAGGGACTCGTAAGCCACAAATTCATTGGCCACGGTCTTTTCTCCGAGCAGTTGTCCGACCAGCAACATATCCTCTGCTGGAACCCCCATCAGCCAGGCAAGAGGAGAGAAGACTAAGCCAAAGATATATTCGAGGCCAAAAGCTTGAAATTTTCCATCTGTAGCCTGCACTACCCAGTCGTTTAAACCGGTGCTTGCTCCGATCATATCGCCCAGGAAGTAGTTTACCATTTTGATCAGCGCGAGGAAGACCAGCAGCATCACTCCGACATTGATGGCCAACTTGAGGCCTTCGGTGGTACCATTGGCGATGGCATCCAATATGTTGCTTCCGATCTTATCCTTAGGTACCCGTAAATCCTTCAGAACTTCCTCGGTTTCCGGGACCAGCATCTTTGCTGCCACCAGGGCGGCTGGCGCTGACATGATGGAAGCGGTCAGCAGGTGTGTCGCAAAAAGGGTTTGCTCTTCTATGCTGTCTCCTCCCAAATAACCAATGTATGCGCCAAAGACGCTACCAGCAATCGTCGCCATGCCCCCTGTCATCAGGGCCATAACCTCTGAACGGGTCATTTTGGGAAGATATGGTTTGATCAGGAGGGGACTTTCGGTTTGCCCTAAAAAGATGTTGCCCGCAGCCGCCAAACTTTCCGCCCCGGACAGGCGCATGAACTTACTCAACAACCAGGCGAAGCCGTAAACGATTTTTTGCAAAACCCCTAAATAATAAAGGATAGAGGTTACCGCTGAGAAAAAGACAATGATGGGCAATACCTGAAAGGCAAAAATATAGCCTGAAGTGGGGATGTCCACCAGGCTGTCAAAGAGGAAACGGGAGCCATCAAGCGTAAAACTGAGAAAGGTAACAAAGCCGCCAGCCATCCAGCCAAAGGCATCGCTTACGCCAGGGGCTTTCAGGACCAGCAGGGCAAAAATCAATTGCAGGCCCATACCTATGCCCACCAGGTTCCAGTCAATTTTCTGCCGGTTGGTACTGAATAGCCAGCATATGCCTAGCAGGACTAAAATCCCCATGAGGGCACGGAGGACGCTGCTAATGCTAAATCCTTCTTTAACCAGTTCTGCCCGCCCCCCTAGTAACCATTGTTCAGCACTACTGGCCAGCCTGACATTTCCCCGATCGTCTTTGGCTACAGCAAAAACAGCCTGACGCCTTTGGGAGGAAAGTCCGTCGATAGACTGACGGGCTACCTCGCGACCCTCATGAAAAAGGAGGAGGGAGGCTGAATTGTCTTTTACCAAATAGGCCAGTGAGTCAATAGATGTTTCTACAGGCAGGAGCTCATAAAAAAGGTGCAGAGAATCTCCTTTCAGCGCCCAGGTGCCGGATTGAAAAACGGAATCCTGGACCACGATCAGATCAAAACTATGGTCGGCCCGCATATCCAAATAGTCTCCACTGGTGAGCGCGTATGCGGATTCTCCTGAGCTGAGCTGAGTTTCTTCTAAAGACCAACGAAAGACGAGATCAGATTCCTCAATAGGGTTGGCAAAACCGTTTGTTGCCAGCATCAGACTTACTGAAACCAGCAGGATGCGCCAAAGCCGGGTCATAGATAATAGGTTAGGTAGAGGTGTAAAGCTAGCATTTTTTGTCAAATACTCATCTTTTGCGAATTTCGTAGAGACAAATTTTTCTCCTCCTTAGAAACCTCCCAGGAATAGTTTTTGAAAGCTTCATGGATGTCGTATACTCATGGTCCATGATGTAGCATTGTATGTGTATGGTCAATAGAACGTGGTTTGCCAGGGGCTGGAAAATAGCCGGGTGTTTGATCTGGGGAGGATGGTTAATAGGGGCGCTTCCCCTGCTGGCGCAGTCCCCCACCAGTGTGAATGTCAAGCTCCGACCTTCAGCTGCTGCCCTGGAGCAGCAATTAAAGGGAATCGCCAACCGGCCTTCCGGGCAACTAGATACCCAAGGCCGCCCCCCTCTCTTACAAGATATTCTTCAGGTGAGACCGCTGCGAAAATCGGGCCTGGCGCAAGCCGGTCCTGGCTCTCCCCTGGACCAGTGGTATACCCTGGACTTGAAGAACGGTACCCAGGCGAGCAGCCTGATCAACCAACTGAGAAATGATCCGGGTATCGAAGCCGTAGAACCCGTCCGCACCTACCAGTTGGATGGCTTGACACAGCAAACCTACACCCCCAACGACGATTCATTAAGCAGTCAGTGGTATCTGCCCTTTATCAAGGCCTATGATGCCTGGGATATCAGTCGCGGCAAAGCCACGGTCAAAATAGGGGTCATTGATACCGGGCTGGATTACGATCATCCGGAATTTGCGGGGCAGTTGATGGTGTTTGCGGCGGAAGACCGCAACGGTAACGGTAGCTTTGAGCCCTGGGATGTGAACGAAACCCGCAACGGCGTCAGCGGAGACCAGGATGGCATAGACAATGACGGCAACGGCTATATCGACGATGTCATCGGTTATGATTTTACCGATCAGCAGCGTACGCCTACTTTCGGTGACTATGTCTTTCCCGATCCTGATCCGCGGGATGACAATGCCCACGGCACCATCGTTTCCGGGGTGATCTCGGCCCGTATAGATAACCAAATCGGAACCGCAGGTCTGGCACCCAATTGTAAGCTGATGGTCATTCGGGCTTTTAGCTCCAGTGGAGCTGGAGAGGACGATGACATTGCCCGGGCCATTGTCTACGCCGTGGACAACGGGGTAGACGTGTTGAACTTTAGCTTTGGGGATATTTATCCCTCTCTGATGATGCATGAGGCAGTCAAATATGCCTACGCCCGTGGCGTCATCATGATCGCCTCCGCGGGTAATGGCAAAGGAGACCAACTGCATTATCCTTCTGGCTTTAGTGAGGTGATGTCAATTGTAGCTTCCTCCGCGGATTTGAGCACCGAAGAGGAGTTTCGGTGGCCGGTCAGTAGCTTTGGGCTCAGTACCGATTTATCTGCACCAGGAGTTAGTATTCTCACGCCGACCCTGCTGGATACCTTGAGTGATGGCACCATTCAGGCCTACACCCGCTCTTCCGGGACCAGCCTGGCCGCTCCGATGGTCAGCGCAGCGGCGGCTTTGTTGCTTTCCGAAAAGGGACCGCTTACCCCTCAGCAAATCCGGGGCATTCTCACTACTACGGCAGATGATCTTTCCCGGACGGGTTGGGATCACTTCACAGGAGCCGGTCGGCTCAATCTCTTGCGGGCTTTGCAAGCCGTAGGTACGGCCCGGGTAGAAATACAAGTTCCTGAAACGGACCGAGGCAGTGCCGCTGATTCTATCCCTATCGTGGCCACAGTACTCGACCCTGAACTCCGACAATATAGCCTGGAATACCAGCTTGGCATAGAAGGGTCCGGAGATTGGATTCCCATTCTGGAAAACCAAGCCTATCAAGTAGTGGATGACACCCTGGCCTGGTGGGATCTTCGCAACCTGCCAGAAGGAGACTATACCCTGCGCTTGCGGGTGGATCGCTCCAATGGTTTTACGCTGGAAGATCGGATCCGCTTTGTGCGGGATACCACGCCCCCGGAGGTGACCATCACCCGGGCGAGTATGGCCTGGGACAACCAGGCTCGAAAAGCCCTGATCATCTTCCGGTCCGATGACCAGGCTTTACAAACGCTTTACTTCCGTCGCCAAGGCAGAGCGTTCTGGCAAAAAGAACCTTTTGACCGAACCACCCGCAACGGTGATTTTTTACTCGACAACCAACAACTCAGTCCCGGAACCTGGGAAATGAAGGTGGTATCGGAGAATATGGCCGGTCTGGTAGGCGAGTCTCCCATTCAAACCTTGACCTACGAACCTTTTTTCATCAACCTCGCTGGTTTTGAAGAAATGCCTTATAAAGCCCCTATGGGCCGCCTTTTAGAAAAAAGCATGGACCTGGACGGCGATGGCTTGCAGGAAATCGCCCTGAGTGAGTTTGATAACCAGCTGGGCTTTGGGCCACTCCGCTTTTATGAATTCCGCCCCGGAGGTTTTGTCAAGGTGGATTCGGTGCCGATTAGTTCGGTGATGATCCCGAAAGACCTGCAGGATTCGGATGGGGATGGCTTGCAGGAGTTGCTTTGCTCCGTCAATGATTCCATGTACCTGGTAGAGCAGGCCACTCCCACTGCCTATCCTTCCGAAATCATGTGGCGAAATGAAGGAAATGGGCTCTATGCTGCCAATTTTGGGGATACCGACGCGGATGGACAGTTGGAAATTCTGGTGAGAGACACCAAGGATTTTTATGTCTTTGATGGCTCCAACGGAAATTTCGCCTCTACTGCGCTGTTGGAAAACGTCAGCCCCAATGCGGTAGGTCCAGGCCTGACCCGGGCTTTGGTAGAAGATTTTGATGGAGACGGGAAACCGGAAATCATTTTCGGGGATAATGATGCGGATGTGCAGCTGTACGAGTACACGGCAGGTAGTCAATATGCCCTGGGCCTTTCCGATACCAGCACCCTGGCCACGGAAAATGCGGAGGTCTATCTGGCCTCCGGAGATTTTGACGGAGACGGCAGGGCTGAGTTTTTTATTGCAATTCATACCTCTAACCTCTCTAATGCGGATGAGGAATACGATACGCCCCGCTGGATTCTGCGGATTTTTAAAGGCATGGCCAATGATCAATGGGAAGTGGTCTGGGAAGACGTCCTGTACGACATTGATTCTAAGTCCTACAATGCGGTTACGGTCGGCAACCTGGACCAGGATGCGCAGGAGGAAATTGTCTTTACGACTTTTCCCCGCACCTATATCTTCAAATGGGACGGCACGACTTACCGTCCTATCTGGTTTCACTTTGGTGACCTGGCCACCCATCATGTAATCGGGGACTTCAACGGAAATGGCATTGCGGAAGTCGGCATTGGCCGGGGAGACTCTACGGTATTTTTCGAGCAAAACTTCCTGTATACCGGACCTGCTCCTATTACCAGTCTGCAAGGCAAAGTATTGGGGGCTTCCTCTACCCGGCTCGATTGGCAGCCGAGTCCTGGCGCCGTGGGCTATCAGGTTTGGCGGGTACCTAACTATCCACTTAACACCCAAGCGGCGGTTTTTGGCCCGATTACGCAAAATACTTTTACTGATACCGACTTAACCGAAGACATTCCCATCCTTTATCTGGTGCGGAGTCTGGGCAGCAATGATACCAGTGGGTTCGGTACGGCGGTATTTTTGCGGCCGCATGCCCGGCCCAAAATCGACAGCGTGGAGGTAGTCGGGCCTAGCCAGCTGGCGGTATATTTTTCCGAGCCAGTGGTGGATCGGCAATCGGACAAAAGTCGGATTAGCCTCAATGGCGATATTCAGCCGGTGGCCATCATCGGACCGGGGGACCGGGGACAGCATCTGATCCTCAGTTTTACCCAAAACTTCCGGACCGGCCTTAATCAGTTACGGATAGATACCACTTTTCAGGATGCGGATGGGGCTTGCCTGGACCCGGCCTATCAACAAATAAGTTTCACCTATGATCCCAGCGAGGACGACCAGCTGTTCCTGACCAGTTGGGAAATCCTGGGCCCGAAGGAGGCTAAATTGGTCTTTAATTATCCGCTGGATGAAAGTACGGCCCTGGATACAGCCCATTACGAACTCAGTCCTATGGGCTCGGTGGCGGCGGTGGACTGGGCTTCTGATGATATGGATGCCGTCAAAGTTACCCTGGGTGGTAAGGTCCTCTTAGGGGCCTTGGGTTATCCCTTGTCCGTAACGGTTACGGACGTCTGCGCCATTCAGGGGACCTGCATCGGGACCGAAGGCAATACGGCGACTTTTTCTGCCCATAAAGACGATCTATCTGAGGTGTATGCCTATCCCAATCCGGTCAGAAAGCATGCCTTGTTCGACGGAATGCGTTTTGCCAATCTTACCCAAACAGCTACCATAGAAGTCATGACGGTTACCGGTCGCTTTGTGAATCGCTTGCAGGAAACCGATGGGGACGGAGGCTATGAGTGGAACCTCCAGGATCAGCGCGGAAGCCGGATCAAACCCGGGGTATACATTTATCGCGTCTTTACCGATGATCCTAACATTGAAGAATTTATAGGCAAATTTAGTCTGGTGGAATAGACAGCCTGCGTGATCCATCAGATTTTGGCAAAAAAAAGCCCTGGATCGATTTGATCCAGGGCGCATATTTTTACAAAAAGTGTTACGAATTACATATTTTCTAACACCTTGACTACCGAGCGAACCGCTTCTTCAGATCCTTTGAGCAGGGCCATCTCATCATCATTCAAATCAAGTTCGATGATCTTTTCAATGCCATTGCGTCCCAGGATGACAGGAACGCCTAAGTAGAGATCATTGATGCCATACTCACCGGTCAGGTAAGAGCAGACAGGGAAGATGCGACGAGAGTCCTTCATGATGGCTTCTACCATTTGGGCTGCTGCTGCTCCCGGGGCGTACCATCCGGAAGTACCCAGCAGTTTCACGATTTCCCCACCGCCTTTTTTGGTCCGCTCTACGATCTGGTCGATGCGCTCAGCAGATACCAGTTCAGTAACAGGAATTCCCGCAACCGTGGTATAGCGTGGCAGCGGCACCATGGTGTCGCCGTGTCCTCCCATCAGGACCGCCTGAATATCTTTAGGAGATACATTCAGTTCGAGGGCCAGGAAAGAGCGGTAGCGGGCAGTATCCAGTACCCCAGCCATGCCCATAACCCTGTGAGAAGGGAAATTAGCCGTCAGGTAGGCCTGATAAGTCATGACATCGAGGGGGTTAGAAACCACGATGATGATACAATCAGGAGAGTTGGCGATTACTTGTTCTGTAACCGATTTGACGATTTTTGCGTTAGTAGCAATCAGGTCATCGCGGCTCATCCCAGGACGACGAGGAATCCCGGAGGTAATCACTACCACATCAGAACCAGCGGTCTTGGTGTAATCATTGGTAGACCCAGTGATGCGGGTATCGAAATAGTTGACCGGGGAGGTTTCCCACTGATCGAGGGCTTTCCCCTCAGCAAAATTTTCTTTGATATCGAGCAGTACCACTTCGTTGCACACTTCGGCACGTGCGACACATTCTGCTACGGTGGCCCCGACATTTCCGGCTCCCACTACAGTAACTTTTGACATGGATATAGGCGATTTAGTATTGAGTAAAAGAGGAAAAATAGTCCTTCGTTATGGATGGCGAAATTAACAGTCCCCTTTACCAAATCCAACCGGGGAAGGTCCCTTTTTACCGTAGGCCGAAAGCTGTCATTTGGAAAAGTGATTTTTTGAGAGAAATCTTACTTGGCAAAAGAGGCCCGGAAGCCTAAATGACTGAGATAAAGGCATGAAACTTGTAAGGTATAAGCTGAAAACCGTAGCATAAGTATACTTTTTCGCATGTAGAGAGAATATTTTACCTCTCTACTCGTTCATTAAAACGTCCCTTATGCTGATTTGCGGGGATGATTCCTTAGATTTAAATGAATGACAATCGCAAACTTGATACAATGAGGCATACACGCGGTATCTTCGTCCTCCTACTTGCCATCGGGCTGTTGCCAGCTACTATGAGCGCCCAGATTTCTAAAGAAGAAAAGAAATTCTGGAAGGACAAGGCGAAGATGTACACCAAAAATCCCGTCGCTTTGAAAGCGGAATTTGAGAACTACCAGGAGCAGATCAAAGATCTGAAACTGCGTAACAAAACCCTTCAGGGAAAAGTCTCAAATGTTCAAAACTCTGATGTCGTAGACTCTCTCCGTTGGGCATTGATCCAGATGGAAGGGGAGTTGCAGGCAGCCCGCACCCAGATTGAAAAATTGCGGGAGGTAGCCAAAACCCAAAATGTGGTACTCCAGGAAGGTATTAAAACTGGTCTGGTTTATCGGGTACAAATCGGGGCCTATGTATTTCACGAAATGCAAGGGGCACCAGCCAGCGATCAGCAGGACTTTGTAGCCGAAAGAGCCGATGGTTTTAACAAATACCTGATCGGACAATTCCGTACCTACCAGGAGTGTGAAGACTTCCGGAACGGACTCCGCAAAATGGGTATCGCTGATGCGTGGATCGTACCTTATATTGACGGGGTACGGGTTACCATCGACGAAGCCAATCGCTACCGCCAGAATGAAGGTAGAACTACCTTTCTGAACGACTAAAAGCGATCGAATCAAAAATCAAGCTGCTGCCTTCCTCGTGAAGGTGGCAGCTTTTTTTGTTCGAAGTTTTGAAACTACGCTCAGGAAGGCGCAAAGGGTGTGGTAGGCTTTTTTTAGGGTAAGTATTTGATTTTTAGTGTATTGTGGCTAGGGGATAATAAAGAAAAGCAGGCATTGTCATCTGGAGAATATTTGCTAAATTCAAGATAGGAAATCGAAGACATGGCTTTTATCGCACTTTGTAGCCAAATCCCAGACGTGAAAATCGGCGCCTGGAAGATTGAGGAGGATGAGCTCTATTTTCTGGAGCGGGTTAAGTTGTATGAAAATGAATGGAAGCGTCTAGCCAATATTCAGCACCCGCAAAAAAGATTAGAATGGCTCTCTAGCCGCCTTTGCCTAAAGGAATTACTCAAAATTTCTAACCAGGTAAGGGTGGAATCCCTGAACGCCTCCTCTGGCAAGCCTTATCTGTCGACCCTTTCCCACCGGATTTCTTATACCCATTCCAACAAATATTCTGCGGCCATCGCTTCTCTGGACTATGAAGTAGGGGTAGATATTGAATATCGGCACCGAAAAAGAAACCAACGCACCCGCTATTTATTTATGAATGAGGCGGAAATGAAGCGTTTTGAGGAGAAACCCTCCATGGAACACTTTCTGATGGTTTGGAGTGCGAAAGAAACCCTGTATAAAATCCATGGAGAGGGCACTTCCTTCAAGGAAGATCTGCATATCCACATGGATAAATTTCCCCTCGAACCGAACGGAATCCTCCCCGCTACCGTAAAAACAGACGATTGGACCAAAGATTATGAAATCCATTACGTCCTACATACTGATTTCATCCTTACTTATACCGCTGCTAAGTTGTACTAGCAGGGAGAATCAGCCTTTCCAACTAAGCTTATTGTCAGAAACGGATGTCAAAGAGGTGATTGCCACCCAGGAAACCGATTATGTGGTGGTTTGCTTTTATACCTCATCCTGCAAGGGCTGTGCTAAGGAAGTTCAGGAGTTGACCAGTCCCGGTTTGGCCATGCATACAGAGGCAAAACTGCTGTTGGTTTCCCTGGATTCTGGCGCGGATCTGGAGCAAAAAGTCCGTACATTCTGGCAGGATCAGCCCTATCCTGGCCCATTTTACCATCTTCCCCAACAAGAATGGATGACCTTTTTGCAAAAAGAACATCCCAATTTGGAAGGGGAAATCCCGCTGAGTTTGATATATACTAAGGAGGGACGTCTGGTAGAGGCCGTAAGCTTTACCGATCCCCACGAAATAGAGATGATTATTCATCAAGATCAAAGTTTTAGACAATAGCGGTTATTTTCTGATCGCTGTATGTTCACAAGACCCTCTGGGGTCAAAACCCTGAAGATGATGACCAAATTTGCAGTACATGCTATGCTCAGTGTCGGTTTGGGCCTTTTATTAGCCTTGCCTACTGCCATGGCGCAAAAATCCCTGGAAATCACCGATTTTTCCTTGCCCGATGGGGAGGAAAACGAAATCAAGCTGTCTGCCTACAAAGAGCAGCAGGCAGTAGTGGTAGTATTCATGAGCTCTCATTGCTCCTGGGCTACCAAGTATGCAGACCGCCTCGGCGAGTTATTTGAGCAGTACAAAGACCAAAAGGTGACCATTCTGGCCATCAATAGTAATGATGCTTCGCTCAATGAACTTGACGCAGGCAAGGTGATGAGAACCGTAACGGTATTTCCGTTTCCTTATCTCAAGGACGAGCAGCAGGAAGTGGCCAAGCAATTCAAGGCTACCAAAAACCCCGAAGCCTATGTCCTGATTCCTAAGGGAGGGAAATTCTCCGTTGTATATCAAGGCAAGATTGATGACAATCCCCTTGATGCGAAAATGGTGAGACATAATTACCTGACCGACGCCATCGATGCCGTCCTGGCTGGCAAAAAGCCTGAAGTGGCTTCTTCCCCTGCCAGTGGGTGTAACATCAAGTGGCGCTAACATGAGATTCATATAGGAAGCCCTCCCCACGGGCTTACCCATCCCCGGCCTGGAAGCCTTTTCCTGGCCGGGTTTTTTATAGGGAATTTGGATATATTTGCTCGAGCAATTCACCCAAATTTCCGAAAAATGAAACTACACACTAGCTGGACACTCCTCCTCTTCGCCTGCCTGGCCTGGTCCTGCGGATCAGAAAGTCAAACCACCGAGGCTGGAGAAGCTGAAGCTGGCCCTGAAACCGCTGCTGAAGCACCAGCAGAAACTATCTCCGTTACGCCTTTGGAAGGTTCTCCGGCTTTTGCAGAGGCTTCTATAGGCCTGGGCAGTCATACTGCCAATGAGGACGGAACCTATACTTTTAATTTTGACGTAGAAGGCTACGAACTGGGCGCACAGACCGAACCCAAGCCCGGACCTTTGGCGAACTCCGGTAAAGGACAGCATATTCACCTAATCGTAGACAATGGGCCTTATAGCGCACACTACGAGCCTACCGTTAGTACGGATAAGCTGCAGGAACCTGGCAATCATGTGGTCCTGGCCTTTTTGTCCCGCTCTTATCATGAGTCTGTAAAAAATGTAGAAGGAGATAAGACTTCCTTTTTCCTCAGCCAGTACCAAACCGGCGAAGGAGAAGTAGAACAAGCCGATTTTACAGCCCCTCACATGTTCTACAGCCGCCCTAAAGGTACCTATAAAGGAGAAGATACCAAAAAGCTCCTCCTGGACTTTTTCCTCCTGAATACAGAGCTGTCAGAATCCGGCAATAAAATCAGAGCGACCATTAATGGACAGGAGTTCCTCCTGACCGAGTGGCGGCCTTATGTGATCGAAGGACTTAATCTGGGCACCGTTACCATCAAACTGGAACTCATGGATGGCGCGGGACAGCCTATACCAGGCCCCTTCAACACCGTTACCCGTGAAGTAACGCTGGCGCCTGCCGACGCAGAATAAAGCATGCGGGCTGGGGGCATCCTCAGCCCTTTTTTGAATCAATGTCTATGTATAAGCATCTGATCCGCCCGGTTCTTTTCCGTTTTGACGCTGAAGGCGTCCACCACTTCTCTTTCAGTTTCTTAAGATTTCTGTTTTTGATTCCCGGCATGGGATGGCTGTTTCGTCAGTTCACCGTCTATGATGATCCTGCGCTGGAGCGAGAAGTCTTTGGCTTGAAGTTTCGCAATCCCATTGGATTGGCCGCTGGATTTGATAAGGATGCTTTACTCGGCCCCAAGTGGCGCCACTTTGGTTTTGGCTTTGTCGAGTTGGGTACAGTTACCCCCCGTCCCCAGGCCGGGAATCCCCGGCCCCGCCTCTTTCGGTTGCCTAAGGATCAGGCCATTATCAACCGCATGGGCTTCAACAATGCCGGGGTAGATGCCATGGTGGAAAGGCTCAAAAAGTTTAACAAACAGGATACCATCATCGGGGCCAACATTGGCAAAAACAAGGATACCCCCAATGAACAGGCGGTGGAGGATTACGAAATCTGCTTCCAGAAGCTCTTCCCATATGTGGATTATTTCGTGGTCAACGTCAGTTCCCCCAACACGCCTGGCCTAAGGGAGTTGCAGGAAAAAGAGCCGTTGACCCGCCTGCTAAGCCACTTACAGAAATTAAATCAGGCTGCCTCGGTTCCTAAGCCCCTTTTGTTGAAAATCGCTCCTGACCTTACGCAGGAGCAATTAGATGACATCATCGAAGTGGCAGTAGAAACCCAACTGGACGGCCTGATCGCCAATAATACCACCATTAGCCGGGAAGGGCTCAATACGCCTGAAGCGGAAGTCGCTGCCATGGGAAATGGAGGTCTGAGCGGGCTACCCCTGACCGGCCGTTCCTGGACGGTGCTGGATTATCTTCGGACCCATGCTCCGGATAATCTCTACTTGATTGGGGTAGGAGGCATCATGGAAGGCCTGGATGCCAAGCTCAGGATGGAAGCGGGCGCAGACCTGATTCAGGTGTATACCGGATTTGTCTATCATGGGCCGGGCTTTGTGTATCAACTGGCCAAAGCTATTTCCTATTTGGTCAGGTCTCAGCCCAAAGCTTCTTAAGTAAAGAAGACTCGGGACCTTTTTCGCTTACCCTTATCTTTTTTAGGTACCATGGTTTGCCTGCCGGTCAATCCTCGCAGGGCCATCAGGATGCTTCCCCTCCAGGACAAGCGCGGCTGCAGCTATGCAACCTGAGGCTGGCATGGCTTGTCTCATTCGGTAGGCTAGCCCGACCTGCAAAGGGCTTCATTAGTACGAAACTTCATACAATATTCTCCCATTGCTAACAGTTAATTCTATGCCGAAGGCTTTTCCCTCGTGCTCAGGACTACGAATGATTCCTTACCTATGAACCTTATTCATCTACGTCTATTGGCCTTGACGGCCTTTTTTTCGTTATTTTCCTTCTCTCTTCTCCAGGCTCAATGTGTGATAGATACCCTGGTTCCCAATGTGCCAGGTATTTATCCAGATACCTTTCCTCCCGCAGAAGGCTGCGAGTTCTATAGCCAGGACGTTACTTTCTTTTTTCCTAAAGACACCACCCTGGATGTATTTGGGAATCCTTTTACTGCCCCTTTTGAATCCTTCCATATTACAGGCATTGCCGGATTACCGCTGGGAATGGACTGGGAATGTAACACGGACAGCTGTTTTTACGACCTGAGTGCGGGAAACCCCGTGCCGGATACGCTCGGCTGTGTCCGGTTTTTTGGCACCCCCACTATTCCTGCCACGTATCCTATCGTGGTCTACATCAATGCGCGGGTAAAAGTGTTGAACAACATTATTGAGCAACAAGCCACCTATGAGACCTCCATCGTGGTAGAACCTTGTGAGTTTATTGGCAGTTGCTATACCTACACCGTAAGCTCAAATTGCCAGCCCGCTCAGTTGGACATCAGCAACAATGTTCCGAGTGGAGGCAAAGATGGCTTCTCATACAATTGGCAAGTGCAAGGACCCAATGGCTTCTCTTACCAGACCAGTGATGAAAACCCCTTTCCTCAATCGCTCAATGATGCGGGCACTTACACCATCAGCTATTCAGCCACCGTCGATACCATTGGGTTTATTCTGGACAGTGTGGTGATTGAAAAAATCGGGTGTGAGGATTTCCTGGACGCGGCGGACCTTTACTGGAAGTTGTTTGACCCGAGCCAGAACGAAATCGTCAATACTAGTAATAATGTGCTGAGTAATATCGGGGACAATTTGCCGCTCAATACGGGCATCGGGCCTTTATTCCTGGATACCGGCCTATATGAGTTTCAGGTCTTTGATCAGGATAACCTGATTGCGGATGAGGGGTGTGCAGATGGCATGACGGGCGGCTCCGGTTCCGTCTTTGTGAACATTCCCCCTGTATCTTCCGGTCCCGTAACCATTGTCAGTGATAGCCTGATTGTTACTTTTTATATCAATAATCCGATCAGCGTGATCGCTTGTCAGGATACCTTTCAACTGGACTCCCTGCCGCTCATGCCTGCAATTGCCGCCGATACCAACCGGGTGTGTCAGGGAGATACCGCCTGGCTGATGACTTCCAGCAGCGATTCTATTCAATGGTACCGCAATGGCCTTCCACTGTTGAATGCACATGATCCTATGTACCCGGCTACCCTGGATGGCTTTTACACGGTTGAAGTGATCAGCAGGGCGAGCCTTTGTTCCGCTACTTCTCAAGGCTTTACGGTAGAAATCTTTTCTGTACAGGCACCCAGTATTGCCTTTGATGGCTTGAACATGAGTATAGCTTCTCCTGATCCTGCACTCCGCTATGATTGGTACAACGATGATGACGTATACGTAGGCAGCGGCACCCCTTTTGCCTTACCCGCTTCCGATAGTTACTATGCGGTAGCGGTAGACACCGCTACTGGATGTCAGTCAGGTCCTTCGGCGACCATCCTTTCGGTCCTGACCCCCCTGGAAGATGAATTGGGGGAAATCACCCTGGAGGTTTATCCTAACCCGACGGCCGGGCAGGTTAAGCTTCGCTGGGAGGCGGCTGCTGCCGGTGAATTGAGCCTGAGGCTTACCGATATGATGGGACGCAGCCTCTTTCAGGAAGACCTGGGAAGAGTAGCGGCAAACGGACAAACATCCTATCAGTGGCAGGACTTGCCTGCAGGCATATATCTCCTAATGCTGAACTGGGAAGGTCGAAGCTTTACCCAGAAACTTCTGATAGAGAAATAATAAAGGGCGCAACCGCCCGTAACATAAAGGAGGCAGGAGTTGGGTTTTCTGACTTTTTGCCTCCTTTTTCTATAGGCAAAAAGCTCATATTTTGAGCATTCTTTCTCCATTGCGGGGAAATTTACGTACCTTTAAGGGTCCAAAAACTAAAAGTTCTATCAAGCGTGGCGAAAAACACCTCGACTCGCAGGAAGCGTAGCCCCAGAAAAAAAGCGAAGAAACCTACAGGCCCAATCTCGGGATTGGCTCAATGGTGGAGTGGGATTAAAAATAACCCTGCTCAACGATACCAGTGGTGGACCATTCTAGCCTGGACCATTCTTTTCCTCAGCGTTATTTCGCTCATTGCTTGCATCTCATTTTTCTTTACTGGTTCGGCTGATCAGTCCGAGACGGAAGGCGGCATTGCCCAGGCGGAACAGGTTAAAAACTGGCTGGGCGCAGCGGGCGCCTGGATCGCCGATCTGCTGATTCGTCGGGGATTCGGCTTCTTTGGCCTGTTGATTCCCATTTATGGCTTTATCCTGGGCCTCATCATGTTGGAGGATGAATCCGAATATTATCAAGCCGCCAAAAGACTGTTCAAATACGTCCTGTTTATTCTGTTCTTCGGGACCATCTTTATCTCCTACTTCCAGCTATTGATTGATCCTACCCATACTGATATGGGCGGTGGAGTAGGGGTTTCTATCAACCTTTGGTTGTTCAAGTACATCGCTAAGGTGGGCGTAGCCTTTTTGCTGTTGTTTGCCATCTTGATCGTAGCGGTCGTAAACTTCAATGCAGAAATACGAGCTTCCCGACTGGTAGAAAGGGTTACAGCCGGCATGAAGCCTTCAGAAAAACAAACCCCTAAAACGGCCAATCAGAACCGCAAAGGAGGCTGGAAAGCCGCTTTGGTCAAAGCCATGGGCGTACAGGCAGAAGACCTGCAGGAAGATAAAACCCCGGTCAAGAAGCAAGGTCCCAAAGCTAAGCCTGTTCCTGTCAACAAAGACACCCCCAAAACTCCTCAGCCAGAACCAGAAAAAGGCCAGGAAGTGAAATTGACCCTGTCTGAGCCAAATCCTGCCGATGTCAAGGCCAACAGCAAAGAGGAGAAACCCCAATTGGAACTCACCATAGTCGAGACCAAGGATGAGCCGGTAGCCAAAGTAGAGACGAAAAAGCTCGAGCAAATCGGGGAAGACAATATCGGGCGGGTGGTCGGAGATGAAAACCGGATCGAAAAAATCGTTCCCGAAAAAGATCAGGAACTGGAAAATGCGGAAGAATTATTTGAGGATGAGGTATATGATCCTACCCTGGAGCTCTCAGGCTATGTAAGACCGCCTTTTGAATTGCTGGAGGATCATGGTTCCGGTTCGGGGCGAGAAGTCAGCCGGGAGGAACTGGAGAACAACAAAAATAAAATCGTCAAAACCCTCGGAGACTACGGGATTAAAATTGAGGAGATCAAGGCCACCATTGGCCCTACCGTTACCCTGTATGAAATCGTCCCCGCGGCTGGGGTGAGAATTTCTAAAATTCGGAACCTGGAAGATGACATTGCATTGGGGCTGGCTGCCCTGGGAATCCGGATCATTGCCCCCATGCCGGGTAAGGGAACCATCGGGATTGAGGTGCCGAATTCCAAGCCGGAAATCGTTTCTCTGCGTGGGGTGCTGACCACTGAGAAGTTTATCACCAGCAAATTCGAATTGCCGATCGCCATCGGTCGAAATATCTCCAATGAGGTCTTCATTGCTGACCTCAATAAAATGCCGCACTTGCTGATTGCCGGGGCTACCGGACAAGGTAAATCCGTGGGATTGAATACCGTAATCGCTTCTTTGTTGTACAAGAAGCATCCTGCTGAGGTAAAGTTTGTCCTTATTGACCCAAAGAAGGTCGAAATGACCCTCTACGCGTCTCTGAAGAATCACTTCATCGCCCAATTACCGAATCAAGGGGATGACCCGATCATCACGGACGTACGGGAAGCGGTGGATGTGCTGAAAAGCCTCTGTGTAGAAATGGACCGCCGCTATGATTTGCTGAAAAAAGCCCGCGTGCGAAACCTGAAGGAATATAATACCAAGTTTACCAACCGGAAACTGAGCCCCAAAAAAGGGCATGAGTTCCTACCGTATATCATTCTGGTCATTGACGAATTAGCAGATATGATGATGGTGGCGGGTAAAGAGGTAGAAATGCCAATTGCCCGTCTGGCGCAGCTGGCTCGTGCAGTGGGAATCCACCTGGTAGTAGCGACCCAGCGTCCTTCGGTCAACGTCATCACCGGTATCATCAAAGCGAACTTCCCGGCGCGTATGTCCTACCGGGTTATTTCTAAAGTAGACAGTCGGACCATCCTGGATGCCAATGGAGCCGATCAATTGGTGGGACGGGGAGATTTGCTGCTTTCTACGGGCAGTGAATTGATTCGTATACAAAATGCCTTTATAGACACGCCGGAAGTTGAGCGTATCGTGGACCATATTTCCTCTCAACGAGGCTTCCCTGAACCTTATTTGCTCCCAGAAGTTTTATCTGAGGATGGAGATGCTTTGGGAGAAGATGAACCTTTTGAGAAGGATTCTCGTTTTGAAGAAGCAGCCCGACTGATTGTCCGCTATCAAATCGGATCCGCTTCCCTCATCCAACGGAAGATGAAGCTAGGATATAACCGAGCTGGCCGAATTATCGACCAATTAGAACGGGCAGGCATCGTGGGGGCCCACTCCGGTAGCAAAGCCCGAGAGGTTTTGATGACTGACGAAAACGAACTGGAACAATATTTGAGCAAGCTCTCGTGATAAGTCAAATCATGGTTAGAATGAAGTATGTGTTAAAAATTAGCTGCCTGTTTTTGGTGGCTGCTGTCCTGACAGGGTTTTCCGTTACCGATGAAAAAGCGGAGCAAATTTTGAAAAGCTCCAAAGCTAAAATCGAGTCCCTCAAGGATTTTTCTGCAAAAGTAAAGTACGAAGTTTCCAGTCCCACCATGCGGAATTCCTTCGTGAAAGAAGGAAGTTTCAAGTACAAGCAAGGCAACAAATTTGTGGTCGCCCTGAGCGATGAAGAATATTATTGCGACGGCAAGACCCTCTGGCACTATATCCCCGCAGACGCTGAGGTATTCGAGCAGGAGTTCGACCCGGAAGAGGGCGGTTCGCTGGAAGCCATTTTTGACGTCTATCAAGCGAACACTGAAGCACGGTACGTGGGCATGGAATCTGTCCATAAAGTCCCCTGCCATAAGATTTTTCTCGTGGTCAAAGACCCCAGCCTGGAATATAACCAAGCCTACATTTGGGTGAATACCAAAACCAAGCTGTTGGAGAAAGTAGTCCAAATAGACCGCAAGCAAACCAAAACGACTTACGAGTTTTCTGGCATCAGAGCCAATACAGGCCTTTCTGATACAGATTTCCGCTTCAACCCCAAAGCACATCCCGGGGTACAGATCTACCGCGACTAGGGTAATAAGAAATATGTATATCTGAGCCATCCCAGCCTCTGGGATGGCTCTTTTCTTTTTGGGGGCTTAGGGAGGGGAGCTATGCGGGTCAAGGACTCTGGCATTTATATCTTCGGAGGTCTCTATGATTCTATAATGATCACGGAGACCCCGGATAAGTCTTTTTCCCTATCGGTCAAAAGCCTTTCCGGGGTGACATATTGGTGGGTGGTTGAAGATGCAAGAAGCGTTTTGATGGAATCATTTCTCCTTCTATAATCTTGTCACCCCGGAAGCTCCTCCGACTGTAAGGAGGTGAGCTATCCGGGGTCTCTCGCTTTGGTACCGTTCTCTGCAAGCTAATCTGCATGAAGGTAGGGGTAGGTAGCGAGAGACCCCGGATAAGTCTTTTTCCCTATCGGTCAAAAGCCTTTCCGGGGTGACATGTTTACGGGTGTTGGGGTCTCTAAAAAGTCTCATGCTGAAATCATCCTTCCTCCCACATCCTTGTCACCCCGGAAGCTCCTCCGACTGTAAGGAGGTGAGCTGTCCGAGGTCTCTCGCTTTGGTACCGTTCTCTGCAAGCTAATCTTCATGAAGGGAGGTGTAGGTAGCGAGAGACCCCGGATAAGTCTTTTTCCCTATCGGTCAAAAGCCTTTCCGGGGTGACATGTTTGCGGGTGTTGGGGTCTCTAAAAAGTCTCATGCTGAAATCATGCATTTTCCAGCATTTTTTTTTGCCCATATTTCACCCTGAATTCGGTGGTGGCCTGAATATGAGGAGGTTGTTGGAGGCTCGGGGACTATTCCGAGATGGGAATATTATAGAATAGTAGACAATTTCAATAATTGGGATTATTTTTATGATACCGTCTTAGCAAAAACCTACCAGACCTAAAGAAACTGTCTACATGAAGCTACTCGCTTTAGGCCTCTTTTGCTGGCTAAATTTAGCCATCCAGGAGGCCCCATCTGAACCCTCTGTATTGATGCAGGATCCTTCCGCTATTCTGAAGCGGAGCCAGAAAAACTATCGCATGAATGTGGGGTTAACCGCGGACATTACCTATGAGTTCCGGGCCCCCAGGTATCGCCCCAAGGTACAGTCCGGGTCTATTTCATATCTCAACCGAAAATTCAATATCAAGCTAAAGGACGAGCATTTGATCTCCAATGGCCGGACGCTGTGGGTCGTTCATCCCCTCAAGAATGAGGTCATGTCCTTCAATCTGCTGGAGTGGAAGCAGGAAAACTTCACAACCTTCTTATACCAGGTATTTAATATGCCTGTCCAAGCCCGCTTGCTGGATGTCATTCGGGTGCGGGGAGAAGATTGTTACCACCTGAGTATCCAGATGAAAAATCCCAACCTGAGCTTTTCGCAAGCCGTTATCTGGATTGATACCAAAGAATTTTTGGTGCGTAAAATGTCCTTTATTAGCCGTCGGCAAAGTGTACAGACCTACACTTTCTCCAATGTCAAAATCGGAGTCAACCTACCCGACCGTCTGTTTCAGTTTCGGAAGGAGGACTATCCGAGTATTCGGAGACGAGAGCCTGAAGCTACCACCCAGCCCGGACCTTCCCGCCAGTACAAATAATCCGCTCATTCTCACCGTTGGCCTACATGGGCTTGGAACTCCTCTAAGGACCCCCTAACTTCCGGCTCCCATTGACAAGATGCGTAGATTGTTTCCCTATATCCTTTGTGCCAAAGGAGGCATCCTTCTTTGGTTCTGCTTCTTCCAAAGCTGCCAGCTTTCCGGGGGAGAAAACACGGGCCTGCCCTGGTCCCTGGAAAGACTAAGACTTGGGGTCGAAAGCCGGATGCAGCTTGGAGATAGCCTGGTGTGGGAAAAAGGCCAGTTGCAGCAAGTATTGGGCAGCGGTATTGATCCCTCCCGCAAAGGGGAACTAAGGCATGCCGCTATCTTTTTGGAGGATTTATCCTTTAGCGAGGCAGAAGCGGTTTATGAAGTTCCGGGCTATAAAATCCGCCTGACATTATCAGATTATGCCGCTGACAGCAGTGCATTATACCATCTTTTCCAGCATTTGGAGGCCAGTCAATCGGATTCAATCTCTCAGGAAATAAGAGGGCCTCTTTACTTTTTCCGCTCACCCCAAGGGATGATCGAACGATTAGAGGGGATTCTGGATTACCGCTTTC
The DNA here is from genome assembly GCA_038527215.1 of Bacteroidota bacterium. Lineage (GTDB taxonomy): Bacteria > Bacteroidota > Bacteroidia > J057 > J057 > JAWPMV01. Next base: position 62,624 of record JBCBGC010000004.1, read on the forward strand.
ACCTGTCCATAGAACCCGATCGTCCCCTCTCGCCAAATGGACTTCAGCGATGGTATCAGAGCTTGAACTGGTCTTCGGCTGAAACATCTGCCTCCCGGCTGGGGTTTAACCAATAAATAGGCTGGTCGAAGCCAGATTTTTGCAGAAAAAGCCCTATTTTTGAAGACTTTTTTGTGTTGATTACATCTAAAAATATAGAGAGGACATAGTTCCTTTATGAATGCATCCCTATGAATTTTGAATTTACCGAAGAGCAACTAATGGTGCGGGATATGGCCCGCGACTTCGCCGAGGAAGTGCTCAAGCCCGGCGTGATTGACCGAGATCGGAAAGAGTATTTCCCGCAGGAAATTCTGCAGCAAATGGCAGAATTGGGTCTGATGGGCATGATGGTCGATCCGAACTACCAGGGCGGGGGCATGGACACCCTTTCTTATGTGATGGCGATTGAGGAAATTTCAAAATGGGATCCTTCAGCCTCCGTCATTTTGTCCGTCAACAATTCCCTGGTGTGTTGGGGCCTGGATAATTTTGGCAATGAGGAGCAAAAGCAAAAGTTTCTCACCAAGCTAGCCTCTGGCGAAGCGATTGGGGCCTTTTGCTTATCGGAGCCTGAAGCAGGTAGTGATGCTACCCAGCAAAAGACCACGGCGATCGACATGGGGGATCATTATATTCTGAATGGGACCAAAAACTGGATCACCAACGGCAGCATCTCTTCCTATTACCTGGTCATGGCTCAGACTGATAAAGACCTGCGCCACAAAGGCATCAACTGCCTGATCGTAGAGAAAGGCATGGAAGGCTTCGAAATCGGTCCTAAAGAGGAAAAATTAGGCATCAGAGGCTCTGATACACATTCTCTCATGTTCAATGATGTCAAGGTACCCAAAGCCAACCGAATCGGAGAAGATGGCTTCGGATTCCGCTTTGCCATGAAGACCCTCAACGGCGGTCGTATCGGCATCGCAGCCCAGGCATTAGGTATTGCCGCAGGAGCCTTTGAACGGGCACGTGAGTATGCAGGCCAGCGGAAAGCCTTTGGCACCGAAATCAAAAACCACCAGGCGATTCAATTCAAGCTCGCGCAAATGGCGACAGAAATTGAAGCAGCCAGATGGTTGACCTATAAGGCAGCCGTCGAGAAGGACCAGGGGCTTGACTACACCGTTTCTGCCGCCATGGCCAAATTATACGCCTCCCGCGTAGCCGTTACCACGGCTGATGAAGCCATCCAGATTCACGGTGGCAATGGATATGTAAAAGAATACCACGTAGAGCGCATGCTGAGAGATGCTAAGATCACGGAGATCTATGAAGGAACCAGCGAAATTCAGCGCATGGTGATTGCCAGAGGCATCAACAGCCTGGTTCCGGCCTAAAGTGGTTGATCGATATAACAAAGCCCGTATCCTGTCCAGGATACGGGCTTTTTCGTATTCACCTACCTATTGAGGATTATAGATAATGCCAAACACTCTTTTAAAAGTTTCCCGAGGATTCCCTTTTTTCGAGTAAAAGGTATTCTGGGACATAAAGAGATAAGAATCTTTGTTTCGTTTTTCCAGGGTAATCCCAACATCGTCTCGCATGGGTCGGTTAGGGTCATAAATCCGGAGATAAGCTGCGTATTTGTCAGCCCGATAGCCATAGACCATGACCTGGTGATTGTCCCAGGGGCCTTTGTCCCGCTCCGCATAATAGACCACGAAAATGGGCGCGAGTCTGCCCGTTTCCAGGTTCTGGCGAATCTTACGGTATTCCCCTACGGACTTTTCTGGGAGGGTGGACTTTCCCCGGTGTTCAGCCCAGGCCGAGGTGACCTGCCGGGCCAGGGGATAGGTAGGGCCACCGCCCAGCGAGTAATGCAGCATGCTGACCAGGTCGTTATACAATGGGGTATTATTCCTGGGAGGTTGGGTCGCAATGGGGCGACGGGCCTGGCGGTAATAGATCTTCCGCGCTCCCATCACCATACCCCCGCAAAGCCCATAGCTTTGGTTGATATGAATGGTGAGGTATTCTCTGGGGATGAAGACGTCGAAGGTTCCCTGTCCGAAGGTGACTTTCCCTACCTGGAAATAGTTGACAAAGCGATATCCGTGTAAACTGGGACGAAACCGTAAGGTATATTCTTTGACTTTGTTGGTTGGAATTCCCTTCCATGTCTTGATGGATTTTGGATAGCCAGGGTCTACTTTGCGGTTACCCATGTCATAGCGTACATATTGATCTCCTCGGAAAAAATAGACTTTGTTTTTGCCGCTATGGCGAAAGACAGCATCTATCCCGCTGGTCCATACGCCTTTCCAATGGTCTTTGACCTTGAGCGGATAGCCTGGATCGACTTTTTTGGTGCTGGGGTTCACCCGGTAATATTCGTCTCCGTAGAAGAAGTACAACTTTCCGTTGGCCGCATTCAGGACGCCATCAATGGTTTTTTGAGGCAGGCCAACCCAATCTTTGGTTATTACATTGGGATGGGTAGGTGTTTTTCCGGTGGCCTTATCGTAGGTGTAATATTCGCTACCGATGAAAAAGTAGACTTTTTCCTTGCTACCTACTTTTACGCCGACAGCCGCATCTACAAACCAATCACTGAAGCCTTTGTAGACTTTCCGGGTAAGCATATCGGATTTTACCCCAGCATCAAATTTTTTGAGGCTTTTGTTGTATCGGGAGAGGGTACTGCCGTGGAAGAAGAAGATATGGTTTGAACTTTCGTAAATCGCATCTATCTGAGCAGACAAAGGGTAAAGCAAGGCACAAAAGAGCAGAAGCATGAGGGGACGTCTCATATCAAAAAACGAATTGTGGTGAATGATAAGTACGTCCATAGGTGGAGCCGACAGCCTGTAGGTAAACCCAAGGGCAAAAAAAAATTGCCCTGCCAACGAAATTGACAGGGCTCGGCTAATACTGCTATGTAAAAACCTAATGCAAACCTCGTCGTGGTCTAGTGACCATTTTTGACCGGTTCTGGCATTGGCTTTTTTGTTTCGTCATTAGCGGGATCACTACCATCCAGGGCGGACAGTTGCATAGAATATGTTTTTACAAATTTTCCGTTTACGTAAATGTGGATCAGGTCCTGAGAATCCCACAGGGCAGATAGTTTGAAGCGCTCCCCCATTTTAAGGTAAGCCTGGCGGACTATGTAGGTATTGCTGGGCCCAAAGGCATTAATGCCAGACCGTGCTGCCAGGGTAGGATAGGGGCGCGGATGAATCTCTCCTCCCGTCCAGGCTTCAAGATGGAAGCCTTCCCCCAGGTCTAGCTCTGCATAGCGATCTTCATTTTTGCTGTTTACCTCCCAATCAAAATTCATGACCTCCTGTATGCCAGGTAGCTCTGGGTTTCCGGTAAATCTGGCCAGAATAGCTTCTTCATTGCACACCCCTGAGATCAGGATTTTCCCATTGGGTTGTACCAGCAGGTTGCTCACCCGACCACTGCTATTTGCGCCGTTTTTGATAATCTGACGTCCTTTTTTACCAAAAGAGTAATCCAGGTTTCCTTCGTCGCTCAGGCGTACTGCCGTAATTTCATAATTACTGGTGCCGGCCAGAATGATGTTGCCATCGGGTTGTACCCCAAGGTGCTTGGCGTATTCCGCTCCTCCCAGGTCCAGGGTGGTATAGCCTCTTGAACCGAAACTTCCATCCAGATTTCCAGAAGGAAAGAGGCGTGCCACTACAAAATCCAGTCCGTACTGCACGCGGTTCATCCGGGCATGTCCTGCAACCAGAATTTTACCATCAGGCTGTAACGCCAGGCTCTCGCAAAAATCATTATCCAAACCGAAGTGAAGGAATTTTACCCCGTCCAAATCAAAGCTTGGGTCTAGCTCTCCCTGCGGATCAATCTTAAAAAGGGCAAACTGATGAAACTTATCAGGCTTGCTATATCCAGCGGCAACTACGCTTCCGTCTTCCTCGATCACCATATCGCGAAAGTGGTCGTATTTACCAATATCGATTCTCTTGATGCCTCCATTGGCGAAGGCGTGGTCCAGTTTTCCGTTTGGATGAAGGCGAATCAGTCCGAAGTCTCTTTGAATCCAACTCTGGGCAAAAGTATTTCCCCCTACAATGATTTTTCCATCTTTCTGAACCCGCACCTGCCAGCCTTCATCGGTGCCTCCCAGGTTGACGATGACCCAACCCTGATCTCCAAAAGAAGAATCTGGCTGACCATTGGGCAGGAGACGAAGGACAAAATAGTCCCGATCTTTTTCCTGTTTGATAAATCCGGTGAGCAGGATGCTTCCATTCGGCTGAAGAGAAATATCTCTTACTTCGCCCGGGAAATGAAAAGTTACATTTCCTTGCTCTCCGAAACTGTTATCGACGGCCCCGAAAGGCGTAAGCCGAACCAGGGAGAATCCTGCTTCGGTACTGTCTTGTGGACTTCCAGCCACCAGGAGGCAGCCGTTGTGTTGTAACTCCAGGGTTTGAACCTGGCTTTTCTGGGTGTTTAGGTCAATGGTAATCTGGCCATCTTTACCAAAAGAGGGATCCAGTACCCCCACGGGTTGGCCCAGCATTGAACCACACCAGAGGGCGAGTAGGCAAGCAGTGGAAATGAGGGTCGTACAGTTCTTCAAGTGCCGTGATTTTTCGTGAATTCTCAAAAGTAACCAACTCAAGATCAGCGGTTTTTGCCTAGCACTTTACGAAATTATAGGAAATTTCATAAGGCCGATCTAATCTGATCGCGAACGGCAAAATTCGGTCCGTGAATGGGAATTTCTGGAATTACAGAGGGTGGTCTTTAATATCTTAGCAAAAATAAGGCCTCTTTACCACGAAATGTAGAATTATTTATGGCTTAATCTTTCTCTCCGCATTTTGAGAATCCAGGATGATTTGCGAAAAAACATTTCATCGGTCTAATAGGGAGCGGCGTGGTCAATTAATTCCCGGAATTTTTTCCAGTCAATATTGCTCCCGCACGCGATCAGGCCCACTTTTTTGCCTGCTAACTCTTCTTTCAACGGTCCCAAGAGGGCAGCCAGGGAGGCAGCACCGGCGGGTTCAACGGCCAATTTCAGTTCATGAAACATCAGAGACATACAAGACCGGAGTCGGATATCGTCAACCAGGACAATTTTTTCCAGATGCGCTCGACATAGGCCAAAACTGTAGGGGAGGGCAAAGGGAGCCCCCAGGCTATCGGCAATGGATTTGACAGATTCGATGGATTCTGGTTGGCCGCTCCGAAAACTACGGCTCATGCTGTCAGCTCCTTCAGGCTCTACCCCATATATTTTACAGTCAGGCCAGAGGGCATGAATGCCACTGGCCATGCCCGCAGCCAGCCCCCCTCCGCCTACAGGAATAATGAAGGCATCCAGACGGGGAGTCTGATGACATACTTCATATCCCACCGTGGCGGTCCCCAGGGCAGTTAAAGGGCCTTCGAAAGGATGGACAAAGGTTCTCCCCTCTTCTCGCTGTAGCCGTTCTGTCTCTTCAAAGGCAATTTTTACGTCTTTCACCAGGATCACTTCCGCTCCCAGGGCCTGGCATCTCTGGACCCGAATGGGATTCGAGGTTTCTGGCATCACTACTTTGGCGGATGCGCCCAGGATATTCGCCGCATAGGATACGGCAATGGCATGGTTTCCTGCACTTACGGCAGTTACCCCCCGGGATAGTGCAGCTTCACTGAGCGACAGCATGACCATCAGGGCTCCGCGGGGCTTGAAACTCCCTCCATATTGGAAGAGCTCCATTTTGAACCATATTTCCGTATCGCCAAAGAGGCGATCTTTCTCCGGGGAAGCCCAATGCACCGAGGGCGTTTCCTGAACGTAAGGGGCAATTTTTTCCTTTGCGGCTTTGATCTCGGAAAGAGAGAAAATCTGTGGGGTAGACATAGCCGCAAATTAAAAGAAATCTGCCTAGGCTGAAAATTTTCCACAGCCTAGCCTGTAAGAGAGAAAGCCACATCTGGTGAAAGCGGAAAAAAGGACCCGGATTTTTCTCAGCTTCGAGAAAAATCCGGGATATATATAAGGTAGGTAGCCAGGTGGGCTAAACCACCAGGGCTTGCATTTCGAATATTTGCTCGCGATCAGGACCGACCGAGAGATAGGTTACCGGCACTTCGAGATAATCCTCAATCACCTTGATATAGGCTTTAAGGGCTTCCGGAACCTCCTGAGGGTTGCGGATCTCGGTAATGTCGTTTTTCCAGCCAGGATAGCTTTTGTACACCGGAGCAGCCACTCGTTCCAGGTCAAAAGGCACCTCGGTACTGTGGCTGCCATCTTCCAACTGGTAGCTATCACAAACCTCAATTTCATCCAAAATGGAAAGGACATCGGCCTTGGTCATCACCAGGTCTGTGACGCCATTGAGTTGAATGGCGTACTTAAGGATCGGCAGGTCCAGCCATCCGGTGCGCCGTGGCCGACCGGTGGTCGCCCCAAATTCGCCGCCTTCCTGCCGAATTTTCTCTCCCAGATCATCTGTGAGTTCGGTCGGGAAAGGACCGCTGCCCACCCGGGTACAGTAAGCTTTAAATACCCCGAACACTCTTCCGATGGCGGAAGGGGCAATCCCCAGGCCAGAGCAGGTCCCGGCCGTGGTCGTATTGGAGGAGGTAACAAAGGGGTAACTGCCAAACTCAATGTCCAGCAAAGTTCCCTGTGCTCCTTCGGCCAGGATTTTTTTGCCGCTTTTCAGGGCTTCGGCCATCATGTATTCAGAGTTGACCAATTGGAGGCTCGCCAGATACTCAATGGCTTCCCAGAACACTTCTTCATGTTCTGCCAGATTGTATTCAAAACCATACAAGCCATCCAACATCTGCTGATGTTTCCCTACCAGGGCTTCATATTTCTGCTTAAAGTCCGGAGTCCGGATATCTCCTACCCTGAGGCCGTTGCGGCCGGTTTTGTCCATATAGGTAGGTCCGATTCCCCTCAGGGTAGAACCAATTTTTTTATCTCCTTTGGCTTGCTCTGAAGCAGCATCCAGGAGTTTATGGGAAGGGAGGATCAGGTGAGCCCTTTCAGAAATGTAGAGCTTGTGTCGGATGGATTCTCCGGTGGCTTCCAGGTTTTCAATTTCCTTTCTCAGCGTAATGGGGTCCAGGACCACGCCATTGCCGATCAGGCATTGGGTATTTGGATGAAAAATTCCGGAGGGAATGAGGTGGAGAACAAATTTTTGTCCGTTGAATACGATGGTATGTCCAGCGTTGGGGCCTCCTTGAAAGCGGGCCACCAGGTCATAGTCGGGGGTAAATACGTCGACAACTTTTCCTTTGCCTTCGTCTCCCCATTGCAAGCCAAGAATGACGTCTACGGCCATGAGTATATGTGGTGATTGGGAATGTAAAGTGTAAAAAAAAAAGGACCATGCTATCCCGGGGATAGCCTTCGGTCAGGATCAATTACGCAGGACGTTATTCTGAAAAGGTAGAAATTGCCGCCTCCCTGGATTCATGAATCTGGAAGATGGTGTTGAGCTTGGTAATCAGTAAGAGGTTATTGATATAAGAGGAAGGATTGGCCAGGGTAACATCTCCGGCGCTTTTCCGTGCTTTGGTCAGTAAGGTAATCAGCACTCCTAGTCCACTACTATTGATGTGTTGCAGTTCCTTAAGGTCTATCACAAAATGCTTAGTTCCCACCTCCATTTGTTCACTAAATGACTCCGTAATAGAAATCCCATCGGTCTCGCCAATCAAATTGCCTTTGAGCTGATAGATTCCTACTTGTCCGGAAGTCGAATATGAAAATTCCATATATCGGTTATGGTTTAATTATCTTTTTTGCAATGCCCTTCCCGGCAAACCCCGAAAATGGTCAATGCGTGATGGGAGATATCGAAGCCCAGGATATCTCCTATGGTTTCTTCGATTTCTCCTAGCCTGGGATCGCAAAATTCCAATACCTTGCCGCATTTGCTGCAAATGGCATGGTCATGTTGCTTATACCCATAGGATTTTTCGTACAGTGCCTGCGAAGTCCCGAATTGATGACGTTTGACCAGGTCACACTCTACCAGCAGGTCCAGGGTGTTATACACCGTGGCCCGGCTTACCCGGTAGTTTTTATTCTTCATGTGGATGTAGAGCGATTCCACATCAAAGTGGTCAGATCGGCTGTAAATTTCTTCCAGGATAGCAAAACGTTCCGGCGTTTTACGTTGCCCTTTCCGGTCCAGATATGATGCAAATATCTGTTTTACTTCCTCAATCCGCTCCTGCTGCTTGATAGGGGGCACGTCAGGCATAACAACTCCTTTTTTTTAAGCCTCCAAAGATACAAAAAAAAGCGCAGCAATTGGGCAGAATTCAGGAATTACCTGCGCCGGTTGGCTCTTCTTTCTCTTCGGGTTTTACCAGTTTCCTCATTTAGGGTTTTTCTAATGGCCCAAACTGCGAAAGCAAAGCCACCTAAAATAACCGCAACTAGAATAATGGTTCCAAATACATTCATCGCTCGGGGATTGAGGGGTTCGACAAAATAAGATAGGAAAAAATGGGGAAATATTGAAGATAGGTCAGGTCGGAAAGACCTAAATCAGGCGGTTGACCTTCATGGAGACAGACTAGCTGCTGCCTTTCCGCGGTCATCCATCCGCCTGGTGAATTTCAGGAGGATGTTTTATGATTAGGGATGGCTGTCTATATTGCGGCTTGATAGAACAGAATACACATGGCAGATAAAGTCCTGATCAGTGGTACGGGCCTCTGGAAACCCGAGGGGGTACTTACCAACGAAGAATTGGTTGATTGCTATAATGCCTATGCCAACCGCTTCAATAGCGAAAACGCTGAAGCCATTTCCGCGGGAATGCTTCAAGCCAAACCCCAATCTTCTGCGGCCTTTATCCAGAAGGCTTCGGGGATCAGGCAACGCTATATTTATCAGAAAAAAGGCGTGTTGGATCTGGATCGCATGCGGCCTGATATCCCCAAACGGCCCAATGAAGCCCTGTCAGATCAGGCAGAAATGGCGATCCACGCAGCCAAGGATGCCATGGCGCGTGCCGGTAAAAAGCCAGCGGAGATTGATGCGGTGATCGTGGCCTGTGCTTATACCCAGCGCTCTTATCCTGCCATTGCCATAGAGGTACAGCAGGCCCTGGGGATTCAAGGCTTTGCTTTCGATATGCTGGTGGCTTGTTCGGCTGGAACCTTTGCCCTGCATCGCGCCTTTGAGATGGTCAAAGCCGGGACCGCCCGCGCTGTCTTGTGCATCAATCCGGAACTGACCTCCCCACAGGTCAACTATAAGGACCGGGACAGCCACTTTATTTTTGGAGATGTATCTGTGGCGACCATCGTGGATTCAGAAGCGACTTGTACTTCTCCTCACGCCTTCGAAGTCCTCAGTACGCAGGCTTTCACCAGCTATTCCAACCATATCCGCTCCAACTTCGGCTATGTGTTGAATGCCAACGATGCCGACCCCCTGGATGAAGACCAATATTTTTCCCAGAATGGGCGGACGGTCTTTAAAGAAGTCTGTCCCATGGCTGCGCAACACCTGACCGATCATTTGGCGAAGGTTGAGCTGGGCATCCCGGATATCCGCCGTTGGTGGCTCCACCAGGCCAATATCAACATGAACCAGCTGATCTGTAAGTTGCTGCTGGACCGTCAACCCAGCCAGGAGGAAGCGCCGATTATTTTGGATGAATTCGCCAATACCGCGTCCGCAGGCTCCCTGATTGCTTTTCATTTATACCAGGATGACTTACAAGCTGGGGACCATGGCATGATTTGCTCTTTCGGCGCAGGGTATTCGATTGGTAGTCTGGTGGTACGAAAAACCTAACCGCCTTTACCCCTGAAACGGGCCTACTGCCTGATCACAAGTTTCCCCACATAAGGTGTCTTTCCGGGAATACGCAATTCCACCAGATACAGCCCGCTGGGCAGCGGGGGAAGGTGAAGTGCTTGTTTGCGACGGTAAATGGGTTGCCGGTCGACCACTTGACCTAATTCATTGCGGATGATCATAGAGGCCGAAGAAAAATCTTCCGGGACTTCCAGGGTAAAGTTGCCCTGGTTGGGGTTGGGGTACAGAAGAACCGGCGCAACGGTAGGCCAATCTATACCCAAGGGATTATCAGGGGACATTTTCATTACAAAGACATCCTGCACCCCAAAAGCCACCAGAAAGGTGGTATCCGCTTGGGGATTAAGGTAAATAGAATCAAAAAAAGTCCCGGTCAAATAGAATACCTCGTCTTCATCTAGCGCGATTGCTCTCCCTGTTTCTGCCCCTTTCCCCCCTAAAAACAGAGGCGCCATAAAGTTGCCCAGACTGTCTAGTTTTTGAATGAGGATATCCCTGCCTCCCTTGATCTGAATCCAGGTGGAATCAGCCCCGCCTGCATATCTTATGCTATCTGCAGCATGTCCTACCAGAACAACATATCCTTGAGGGGCATAGACGATATCATTAACATTTTCATTAGAAAACCCTCCCAAGGTTCTGGTCCACCGTATCTCTCCTCCTGCCCCCAGCTTTTGCACAAAAATATCGTCCCCCCCTCGGGAGGTAAATACAATTTCTCCTGGATTAGGACTAAAATCTGCGGTTCCTTCAAATTGACCGGTGGCATAGACCTCCTGATTTTCGCCCAGGCATATACCCAGCCCCACATCACTTCCTGCTCCTCCCAAATTTTTGGCCCACATCAAATTCCCCTGCTCATCCAGTTTCAAGATGAAGGCATTTCTGAATCCCGCCGTTAGAAAAAGGGTATCAGGCCCCGGGTCAAAGTCTACTTTGCCTTCGAATATGCCTGTCGTGTAGACATGTCCAGAATCATTTATGGCCATAGATACCGCGTAATCTACCCCTATGCCGCCTACTCTTTTCGCCCACTGAAACTGCGTACTGCTATCTAGCTTGACAATGAAAACATCGTTTCTACCCGCTGGATAGAGAAAGGAAGAGTCTGGCCCGGGATCCATATCTACTTTGGTAATGCCTACCGCAGCCCGAATCATGGAGCCTGCCAGGTATATGTTTTTTCCCTGATCAAATTCGAGGGCAAAGCCTGATTCACCAAAGCTTCCCGGCATGGTAATGAAGGAGACGAACTGGCCATCAGGATCAAGGCTTAAGATAAAAATGTCGCTAAATGCCTGGGATTCGTAGATCAGGCTGTCTGGCCCTGGATCGAAATCTACCCGGCCTCGGAAATTGCCCGTGCAGTAGACATTTCCTGCTTCGTCAACCTTGATGTGACGGATTTCATCCTGGAAGGGGCCGCCAAAATGTCTAAACCAAAGCCTGTTCCCCTGGGGATCGAACTTTTGGACAAACATGTCATTATTTCCATTGGATAGCACAATGGTTGAATCCGGTCCTGGGTCCAGGTCGATCATATCCCGAAAGAGGCCCGCTGAAAAGACGTTTCCGTTTTTATCCACCCCAACCGTATATCCCACATCGTGGTTAAAGCCTCCCAGGCTGGTGGCCCATTCCAGGGATTGAGCAAAGGAAAGGGACATACAAAAATTAAAGAATAGGAGGGTTAGGACAGGTGTTTTCATAAGGAGGGCAAGTTTGGGGTTGTGTTGAAAAAAGTCTGGACGGTGCATTCATTAGTTGCGCAGGAAGGTACCCTATGATAAGTTAAGAGATATCATCTATTAGAAAAACCAGGTCCTTTCTACCAGCCTCAAGGTAGGCGTCTGCCATCTCCTGTGAAAGCTGTTTTCCCCCGATTTTCATGACCGCTTTCTGGGAACGAATATTTAGCGGATCAATGAAAAATACCACTTCCGGTTTTTGGCTAAGCGCATGTTTGAGCATCAGGTGCTTTACCGCTCGATTATACTGGCCTCCCCAATAGGCTCTGGCCAGGAAAGACCAGCCAATCTCCACCGCCTGAGGGGCTTTGTCCAGGAGCCTAAACCGGCTGCTGCCGATCACCAATCCCTGGCTTTTTTCCCGAACGACCAAGGTGCCTCCTGAAGCCAGGGCCTCTGCAAAAAATCTGTTGAATCCTGCTTCGGTAGATCGATTCTTCACCGGATGCTGTTCCCAGATAGCCGGGTCTGCAGCCACCTGAAAGAGGGCATCATAGTCTCCTCGGGTCAGTGGGCTTAGGTGTACCCATTCATTTTCCAGGGTGGGTTGGAGGTCAAAAGACATGGGGAGGCTTTCTATGAAGATAGGAAGCAAAAAGCAAAAGGCCGCCCCAATGGGACGGCCTTTCTATGTTTAACTATTATTGGCTTACATCATGCCCATACCTGGGGCGCCGTGGCTATGACCGTGGTCATGTGCACCTTCTGGCTCAGGCTCGTCAGTAATGACGGCCTCAGTAGTGAGGAGCAGACCAGCAATAGAAGAGGCGTTCTCCAAGGCGGAACGAGTAACTTTGGTTGGATCGATGATCCCTGACTCAAAGAAGTTTTCATACTCTTCAATGCGGGCGTTGAACCCGTAATCTACCACGTCAGAGTTGCGTACTTCGTTGAGGACCACTCCAGACTCGAGTCCGGCGTTCTCTACGATCTGACGGAGCGGCTCTTCGAGGGCTCTGCGTACGATGGCAACCCCAACGCCGATGTCTCCTTTGAGCAGATCGTCATGGATACCACCGCGTCCTTTGTTGATGGAAGAAATGGCGCGTACCAGGGCTACTCCACCACCAGGAACGATGCCTTCTTCAACGGCCGCTTTGGTCGCGTGCAGGGCGTCGTCTACGCGGTCTTTTTTCTCCTTCATCTCTACTTCAGTGGCAGCTCCAACATAGATGACTGCAACTCCACCAGACAGCTTGGCGAGACGCTCCTGAAGCTTCTCACGGTCGTAGTCAGAAGTGGTCGTATCGATTTGAGCTTTGATCTGGTTAACGCGAGCTTTGATCATGTCGCTCTGGCCTTCTCCGTCAACTAAGGTAGTGTTGTCCTTGTCGATGGTTACTTTTTTGGCGCTACCGAGCATGTCCAGGCTGGTGTTTTCCAGTTTGTAGCCACGCTCTTCAGAGATCACGGTACCACCGGTCAGGATGGCGATATCTTCCAGCATAGCTTTACGACGATCACCGAAACCAGGTGCTTTAACTGCAGCTACTTTCAGGGAACCGCGGATTTTGTTTACGACCAGCGTAGCCAGGGCTTCACCGTCTACGTCCTCAGCGATGATCAACAGGGGACGACCAGTCTGTACGGTTTGTTCCAGGACTGGCAGCAGATCTTTCATTTGAGAGATCTTTTTATCGAACAGCAGTACGTAAGGATTCTCCAGTACTACTTCCATGTTCTCAGGATCAGTTACGAAGTAAGGAGAAAGGTATCCGCGATCGAACTGCATACCTTCCACTACTTCCAGGTAGGTTTCCAGGCCACGTGCTTCCTCTACGGTGATCACGCCGTCTTTTCCTACTTTTTCCATCGCATCAGCGATGAATTTTCCAATCTCGGTGTCATTGTTAGAAGAAATGGTCGCTACCTGAGCGATTTCTTCAGAACCAGAGATAGGCTTGGACATTTCCTTAAGCTGAGAAACGATCACCTTAGTGGCTTCGTCGATTCCTTTCTTCAGCTCCATAGGATTGTGGCCAGCTGTAACGTTTTTCAGTCCTTCACGAACCATAGCCTGCGCCAGAACGGTCGCTGTGGTGGTTCCGTCACCCGCGATGTCAGCAGTTTTGGAAGCAACTTCCTTAACCATCTGCGCGCCCATGTTTTCTACTGGGTCAGCCAACTCAATTTCCTTCGCTACAGTAACACCATCTTTGGTGATGTTGGGAGCGCCGAATTTCTTGTCGATAACGACATTACGACCCTTAGGTCCCAAGGTAACTTTAACCGCATTCGCCAGGGCATCTACGCCTCTTTTCAGTTTGTCTCTGGCATCTACGTTAAATTCAATATGCTTTGCCATAAAATGCTAAATGTTTTTGTGCAAAAGTGTTTGCGATAGTGATGAATGATATAAAACAGCCTTAAACAATCGCCAGGATGTCAGACTCGCGCATCATCAGGTAATCGGTGCCTTCGATGCTAATTTCTGTTCCGGAGTATTTACCATAAAGCACGGTATCCCCAACGGTAACCGTAGTGGGCTCATCCTTTTTACCAGGACCTACCGCTACTACTTTTCCTTTTTGAGGCTTTTCCTTGGCAGTATCAGGAATGATGATCCCTGAAGCTGTTTTGTCTTCAGCCGGAGCGGGTTCTACCAGCACTCTGTCGGCTAAGGGCTTGATGTTTAATGCCATAATTATCTTCCGATTTTAATTGACTTATTGAAGTTTTGCCTGTAAACTTTATTAAAAGTTTTACGTAATAAGCCGTTTTCGAAAAATGTGCCAAGGGGAATAGGACTGCCATTTTGATAGGTAACTGACAAATTAGAGGTGATTCTTCGGCAAGAGTTGCCATTTTGTCAGCCTGTCAGGAAGCCGCCAAGCTTTCTGAGGGCTAGAGACAAAAAGGCAGCTACCCCCTTTGCTTTTCGGAAAAGGCCCACCAGCCCTTATGAAAGGACCGATTGTTCTCCTTACCGATTTTGGCCATGCTGATGGATATGTGGGTACCATGCACGGGGTCATCCATGCCCGATGTCCGGATGTTCGGGTGATCGACTTGAGTCATGACCTGCCCGCTCAGTCTGTCAAAGCGGCAGCTTTTGTTTTGTGGAATGCCTACAAGCACTTTCCCAAGGGCAGCATATTTGTCTGTGTGGTGGATCCGGGCGTAGGAGGGGAGCGGCCGATTGTAGCCCTTGAGACGGAGGATTATGCCTTTATCGCTCCTCAGAATGGCTTGCTGGATTATGTGATGGCTGAAGTCCCGGTCAAGTATTTTTTCTCAGTAGAAAATCCCCGATTCATGGGGCCGCAAATCAGCAACAGCTTTCATGGCCGGGACATCTTTGCTCCCGCAGCCGCCCAAATCGCGGCTGGAGACCCGATCACCCAGATCGGCCCGATCCGACCCTACCACATTCCCCCCAGCCCCTTCCAGGCTTTGAGCGCTTCCCAACCGGGCGAAATTCTATACGTGGATACCTTTGGCAACCTCATTACTAACTGGCGACAAGGAGAAATCCAAGCCCGGGCTTTTCGGCTAAAGGGGAAAGAAATCCCCGTAAAAGCCTATTATGCGGAGGCAGCAGAAGGGGAGTTACTGGCCTTGCCTGCCAGCCACGGTTTGTGGGAGATTGCCTGCCGAAATGGAGACGCAGCAAGCCTACTGGGCGCACAAACAGGCACTTCTGTTGAGGTGCTGATGGAATAGCCACGCCCCAAATAGTCCGAATTTCCGGTCTGCGAAGCAGGTTTTTTTTAGGGAAAAATGAAGTGCATGTAAAAAAAAAATGCTACATTCGTATATCCCTAACGACTATTCGTATGCCTACTACCCGCGTTTGTTTATGGGCTGGCCCACGAAGCTTGGCTACCCCCCTCATGTACGCCTTTGGACAGCGTGCTGACACACAAGTCTTGGACGAGCCGTTGTATGGTCATTATCTACAGACCACCGGGGTAGCTCACCCCGGCAGGACTGAAGTCCTGGCTCAGGTAGAAGTAAAAGCCGAAAAGGCGATTTATGAAGAGATGTTGGGCGCCTGTCCCAGTGAAGTGCTCTTCATCAAAAACATGGCTCACCACCTGGTCGGGCTAAATCTGGAGTTTCTGGAGGATCTGGAAAATATCTTCCTGATTCGCCATCCACGGGAGGTACTCCCTTCCCTTTCCACCCACATTCCCAATCCAACCTTGTTGGACAGTGGCTATAAGATGTTGCATGACCTCTATCAGTATCTGGTCAGGCAAGGTAAATCTCCTTTGGTGATTGATGCACAGAGTCTGCAAACCCAGCCTGAAATGGTGCTTCGCCACATTTGCGGACGCATAGGCTTAGCCTATGACCCTGCTATGATGCAATGGGCCGCCGGTGGCTTGGAAAAAGAAGGCATTTGGGGAAAATACTGGTACAAAAGGCTGCACAAAACCACGGGTTTTTCCTATCCTACCGCCGCCTACGCTGAGTTCCCTGAGAAGTTGGCGGGTTTGTTGGAAACTTGCGAACCTTATTATCTCCGTCTATATCGACAGGCGCAGCGGGTTAGTCCGCCCCCGGCCTGGTCTCTGGACCTATCCTTGAATTAAGTTGGTTGATAAATTCCCATGGAGACTCCAGCCCCTCTATCTTGAGGATTCGGGCGGGAGTCTCTTGGGAGATATATACCCGCTGATCAGGAAAATCCCCTCTCATATCAACGGTGTAGGTCCAGAGCGTGTCTCCATCACGCTGGAAGGCGATGCTATCCTGACGCCAGAGGCTTAAGGGACTGAGATGTCCAATCTCGGTACAAAAAGCTACCTGGTGGTAGACCTGCTCCGGGGCCAGCCGCATGGCAGGCAACAGCCGGGCCCAGACCAGCCTTTCCCAACCTGGAAACAAAATGGTATCCCGGACCAGCAAGTCCTGACCAAAAACACTGGAGGCTAAGGGATAGCCAATATGCCCAAAAATCAGGCTGTCCTGCCAAATCAGTTCTGCTTCCAGTGGGGTGTCCCCGGACTGGCCCCAGACCCGATGGCGCATCGGCAAGAGAGCCGGATAGCTCAAGGCTGATTGAGCATGCTCGGCGATATTGGCCTGAGCAAAAGCCAGGTGCTGACCAATAAATAAGGTGTCCTCCGTTTTTTTCGCCCAGCTAATCATCGCCCCATTAGGACGCCCTTCCCGGTATACCCAGAAGGTATCCGTGCCTAACTGAATATCGGTAGGCAGGATCATCAGGCTATCGGCCAGGAAAATCGGGCCCGGAGGCGGGCCTTCCTGTTCACAGGCCCCCTGGCTGCTGATGAGCAGCAGACTGGCCAGCAGCAACAGGCTGGTCCTCAGGATACTTGTGTCAGGGGTAAAAGACATGTTGGAAAAGCCATTTTCCCCGAATCAACAACAATCCTGCCCGAAAGTCAATTTGTCTGGCACGGAAAAAAATTATTCATATCGCAAGGCTTCGGCCGGCTGAGTACGAGAAGCGGAAAGGGCGTGATAAGAGGTCGTAAGCACTGCCACCGCCAACGCCAGGCCCCCCGCCAGGACGAAAACCCAGATCGGAAGATGTGTTGCAAAGGCAAACTGAGCCAGCCATCCTTGCATAAAATAGGCGGCCAATCCACTGGCAAAAATCAGGGAAATGGCCACTAGCAATACGAAGTCTTTGATCAACAAATAGAGAATGTCCCCATGGCCAGCCCCCAGGATTTTTCGAATCCCGATTTCTTTGGTTCGTTGCTGACTGATGTAGGAAGCCAGCCCGAAAAGGCCCATGCAAGCAATGAGAATGGTAAGCAAACTGAAGTAGGTAAAAATCTCCATCAGGCGCTCCTCCTGCTGATATTGCCGATTGAAGTAGGCATCCAGGAAATAGGCATTCATGGGATGGCCCGGATCGAACTCCTGCCACTTTTGCTCCACCTCTCCTTTTAGACTGGCTATTTTGCGACCCTCCATGCGAACCAGTAGCTTGCCCCCAGGCGTGGGATTAAACAGTAAGACCAAAGGCTCGACCGAATTGTGGAGGGAAGCATAATGATAGTCTTCGACCACGCCTACGACTTTTCCGTCATTGGCGGCTTGGTTATTGGGCATGAGGCCCCATTGCATCCGTTTCCCGACGGGGTCCTGCCAACCCATTTTTTGGACAAAAGCTTCATTGACGATGAAGGCCTGCTGTTGGTCTGTACCTCGGTCCAGGCTGAAGTTACGGCCTTCCAGGACGGAAATGTCCATCAGTTCCAGGAAGTCGGCATCTACAAAAGCGATGTTGAATTGATCCTCCTGCAACTGCCCGTCCACTTCTACCCGCATCAGCAAAGCACCGCCTCTTTGGCCGGGAATGCCATTAAGGGTATTGGCTACGCCGATGACCCCGGGGTAGGCCATCATTTCCGCTTTGAGTTGCGGCATTCTGCGGGCGATGCTGGTATCATTGGGAACCTCGATCACCATGGTTTGGTCCTTGGTGAAACCGAGATCCTGGTTCTTCAGGTAGCGCATTTGTTCAAAAATGACCATGGTCGCGATGATCAATCCCACAGAAACGGTGAATTGAGATACCACCAGGCTTTTACGAAGCCAGTTTTTTCCACCCAGGCTGAGCTGCCCTTTTAATACCTGGACCGGCTGGAAACCTGACAGGAAAAAGGCCGGATAGCTCCCTGCCACCAGTCCCACCAAGAGCCAGATCCCTAGCATGGTAAGGATGAGCGAGGGTTGAAAAACATCCAGATAGTGAAAATCTTTGTTCGCGAGTTGGTTGAAAAAAGGCAGGACCAATTCTACCAACATGACGGCTACGGCCAGCGACATCAGCGCCAGTAAGGCAGATTCTCCTATAAATTGTCCGATGAGTTGAGGACGCCCTGCCCCGGAAGTTTTACGGATACCGACTTCGGTACTTCTGCTGGCAGATTGGGCAATGGCCAGATTGATGTAATTGATACAGGCGATCAGCAGGATGAGTACGGCGACGATCACAAAGAGGTATAAATAGGTCTTATTGCCTTTGGGGGTGTCGTAGCTAAAATCTGTGTTGAAATGCAGGGCCGCCAGGGGCACCGCTTTGAATTGGATTTCTCCATCAATGGAATTTTCCTCCCAGAAAGGCCGTACCCGATCCTCCGCAAATTCATCCATTTTTTTCTCGAATTCACGGGGAGAAGTAGGTTCTTGAAAAAGCAAAAAGGTATAAAAGGCCATCCTGCCCCAATCCGTCATAAAGGCCTGTCGTGCCTGTTCTGGAAAGTTATGGGTAGAGGTCATGGCTTGCATCGGCAAGTCCGTATTGGAAGGAAGGTCTTCAAAAACGCCTTTGACGGCGTATTCGTTGTCATTCAATTCAATCAGTTCATCCAAGATATCCGTGCGCCCAAAATATTTGTTGGCCAGGGAAGCGGAAAGCACCACCGTCCTGGGCTGGTCGAGGGCCGTGGCAGGGTCTCCTTCTATCATTTGAAAGGTGAATACCTCAAAGATTTGAGGATCTGTCATATAGACATTTTCCTCACTGAAAATCCGGTCTTCCCGCTTGATCGTAACCGGCTTATTGTTGTACAACACCCTGGCAAAGGTGTCTACTTCGGGATAGCGGGCGGTGAGTTCTGGTCCTACGGCCATGCTGGAAAGGGCATAGGTATCCTGATTGCCAGCCAGGCTCATTTTGGTGGAAACCCGCATGATGCGATCGAGCTGGCGTTGGTGCCCGTCATAATTGATTTCGTCCTGTACATAGAGCATCATCAGGAGACAGCCCGCCATGCCCAGGGCCAGCCCCAGCAAGTTGATGAGAGAATGTCCGGGGTTGCGGCGGAGATTCCGGAAGCCAATGGTGAGGTAATGTTTTAACATGCTTTTCGCTCTTTAGTAGCTGAAATAAAGACAGAGCAGAATCCCTGTCGCGGAAAAGATGCCAGCGTGTGTGCGGAGCTTAAAATGCAGGATATCAAGCATTTTTAAAGATAGCTTGGCCGATAAAAGCAGGGGCTTGATCGATTTCGCCATTCGAACCATGCTGTACAGGGAAAAAGCATGGATAGCGTAAAAACAGGGTTTTTGAAGCAAATTGGCAGTTTTTTCCGGGGATAGATCGGAAAAACTGTTTAATTTTCCATCCGTACACTTTCGCCTTGTTAGGATGCACACAACGCCTCAACACCAGTCTGCCTCCTCTCCTGCCTTATTGGTGGGAGACTCCCGACCTATGCAGGCCTTGTGGCAGATTATCCGCAAGGTTGGCCCCACCGATGCCAACGTTCTCCTCACCGGCGAAAGTGGGACGGGCAAAGATCTGGTAGCCAGGGCTTTACATGCCCATTCCCACCGCTCGGATCAATCCATGGTCAAAGTAGATATGGGGGCCATCAGTCCTCATTTGTTCGAGAGTGAGATGTTTGGGCATAAAAAAGGCGCATTTACAGATGCGCGTCAGGATCGGGACGGCCGTTTTACCCAGGCCCACGGCGGAACCCTATTCCTGGACGAAATCGCTAACCTTTCTCCTCAGGGACAACAAAAATTGCTGGTGGCCTTACAGCAAAGACGGGTTACCCCGCTGGGGGCGAACCTGAGCCATGAGGTGGATATTCGACTGATCTGTGCCACCAATGTTGGCCTGGCTGATCTGGTCGCTAAGAAGCGCTTTCGCTCAGACCTGAGATTTCGCATCAATACCGTGGAAATTTACTTGCCTCCGCTCAGAGAAAGAAAAGAAGACATTCCACTCCTAAGCGGCCACTTCCTGAAATTTTTTGCCGAAAAACACCAAAGAGAACACCGGCCCCTCACGGATGCGGCCCTTCGACACCTGCTGCAGCATGAGTGGCCCGGCAACGTCAGGGAACTGGAACACGCTATCGAACGGGCGGTGATCATGTCAGAAGGACGAGAAATCGGTTCCGAGGCCTTTCGCTTTCATCCCGCTGCCCGACCCAGGGAGGGCATGTATCTGGAAACCCTGCACCTGGATACCGTGGAAAGGCTGGTTATTCAACGGGCCTTGGAAAAGCATGCGGGCAACATCAGCCAGGCTGCCCGCGAACTGGGATTAACCCGGACCTCCCTCTATCGACGTCTGGAAAAATACGGTATGAAAGGGGAGTGAAAGGATGATTACTCAAAAATTCATAGCCTGTGTATATTTGTTCACCTAAGGAAAGAACTATGCACAGATTGAGCCTCTTTATCGCAGGGCTATGCTTGCTGACACCACTGGCAGGCTATTCCCAAGCCCTCAACCCTGCCGATACCCTAATGTCCTTTGAGGATTACGAACCCATCTCTACCCTGGTGGTGGAGGAAAATCCGCGCATCCGGGCTAAATATCCCTTTATCGATGTCCATAGCCATCAGTGGAACATGCCTAAAAAAGACCTGCATAAACTGGCGGCTGAAATGGACAGCCTCAATATGGGCGTCATGATCAACCTGAGTGGACGAGGTTGGGGCGATCCTGAATACCTCAAAGCCTCCATCGAAAACATCGAAGAAAACCAGCCGGACCGCTTCATTCTTTTTACCAATATCCGCTTTGAAGCCATCGACGATCCCAATTGGAGCGAATTAACGGCCAAACAAATCGAACTGGATGTAAAAGCCGGGGCCAAAGGCCTGAAGATCTACAAGAATCTGGGTATGACAGCCAAGGATAAAGCAGGCAACCGGATTGCGGTAGATGATCCAAGGCTCGATCCGGTCTGGGCCAAGTGTGGAGAGTTGGGCGTTCCGGTTCTGATCCATACGGGCGAACCAGCCGCCTTTTGGAAGCCCCGCGATAAG
This sequence comes from Bacteroidota bacterium, assembly GCA_038527215.1. Lineage (GTDB taxonomy): Bacteria > Bacteroidota > Bacteroidia > J057 > J057 > JAWPMV01. Next base: position 83,912 of record JBCBGC010000004.1, read on the forward strand.
TACAACGAGCGTTGGCTGGAACTCAAACAAAAACCCGGGCGCTACCGGGATCCGCAAACCAATATTTCCTGGGAAGAACTCATGGCTGAACAGCACCGCATGTTCAGGAAGCATCCGAATACCATTTTTATCAATGCCCATCTGGGTTGGTTTGCCAATGACCTGCAGTTTTTTGGTAAGTTGCTCGACGAAATCCCCAATATGTATTCCGAAATCGGGGCGGTTCTGGCAGAACTGGGGCGACAACCCCGGGCCGCCAGGGAATTCCTGATCAAGTATCAGGACCGCATCCTCTTTGGCAAGGATTCCTATCGCCCCATTGAGTTCCCGGTGTATTTTCGGGTGTTGGAAACGGCGGATGAGTATTTTGATTACTATCGGAAGCGACACGCTTTCTGGAAGATGTATGGGCTGGACTTACCGGATGAAGTGCTCAAAAAGATTTATTATAAAAACGCCCTCAAGATCATCCCTGGCATTGACGCTTCCCGCTTTCCAGAGTAAAGCAGTTTTTGCTTTCCGCACTATCTTCCCACGACCTAATCAGGGGGCGACGGGGCAGTGATGCTGTTAGGGTGCGGGGGCTGGCATGTGGGTAGGCGCGGTTAACAGCATCTTGATTTTTTGCAGTACTTTTTGATCAAGCAAAAAGTACTCATGAGTAAGTAAAAAAGCGGCATGGAAATAGTGCCGGAAACCAACAAAGCAAAACCTATCGTTGCCTATGTGGCGAAAAATCCTCCCCCTTACCCTCGGCATGGCAGCATTCCTGTGGTTGCTCTGGCCAAGTGAGCAGTCTCCCGGACCCCTTCCTCAGGCCATAGAGGTGGAGGATTTTAACGAATATTATCAGGCTTATTGCGTCAAAGTGATCCAGGATTCTTCCCTGTATCTGGAGGAATGGGATACCCTGCCGCAGCCCAACTTCTGGCGACACACCATTCGATACGGCCCCGATACGGTCATCGTCAATATTGCCAAAACCCGACAGATCATCGGTTACACCGACCTCCGATCCTGGAGAGCTAAATCGGACGGACAAAAGCAAGCCTACGAAGACAGTGTGCGGCAGGAATACGGATTAGGCAGGAAAGATGAAATTTTTTTTACTACGGGCCGCAGCCATTTTTATAACTTCGAGTATATTCTGCCTGACCTCGATGAGTCTATTGAGGTGTTTTTGGAAAATAATACCGATCCCTGGTATGCACAGGCGATCCTTTTGATCGAGAGTCCTGGCCGCCTGCAATACTCCACCGATGGCGCTTATGGGTCCTTCCAACTCATGGAAAGCGTAGCGCGGGAAATGGGCCTCAAAATCAATGCCCAGGTAGATGAGCGGACGGATTTGCGAAAATCCGCTAAGGCTGCCGCCCGTTTGTTACGGACGGTATGCCTGCCCCAGGCCCGTTCTATCTGCTATCGGCATCGGCTGGATTTTGACGAAAGAGATTTATGGTTCCGCTTGTTGGTCATGCATGTCTATCATGCCGGAGCCACGAATGTCAAAAGGGTGATGAACAAAGTCCGTCCGCAGGAAAGCGGTATTCAGCTTTTTGAGGAACTGTGGCAGACCAAATCCCGCCGCTTCGGCAATGCCTCTCAGAACTATAGCCAGATCATTCTGGCCTGCTGGATGGAGTTGGATAAAATGCTGGAAACCAAAGGCTTACTTTGCCCTCCCGAGGAGGAGGAAGAAGCGTCAGAGGAAACCGTCATTGGTCCCTAGGGGCCAGGCTCCTCCTAGCGTTTTTGACAGGCGCCCCGTCTAATGGGAAACGCAGCAAGCATGAACCATATTTCCCTGATGTTACTTTCGCTGCTGGTGCTCACCAGTGGATGTATCCGAGAACCGCTCGTCGATACTGACCCAAAACCTATTCCCGAAATCGGCTTTTGGTTTGAGTCTGGTGCCCCCCTGCCTGACTATGTACTGGTTCATCAACGAGCGGACGGAAAATTGATTGACTATTTCCAGCCAAAGGTAGACGAAACCCTTAGCATGAATATTCCGGAGGCCTACCAGGCCCCACAGTATCAGTTGAGTTTTGTCAAAGAAGTGAACCACCCCCACTTGGACAAGCAAGTCGAAGTGATCACCTTTGAAGGCTTTGGCCAGGATTTTTTGGGGCGGGTGAGTCCTGGGGTGCTGGGTTCCGCAAAAAAAGAGCTCAGCTTTCGGGCTTCCGTCCCTTTTTGCGTTCTGCCTCACGGGGACATCGTCGTGGAGATGGATACCAGCGGCAAAGAAGCCAGGCTTACCCTGGACCTAGATAAACCCTATTTCCTGCTCTGTAAGCTGGAAGGGGAAACGGCTTACCGTTATCTGGAACTTCCCAAGGTAGATGAGTATCCGAATGTGGAGGTAGCGGTAGACAATTTACCTCGAATTGAGCATACCAAAACCCTGGAATGGAACCCCAGTATGACCGATCTCCGGGTTTACTTTTTTCTCCAATATGAAGGACAGGATACCCGTTTTCGCGCCTTTGATTTTCGCACCCTTCCTGGTGATCCCTACGAGGCGATTAGGTATCCGGATTTTCCCGCTCATCTGAAACGCTACACCGCGTACGTACACGGTCATTTGGGAGGAGAAGTGAAGGGGCAGGCCTATATCCAGGGTTTCCCGGAGGAAATTGTTTTGCCTCAGGCTGATGTGACCATTTCTGACGCAAACTCAGAAAGCTTTGGTGCAGACAGCAAGCATACGGATTTTGCCGGTTACACCTTTGAAGGAGCAACCTTTATGTGGCATTTGGTCAGGTCAGAAAAAGATCCCCAACCCTGGATGCGGCCGGAAATGCCACAGGAGATATTGAATATTTATCCAGGTTTGACCGCAGAGGCCAGCCTCATTAACAGTACGCTTTTTCAGTTCACAGAAGGCAATCAATCCTTATTTGAACAGGTAGCTTTCGGGGAAAGAAAAGCCTTCTTCATTTTCGATGATGTGCGTATGTACCTGGTTTCTCATCAGAATGCGCTGCCCTCCTTTTTCTATCACGCACGTGCGGTAACACCATAACGCCTAACCATTAGCTTATGAAGATTCATCAGACGCTATTTCTATGCTTGCTCATTGGCTTCTGTGGCCTTAGTTGTCAATCGCTCAATCCTGGCCAATCAGAAGTAATTCCTCAGATTTCTTTTCTGTATGAAGATGGGGTGAATATGCCTCAGTTTGTCAGCCTGAGTGATCAGGAAAGTGGGGAGGTGATTGAAGCCTTTCAGCCGGTGGCCGATCAAACCTACACCATAGAAGTGCCGCGTAAATTCCGGTCCACGGCCTATGACGTAACATATTTTAATGATACCCGGAATACCTTCTTCGGGAAAGCTGCGGAGGCCTTTACCTATCGCGATTTTCGGCAGGATATGCTGGTCAGGAGAGTCCCTCCGCCTAATGATTATAGCTATAAACCATTTATCCTCCGGGCCGATAGTCCGATCGAGTCTTTCTGGAATGGAAAAAACGGCATCTTTTATAACAAAATCCACACGAATAGCCTCACGGCAGAGATTGAGCTGACAGTCCAGGACCAAACCGGACCCGCCCACCTGGTCGTGGTGAAGCTGCAAAACGAGGAATTTATGCGGTACCGCTTTTTCCCAAACCCCCTGGAGGAAACGGAGCTGAATATTCAAATTGATACCTTGCCTCAGGTTCCGGCCATGAAGGAAATTCTGCTGGACGAGGGCATTCAAAGTGCGCGGGTCAAGTGTTATTTGGATATAGACGGACAAAAAATATCCAATGTGGTGCTGGATACTTACCGTTCGGAACAACCTCAGGATGATCGTATTCTGATGCCTGATTTTACAAGTCTGTATTCTATTATCTCTGTGGTGGATTACTATCTGGACGGGGGCCTATATGGACAGTATATTGTTGAAGGCTTACCTGATAAAATCGTAGCACCTAACCTGAGCATAGATGTGGTCAATAACCGCCTGACGCAGGCCACGCTTAACATTACTCATGCAGATCTGGCAGGCCATACATTTGAAGCGGAAGAGTATCGCTGGCATGTCCTGGAAGAACAGCTTTCGGGTCGCGAGTGGGTACGTCCGGAGGTGCCACAGGCAGTCCGTGATTCCCTGCCGGTATGGTCCCAGCCTGCTACCCTGACCAGAAGTAACCTGATCCAATATCTCCCTGGGCATGATATGACCTACCAGCAGATGGCTTTTGGGGAATGGGTGATGTTTTCGGAATTCTGGCAGGTAGTCCTGAGAAATTTCCCCGGTCCGACCTACACGGAAAAAATACGGCTTGCCAGTCGAAATATTCTTCAAGATTAATTGTCTCACTAAAACCCTCGGTTAAGGGGAAGTTTGGCCATCTCTGAAACAGGGGGTGGCTTTTTCTTTATCTGAATCAAACCTTCCCTGACGAGCTTTATGTATATTTACCCTATGTTAAGGGACGAACACAGTAAATATTTCGGCAATTATATTGACCGGAATTACCGGCTAATTCGGTTGACCTTCCTGCAGGCTTTCAAAAAAGCCGGGGCAGATATCACCACCGAGCAATGGGTCATCATCCAGGCCCTGGCTCAGAATAACGGCCTTTCTCAGGCGGAGTTAGCTACTCAAAGTTTCAAAGATGCTCCCACGGTTTCCCGCATCATCAACCTCCTGGTGGAAAAGGGCATCACCACGCGTAAGCGCAGCGGGGATGACCGACGGCGCTATCAGATTCTGCTTACCGATAAAGGGCAAGCCATCTATGAACAGGTTCTGCCCTCCGTGCTGGCCTTGCGTGAACAAGGGTGGCAGGGACTCTCCGAGGATGATTATGAATCTTTTCTTAGAATCATGAACCAAATTTTTGCCAATTTCAAGCAGCTCAACGAAGGCGAATAATGTCTTTGTTCCAGTTGCCTTCGCTCCCTTATGCCCATAAATTTCCTGGACATTCTGATTCTGCTCTGCCTCCTGCAGGGGTTTTTATTTGCCGGAATCGTATTTACCACCCGCTTTTTTCACGGGAAGCACAATCGTCTGCTTGCTGCTTCCATTTTCATGGTCTCCATGATCGGTCTGGACGAATGGCTCACCCAATTTGATTTGGACGATGATTACTATTTGCTGGATGTCTTAGGAGATGATGTGCCCTGGGTGTTGTTGTTCTATGTGTTCATGTTTGCCTATTTTGCCCGCTCAGCAGCTCATCCCTGGGGGGAAAAGAAGATCATTCGCAGGCTCTGCATCCCTTTTTTTCTGTATCTCTGTTTCAACCTGATCATCAATTTTGATGTAGATCTGGGCTGGTACAGCTTGCCGAGCATAGGCTTGATTCAACGCGTGGTGTATAGTACTGAGCTTTGGCTAGCCTTAGGGATGAACCTGATCCTGGCTTTCCTGGCCTTTCGGATCATTCGTCAGCTGCAGGAACCCCGGGAATTGAAAGCTTGGCTGCATAAAATTTGGTATACCACCATTACCTTATTGCTATGCTGGGGGGTACTTTTGCTGATACCGGGCTGGTTAAATAATCCTTATCATCCGCTTGACTATGTGTTATGGGGTGGAGTAGCCGCTTTTTTATTCTGGTTGTGCTATCAGGGCCTGTTTCGATTTAGGCTTTTGCCAGACCAGCAGCGTGCACAAGCCATCCTGGCGGGTGATGAGCCGATATGGGAGCAGGTTGAAGAGGCTCCTCAAGCCGTTCCCAGGCCCGAGCCCAAATCCCCGCCCAACTTTCAACCCGAAAATCCCTATTTCCAGCAGCTGGAGCAGTGGATGACTGAGGAGGAATGGTACCGGAATCCTGCCCTAAGTCGGGAATTGGTGGCCACCAAATTAGGCATCAGCCAGGGCTACTTATCTCAATTGGTCAATAGCATCACGGGAGGCCATTTCTCGGCCTATGTAAACCGGTACCGCATCCGTTCCGCTAAACAGATGTTGCGCGATGAAGCCTATGCTGCCTATGATCTGGTGGCCATCGGGAAGGAAGCAGGCTTTTCTTCCAAGTCTGCCTTTTATACCGCCTTCAAAAAAGCGACCGGCATGACCCCCAAAGCCTGGCAGGACGGCGGTTCCGAGTCCTGATTTGTCAGCTTTTAACATTCCAGAACCTGCTTATTTCGTCCTGAAGCCACTTTTTCCTGGGAGGCTGGTTTATTGGGAAAAAAACACATGAAACCTTCACTTCTTTGGCTGGGGCTATTGCTGAGCCTTTTTCCCGCCAACCTACAAGCTCAATCAGGTTCTGAAAACTACCCCCTGCGCATCACGCTCATGGATGAAAGTGTAAGTCTTCCCAGCTTCCAGGCGCTGACCTATTCTTTTCATCCGGCTATCATGATAGGGACGGAAAAAAAGCTCAATCAGCACCCCATTCATCAATGGATCCTATCAGCTAACCTGGGTTTTTATCATCACGCGACCTCCCAATCCGCGCTCTTTCTCCTTCCGGAAATCGGCTACCGCTATGAGCCCGGCAAATGGTACGCTTCAGCCCGCTTCGGCCTCGGCTATAGCCACGCCTTTTACTTTGGACCGGAGTTTCGCTACGAAGGGGGAGAAATAGCTCCGGTCTCGGGATATGGACAGGGCGCCTTGATCCCTTCTCTGGCCTTAGAGACGGGTTACCGCTGGAAGGACAAAGCAAACAGTCCTGCCGTTTACCTGCTCTGGATGAATAATCTGGAAGTGCCCTTTCACATTTATACCCCCGTGCATCAGTTCGTAGGCCTCGGTCTTTCCTTTTACCCTTTCACTCCTAAATCCTAAGCACCATGAAAAAGTTCATATTTCCCCTCTTAATCCTTGCTGTCTTTTCTGCCTGTGAAGAAGCTCCGGAAGTCATCATTTCTAGCTATGATTGCCAATTAGGCTTTCCCCATCAAAGCGATAGCCATCCCAAGTCTACCGACTTGCAGGCGGCTTTCGATCAGGTCGCTGCGGTAAGCCCCGGCATGCAGGTGGCCGTCAAAACCACCGATGGAAATAGTTGGCTGGCTGCGGCGGGCTATGCGGATATGCAGGAACAGGTTCGCATGGAAAATTGTCATCCCCTCATGGTGGGTAGTATTTCCAAGACCTTCACCGGCGTGCTCATCATGCAATTGCATGACGAGGGAATCCTGGACGTCAAGGATGCCCTCTCAGCCTGGCTCGGACAGGATCTCATTGGCGAAATCGCCAACGCTGACCAAGTGAGCCTGGAACAACTGCTACACCATACCAGCGGGATCAGAGATTACTTGGGAAATGAGCAATACCTCAAATCCCTCAATGTGCCTTATCTGTTGGAAACCCAGGCGGAGAAACTGCGATATATCTACGGGAAAAAAGCACCGTTTACCCCCGGTGAGCGCTACAGCTATTCCAATACCAACTATGTGTTGCTGGGACTGGTGGTAGAAAAGGCCCGGCAAATGCCCCTTTGGGATGCGGTGGACATGTACATCGTCCAGCCTTTAGGGCTTAGCCATACCCAGATGGGAACCCACCAGCAGCCTATTCCTGAAGGGACGGCTCGTCCTTACCGCCTGCGGGGCAAGCAAACCTACGAGGATATTTATGAAGTGGCGGTCTCCGATGCTGCCACGGGCGATGGGGGGATGGCCAGCAATATGCAGGAATTGGTGGTTTTCATGGAGGGCCTTTTTGGCGGAAAACTCATGTCGGATTCAGCTTTACAACTCATGATCACCAATGAGGTGAAAACAGGGCCAGATGGAGCTGATTTTTCCTGGCCTGAGGAAGGATATGGACTGGGCATCTCCGTTTGGCGGACGCCCTACGGACTGGCTTATGGCCATACCGGGAGTACTTCGTCTTATGACGCTTTTTTGTTTTACTTCCCTGATACTGAACAGAGTCTGGCCATTGGCTACTCCGTTTCAGCCAATGATGAGATCTGGGGTATCCGTCGGGAAATGCGGTTAAACTTGCTGGAAATCCTGTTTCAATAAGGCCTTTAGCGAAAACCCGGCGCATGCTAAGATGATGCCGGGTTTTTGCTTGACAAAATTGAGGGGAATTCGTATATTTGTTATAGCAATAGTTGCTATAACAACTAATTGACGAAAATCATGAAGAATAACTCCCTCAGCCTTCCCAAATTATACGATACTGCCTCTGATTTCATGCCGATCCTCGGTACGGATTACATTGAGCTGTATGTGAGCAACGCCAAGCAAGCGGCTCATTATTATAAATCTGCCTTTGGTTTTCAATCATTAGCCTATTCCGGGCTGGAAACGGGTAAAAGAGACTATGAATCCTATGTAGTGGTGCAGGATAAAATCAGGTTGGTCCTTACCTCTCCCCTGAAAAGCGGCACGGATGTAGGGCGCCACATTGATCAACACGGAGATGGGGTGAAAGTCACGGCGCTTTGGGTCGATGACGCAACCTATGCCTACGAAGAGGCCATCCGCCGTGGGGCAGCGTCCTTTATGGAACCTGTACGCGAGGAGGATGCGAACGGGCATGTGATCCGCGCAGGCATTTACACCTATGGTGAAGTGGTACACATGTTTGTCGAGCGGAAAAATTACCAGGGTGTTTTCCTCCCAGGTTATGAAAAATGGTCTCCCCGATATACTGCAGCGCCCGTTGGCCTTAAGTATGTGGACCACATGGTCGGCAATGTAGCCCTGGGCAAGATGGACTATTGGGTAAAATTCTACCAGGAAGTGCTGGGTTTTGCTCAAATCTTGTCTTTCGACGATAATGACATTTCTACCGAATACTCCGCCCTGATGAGTAAAGTAATGAGCAATGGCAATGGTCGGATTAAATTCCCGATCAACGAACCTGCTCCCGGCAAGAAAAAATCTCAGGTAGATGAATACCTGGAATTCTACGAAGGAGAAGGGGTGCAGCATATTGCGGTGGCTACTGATGACATTATTTCCACCGTTACGGCCCTTAGGGATCGTGGGGTTGAGTTTTTGGATATCCCAGATAGCTACTACGATGAATTACTAGATAGAGTAGGGGAGATTGACGAAGATATCGAACCTTTGCGCGAGCTCGGCATCCTGGTAGACCGCGACGAAGAAGGCTACTTATTGCAGATTTTTACCAAAACAGTCCAAGCCCGGCCTACGATGTTCTTCGAGATTATCCAGCGCAAAGGAGCTACTTCCTTCGGTAAGGGTAATTTTAAAGCCTTGTTCGTAGCCCTGGAAAAAGAGCAAGAAAAAAGAGGAAATCTCTAGATATTCCTTCTCATATTGCAGGAAGGGGCAGATGATTTGCTCCTTCCTGTTTTGGTTTTTATGTCCTAAGATCCTCACCCCTTTTTTCCGATTTTCTCATGTCAATTTCGCCCTTCAAAGCCCATATAGATGCCTTTCAGGCAGACCTGAATTCTAAAGCTGGTCGCACCAAAAGTGAAGTGGAGGCACTGGTAGGAAACCAGACCCTGCACAAGTTGTCCTCCAACGAAAATGCCCTGGGACCTTCTCCCAAAGCCCTGGAAGCCATCCAGAACATGCTGCCTCGCCTGCATGAATATGGCCATCGCGTCGACACGCCTTTTCGGGAAGCCCTGTCTCGATTGTGGGAAGGCAACATGCATCCGGACCAGTTTATCACGGCTAATTCCGGATTGGAAATCATTGATCTGGCAGCCCGGGCCTTCCTGGAACCCGGCACGACGGCTATTTTTTCCAACCCTACTTTCCACGTCTACGAGATATTTACCCAGGTAAACGGGGCCGAAACGGTGAACGTCCCTTTACTGAATCCCGATTACAGCCTGGACGTAGATGGCATACTGCGATCGGTAGACGATAGAACCCGTCTGATTTTTATGACCAATCCCAATAATCCCACCGGCACCATGATTCCGAAGGAGGCGGTGGATGCGGTGGTAAATGGGGTGCCCGATCATGTGGTGATTGTACATGACGAGGTCTACTGGCATTTTGCGGAAACGGAAAATTTTCCTTTTGCCCGGGATTATGTACTGGCAGGGAAAAACGTCATTGGCCTTCATTCCTTTTCCAAAGCCTATGGCTTGGCCGGCATGCGGGTAGGTTATGGCTTTTCCACGCCTCGGATTGCCACCTACCTGCAGAAACTAAGGAGACCTTTCTTTATCAACACCCTCAGTATGGAAGGCGCCCTGGCCGCCCTGGAAGATGTGGAACATCTGGAAAAATCTGTGGCCTTAGTTAAGGAGGAGAAAGCCTGGCTATATGCGGAATTGTCCCGATTAGGCATGCATTTCTGGCCCAGCCACACCAACTTCATCTTATTTAAGTCTCCCTTACCTACCAGGGACTTCGTAGCCCGGATGTTGGAAAAAGGCGTCATGGTCCGCGAAGGCGACAACAATGGTGCGCCAGGCTGTATCCGGCTGACCATTGGCACCAGACCTTCGAATGAAGCCTTTATTGAAGCGCTGGAAGTCCTGCTGACCAGCCTGGGAACTACTGCTTAATGAAGCCCCCTCGGGCTACTTTACGGTTTTTGGATTGCAAAATCAGGTGATAGGCCCCTGCGGGTAGGTCAGAAACCGGGATATGCGTTTCCACGTCCTGGACCTCAATCTGCTGGATTTTTTTACCTAAAGAATTATAGAGAAGGTAAGAGGCCTTTTCTCCGCGGAAGGCTGACCATTTGATCACCACCTGATCCGCTACGGGATTGGGAAAGACCTCGAGCCTGGGCAGTTGAGCCAGGGCGGGCTTGAGACCCGTGGAACCAAATACCCCTTCATTGTATAAATCCTGGACTTCCGATAGGGCCAGGGCTTTATCAAAGATTTTGACCTCGTCTATGGCTCCCTGGAAGTACTGGGGTTTACCATCCCAGTATCCCCGACCAATCCAGAGTTTTTCATGCTTCTTGGCATCGGAGAAAAATTCATGGGTAGTAGGCCAGCCGAAATTATAGTTTCGGTTGGTCATTTCGACTCCATTGAGAAAGCCGGTGTTATAGTTGGGCCCCACCACGGCGACATAGTGATACCATACCCCAACGGTAATGGGCGTCCAGGAATCATAGCAGAAGGAAGGGAGAAAGCATTCGTTGGAAAAAATGGTGAAATACAGCCGCTCTGATTGCCGATGCACGGGTGAGTGGCCTACTTCGATGATCAGCCCTTGATTAGAAGCATCGAACATCTGGGCACAGGAGTCTTCCGCTCCATAGTAAAAAATCGGCATAATGCCTTTATCCTTGGGGATGCGATCTACCCTAAACCAAACGGAAATGGCCCCCTCTGATAGGGAAGAAAATAAAGAAGGAGGCGCCATGCCATTATCTGGTACCCGTACATAATCATCAAAGCCATCGAATTCCAGGGCTTTTCCTCTGGGGCCATTGACTTTCAGGCCGCCATAATACCGACCATGGAAATTGTTGAGGCTTTCATCCTCCAGGAAGGTGGAACCTGCTTTCATGCTGTCAAAACTCCAATGGGCGACCAGATGTGCCAAAAGGGAGTCATTATTGACCTGAGCCGAAAGCGGGGAACTCAGGCAAAACAAACTGGATAGGATCAGAAAGCAGCTAAAGGATTTCATGTGGAATGGATCTGGGTGAGCTTATTGGATGAGTAAGCGGTGAGCCTGAATAGGCTGGCCGTTATCCGTAAGAACGTAGAGATAATGTCCTGGGGCAATGCCCTCAAGTTTCATTTGCAAGCGCTGCCCTTGAAGGGAAAGGGGTAAACTCCCGACTTTTTGACCGTTTAGGCGGTACAGGAGGAATTCGGGTTCCTGGAGAGATTCGGTCGGGCCTTCTGCATAGAGATAAGCGTGGGCAGGTATGGGATAAATTCGCCAGGATGTTTTGTTCCAAACCGCTTCCAGCCCGGTCGTATTGATGACCTGATACTGGATGGTCAGGCGAACCTGGTCTGTGGTATCCGCATCATTGAAAAAAATGTAGGTGATACTGCCCTCGGCCGGTACGCCATCATGATCAGGGTAGACATGGCCGGTAAAGTGAAGGGAATCTATTTGTCCGGCTTCCAACGTCAGGGCCTGAGCGGTAACTGAAACCGAGGGTCCGTAACAAGATCCCCAGCAAATCGCGTTGCTATCGGTAAGCGGGGTATAGGCGGAATCCAATCTTCTTACCTGCACTGCCACAGCTGTATCAGAGATGTTTTGGATAGCAGCATAGCCGAAGATCGCATTGTCGTGGGTGGCGTCTCCCAAGACCAGCGAGTCCTGCTGGATAATTTTGAGGCTCTGGCCATAAAGACTAGCTGGCCAAAGGAAGGTCAGGGCGCCTAAAAAGGCCCAAAGGATACCTAGAGATAAAGAAAATCGCCTGATCATGTAAGTACAGTTTTACAATCCTAGCTGTAAATTGCAAAATGATCAGGCGATTATTTGTCGGATAGCTGCTATTTCCGAGCTGGGCAGCCTTCACACTGTTCATGAACGATGCGGCCATCTCCATCGGTCAGGCGGATATAGAAGATCGCATCGGGGCCTTTTCTATGGGTAAAAAAATAGCGGAATACTTTCCGACCAGCATTGACCCGGTGGAGGTTGTGGAACACGCGTTTGAGTTGGCCATCCGCTTCATAGACGGCGAGCGTTCCTCCGCGAATTTCTTCCTCCAGGACGACATTGACAGCCCCGCTCACGGTTTGCCGTGGAAAGAGCCTCGCGGCTGTAGTTTCCAGGGATAGCGGACCTCTGGCCAGGATCTCATCTGCTTGCATGACCCGCATTTCGTATTGTCTGCCAGGCAGTACTGGCGTTTGGGCGATGAATCTTCCGTGGTGTAGGCCGGGACGGACGCTTTTGTGCTCATCCAGAACAAAAAATAGATTGCCAGCGAGATCATAGACGCCTGCAGAAATCTCGCTTTCTTCTGCGATCTTATAGTTCAAGGTGGTTTCAGCATGAAGCGTGGGCAAGCTAAGCACACTGTCTCCCAGTCGCACTTCTTTTTCAGCCAGTAGCCTGCCGTCTCCCTCCAGTTTCAGGACTAAGACCGCGGTATCCCCCAGGGTATGATTGGCGCCTATTTTCCATTGGCGGAAGCCCTTTTCCAGCTTTTGGTTAGTAAAATAGGTTCTGAGGATGGCGCCCTCCTGATCGTACAGCTTCAGGCTTGCCCGGGAAATATGATCCGGAAGGAGGGTTTCCAGGCTGGTTTTGATGGCCGTAATATGGTGGGGACGACTGCGGAAATCGAAGGAAGAGAGCGGAATATCCCGGGCTACGCTGACGATTTCTGCCAGGTCTCTTACCATGCTGGTGTCCTCAGCATAAATCTCCTGAACCCGCAACTTGTTGGTGATGGACCAAAGGGCGGACTGCGCAGTAGAATTCTGATAGTCTTTTTCGGCAATGCGACTCACCAGTTCCAGTAAGGGACCCGTAGCCAGGGTACTGAGGCTGAATATAGAACCCTTTTTGGGTGCCATATTTTTGGCTTGGGTACACATGGTGTAGAGAGAAGTGGCCTTCTGCCGGCCAGGGCCGATGGCCAGGAAGGCAGGGGCGGTCACAATCAAGTCTTGCTCAGACTGGTCCTGACTCTTAAACTGATGCCCGGCTTCAATTTCCAGGTTGAGGACCTGGCGGGAGAGGTTTTTAACCAGGACCTGAAGGACCTGACCCTGATAGCCTCCCAGACTTCGGGCTTGTACCTGGACCCAGTTTTTGGCCAGGGCCTCACTAAGGCTAAGTCTTGATTGAGCATACAGGCTAGTAGGGAGATAAAACAGGGCTACCAGGCACAGGGGAATAATGGTTTTCATGGGAAAAAGGGATGAAAAGGAAATAGTGATTTTTCTATATAATAATGCGGGGTATGGAAAAAGTTACAAGAAATAATTTATGGTATTGAATAATTTCGTATGTTGTACGAGATACCCTTATTGGCTTCTGGCCTTTAAGGGTCCTCAAAACTGCTAGAAAGAAAGAATTCATTTTATGAAACCTGCCCCCTTTGCTGTAATTGCGGGCCTATTCTTCGGTATCCTTACTTGTGGTGCCGGTGGTCCTCAAAGTATGGATTTCTATGCGGAGCGTGTCCCTTTTCAAGACGTCACTTTTGACGTGGTAACGCTTGATTTGCGGAAAGTTTCCCTTCAGACTTTTAAAGCCAAAAGTGATCATCCCCAGCCCATCAATGCGGCCTGGGTGAAACAGATCGTAGAGCGACAAAAGAGAAAACTGTTGGCCGCCACCAATGGCGGAATTTTTAACCCTGGTTTCATTCCTGCTGGTCTTTACATAGAAGGCGGCAAGGAATGGGTGGGCTTAAACGTCAAGGAAGGAAGAGGTAATTTTTACCTGCAACCCAACGGTGTTTTTTTGATCGGTCAAAATGGGCAGGCGGAGATTTACCCTTCCCTGGCTTATCTGGCTGCCCGAAAAAAGGCCCAATATGCCATCCAATCAGGCCCCCTTCTCTTGAATAAAGGCAAAATCCATCCGGCCTTTCGGGAAGGCTCCAAGAACCGGTATATCCGAAATGGGGTAGGGATCATTGATGAACATCACGTTGTATTGGTGATTTCTAATGCGCCTGTGAACCTCTATACCTTTGCCCGGTTTTTTCGGGATTATGCGGAATGCCATTCTGCCTTGTACCTGGACGGTGCCATTTCGAATATGTATATTCCCTCCCTGGGACGAAATGAAACCCAGGGTAAGTTTGCCAGTATGGTGGCCGTAGTTCGAAAATAAGCCTGAGAAGAGGGTATGAGCTCCAAGCGTATTTTTTTAGGAATTCCCGTCTCTGGGGAAATCAGGGAAGGGCTGATCACCTTTATTCAACCCTATCTGGAACGAACCGGTTTCAGGTGGGTCAGGGCAGAAAACTACCATATCACGGTGGTTTTTATGGGCGATGTGCCGGAGGAGCGATTGACCAATATAAAGGAACTTCTGAGGATAGGCTTAGCAAAAGTTCAGGCTTTTGAGTTACCGTTCCAGGCATACGTCTGGGCCCCCAGGCCCCAAGATTCCAGAATGATCTGGGCTCGCTATCAGAAGGTGGAGGCCTTCCGGGACCTGGTGCAACAAGTCTGGAGCTATTATGAACAGATCTCACCTGAAGTTCAGCAGCGCAAAAATCCTATTCCCCACATAACCCTGGCTCGCTTCAAGCCGGAAGCGGACCGGGCAGGGATGGATTTCCCCAGGCACCCCTTAGCGGGTCTCCTGGTCGATCGACTGATCCTATGGGAATCTGTGCTTGGGCCGGAGGGGGTTCGATATGTCCCCCTTGAAACCTATGCGTTAGGGGTATCCCAGTAATAGACGCTGCCTCATCATTCTACGCGGACCTTTAGCATCCCACAATTTCGCAAATTGGATCTCAGGATAAGGGTTTTGGTGTTGATGCCATCATCTACCATGACTGCCGCCGTATTGGGCGGGGTGGTGCCCAGGTTGTGGGCGTAGAGCATGATAAAATTGTCGCCGGGTTGGAAGGTGTATTTGAAGCTCTTGCGGGCTTTTTTCAAGCCATAGTTTTCTACTAACCAGTCGCCATTTACATTGAGCGACACGGTGTCGAGGTCCATGGCCGCATGGTCCCAAAGGGTAATGGTAGCTTCCCGGTTGGTGATGATAATCTCTTCCTGGGTTTTGATGCGGCGACGCCGGAGCCGGGTAGGCACCCCAGAAGCATTGGTTTTTACCTCGGAAGGCGGCGCTTCATCCCTGGCCACAATCTCTGGTTCTACCCGAGGGGAAGGAGCAGGAGGAGGAGGAAGGTCTGAAGTGGTAGCGGTGATCGGTGGAGTGGCCATAGGGTCATCCCCACATTCTGTTACTTGCTGCGGTTCGGAAATTCGCTCGCACTGGTCCGCAAAAGCTCTCACCTGATAGGTGCCTGGATTGGAGACCTCCAAATAGGGTTGGTTGGCACCGGGCACATCATTGCCATTGAAAACCCACTGGTACCGAAGCCCGGCACTGACCTGGGTAAGCAACCTGACACTTTTGCCCTCACAGAGGGAAAGCGGTTCCCGGTCCGAACGAATATTCGGATGGCCGTATTTCATCAAAAAACCAGGAGAATTGCTGGTCAGGGACAGTTGGGCTCCCGGATAGCTGCTGCCTTTGCTGACCCCTGCAATCAAAATGGCACCACTTTCATCCGAGCCAATGACAGGCAGGTCCAACTCCGAATTAGCGGCCCCCTTATCTTGCCAGATGATGACTTGTCGATTCAGGCGATTGAGTTTGGAGACAAAAACCCCTCCTTTATCAGTAAAACCAGTGATGTACAAATCCAGGTCATGGCTATGGATGCGGGTTTTGAGGGTATTGGCTCCTGAAGGGGTAACCATAGGCCCTTGCCATCTGCGAACGCCATTGGCATCATAGCGCCAGATGGTTCGATTCAGCGCCAAAAAGGTGTTTCCCAGTTTATCCGTGTGAACGTCATGACTTCTGATCCGGTTTTTAGGCTTAGGCGTGCTCATTTTCTTGGCCCATTTCAGCTCACCTTTGGTATCAAACTTCACCAAAAAATAGTTGTCCCCACTGAGGGAGGCGCGCAGGGTAATATCTCCAAAATCCGCGATCAGCTTATATCCGCCCGCCAGGTAGACATTGCCTTTGCCATCTACGTGTAAGGCATTACCGAAATCATATTTGAACCAATCCACAGAAAAGGATTTGACCCACATGAGTTCTCCCCGGGGAGAGTGTTTAGCGAGGAAAAGGCCACCCCGGTTCGTGGCGGCCAGCCTTTTGCCCGAAACAATGGTCTCTTCCTTAAAGCGGCCCATGGTATAGACATAGCCCAGTGGATCTACGGCCAGACCGGAGATTTTCTGACGGGAAACATCCTTTTGCCACATCATCCTACCGTCTGAGCGATATTTGACCAGGTAGGATTCATTGTTGGCTATGACGAGGTTTCCCTGGTTATCCGCGGCAATAAACTGCTCTTCGGCTTTCCAGTTTCTGGGGAGTTTGAAGCTTAGGCGATTGAGTCCTTCCTTGAAAAAACCATCAACCTGATCGAAGAATTTGCCATTCCGCTCGTAGGTGCTGAGCACATACACGTCCCCTCTTCCGGTAGCGGTCAGGTCTCGGGTATACTGCTTGCCTTTGGCTTTGGGCATTTTGTTGGTCCAGAGCCAGCGGGGCAGGACCGGCAGCAAACCATTTACGGTGTCGGCTTCGGTATAAATACCCGGTGGGTTAAAGCGCCGTAGGTTCACAGGCGCAGATTCAGTGATGCAACTGCCATTGGCTACTTTGACACTGTAGCGACCTGGGGCATCCACACTGAAACGGGGACGCGTAGCCCCTGGGATGTCTAAGCCATTCTTTACCCACTGATACCCATTTACTTTTCTTGCATCAGCCAGGAGTTGGAGGGAATCATCCAAACAAAGGACACTAGAAGGAGCTTTGATGAGGGGTTCCGGCGCCGGGACAAAATTCACTTCCTGAACATTAGAAGTATCTACGCACCCGGGCTTGATTCTTACCAGTTGGTAATTGCCAGAGGTCGCAACCCGGAGGACCCGACCGGTAGCACCCCGGATAGGAAATCCATTTTTCAGCCATTGATAATCGATCTTATTCCCTACGGTGAAGCCCCCTTCCAGCATGAGGGACTGGCCTTCACACAAGGTGTGATTCCCTTCCGGGTACACATCTAATTCGCAGCTCTCGAGGTCCATGTAAAAAATGTCGTTGCTGCCATTACTGGCCTGATCAGAGCACCAGAATAAGCTCTTGCCATTGGCTGACATGTAGAAGTCGAAGTCGTAACCATCGGTATTGATGGGCGCTCCTACGTTTTCGGGGCGGGACCAGTTGCGCCAGGTATCATCCAGCCGCTGACTCACGAATATATCATGGTCTCCCAGGCCGCCATGCCCGGTAGAGTTGAAATACAGGGTTTTGCCATCGGGGGTGAGATAGGGCGCGTCCTCATCGCCGAAGGTATTGATCACCGGACCCAGGTTGACGGGGGTACTCCAGGCCGTATCATTGAGGGGAAAACACACATAAATGTCCGTTCCGCCATAGCTCTCAGTCCCTTCGTTGGGGAGCATGAGGATGCGGTTGGGCCCCATGAAATAATCTTTATACTGTCCCTGATAAGTAAAGCCCCGGATATGGGCGGGTTCCGGAGGGCTCCAGTTACCGGATCTATCTCTCACCGAATAAGCGATTCCACCTTCCCGAACGCCGGGAGGGACCTGCATGACCCAGAGGGTATCCCGGTTGGGGGAGACATGCCAAACAAAATCATGGCCTTTGCTGTTCAAAGGTACGCGCATACGGGTGGCAGCTTTCCAGCGACCAAAATAATCGCGACTGCTGTACCAGATATCTCCCGGATCCAGCAGGCCTGCGGTATTGGCAGGCATTTCCCGCCGCCAGAAGTAAAGAGATTGGCCATCCGGGCTGGGGATGGGCTCTCTTTCTTCAAATGCGGAATTTATTTCATAGCCCATATGTTGGGCCTTTTGTCCAAAAAGAACAGGGGCAGAAATGAAGCAAAGGATATAAAAAATCAGGTACCGCCGATTCATACAGAAATCTGTTTGGGAGGTCGATAGTCGACACGTGCTGGTTCGAGGCTGGGATAAAAATAAGGGGGGATCTGCTTCACCCAGTATGTATGTAGTAGTAAATAAGAGTAAAAGGACCAGAATTCAAATGAATTTTAGGGGAATTTCCTGCAAATTTGTCCTTCAATAACTAAGAGCTTGTCCGGAAATTTCCTTTTGTCTGAGGATTTCGCTTTTTGGAACCTGAATTCACCTTTTTTCCTCAAAATAGCTTACTATTCTGAGGAAAAAATGCTCCTCAGAACCCCAAAATCGTTCCCCTCAGCCTAAAACGCCAACATCCGAACAAGCTCTAATAGCCTCTCCTGTAAGCCTCCGGATGCATTCCGTATGAAAAACTCCTTGTTCTGTTCATTTTTCGCCTTTCTCCTCCTCCTTCCCTTTCACCTGCGGGGCCAGGTCAGCCCGCATGTATCCGGACAACTCATCGTGCATTTGCATCCTGAAACGGGCCTTTATCCCTGGATGCAACAGGGGCTGAGAGGGGTAGAAGGTTACCTTCCCTTTGAAAACCATCGCTGGCTGTCTCGACGCCTGAATATGGTCTTACTGACCTATGATACGACTCAGATTTCCGATGAGGATGCCCTCCGCCAAATCATTCGGAGACCTGGGGTTATTTCGGCGCAGTTCGATCACTATGTAGAAAGTCGGAGCCTTACTGAAACCCTGCCCAATGATGCGTTATTTGCCAGTCAGTGGGCGCTGAAAAATGTAGGTCAAAACGGCGGAACGCCGGATGCAGATATAGATGCTACGGAAGCCTGGGACATCACCACAGGGGGCCTGAGCAGCCTGGGGGATACCATTGTGATTGCGGTGATTGACAAAGGGGCTGATCTGACCCATAACGATATCCACTTTTGGAAAAACCGGCTGGAGATCCCCGGCAATAATATGGATGATGATCTCAATGGATATGTGGATGATTTTGATGGTTGGAACCCAAATGCTGGCAACGGGGTGATCCCTACCCAGTCCCACGGCACGGCGGTATCCGGAATTGTTGGGGGACGTGGAAATAATACAGTTGGGATCAGTGGGGTGGCCTGGGACGCGCAGATCATGCCTTTGGTGAGCATTCTGGCCATTGAATCGGAAGTGGTGGCTTCTTATGCCTATGCCCTGGAGATGCGGGCGCGCTATGATGCCAGCAATGGTACAGAAGGAGCCTTTGTGGTGGCAACCAATTCCTCCTTTGGCGTCAATCAGGGCAATCCGCAGAGTTTTCCTATCTGGTGTGCTATGTTTGATAGTCTGGGTAAAAGAGGCATTCTTAGTGTGGCGGCTACCGCCAATATTGGCTTTGATGTCGATCAGGTAGGAGATGTACCCACCGGCTGCAGCAGTAATTATCTTTTGTCCATTACCAATACCACCCGCTTTGACCAACTGGCCAGTGGCGCAGCCTTTGGGCTGATCACTATAGATATGGGCGCACCGGGTTCGCAGATCCTCACCACGACGCCGGGTGATGTGCATGGTCTTCAATCGGGGACTTCCATGGCGGCTCCGCATGTGGCGGGAGCTATTGCGCTGATGTTTTCGGGCGCCTGTCCGGCTTTTATGGTTCAATATAAAATCGACCCGGCAGGGGTGGCCCTGAGCGTGAAAGATTTCCTCATGCAAACTACCGACAGCCTTGGTACCCTGACAGGGCTGACGGTCAGTGGGGGTCGCCTTAATGTTTGGCAAGCCCTGCTGCGTCAGGATAGTGTCTGTAGTACCCTCAGCGAAGATTGCCTGCCTCCTTACAACCTGGAAGTCTCTCAGGTGACCGATACCAGCGTATGGACCAGCTGGCAAAAAATAGACTCCGCTACCCTGTACCGGTTGCGCTATCGCCCTTTATCGGATACGACCTGGATGTACGTAGATAGCCAGACAGAGCAATATCAACTGGGACAACTCCAGGCTTGTACGCAGTATGTTTTTCAGGTAGCCTCGGTATGTAATGGGGATACCAGTGGGTTTTTGGCTAGTCGGGTATTCCGTACCGAGGGATGTTGTGAGGCCCCGGCCAACCTCCAGCTCTTGCAGGTGGGGGAATCTTCCTTCACCCTTAATTGGCAATCCGTTTTCGGCGCTAGCGCCTATCGCCTGCAATACCGGCTGTTAGGGTTGGCTGCCTGGGATTCGGTGGTCGTAAGCGATACTTTTTATGTATTGAACAACCTGGAAAACTGCGGGCAGTATGAGCTCCGCATAGGGGCTGAATGTCCCGCCAAGGCCCTCACCTATTCTCCCCTTTTGACCGCGACCACCCTGGCCTGTGGGGCCTGTCTGGATAGTGCTTACTGTGCAGCCCAGGGAAATGACGTAACCTTTGAATGGATTAGAGAAGTAAATGTGGGCCCCATTGAGCAATTTTCGGGTAGGGATGGAGGCTACCGGGCCTTTACTTCACCGGCTAATATTTTTAAACAAGATTCTACTTATTCGATTCGTCTACGGCCCGGCTATCAAAGTCTCGCTTTCAGAGAGCACTGGCGGATTTGGATAGACTGGAACCAGGATGGGGTATTCGAAGACAGCCTGGAGCGGGTATTGGGAACCCTGGAAGCGATCCCGGGTGAAATCACGGGCAGTCTTCAGGTGCCGGATACTGCCTTACTGGGCCCTACGCGCATGCGGATTGCCATGAAATACGGAGGCTCGCCCGACAACATTACGCCCCCTTCCCCTTGTGGTTCTTTCGCCTTTGGGGAAGTGGAGGATTTCTGCATAGAAATCGTGCCCTCCCTGGCTGATCCTTGTCCTTCGGTAAGTTTAAGTAGCATTAGCTACGACGAAGCCAACGATGCGCTGAACCTGAGTTGGACGAGTTCCCAGGTGGCAGATGAATATGAGGTCCGACTGGTGGTGCCTGGCACAGCGGACCCTGTCAGTTATATGCTGACGGGTGATTCAACGGAGGTGATCACGGGCGTAACCTTAGGTTCCTGCCAGGAATATACCGTCCAGTTAAGAGCGCTATGTGGCAATGTAGCCAGTAGCTGGTCTGCTCCCTTTCTGTTCCGAACCCTCGGTTGCGGGACTTGCCTGGACAGCGTCTATTGTACGGCTGGAAGTCAGGATGCTCAGGCAGCCTACATCCGGACGGTAGAGCTTGGGACTATTAGCCATAACAGTGATGGCGGACCTGGCTATGAGGATTTTACTAATATCTCTATCCCCTTAAAGCGAGGAGACACCTATGCCTTGCGGCTGATCCCGGGCTTTGATGCAGGGACCGTTCCCGTAGTGTGGCGGGTTTATGCAGATTTTGATCAGAACGGGCTGTTCGATGCGAATGACCTCTGGTGGGAATCTTCAGCTTCCTCTGATACCATCATTGGCTCGCTCAGTTTACCGGGAGGGACCCCCGTGGGGCCCACCCGCTTACGGGTGGTGATGCAGAAGGACGTGGGGGGAGCTGCTTGTGGTATCCTCACCCAGGGCCAGGTCCAGGATTATTGCATGTTTGTGGACTTTGGGACCGCAACCATGCCGGAAATCGAACCAGCAGCATTTCGCCTGTACCCTAACCCTACTACCAGTCAGGTAGTAATTCAAGCACCCCAAAGTTTTGATGCGATTCAAGTGCTGGATGTGAGCGGACGCAAGGTGCTGGAAGATACCTTTAGCCCCGTCCTGAACAAGCAACTGGATCTTTCCGCCCTACCCAAGGGCTTATACCTGGTCTTGGTCCGCTTCCCTCAATCCTGGCAAACCCAGCGTCTGGTAAAGGGTTAAAAACGAGTGGTTTAGGTTGGAATAAGCAAGTTTCCCCATTGTGGAGATATGAGCGATTGCGCAATTTTCACTTATGAAAGTTGCTTTACAAGATGCTATCCAGCGGTTAGAACAAACTGATGGCCCCTTCCTGGAGGTCTTTAAACACGGGAGTCTTTCCGTAGAGGTCTACCAACCCAATCAAATAGATTTACAGCAGCCCCATGAACAGGATGAAGTCTACATTATCATTTCCGGGAAGGGCACCTTCCTGAATGATGGGGTGCGTACCTCTTTTCAAACCGGGGATTTCTTTTTTGTAAAAGCTGGACATGCCCACCGCTTCGAAGACTTCACGGAAGACTTTAAAACCTGGGTAATTTTTTACGGACCAAAGGGAGGAGAAAAAGCCTAGTTTTCTACTTTTTCATAGACCCGGACATAGTCGATCAGCATCCTGGCTGGCAAAGCCGAAGGATCTACCCCCATCTTTCCGCCCCAATTTCCTCCATAGGCAATATTCAGCATTAGGTGAAATGCCTGGTCAAAGGGCCAAACCTTGAAGGAATCTCCCTCGCGATCAAAGCGGAAGGTAAGCTTGTCATCTACCAGCACCTGATAAAAGTCCTTCTCCCATTCCAAAGTGTAGGTATGAAAGACGTCTCCCGCATCCGGGACAGCATAGCGAACAGATTTTTGGGTCCCGATACCATGATTATAAGCCAGGGTATGAGCCGAAGAAACAATGGTGTCAGGATCATAGCCGACATTTTCCATGATGTCAATTTCCCCACTGTGCGGCCAGCCGTTGTATCGATCTTCGGTGGATAACATCCAGATAGCAGACCAAATGCCTTTCCCGCGAGGGATTTTTGCCCGAATCTCAAAGCGCCCGTATAGCCAATCTCCTTTGCCTTTGGAGGTCAGACGGGCAGAACTATATTCCCGGGAACCCATTTCCTCCTGGTGGACCTCGATGATTAAATGCCCATCCTCTACCCGGGCATTTTTAGGTCTTTTTTCCGTATAGTATTGCAGCTCATTGTTCCCCCAACCACAGCCAGGAGGAAGATTACAGGCGTCTCCTACGTCGTAGCCCCATTTGGTAGAATCTGGTAAGCCTTCCTGGTCAAACTCATCAGACCAAACCAACTGATAAGGGGTGTTTTCCACCTCCTGACGGGCCTGCGAAGACTCGCAACTCTGGCTGAAAATGGCCAGCCCGAAGAGGGACAGTAGAAAAAAAAGGGGGTGAGTAGTAAAAAAATTCATGATCGTTAAATCGCTGGTAATGATCCTGTAAGCGGAAACTTGCTAATCCTTGACTGAGGTAGCCTGATGGAAGCATGAGGTAGGAGTACAGGCTCAAATTTGCACTGCATGCCTGCTCGTTGTACGGCGGCTAGCTCTGGCCTTCAGGAGCTCAGCCTTCCTTCCCTAAGGCGGGTGAGTATACCTGAACCCCCTCTCCTGATAAGATAGACGAACTACGCTATCATACATGGCAGCATACTCATGCTTTCAGAGAAAGGTATTTGCACATACTCAAAGTAGGGCTTCTCTTACAACTAAATCTTCATTTTTTCTACCCAATGTTCCATCTTATATCGTAAATGCACTATTTTACTACTCAATCATTTTATATGAGGCCCACTGCTACACTCAATCCAGTTTGTAAATACCTCCTTTTGGCATTGCTATGGTTCATCCCAGCAGGGTGGGGAGGAGGTATGTGGGCACAAACAAGCAACCTGGGCTTACCCTTGGTGCAGTCTTTTCCGAGAGAGGTGTATGGAGCGGCGGCGGTGATTGGAGATATCATTCAGGATGTCCAGGGCCGTATGTACTTCGCCAATCCTGATGGTATGTTGAGCTACGATGGCAGTAGCTGGGAGGTATACCCCCTGCCCAATCGAACGATCCTTCGGTCATTGGCCCTGGCCCAGGATGGGACGATCTATGCCGGAGGGCAAAATGAAGTGGGGAGATTCGTACCAGATCAGCAAGGCGAATGGGTGTTTGAATCCCTTAAAGATAGAATTCCCGCTGAGGATCAGAGCTTCGAAGATGTTTGGGATATGGCGATGGTGGGAGACAGCCTATATTTTCGGGCTTCCGAAAAGATCTTTTGTCTCTCCGGAGATAAGCAGGCCCGGATTCTCGCGGACGTCCCTTACTACCATCTGGGCAAAGTAGGAGAGGATGTTTGGATTCAGGATTTGGGAAATGGTACCTTTTCCTCTCCCAGTAGCCCCTTAAAGCCTTCTTTTAGCAAAACCTCTTTGGCAGGAAAAATGGCTACCAGCCTGGCCGAGTGGCAAGGAGGGATGTTGATAGGTACAGAAAGGGATGGCTTGTATTATTGGAAAAATGACACCGTCCAGGCTTTTTCTGCGGCCATTCAGGACTTTCTCAAAGAAAGCGGCATTACTGCCCTGGCCCGGATTGATTCACACACCTTTGCCGTAGGGACCAATTTCAACGGCATCGTAATTCTGCATGAATCGGGCAAAATTCTATACCATTTCAACCTGCGTAACGGATTGATCCGGAACAAGGTCATGTGTCTCTTTGTAGACCCTAACCGGAATCTTTGGGTTGGCCTTGAAAATGGCATTAACTACCTGCACCTGAATTCCCCTTTCACTTTCCTATATCCTGGATTTGAATCTGGAGGAACAGGGTTTACCAGTCGGGTATTCGAAGATCGGCTTTTTTTGGGGACGGGAGACGGGCTTTACGCCCTACCCTGGCAGGAATATTACGACCCTCTTGAAGTGGGGCCTCAGTTCGAGCTAATCTCCGGCAGTAAGGGGCAGACCTGGGGATTGGATGAGGTGGAAAATACTCTTATTCTGGGACATAATCGGGGTTCATTTTTAATTGGGGCTGGGGCTAACCAGGCTGAGAATTTCTGGGGGACCAGAGGGGCCTGGACTTTTGATCAGGTAGAGGGACGGGATAATTTATTTGTGGCAGGAACCTATACAGGCCTGTATTTTTTCAACAAGCAGGGTAGCCAGTTTGTCCTTTTGGGACATCTTGATGGGTTTAATGAATCCAGCCGCTTTGTAGAGCAGGATGATAAGGGGAACCTGTGGATTGCCCACCCTTATAAAGGCATCTATCGCGTACCCCTGGCCGAAGAGGTGTTAGCCTCACCGATCATCCATTACGGAGAGACGGAAGGCTTAAGTTCCGACCTGCAAAACCACCTTTTTCGATTGAAAGACGAGATTGTCTTTTGCAGCGAAACGGGCGTTTTCTTATTTGATTATGCGCGTGATCGCTTCTTGCCCTTCGACCGCTTTAATGACATTTTTGGACTAGAAAATAAGGTAAGGAGGCTTTCTCAGATGCCCAATGGAGATATCTGGTACATCACGGAAAATGATTGTGGGGTGCTCAAGGTCAAGGATTTAGGGGTGGATAAGACGATTGAAAGGTACCGCTATCCAGAATTGCTCGGCTTCCTTAACAAAGGATATGATCAGATATATGGATATACAGATGATCATGTTTTTATTACGACCGATCATGGGTTTATCCATTATTTTGACCCCTGGAAGGATCGGGTGGATACGAATTTTCAGGTGGTGATTTCAGCTGTAATCAGTCATGGCGCGCATGATAGCCTGATATTTCGAGGCAGATTTTACCAGGGAGAGCAGGTGAAAAATGTGCCCCCTACAGAGGCGGGCTTAAGTTTTCTCCATTACCAAAATGCCTTTGAGTTTCAATACGCTGCCACGGCCTATTCAGCTACCTATGCTAAAGAATATCGGTATCGCCTCTTAGGGGCTGAGAAACGCTGGTCAGCCTGGACCACGCAGACCCGGAAGGAATATACCAACCTTTCGCCAGGGTCTTATCAATTTGAGGTACAGGCCCGGTTGAAGGGGGAGGTGATGAGCCAGGCCGTTCACTATCCCTTTACCATTGAATCGCCCTGGTATGCCACCGATTTAGCATTTGGCATTTATGCGATTTTGGTCTTTGGTTTACTTAGCGGGACCTCCTGGTTTTTGAGTCGGAAGTACACGGACCTAAAAGAAGAAACCCAGAAGGTCGTCACCCAATCGGAACAGGAAATCGGTAAGCTAAAGGAAGCCAATATGCAAGCGGAATTGGAGCATAAGCAGCGAGAACTCTTGTCTGCTACCCTTCATCTGGTGCAAAAAAATGAGACCCTGGAATCTATCAAAGGCCAACTGGTAGACATCATCAAACGCAGCAAAGAGCTTGAGGTAACCCGTAAGTTAAAAGCGCTGGTTCGCTTGCTGCAACAAGATGCCAGATTGGATAGTGGCTGGGAGCAGATCATGTCTCACTTTAATGAAGTCCACAACCAATATTTTGACCGACTAAAAAAAGATTTTCCCCAGCTTACTCCCAAAGACCTGAAACTCTGTGCCTACCTGCGAATGAACCTTTCTACCAAAGAAATGGCATCCCTTATGAATGTTACGGTGCGCGGAGTTGAGGCTAGCCGTTACCGTCTTCGCCGGAAATTGGAATTGGATAAAGAAGAAAATCTCACGGAATTTCTGATGAAATTTTAAAGGTTGCCTATTCTTTCCTCTTTATTTCCACACATCATCCTCCTTTCTATATGAGTAGGTCATGAGAAAGTATTGATGGGGTAAATCGCCCAATGGGGTCCATTTTGGCTATGTTTTGACGAATTTAAAAATTCGATTTTTTCTATATGAGTAGTGAAGTAGTAGTGAGATTCGACCTGCTGTGTCGTATTTTGATAATTGTCTTAATAAGGACTCTCGAACCTTAACCTTAACAATATGAATTTTTCTACTACTAGATTGCTTGCCAGATTTGGTTTGCTCTTTGCATTCCTGGGTCTGGCATTCAATTCTTATGGGCAGACCGCCAGTCTGCCTTTAACTTTTGAAGACACCACGGTCGCCTATGCCCCGGCGGGATTTGGTTCCAAAAGTTTTGCCGCTATTCCGACAGCGGTCATTGCCAACCCTGATCCTAGCGGCAACCCTTCTACCATGGTATGGAATATTACCAAGGAGGATAGTGCTCAGGTTTGGGCGGGGGCTTCTATTGATTTAGGAACTTCCATTGATCTCAGCACTGGACCAAACTTTAGCTTCATGGCGTGGTCTCCCAAAGCCGGAGCCACCATTCGCTTAAAGTTTGAAGACCTGAGTGATCCCGCCATTTTTGCGGAAGGAGATGCCAGCATCACCGCGGCTAACACCTGGGAAATGCTGACCATCGATATGTCCGTTCTTCCCGGATGGGACCCTACCAAGACCTATGGTAGAGTGGTGATCTTTCCTGACTTCGGGGTAATGGGTGGTACGACTTCTGCCGATTACTACTTCGACAATGTCATGAACACGCCAACGCCTATCAACCTTCCTTTGACCTTTGAGGACACCAGCGCAAGCTATGCGCCTGCTGGCTTTGGTTCTAAAACCTTTGGTGCGATTGCTACGGCTATCATCGCCAATCCTGATCCTAGTGGCAACGGTTCCGGATACGTTTGGAATATTACCAAAGAAGATAGCGCACAAGTATGGGCCGGTGCTTCCATCGACC
Organism: Bacteroidota bacterium; assembly: GCA_038527215.1. Taxonomy (GTDB): domain Bacteria; phylum Bacteroidota; class Bacteroidia; order J057; family J057; genus JAWPMV01. The sequence goes on from JBCBGC010000004.1 coordinate 111,699, forward strand.
TGAGCAGCAACATCGACTTGTCTAATGGTCCTATGTTCAGCATCATGGCCTGGTCTCCAAAGGCAGGTGCCACGATCCGTCTGAAATTTGAAGATCTGGCGGACCCCGCCATTTTTGCCGAAGGCGATGCCAGCATCACGGCTGCCAATACCTGGGAAATGTTGACCTTTGATATGTCAACCCTGCCAGGATGGGACCCAACTAAGAACTACGGTAGAGTGGTGATCTTCCCTGACTTTGGTGTCATGGGGGGCATGACTTCCGCCGACTACTATTTTGACGACGTGATGAACGCGGCTCCGATGGCTGCCCCTATCATGCTTCCCCTGACTTTTGAGGATACTGCCTTGAACTATGCGCCTGCAGGTTTTGGTTCTAAAACTTTTGCCGCTATTCCTACGGCCGTCATTGCTAACCCTGATCCAAATGGAAACCTCTCTGGATACGTTTGGAATATCACTAAAGCAGATAGTGCCCAGGTTTGGGCTGGTGCTTCCATTGATCTGGGTAGTAGCATCGACCTTTCAAATGGTCCTATGTTTAGCATCATGGCCTGGTCTCCTAAGGCAGGTGCGACGATTCGTCTGAAGTTTGAAGACCTGGCTGACCCCGCCATTTTTGCCGAAGGCGATGCCAGCATCACGGCTGCCAACACCTGGGAAATGTTGACCTTCGATATGTCAACCCTGCCCGGATGGGACCCTACCAAGAACTACGGTAGAGTGGTGATCTTCCCTGACTTTGGCGTCATGGGTGGCATGACTGCGGCTGACTACTATTTCGATGACGTGATGAACGCTGCACCGATGGCTGCACCTATCGAAATGCCATTGACTTTTGAAGATACTGCCTTGAACTATGCACCTGCAGGCTTTGGTTCCAAATCCTTTGGTGCGATAGCTACGGCCGTTATCGCCAACCCTGATCCAAATGGTAACGCTTCCGGCTACGTTTGGAACATCACCAAAGAAGATAGCGCACAAGTATGGGCCGGTGCTTCCATCGACCTGAGCAGCAATATTGACCTTTCTAATGGTCCTATGTTCAGCATCATGGCTTGGTCTCCAAAAGCGGGTGCTACGATTCGTCTGAAATTTGAAGATCTGGCTGACCCAGCCATTTTTGCCGAAGGCGATGCCAGCATCACTGCGGCCAATACCTGGGAAATGCTGACCTTTGATATGTCAACCCTGCCAGGATGGGATCCTACTAAGAACTACGGTAGGGTGGTGATCTTCCCTGACTTTGGGGTCATGGGGGGCATGACTTCCGCAGACTACTATTTCGATGACGTGATGAACGCGGCACCGATGGCTCCGCCTATCGAAATGCCATTGACTTTTGAAGATACAGCCTTGAACTATGCGCCTGCAGGCTTTGGTTCCAAATCCTTTGGTGCGATTGCTACCGCTATCATCGCCAACCCTGATCCAAATGGAAACGGTTCTGGTTACGTTTGGAACATCACCAAAGAAGATAGCGCACAAGTATGGGCCGGTGCTTCTATCGACCTGACCAGCAGCATCGATCTGGCTAATGGTCCTATGTTTAGCGTGATGGCCTGGTCTCCTAAGGCAGGTGCCACGATTCGTCTGAAGTTTGAAGACCTGGCTGACCCCGCTATTTTTGCCGAAGGCGATGCCAGCATCACCGCTGCCAACACCTGGGAAATGTTGACCTTTGATATGTCAACCCTGCCCGGATGGGATCCTACCAAGAGCTACGGTAGAGTGGTGATCTTCCCTGACTTTGGCGTCATGGGCGGTATGACTTCTGCCGACTACTATTTCGATGATGTGATGAACGCCGCGGCCATGGTAGATCCTATCGAAATGCCATTGACCTTTGAGGATACCGCAGTAGCACATAATCCTGTCGGTTTTGGTTCTTCTACCTTTGGTCCCATTCCTACCGCTGTGGTAGCTAATCCCGATCCGAATGGAAACGGTTCTGGCTACGTTTGGAACATTACCAAAGAAGATAGTGCACAAGTATGGGCCGGTGCTTCCATCGACCTGACCAGCAGCATTGACCTGTCTAATGGTCCTATGTTTAGCGTGATGGCCTGGTCTCCGAAAGCTGGTGCGACCATTCGTCTGAAGTTTGAAGACCTGGGTGATCCCGCCATCTTTGCTGAAGGGGACGCTACCGTTTCGACGGCCAACACCTGGGAAATGCTGACCTTTGACATGTCTACGCTGCCAGGCTGGGATCCTAACCATAGCTATGGAAAAGTGGTCATCTTCCCTGACTTCGGTGTAGATGGAGGCATGACTTCTACCGACTACTACTTCGATAACGTCATGAATGCTGCTGCTCCGATGGGACCAGAAATTCAGCTTCCGCTGACTTTCGAAGATACCATCACTTACACGCTGTTTGGCTTTGGTGCGGCTGACTTTGGGCCTATCCCCACGGATATCATTGCCAATCCAGATTCTTCTGATGGAAACCCTAGCGACAGAGTTTGGAGCATTACTAAGACGGCTGAAGCACAGGTTTGGGCCGGAACTACTCTGCCATTGACCAGCGTCATCGACCTGAGCAGCGGACCTAAGTTCTCTGTGAACGTTTGGTCTCCCAAAGCGGGAGCAACGATCCGCCTGAAGTTAGAAGATACTACCTCTCCTCCTGATGGAAATGGTAACCCTACCATCATTGCTGAAGCTGACGCTACTGTGGCCAATGCCAGTACCTGGGAGGTACTTGAATTCGATATGACGCTCTTGAACGGCTGGGACCAGTCTAACAACTACAACCAGGTCATCATCTTCCCTGATTATGGGGTCATGGGCGATACCGTAGATGTTACTTACTACTTTGACGACGTGAAAAAGATCGCCGGATCAGCTGGACCGATCATTGAAATGCCGTTGACTTTTGAAGACACTACCTTGTCTTACAATCCACAGGGATTTGGTGCCGCTGACTTTTCAGCTATTCCTACTGCCATTATTGACAACCCTGATCAGAGTGGAAACCCTTCTGACCGGGTATGGAATATCACTAAGACTGACGGGGCTCAGGTATGGGCCGGTGCTACGGTAAAACTGGGCAGCGATATTGACTTGAACGCAGGAACTACCTTCTATGTAAATGTATGGTCTCCTCGTAGTGGCGTAACGATCATGCTGAAACTGGAAGATACTTCTTCTCCTCCGGATGGAAACGGCAACCCCTCTATCTTCTCTGAAGTTCAGGCTACCACTACCGTGGCCAACGCCTGGGAAACGCTCTCTTTCGATATGACGACCTTCGGTGGATTCGATATAAACCATGAGTATGATCAAGTGGTGATGTTCCCTGACTTTGGTCAGATTGGCGCCACCGGTGGCGAAGATTATTATTTCGACAACGTTAACAACGACGGAAGTGTAGGGCTGGAAGACGATCTCTTCCAGGGACTGGAGTTCACGCTCTATCCCAACCCAACACAAAACCTGATCAACGTTCGCTTTGGTGTACCTGAAGCTGGCGAGGTCAGAATGAGTGTAAAAGATATGACCGGACGCAATGTCTTTGTAGGTTCTACAGAGCAAGCCTTTACCGGTACTTTCACTAAACAATTTGACGTGAATGAGCTGCCTGCCGGCGCCTACCTCATCATGATGGAGTGGAACGGCACCGTAGTTCAGACCGCTAAGTTTGTGAAAAGGAATTAGTGTTTGAGGTTATGGATGATAGAGGCTGTCCTTCTGGGCAGCCTCTTCTTTTTTGTCCCACGCTTTCCTGATAGGCTGTATATTGAAGGAGATTAATCCTTCAAGCCTATGTATCGTTTCATCCTTTTCTTACTGCTCGCTTTCCTGGGAAAGCTTTCTGCTCAGTCTATTGCAGAAGACGTCCTGATTCGTAGAACCCAATACGGTATACCTCACATCCTCGCCTCAGACTTGCGCGGAGTAGCCTTCGGATTGGCTTATGCTGAAATGGAGGACTACGGAAAAAGGGTAGTCATGCCGCTGATCTCTGCGCGGGGAGAGCGGGCCAAAATAGAGGGCTACGAAGCCATAGATCAGGACTTCATTAACCAAATGGGGTATAAGCATGCTATCGCAGCCTATGCTTACCTCAGCCAGGATACCCGGGACATGATGGAAGGCTTTGCCGAGGGTGTCAATTTTTACCTGGAAAAACACCCGGAAGAAATGGCCGAATTCCAAGCTTGGCGATTCTCGGGATTTGATCTCCTGGCCGCCAATACCTTTGTCAGTACACCGCTGCAAGGCCGGGGATATAAAGAATATTTTATCCAAAAACAGGCGATCAGGGACTCTCTCAGGGCTTTGGAAGAGGAAGGCTCAAATGCATGGGCTTTGGCGCCCAGCCGCACCCGGAGTGGGAAAGCTATCCTGGTGAGAAACCCTCACTTGCGCTGGTCTGCCGGCTACTATGAGGCCCAACTGACCGTACCCGGAAAGCTGAATTTCTATGGCGATTTCCGAATCGGGGGGCTTTTTGCCATCATAGGCGGGTTTAACGATCGCCTGGGTTGGGCGACGACCAACAACCGCCCTGACCTGGATGAAGTTTACGCGTTGACAGCAGATAGTACCCAGGCGGACCACGTCTGGTTGGACGGGGTAAGCGTCCCCCTGGAACGCTCTATCGTACAAGCAGAGTTTAAACACGGGAATGCCCTGGCCCTTGAAAGAAGAGAGTTTCTTTATTCTCCTATTGGTCCGGTGATTCACCGGGCTGAGGGCAAGGTTTACGTCCGCCGCCAGGCTGGGGACGGGGAATATCGGCGCGGGGAGCAATTTGTGCGCATGATGCTGGCCCGCAACCTTGAAGAGTGGAAGGAGGCCATGCGCATGCAGGCCATCACGGCTTCAAATTACACCTATGCAGATGCTGATGGCAACATTTTTTATGTTTGGAACGCTGCTACGCCAGACTTACCCCTTCCTTCCGGAGGCGATTCACTGGCCGTGCCGGTCAGGCAGCTCAGGCAAGTGTGGCAATCCTATGTTCCCTTCGACCAATTACCCCAATTGGAGAATCCACCCGGAGGCTATCTACACAACGAAAACGATCCTTTTCACTATACCAACCTTGAGCAGATTTTACCTAAGGAAAACTATCCTGCCCATTTTCCGCAACCGCGCCTGCGTCAGCGGAGCCAGCATAGCCTGCAGCTCATTGCCAATCAGGATACGCTGAGTTTAGAGGAAGTGGTGAGGCGTAAGCATAGCATGCGGATGTTGGTCGCTGACCAAATGAAACCTGCTTTGCTTACTACGTTGAAAGGCGTGCGGCTGAGCCGAGCAGAAAAGCAGGCCTTCACCCATTTACAAACCTGGGACAACACTGTGGCGGCTGAGAGCAGGGGAGGCCTTTTGTTTGAGCAATGGTTGTTAAGCTATCGGGAAAAAATAGGGCCCGGTGAACTCTTTGCCGTTCCTTGGGATGAAAAGCAACCTATGACTACGCCCAGCGGCCTGGCAGATTCGGAAAAAGCCGTGCAGGCTTTCCGGGAAGCCCTAATAACCCTCAAGGAAAAATACGGAACCTACGATCTCGCCTGGGGAGAGGTGCATCGACTGAGAAGGGGAGACTTGGATTTGGCGGTTGGCGGAGGGCCAGGGGGATACGGATGTTTCCGGGTGCTTTGGTTTACCGAGGAGGAAGACGGCAAAAGAGCCATCAGAGGAGGAGATGGTTGGCAGCTTGCCGTAGAATTTACCCAGCCTCCGCGTGCGTATTCTGTTCTGGCTTATGGGCAGAGTCCCGATCCTGCTTCTCCCCACCATACCGACCAGGCGGAAATGTTTGCTCGGAATGAGATGAAGCGCGTAGCCTTTACAGAAGACGATATTCAGGCTCAGTTACTGCGCTCTTATGAACCGGGTAAGGAGTAAGGCCTGGGTCTGAAAATAAAAAGGGCCCGCTCTCTGGGAGAGAGAGCGGGCTTCGAGAACTATTACCAGAAATGACTAAGCAGTTACTGCAGCTTCTTTCTTGGAGTTTACAGCAATAGAGTAAATCACCAGGCCAAAGCCGATTTTGTTAACAGCATCACCGATGTTGTAAAGCAGGTCCATGTTCAGTCCAGCACCAGCTAACCAGTTGCCGTCCATGGTCATGTATCCGATAGGATAGATGGCCCAACCAATGAGTACGAACAGTCTCAAAGCATTGAAACCCTTCTGTACAGCAGGACTAGCGTTGTTGGTAGCGAGGTTTTTCGCAGAACCGAAGAAGATTTCATAAACGATTCCAGCCCAACCCAAAGTAGAGATGAATCCCCACATCACGGTGTTCGCAGGATCGATGGCTTCACCGATGTAACCGGTAACCAGCATGAATACAGAATATCCAATCATTTTCCACATGAGGCTGATAGGCGCACCCGCGGCTCTCAAGATGAGATAAAACTCAACACACATCAACGGCACCGTCAGGGTCCAGTCAATGTAGCGGAACTGAGTTGGAGATTCACCGGAAGCGATGTACACATCACGCATGTAGTAATAGTGTACGGCTGCGATCATAGTGATCAATCCGGATACAAGAAGAGATGTTTTCCATTTTCCTTCTACATTTTGACGCTCAAAAAAGAAGAAAACGGTGGCAGCAAACATGGCCATGTAACCAATGAAAAATGTAAACCCAATTACATCTCCAGCTGCCAAATTCGTGTCGAGTAGCATGATATCGCTAAACATAATAGTTAAACTTTTGATGAATTATTTGAGTTAGATTATCGTCAAAGGAACAACATAAAGATGGATTTTGTTTAATGTATGAGTCTTTTTCTTAAACAAGAAAATCATATATATTAATTCAATCATATCTGTAAGTTATTATATTTCGTAATAAAAAATATTGGGCATGGACGACTACGACTATATTATCGCCGGAGGAGGAGCATCAGGGATAACGCTAGCTAAAATGCTGATAGAAAGTGGATTAGGAGCAAAAGTTCTGATGATTGAGAAATCCAAAAAGCTGGAAAATGACCGAAGCTGGTGCTTTTGGGACCCTGTCGGCCTTCCCTATCTCATGCCCTCAAGTTTTACCTGGAATTCTGTACAGGTCAGTACAAAAAAATTTGAAAAAAAAGTAAAACTCACCCCCTATCAGTACCACTATTTTCGGGCAGGTGATTTCTACACCAGTCAGATGAATCTCCTGCTTCAGGCCCCGAACTTCACCTTGAAGCAAGAAAATATTCAATTTATTTCCGGATCAGAGACCGGTGGAGTGGTCTGGACGGAAAAAGGTAAGTATGAGGGAAAATGGGTTTTTAATAGTCTTCCTCAGTTTGCGCCTATCATCCGACCCGTGAAGAAAGGGATTAAGCAGCATTTCCTCGGGCATTGGATCGAAACGAAAGAACCGGTTTTCGATCCCGCTTGTATGACCTTAATGGATTTCCAAACAGGGAAAGGAGGCGAAGTGCAATTTGTCTATGTGCTGCCGGTTAGTCGCACCAAAGCCTTGGTGGAATACACCGTATTTTCTGATATACCCTGGCAGGACGAACAATATGATGCAGCCATTCGCGCTTATATGTCGGAGAAGTTTGGGGTAGATGAATATCACATAACCGAATCTGAAAGCGGCATCATTCCCATGTCCGCCGAGCCCTTTGCTCGTATCACCGAAAACCGCATCGTGCATATAGGCAGTGCTGGCGGCTTAACCAAAGCCTCTACCGGCTACACTTTCCACCGCATATATGAAGATAGTCGCCGGCTGGTCCGCGATTTGATCCGCCATGGACGTCCCTATCCAAAGTTTACGACCACCGGTCGCTTTGCTTTCTACGATAGGTTGATGCTATGGCTCATTCGGCATCAGCCGCGAAAGATTCCAGGCATCATGTATAAGCTCTTTTCCCGTAATCCCAGTAGCCGGGTGTTACGCTTTTTGTCCGAAAAAACCTGGTTCGGGGAGGAACTGCTTATTTTCGTACGTTTACCCTGGCTTCCATTTCTAACCGCGCTCTGCTATGTCTATCTCATCCCTTTCAGCCCGAAAACGGTGGGACCTCGTCCTCAGCCTGCTTACCCTGGCCTGCCTTTGTCTCAGCCTATGGGTACCGATTGAAGGCTGGGTGGCCTGGACCTGGTTGGGAAGCCTGATGCTACTAACGGGTATTCCCCACGGGGCGACAGACCATCTTTTGTATTGGCAACATCAGCGTAGCCAGGGGAAAAGTCCCAACTGGAAGTCCTTTCTGATCCAATATCTCCTGCAAATCATCCTTTATGCTTTGCTTTGGTGGTGGCTGCCGGGCTTGAGCCTGGTCCTGTTCCTGCTTTTCAGTTTTTATCATTTTGGTCAATCAGAGCTCTACTATTTGGACCTCCCGGAGTCCTCATGGCTGAAAAAAAGCCTATACCTCCTTTGGGGAGGCCTTATCATGGGTATTATTCTATTGAGCCAACCCGCAGAGACCTTGCCCTATCTGGAAGCCATGTTACCCTCGGGCTTACTCGAAATAGAGATGTGGCGAGGCTGGTATCTGCCGATTTGCCTGAGTCTGGGAGGGATGTGGCTTGGTGGCATGGGCTGGATCTGGTTGAAAGGAAAAATCAATACAAGCAGCTTGCTTTGGGAAGTGGGCATTAGCTTACTGCTAGCCCTGGCCCTGCATGTCAGTACGTTGTGGATTGCGTTTGGATTGTACTTCGGGATATGGCATGCCACCAAATCTATCCGGACCGAGATCGCCTATCTCCCCGCAGAAATAAATTTGTCCCGCTGGATTCGGGCGGCCTGGCCTTTCACTTTACTCAGTTTGGTAGGGCTGGGGCTGTTGGTAGGCGCCTGGTTTTTATGGGGACAAAACCTCCATCCGGTCCTCCTTTTCTTTGCCGGAATCTCGGTTCTGACTCTGCCACATATGTCAGTGTTGGAACACGTTTACCGGGGTGTTAAATGAATATATGTATATATGTAAGTTTTTTCATATTTTAATGGTGAAAGGGACCAACTACGGCTTAAACTTTGCGTAGCTAGAAGAGACTGTAATCCCTTTTACCAACATGACCTACCTTCACAACCTACTTTCCACCACCCCTGCCGCTTTATCTCCAACTCACACCATTACCTATATGATCCTTTACGTCGCCCTGGCGTCCTGTGTCTATTTGGTATTGGTCAAGCGAGCCAGCGAGGAATTAGGACGTAAAACCATTGATGCTATCTTCTTTGCCATGCTCGGAGCTGGTTCTCTGATTTGGTTTTTGTCTAAAGTTCCTCCTATCTCATAGAGGTAATATTTTCTGTAAAATTGTTCCCGGACCAGGTTTCTATCATCTGGCGGAGTTCTGCATCCTGTTTTTTAGCAGGAATGGAAGGGCTTTTGGATAAAAATTGCATCTTTGAGGATGCGGGCTTTGCCCTTTTTCTGAATCCAGACGCTTATGAATTCCAGCATTGTCATAGACAAAAGATTCTGTGGACCTCCCAATTCCGGCAATGGTGGCTATGTCTGCGGCATGGTAGACCGGCAGACGCCTTATCAATCTGAAGTTACCTTACGCAAACCTCCTCCGCTGGACCTGGAAATGAAGGTTCAATGGGCTGATAATCAGGTGCAGGTGGTACGTGAGGAAACCCTGATTGCCGCTGCCAGGGAAGGAGCCTTTTCCCTAGAGGCCCCGGCAATTCCCTCCTTTAAGGAGGCCAGAGAAGCCTCCAAGGATTATTTGAAATTTCAGGATAAGCATAGCTTTCCCACCTGTTTTGTCTGCGGACCTGATCGAAAAGAAGGCGATGGGCTGCGCATTTTTCCTGGCCTGGTGGCGGGTACCGATACAGTAGCCGCTCCCTGGATTCCATTCAAAGGCCTGGAGGATGCTTCCGGAGCGGTGAGTTCAGAATATATTTGGGCTGCCCTGGATTGCCCGGGGGCTTTTGCGCTTATGCATGACCGCTTTTCTCCTATGGTCCTGGGCCGCATGAGCTGTGAAATCCTCCATCCCATCTATCCGGGTGAGCAGTGTGTGGTGATTGGCTGGCCCAACGGTGCAGATGGGAAAAAGCTCTTTAGTGGCACGGCGGTGTATAACGAAAAACAGGAATTATGCGCCATTGCTACCGCCATTTGGTTTCGGGTGGATCTGGCCAAGTTTGAAGCCTCTCGAGTCAGCTAGGGCAAACTTGCAGAAAATCTCCCTTTACCAACCCTTGGGGGGGTGGGCGTCTCTTTAAAGGAAACGCTAACCACTACACATGAAACTCCTGCCTCATCCGGCTCCTCAGAGGCTGTTGCCCGCCGGATTCCTGCTGTTAAGTCCTGGATTTTTATGGGGACTTTCTCTTCTGATCCTCAATGACTGGTGGTGGAAAGACGCTTATCCCGGTTTTTGGACAGGGAAGCTCTCCGATCTGGCGGGCCTGTTTATCCTTCCCATCTTCCTTTCTGCCTTTTGGCCGCGGCACTTCCGCTGGCACTTGGCTTTTACAGCCCTGCTTTTTTGTTTTTGGAATGCGCCTGTGAGCCAAGGCTTGATTGCGTGGGGGCAGGGGATAGGCATTCCTTTCCACCGGACGAGTGATCTGACCGATTATGGAGCCTTGCTGATCTTGCCTTTTTCCTGGCTATATCTGAGACCGAAGCTGGCTTCCCCTCCTGTTGATTTCCGGCGGCCCCTTTCCTTAGGCCTGGCGCTATGTGGCTTATTTTTTCTAACGGCCACTACGGTGCGCCCTCAATTCGGCACCTACGTGGATAAAACCTACGAGATCAGCCTCACCAACCAGGAACTGCTCGAGGAACTGGAAAGCTGGGATGCAGAGCTAGCGGTTGACACCTTGGCTGAAGAGGCTGGAGCATACGTATTGATGAATTTGAAAATGGATGGGGAGGCGGTGCTGCAAGCGGCCCAATTTGTCCTAACAGAGCAAAACGGCAAGTCTTTGGTCCATCTTAAGCAAGTCATGGGGGTGCAGCCTATCTATCCTTTTTACGTGTGGCAAAACGGCTCCCGATTTAAGCGGCAAGCCAAGCGGTATATGATCCGGGAGTTGAGAAAAACCGCGCCCTAACGAAAAATATGAATTTGACCCTGAAGCAACTAAGAGTAAACTTTTATCTGTATCTTTTACCCACATCAACCTATCTAATATGTATCGCTTAGCCAAGCTGCCTTTTCTTCTCTTATTTTTATCATTCGCCTGTCAATCTTCCGCCCCGCTCACGGGCCTGGAAAAAGAGATTGATACCCTGGAAAACGGGCTGATGGGCCCCCTGCAAATAGAGGGAGTAGCCCCCGAAACCTTCAATATTGAAGACCGTATGGCCCACTACAAAGTGCCTGGGGTGAGCATTGCGGTACAGAAAGATGGCAAGCTGCATTGGGCCAAAGGCTATGGCACGGCCAATGCCGAAAGTGGTTCTCAAGTTGATACAGAAACCCTTTTTCAAGCAGGTTCTATCAGCAAGCCACTGGCAGCCCTGGCCGTCCATAAGTTGGTACAGGATGGGCTGGTGGACCTCGATGAGGATGTCAATACCTATCTGAAAGACTGGAAAGTACCGGAGAGCCGGTTTTTGTCCGAAAAAACGGTAACCCTAAGAAGACTCCTTACCCACACCGCGGGCATGACGGTACACGGCTTCCCCGGATATACCCAAACCGATACCTTCCCGAGCCTGACCTCTGTGCTAAACGGAATGGGCAATACGCCCGCCATTTATGTGGATACATTTCCTGAGGCGATGTGGCGCTACTCTGGTGGCGGATATTCAGTCATGGAAAAAGTAGTAGAAGATGTTTCGGGAAAAAGCCTGGAAGCATATATGAAGACCGAAGTGCTGGAACCCCTGGGTATGCCGACTTCCTCTTATTCTCAGCCTTTGGCCGAGACCTACCACGCCAAGGCCAGCGCTGCCTATGACCGCGAGGGACAACTCATCGAAGGGCTGTGGCACAATTATCCGGAAAGAGCCGCCGCCGGTTTATGGACCACCCCTACTGAACTGGTAACCTATGTGGGAGAGATGCAACAAACCCTGGCTGGACAAGGTGGGGGGCTGTTTAATCAGGAAACGGTGGAAGCCATGCTAACCCCCCACATGAACAATTGGGGCCTCGGACCTGCTCTGAATGGCAGCGGAGATAGCCTGAAGTTTGGGCATGGAGGAAAAAATGCCGGTTTTACCAATCAGATGATGGCCTATGCCCACCAGGGTGATGGGGTGATCATCATGACCAACGCAGATAATGGTGGTGCCCTCATCCGGGAAATCCTCCTGGGCATCAGCGCGTATTATGACTGGGATTTTGCCTTGCCGGAAACCGTAAAACCGATCACCTTGTCAGAGGAGCAGTTAGAGTTGTTCGCAGGTACCTATCGCTTCAGCGAGGAAGTGCCCGACGTAGACGACTATTTGGTTACGGTGGAGGTAAAAGGAGACCAACTGGCGGTAGAAGACCTGATCCAAGGTGAAAAATGGACCCTTACCCCACTGGCTGAAAAAGAATTCCTGGACCTGGAAAAAGGGGACCGGGCGGTTTTTACGGAAGTCGAAGGTGGCTATGAAATGAACTGGAATAACCGCTTTATTTTCTTGCCGCACCAGCCCTGATAAAGGTAGGTACCCCTACTTCCCGTATTTCTACGGAGGCATTTCCGTAAGCGCCCGGAGGCAATAGAGACTCGGGTTGAGGTTCTTGGAACCATATTCAACCTTAAAGCCAGTCGTTATGAATCTCCATCGTCTATGGATATGCCTCTTTACATTATGGCTAAATCCTGTAGCCAACTTCGGGCAGTCCGACCCCGCTACTGCCCGTGAAGTAGCATTTAAATTCGCCGAAGCCGTCTGCCAGCCTGTGGATTGGCAGACCATCAAGCAGCTATATCCTGATTTTTGTTTCACCTCTGTGGCCAAAGGACGGAGGTTTAGCATCCTATCTTTCAGCCAGGAAGGAGTAGAGGTCTTGGTGGAAGTGCGTACCTCCTGGACCGTGGAAGGGAAAGCCCGATACCGGGACTTTACCTTGAAACTCTGGCAAACCTCCCAGGGCTGGAAGGTAATTAACAGCCTCTATCTGGCCTATCTACCACAGACCCAGCTTGAAGAACTCGCCTATGCAGCTAAGCAGGGCTGGGTCCAGCCTGGAGAAATCCTCTGGGACCAGGAGCGCCATGCCTTGATCAAGCGTGCCCGGCAAGCTAGTCGGAATCCTTAATTTTTCCTTTCATTTTTCATTCTCCACATCATGTATACCAAAAGTTTTCTCTGTCTTTGGCTGAGCCTCAGCCTGTCCTTGAGCTATGGCCAGCAAGCCCCTGGTTGGGGTACCCAGGTCAATGAAGATATCACTGATTTTGTCCGGAAAAATATAACTGCTTCCAGGGTTTATTTCGAAAAAAATCGCGGACAAAAAACCAGCTGGCAGGGTGTCTATTATGCCAAAAGCGGGCTGGATGGCTACTCGGTCAAGGTTTTTACCCACCAACCGAAAGATGTTTTTACCCTGGCCACCCGCAACCAATCCATCGCCAAGAAAAACCTGGAGGAAGGTATCGCCCGGCTACATCGCCAAATCAAAGCGGCGGTACCTGCTGGTTTCCGTTCGTACAAGCAGGGAGCGGCCCGGGTGAAATTTTCCCATCAAAACCTCGCTCCTTATCAACGCCTGATCGCAGCAAAGAAACTGGACTTGTGGATCTATATGCATCCTTCTGACCTGGCAAAGGTGGAGCCTGTTTATCCCATCATTATGCTGGCGGTCAAGAAATCCGACCGCAAGTATTTTCGCATCGAACTCACCATCAAAAGCCCGGTCGCCAACCCTAAGCCGCAGGTCGCTACCCGGACCCGCCCTACCGCCCAGGCCCGTCCAAATCCCAAGCCTAAACCTGCCGCACAATCTCAGTCCAAGCAGGTAGATACCCAGAAACTCATACAGGAGACCCTGGCGGAAATTCGGGCCACCAAAAAAGAACTGGCTGAAAAGGAAAAGGCCCTTGAAAATAACACCCTAGATTTTCAGGTCTGGAACCTCAAAATGATGAACAAAGCGGGCCATTTTCTCCCTGACGACTTTGTCATTTCGGTCTCTCAGCAATCCCGTATGTGGCTCAAGAAAAATGGAAAGTATGTAGGGGGAGCCCTGAAGGTGAAAAAGCTGGAGGATAAGCTCAACCCCACCCATAAATTCCGGGTCATCAAATACGGGGTAGTGGAAGAGGATAAGCCCATGGCCTATTATTTAGAGATTGCCGACCTGCGGACCCTGACTGAAGCCCAGAAAAAGACCATGCAAGTAAGCGGAGATTTTTTGATTTCTTTTGGCAAACAAGGCTCTCCCAATATTTTTATGGGAAACCTGGTGAAGGGAAAATTATAACATAGGTCATTCCGCGACGATTAATCACCCGGCTATTACGCTTACTCAAAGTGGGCCTGATTTAAGCATGAGAAAAGGGACCTTATAGCTATCATTTATTAACCCCTTTCTCATGAGTTATTTTTCTCGTCTCTTTTTGTTTGCGGGCCTGCTGGCGGTCTGCCTGATTGCTGAAAAAATGTATAAAAAATGGTCCCAGCCTGGATTTCTGCTCAAAGGGGAGCGACTGTTTGCCGGAGACTATATGACCTTTACCGACCCGCAGTACAACCTGGGTAAGGGGGATGTGACGATTGCGCTTTGGATAAAAACTGTGGATCGGCGGCCTCAGATGCTGGTGCAAAAGGGCGGCATGAATGGCGCGGATGAGCCGCAGTACTGGCTACGCATCAACGACTTTCATGGAGGCCTAACCTTTCTCACAGGCGATGGAGATGGGCACTCAGCTATTCTCAGTACGGCTGATCAACTGGCGGATGGGAAGTGGCATCATATCGTGGCGGTACGCCAAGGGCCTGCCCTGCGTCTCTACGTGGACGGCTATTTGAAGGGAGAAGCCATCTTTCCCATCAAAGACTGCACCACGCAGCAACCCCTGATCCTCGGTGCCCAACTGAATAACTTTCCGCACTTTGCTTTCGAGGGAGCGATGGAGGAAGTGGGGATTTGGCCCTGGGCAGCTTCCCTGGAAGAAGTGAAAAGCCTAATGGCCCAGACAGGGGCAGACTGTTTATAATTGGGGTTCTGAGGCAGGGCTTATATTTTTACCCGAAAAGCGCCCATGCCTGCTATTCATCTCACGGATGATTTTCATTTTGACCCGGAAGCGGTCCTGCACCTCTATCGCCTGCACCAATGGTCCTCGGCCAAGAAACCGGAGCAGTTAGTCGCAGCCCTGCGAAATTCCCATAGCCTCATCCAGGCCTATGCAGGGGAGCAGTTAGTGGGGTTGGCCAATGCTATTTCAGACGGCCATTTGGTGGTCTATTATCCTCACTTATTGGTGCATCCGGATTTCCAGGGGCAGGGCATTGGCCGGATGGTCATGGCCCGTATGGCGGAAATCTATGGAGCCTTTCATCAGCAAATGTTGGTCGCGGACGGAGCGGCGGTAGACTTTTACAAAAAGTGCGGTTTTGTACGGGCCGGGAAAACTGAGCCCTTATGGATTTATCAGGGCGATGAGCATTAAGCCGCTTCCTGTTTGAAGCGCTCATAGAAGAACTTGCCCGTCAGATAGTATAACACCAGAATCAATAAAGCCCCGGCAAAGATGCCGTGCGCTGCCAAGCCCTGCCAGCCGTATTGGTAGAAAAAGAGGGCTATAGCCGCAACAAACTGCACGGCCGAGTAGAGGAGATTTTGCCGATTCCCAAAGCCAAAGGCACTCAGCATGCGTCCTTTCCAGATGCCTAGCACAAAGTGCGGCATGGCATTCATCAGAAAAAAGCCAATCAGAAAGTCTATCCAATTCATGGGGAAGTAGGTTGAAAAGTGAATTTGTACAAATGTACTAATTCTTCTGATTTGTACAAATGTACTAAGTGTGTTTTCTTTGCAACATGAAAACCAGGGATCGCATATTGGATCAGGCCCGACGCTTATTTAATGAGCGGGGCCTGGAGAAGGTGACGGTACGCGACATTTGCGACGCGCTGGAGATCAGCCCTGGAAACTTCACCTATTACTTCAAGGGCAAAACCCTGGTGGTCTGGGAGTTGTATGAGCAAATGATGCTGGAGATTTATGCCCTGGCGGGGGCCATTCCTTTGGACCACAGCAGCGTGCGCTACTTTCTGGAGGCCCACAAAGGCATCTTTTTTGTCCAGGAGAAATACCGCTTTTTTTACCTCAATCTCTTCCAGATTTTTA
The DNA here is from genome assembly GCA_038527215.1 of Bacteroidota bacterium. Classification (GTDB taxonomy): domain Bacteria; phylum Bacteroidota; class Bacteroidia; order J057; family J057; genus JAWPMV01. The sequence continues at coordinate 127,889 of JBCBGC010000004.1, forward strand.
CCCACTACCCAGCTATTCGGGAAGCCTATCTGCAACGCTATGAGCAGGAAAAAGCCTTTGCCCGGCAGTTATTGGTACAGTATGCCGGAGGTGGGGTCTTGATAAAAGACTTATCTGAGGGCCAAATGGACAAACTCATTAACGTAGGCTATGTGCTGAACAATTCCTGGCTCCTGGATGCGGAATTGCATTTTCGGGGCGACCGCATGGCCCGCTTGAAACATTATCTACAACTTTGTTGTGGTCGGCTGGAACCTTATCTTACCCAAGGAGCTAAAGGGGAATACGAGGCGTATTTTGACCAGCTCGAGCTTGAAACTGTGCCTGAATGATCCGCTTTCCTGCTTTGCGAAGAAAACACAAGATGTGGCTAGGGCTTCTGGTCCTTGGCATGGCCTTACTCATCGCCGCCTGGCAATATTGGCGGGTGCGGGATTGGGGGTATTTACAGTATTATGCCTGGACAAGCTCAGAAGCCAAGGTGGAAACCCCAGCAGACCTGGCCGAGGTGCTCAAGCCATTTGAGCGGATTCGCTTCCAGAACTTGCCGGCTGCGTATCGGAGCAAAACTCTTTCAAATGAGGCGCCTTTTCGCGGGATCCTGGCTTCCCGAAGGTATTATGTGATTCCTCGCAGGGCTATTTATCGCAAACTGGTCGGAGACTTTCGCATCCGGGATTTTCTGCCCAGGGACCGCTACTTCAAGAATTGCATTCTCGGACGGGAAGCGAGCGTTTACTGGCTGGTGGATATCCGGCTCCTCCAAAAATTTCTGGCCTTCCAGGAGGCCCTTCGTAAAAAGGGCTATGACGATAGCGCCTTTTACATTTACAATGGCTACCGACATCCCGCTTATAACAAAAGGGTAGGGGGAGCCAGTCGGAGTCGCCATATCGTGGGAGAAGCGGTAGATATTTCCATTCGGGACATCAACCAGGATGGCCGGAGCACCCAAGAAGACAAAGCCATCGTGCTGGAAATCCTCGACCGACAGATCATCGGCAATGGTGGAGGCCTGGGAAAATATCCCGGTACCATGTCCGTGCATTTTGATGTGCGAGGCTATAGAGCGCGTTGGGACAAACAGTAAGACGAAGCGTCTTTTCAGCAGATAACCCCTACTTTGGAACGGGAATTTTTACATGGAAAAAGGGCTTGACATACGCATACCATTGTATTGGGGCTGGGGCCTGTTGCTCCTAACGGCAGGGGTATATCTGTGGTGGATTTCTCAAATTGAATCGGGCTTTCAGCCGCTTTGGTCCGACGAAATCATCTACGTCCTCAATGCCCAGGCCCAGTACGAAACCGGGGAAACCGCCGCCGCTTTCACCTTCAATGGGACCGGTGCAAAAGTAGGAGGGGCAGATGCGCATGGGCCCGTATATCCCTGGTTGCACGCGAGCATGGCCCATTTGTTTGGCTGGTCCGACCGGCTCATGATGTGGTTGCAGGCCGCCTTTGTGCTGCTGAGTTTGCTGGCTTTTTGGCGATGGAGTGCCCTTTCCTGGGTAAAAAAGCAGGGCTTTAGTTTGTTGCTGCTGCTTTTCCCTTTTTTGCCTCTCTACGGCTTTACCTTCATGCAGGAAGGCTGGCAGATCGGCCTAGCGGTGTGGTTTGTGTTGTGGCTGGAAAAAATGGCCGCAGACCGTCCGTCAGCTTTTGTGTTTTGGGGCGGGCTGATCGGCCTGATCCTGGCTGGTTTGCTCAGGCCCATTTGGATGATGGGAGGGCTAGCCTTGCTTCCGCTGGCTGGAAACATGCGAGAGAGACTGACCTATGGAGGCATTTTTCTCCTGGGTAGCTTGGCTTCTTTCTGGTGGGTCACTACCTTCTACGAGCCGCTCCCCAACTACTTCTCCGAACTGATCGCCAGCCTGAACACCCAAGGGGTGATGGCCTTTTTGCTGGGCTTAGGAGACCACTTTCTCGATAATCTCGGAACCTATTTCACCACCTCTACCAGAGATCCTATCGGCAACTGGCTGAAATTTAGTCCGTTTATACTCCTGATGGGCGTAGGGTGGATAGCCTGGTTGGACAAAAAGCGGGAAACGCTGGCCCTGCTCCTCTGGATGGCTTGGGTTTTTTTCCTGCTCTTTGCCATTTATGATGCCTACGACTGGCGGGATATTCGCATCCTCGGTCCCTTGAATGTGCTGGGAATCTACGTCATGGTGAAAAAAAGTCCGGGTTTTGCCTTGGGGCATGGGCTGTTTAGTCTGGTGATGGTGAGTGCGCTTTGCCTGCATCATCCCTGGATATATGAGCGAAATGAACCCCGGCCCAGCGTGGAGGTGGCGGCCTTGCCCAGCGAACTAGTGGAGGAGACCTCCCCTACTGCTATCACCATCAAAGGGCCCTTGAGTCCGGAGCCGCATATTCTGCTTTACTTACCGCTCCAAACCCCCGCAGGAGGACCTATTCGCTACCTTTTGCCCTACTATGAAGTAGACCAACTGCCCACCCAGTGGTCCTTTCATCATCAGGGAAATCAGGGCTATTGGTTAAGGAAAGGTCAAGCCGAGCCTTAGCACCTGGTGCAACCTCCCTCCCTTAACGCCCATCTTCCCCCTGAGTCTTACGCCTTACCGACAAACTATGAGAACCCTTTTTTACCTCAGCCTATCTCTATGCCTTACGGCCTGCTTCCAGCAGAAAAAAATCTCCCAGGCCAAGCTACCCGCCCAGGGCCCTTCTCAATTTACCAGTGAGCAACAGAACCTGATCACCCAGGTAGCTCGGGAATTCCCGGAAGGAACTCATTTGTCGATTTGCCTGATGAAAGGCTCCGAAAAGGAGTTCATTGGCGTGGTCCGGGAGGGGGACCTTCTGTCATGGCGGAATCTGAAAGCCCGGGTATTTGAAATAGGCTCCATCTCCAAGGTACTGACCAGCCACATGCTGGTTTCAAGCATCCGCAAAGGCTATGTGGATTCCCTACGGCAGCCTATTGCCGCATTTTTACCCGTAAAAATGGCCGAGCAACCGCCCATTACTTTCTGGCATTTGGCCAGTCATACCGCGGGCCTACCCACGGTCCCTACCAATTACACCGGCAATATTTTTACCTATAAAAATCCCTACCGCAAATATGATGAAGTAAAGCTCCTGAGCTATTTGCAGAAAGGCTTGGAAATCGATTCTACGGTGGGCGGGCAATACCGCTATTCCAATGCGGGCATGGGCTTGCTGGGCTATACGCTGGCCCGGGCGCGGAATGTCTCCTATGAGAGCATGCTACAGGCAGATATTGTGGGTCCCCTGGGCCTAACGCGCACTACCACCCAGCGCGACCGATTGGAGCCTTTTTTGGTCCCTCCGCAAAACTTCAACGGAAAGCCCACCTCTCACTGGGATATGGGCATCCTGGCTGGGGCTGGAGGCATCCTTTCCACCACCGAAGATTTGAGTAAGTATGTAACATGGGCTTTTCAGCGCCTTTTGGGAGCTGATAAGGTGATGGGGGAGCGCACGTTTTCCATAGGAGAACGCTATGATATGGCCCTGGGCTGGCACATCGCTAAGCATACCGTCAAAACGCCCATTCTCTGGCACAATGGCGGCACCGGAGGCTTCAAATCTGCCATGGGCATTCATCCCGAAAAAAAAGTAGCTGTCATCATTCTTACCAATATTGGGGCTACCTTTAACGAGAAGAAAGGCCTGATCGACGATCTGAGTTTTGATCTGATGAATACCCTCTTATGAAGCTTGGCTACCTCCTCTTTGACCGCATTACCTGGTTAGATTTTATCGGCGTATACGATCCCCTGACCCGGCTGAAAAGCATGGGCTTTCTCCCTGATCTGAGCTGGGAAACTTGTGCCTTTGAGTTGCCTGTCCGGGATAGTTTTGGCTTGGCCATGGTGCCAGATAAAATTGGAGAGCCTTTGCATGATTATGATGTGCTGATCGTGCCGGGAGGCTTTGGGACACGAGACCTGATTCAACGTGAGGATTTTATGGATTGGGTAAAAACGGCTGGACCCGTTCCGCTCAAGGCTTCTATTTGTACCGGGAGCCTCATCCTGGGGGCTGCAGGCTTTTTGCAAGGCAAACGAGCCACTACGCATTTTGATGAGTACGCAGCGCTGACGCCTATGTGCGGCGAAGTAGTCAAAGCGCGGATCGTGGAAGATGACGGGCTCATCACGGCTGGGGCGGTGGCTACTTCCCTGGATCTGGGGCTTCATTTGGTCGAAAAATGGGCTGGTACGAAGGCCCGGGAGCAAATCCGGCAACGCATGGATTATCCTGCTTAAATTTTCTTAGTTTCGAACACTTCCGAAGTAGGATGAATCTTTAACACACAAAAGATTCAACACATCTGCTCTTATTACCTCCTGCATGAGTTTTACTGACATCGTAACCCGTTCCCTGACCATCAATCAGGTGCCCATCAAAGTGCATGGGATTTCCACCGGCATGGTCAAGGTCAAAGCCAAATACCTCAACGCCCGTCGCAAAGGCCTGCTGGCTGCCTTAGCCTTTCTGTTTGATAAGGAATTTTCGGACTGGGCCCCCATCTGGACCTGGGTGATCGAGCATCCTGAAGGCATTTTTTTGATTGATACGGGGGAAAATGCCAACGTCAACGATCCCGGTTATTTCAAGTCCTCCGGGGCTTTTTCCAACTGGCTCAATACCACCCAATTCAAATTCAAGATCGAGCGCGACGAGGAGATCGACCGTCAACTGGAGCGAGTGGGATTGTCTGTGGCCAAACTGGATCGGGTCTACCTGACGCATTTGCACCTGGATCATATTGATGGTTTGCGTCATGTCAAGGATAAACCCGTTTGGGTGAATAAGCTGGAGTGGGAAAAGCCCTATGCAGATCTGCCCAAGCTATACCCGGAAGGCTGGGAACCCCAGTTGTTTCCTATGGACACCAGCTATGCAAATTTTCCCAAGGCAGCTTTTCTCACCCAGGACCAGAACTTGATCGCCCTGGAAACGCCTGGCCATACCCACGGACAAACCTCATTTTTACTCAAGACCGATCAAGGGGAAATCCTCATCGCGGCCGATGTGGTGTACTACCAGCAGCAGTTGGTCGACGACATCTACTCCGCCGCTAACGTCAACTTCAAAGCAGCCGCTGAGACCTACGCCAAACTGAGGGAATACACCCGCCAGCAAGCCGTGGTGATCCTGCCTTCTCATGATATCGAAGCTGGTACTCGTCTGGAGTACATGGAGGCCTTGAGTTGGTAAGGTAAACTTGATTATTAAGGCAGCGCCCGATAAGAAACAAAGGCAAACTTCTTCCCATCCGGCGACCAGGAAGGCACGTTGATGGTGCCCTGCCCACCGGTAAAAGCGCAGAGGATTTTGCTGCTCTGCGCCTCCAGGTCATAGAGCTTCAAGGCCACCGCTTTCATGGGTGGATGAGCTGACCCCTGGTCCTCCAGATAGGCAATATAGACCAGATACTTTCCGTCCGGAGAAGGGTGGGGAAACCAGTTGGAAAAGGCATCATTGGTAAGCTGCTTTTTCTCTGAGCCATCTGCCTTCATGCGCCAGAGCTCCATTTTGCCCGATGCCATAGAGTTGTAGTAGATATACTTTCCATCCGGGCTGTAATCCGGTCCATCATCCAGGCCGGGAGCATCCGTGAGTTTGGTTTCCTCCCCGCCCTCGACCGAGATGGTGTAGATGTCGTATTCCCCGTCCCGCATGCCCACATAAGCCAGGGTTTGGCCATCGGGAGACCAGCCATGCCAGTAGGAAGGGGTGAGGCTGGTAACCACTTTCGGGCTGCCTCCTGCCACAGGTAATACGTAGATGCGGGAGTTACGCGATCCGGGCTGTACGGTGGAATCATGATGGCTGATCACCAGTTGTTTGCCATCCGGGGAGATGCCGTGGTCATTGTTGAGACGGTCAGCAAAGTCTGTGTCGATCAGGCGTATTTGCCGACTTTCCAGATCCACCTTAAAGAGTAGACCTTGACGATTGATGAGTAGATAGCTGCCGTCCCTGGACCAGTTAGGCGCTTCGAAATGAGCTTCTTCCTGGAGGACGATGGTGCGGCTCCCATCAGTGATATCATATATCTCTAAGGTAGACTGAAGTTTTGGGGATTGGGCAGACATAGGCAAAAGGGAAAAAACAACACAAAAAATTGCCAGGATGCTTTTCATGAGGCAGTCAGAATTAAGGGAAAAAACCAAAGGCTTAGCGGGAGAAAATATACGCATTTTCAGCTTTCATCTCTTGCTCAAAAAACTGCGGTCGTTATTTCCCGTAAGCATACATAGCTGCTAAAACCCCTCCCAAGTTTTTTTCTCATGAACCCACAATTGTTGAAGCGTCTTCTGGAACAACAGGGGAGCCAGGATGTATTTTCTTTTCTTACAGAGGGCTTAAGTCTGGCAGATTTGAACAGCCTTCTCTTAGCCGTTTATCAAAAACGGACCAAAGCCCTCAGCCCGGCGGCGGTGCTGCGTAACTATCAGCTAAACCGCCTGGTGCAGCCGGTGGATGTGGATGAAGCAGATCTGGTGGATTTTGAACAGAAAATGAAACAAGTGCTCCCTGCATTTGGGATGGAAACAGTCAGTTTTGGTCCCGTAGCGCCCTTGGGAAGCTGTAGCGTAGTAGGGGAGGTAGATCAGAACAATGTGCTCACTGCCCTCCGGCAAACGGAAGTCGTATCAGATGTAACCAACCTACTGGCCCTGGAAATTGCCTGGCGCAAAAGAGCGGGTGAATCCGGCGATATCCACCTTTCGGCCAGCCATCGCCATCTACGCACCCAGCATTATGAACAGGCAGGTTTTACCGCTCACTTTCGGGTGTTGAGCCTGGCTTCAGCCGGGCGAGACAGAGGGGGAGGGCGTTTTGAACTTGCCGCTATGACCCTGCACCTGGAAGCCTATCAACACATGCTGACCAAAGGGCTGGGCTTGCCTGAAGAGCATATCCGGTTGTTTATCCGAAGCCAGGCAGAAACGGACCGATATGGTCTGGCGGCTTCCTTGCAGGAGCGTTGGCCCGGTTTGGCTTGGAAAGCCTGGAAAAGGGAGGACTTCTCCTATTACCAGGGTTGGCAGATCGGACTGTCTCTACGCATAGGCGGGGAGTGGTTTGAGGTGATGGATGGCGGCTGGGTAGATTGGACCCAGCAATACCTGCAAAACCGCAAGGAGCGTCTCCTGATCAGCGGGATCGGGACGGAGTTTTTGTATCGCTTGATGGGCCAGGGTTAAAAAGGGCGAAGCTGGTAAAAGATTAATACTTGATTTCCTTCCATATCTAGTGTTGAAAGAAATTCAGCGAGTTGGGTGCTGGCCTGCGGTAATAGGTTTGCCTTTTCCTGCTCATAAGTATAAACAAGAAGGTCAGGATCAACCGCAGAAACTAAGTAATCCCCATCATAACTTTGAATAGCCCATAAAGGGCATCCATTAAAGGGGTTGATCACGCTTTCATCACTAAACTGAATCAGATGCGTGCTCGGCTTTGAATACAGGAAATGCTCACCTCTTCCCTGTCCAAAATAGTAACTGCCGAAGATAAAATTAGGTGTTTCAAATAAAGGATTTAGGCAACAGCTTTCTTTTCCAGCCTCCTTCAGTTCAGCTCTGGCCTCACTATCCAAAAGTCTATCGGTGACAAAAGGAAATGCCCCAAAATCAAAGGAATACGTCGGCCGAAAGGAGTCTTGGAGGAAAGAATAGATGGTTTTGCTGCCCCAATGATAGGCGGAGAGACTGGCGTCAATCGGATAAAATCCTTGTTTCAGTCTGAAAAGTGAGAACGTCTCTTTTCGTTCAAAGGCCCGAAAGGGTAGGTGGCGGGCTTGTACCTTTCCTGTCTCTGCATGTAGACGAAGAAAATGGTAGGCGAAATCCTCGAAACCGGGATCAAATAAATCTATGGTAAGCAGATATTGATTCTGATAGGGGAAGAAAGCGCTGAAAAAAGGTCCATCGGGAAGGGAACATTCACTTTGGTAATGGAGGCTTGTCTGATCATATCGAATGATTTTTTTGGGAACATTGGAGAGGACATCTATAGTGCCTCTAGCGGAATTAAAGGCTGCATCTGTAAACTCCGCATACTCTCCTGGGCCTCTTCCGATCCTCCCGACTTGTCCAAGGTGTTTCCCCTTTCTATCAAAAAGCATCAACAAATTGTGGTCAAAATCCAGGGTCAGAATATGATCTTCCTGGAAGCTGAGCCTGCTGATCTCACCCATGGCTGAACCAGGATTCATCTCTAATTGCAGATAGCTGACCGACTGGATGATAGAATCCAAGGAAAATTGGGAGGGTACCTGCCCAGGGGAAAGGCTGATGGAAGTTGCTCCCATTGGGTAGGTTATTTCAAGAGAGGTAGAAGTTCCCTGACAACCCAAAAACCAACTGAAACAGCCTCCAATCAGCAAAAGAAGATGCGATGAAAAGCGCATAGATGCTAAGAATAAACCTAGGGTGATAATGGGGCAATGCTTACTTATTCTTTTGGAGGAAGGTTAATCTTCCAGCACTGTATGCCTGAACATTTTATTGGAGCCCGGTAATAAAGCGTACATTTTACAGACTCTCCACAGCATGAATTGGTATCAGTTATTTTCAGGTATCCTATGCCAAAATAGTGGCTGGTTTTACTAATTGTCTGCTTAAAGCAGAAGCCGAAAATGTTTGGTGTACTGAGCAGCAGACAGATGAAAGTCAGGCTTAGAAGAGATGATTTAAAGTATTTCATGGAAATCTGTATTTTTATTAGTTATAAGAGTTGCTGATTTTAAAAAAAAATAACAATCATGCAAAAATTGTAAGTAAAAAACAATTTCAATAATCGTATTATTTTGCTTTCGGCGATATGTTCATTGTAAATGATTTTTTTGACAGAAAAGCCCTACTTGAGGTAAGTCAGGCCAGTTAAATAAATCCCAAATTTTCCCTACTTTCTGTAACACCCTGTCTTGATCGGTATCTAAGGAGAAAAAGCGTGTCATGAATAATCCTTTAGCCCAAACCAACGCCGACGAACAAAATAAAAACTGGGTCAAACAGGCCCTGCAAGGAGATCGAGAAGCGTTGAACCAGTTGATTCAGTTTCACCAGCCCTTTATTTATCAGGTGGCCTGGAAAATGGTACATGATCCGGATGATGCCCTGGACCTGACCCAGGAAGTGCTGATCAAGGTCATTACCAAGCTATCGCAGTTCAACTTTCAAAGTGCCTTTCGGACGTGGCTCTACCGTATCGTGGTGAATGAGTTTTTGTTGAGCAAAAGGCGTAGTAAGCACCTTTCCTATACCTCTTTTGAGGAATATGGGGAACAACTGGATGCCATTCCGAATCCCGACCTCAGTCGGGAAGAAGAGCTCGAAATCGAAGAGCTCTCCAAAGAAATGCAGATCCGCTGTATGTCGGGCATGTTGATGTGCCTCAATCGGGAGCAACGCTTGATTTATATCCTGGGAGATACTTTTCAGGTAGATCATCAGACGGGCGCGGAGATTTTTGACATCAGCCCCCAGAACTTTCGGGTGAAGCTGCACCGGGCTCGTAAGGACCTTTACAGCTATATGCAGAATAAGTGTGGCCTGATCAATAAGGAGAACCCATGTCGTTGTCCCAAGAAAGCTAAAGCGCTGAAGGATATGGGCATGCTGGACCCCCAGAAGATGCAATTCAATATCCAAACCAAGACCCGCATCATGGACTATGTGGAAGGAGCCTACCAGCAAGCCAGAACTTCGATTGAGGATAAATATCAGGCCCTATATCAGGAGCATCCCGCCCGGGATGATTTTGATTCGGAGACGGTGGTAAAGGAACTGGTCAATGACCAGGAGATTCGCCGCTTGTTTAACCTGAATTGAGGATACGTTTTCCTCTTCCAGCTATCCGTCATTCCAGGCCCGGCCCCGGGCTGAGACAAATGATGCAAAAACTTGAAAATCGCCCTCCGGAGGGCGATTTTTTTATTCCCCAGAAAAAAATCCCTCACTTCTGTAACACCTCCCTTCCTCCCTGTATCCAAGCAGTGTAAGCAATCATCAAATCAATGAATCATGACAAATCAACAAATTGCTAATCGACTGCATAGCCTGGTAGAGGCTGGAGATTACTTCACCGCCTACGACGAATTATTTCACCCGAATGCGGTTGCGCAGGAGCCGCAGTTGGCGGAGATGGGCCTGGCCGAGGTGAAAGGAGTGCCTGCGATCAAAGCCAAAGTAGCCAGTATGTCTGAAGGGATCGCTGAACTGATCAGCAGGGACATGTCCACGCCCATCGTTTCCGGAAATCACATCGCCTTTACCAATGTGGTCAAAGCCAAAATGAAAGACGATAGCGAATTCCAGCTGAGTGAAATCTGCCTCTACGAAGTCAAAGACGGGCAGATCGTTTCCGAACAATTTTTCTATTAATCCTCAACTGACATCCTTATGAAAATTTTATCATACCTATCCATCCTTAGCCTTTTTGTTATGTCTGCTATGACCCTTTCCGCCCAAAAAATGAACAAGAAAACCCGCACCGTAAAGGTGGAAATCCAGATTAATGCTCCTGCCGAAAAAGTATGGGAAGCCATGGTGCTGGATTACGGCGCGATCTCCAACTTTTCGCCCTACATCTACTCTTCCGACTATCAAAACGGTTCCCTCAAAGGGGAAGTCGGGGCAGAGCGTCAGTGCAGCTTTAATGAAGCGGGAACCCAGTGGGTACATGAGCGGATTGCCGACATTGACCATCAGAATCGGGTGATGCGGAATATTCCGATCAAGGGCGCCAAGCTGCCCCTTGATTACGAAAATACCCATGCCTTCTATCGGGTCCAGGACAACGGAGACGGGACCTCAACTGCCTCCTATGAGTTCCAGTTTCGGATGAAACCGGCCTTCATGGGCCTGATCGCCAAAGGCGGCTTTAAGAAGCAACTGTCCGGCACCCTGGTGGGCCTCAAGCATTATGTAGAGACGGGAGAAAAGGTCAATCCCATGAACCAGAAGTATAAAGAAATCAAAGACCGCTATACCGCTGAGGTGGTAACGGACTAAGGATTACGTGTGAAAGAAGTTGACAAATGGTCAACAAAAAACCCGGCCATCGGCCGGGTTTTTTGTTATATGGTCCTATGTGGATCGTGATCAGGGAGCGCCTGAGGCCATGGAAGCACCGTCTGCTCCGGCGATTTCGATCATCATTTTGATTTCGTTCACCAGTTCTTCATCATTTCCGCTATAGCCCACACTCTTGAACTTGATGCGGTTGTCTTTGCCAATGATGAATTTGGTAGGAATCCCTTCTACTTTGAACTCGCTTACCACTTTGCTGTCATTGTCCATCAGCACGTTGAAGGTGTATTCATTTTTCTCGATGAATTTAGCGGCGTTCTCTTCTTTGTTTTTGACGTTTTCCCAGGTGTCGATGAAGAGGAATGCTACGTCATCCCGATCCGCGAGTTGGTCCTGGGCGCGCTGCATGCCGGGGAAAGAAGCTTTACAGGGACCACACCAGGTGGCCCAAAAATCTACGACCACTACCTTTCCTTTCAGGTCGGCCAGAGAAACGGTTTCTCCATCCAGGTTTTTGAGGGTGAAAGCAGGCGCTTCCATGTCGATCAGCTTCTTCTCAATCTTCTTGCGCATGGCGGCCAGAGCGTCAGCTTCCAGGCTACCGAGGTATTTGCCATAAGCGCTTTCCATGTTGTGGTTTTCCATGAAGAGGGCTTTGTGGCGCGTCTTCATGTTGGCAGAAGCCGTTCCTTTGCGGATAAAGCCTTCAATGAGTTTTTCGCAGTCAGCTTTGCTGTGCTTTCCTTCATAGTACACACAATAGCGCTCATTCATTTCGGCATCTTCAAACTTATTGATTTTGCAGGCTTTCTCCTGGTAGGCGAGGGCTTCATCTTTTTTGCCCGCTTTGTAGAGGGTCAGGGCGTAGGTATCAGCATACTGTCCGTAGCCACGCTTGAGGTTCTTTTTGAATTGTTTAGGGGAGTAAAAAGAAGGCTTGTTGTCGCCGGGATCTTCCATCAGTTTCTGCATGATGTCGATGGACTGCTTGGATAAAGCCATGGCTTTTTCGGCATTCTTGGCTTCGCCTTTCAGGCCGCCTCCGGCCATATCCCAGGCCATGCCGTTGAGCATGCTTGCTTTAGACGAAGGATCATCCATCATACCCAGATATTTGTCAAACGCTGCCCAGTCGCCAGCGTTACCAGCAGCAGAAGCCTGCATGCGCGCCATATAGCCCATCAGGTTTTTGGCACTCTCCATTTCTCCGTACTTCTTCACAAACTGCTCGAAGATTTCGGTTTTTTTAGCGGCATCTTTTTCGGCATAAAACGCCCGGTAGGCATCCATTTGCACCAACTCTCCCTTCTTGAATTTTTTCTTGATTTTGGTTTCCAGGGCATCCTTAGTCTCCCCATCTTTCAACATAGAAGAGATGTTGTAGGCCATCATCATTTCGTCTTCAGAAGCCTTTTTCTTTTGGTTGATGGCTTTGACTTCTTCCTTGACCATGTTGAGGATATCCTGATCTTTGGCTTGACGCGCCATGCTGGCATAGGCCATCAGGTAATCATTTTTCTTGGAAGGATTGGCTTCAAATTCTTTGGCCATCAGTTTGAGGCCTTTTTCAGGATTACTTTCGAGTTGCATGAAGCGCGCGGGTCCGCCAGCAATGGCATTGGCGTAAGCGGCGTAGGCACCGTCTACAGGCGAAGCTCCTCCCGCCTGATAGATCATTTTACCGTATCCTTTGCCGTCGTTATTTTCAGTAGTTTCTCCTTTTTCGTCCATGAAGGAAACAAAAACCGCTTTGGCTTTTTCTCCTAACTTAACTTCTCCTTTGTGCATATCGCCCTTGGAGGTAAGATCTACATCCACGGCTTCAGGCATGCCTTCACTGTCGAGGAAGTAAGCTACAGCCGAGATTTCTTTACCTGCCAGGTCGGTTTGGCTGGCATCATATGTAAAAGATACAACACTTTCTGTGGTCGGTTTTTCTGGACTAAAGGTCAGGTTTTGCCCTATACCAAAAGCCGGTAACATCCACAACAATGTCAAATACGCCAGGTGAGTAGGTTTCATGAGATTTTGGATTAGTTAAATTTCCTTAAGATAAAAATAATTAAAGATTTGGGCTTTCTCTCTATGAGAACCGATAGGGCAAAAAATTCCCCCTTTTTGACGAAAAAAAGCAACCCCGCCAGCATAAAAACTGACGGGGTTATAGACCGACAAAGGACTATTATTACATACCTGGAGGCAAGATCACACGGTCGATAATGTGAACCACTCCGTTGATGGCGCGATTGTTCGCATCGGTTACCAGGGCGTCATTGATTTTGACGGCTCCGCTGGACAAGTCCACGTTGATTTTGCTGCCTTGTACGGAGGTGATTTTTCCGTTGCTCAGGTCGTTGGCTTCTACGCGACCAGGTACGACATGATAAGTCAGGATTTTGATCAACTGATCTTTGTTCTCAGGCTTCAACAGGGTTTCTACGGTCCCTTCAGGCAGGGCAGCGAAAGCAGTGTTGGTGGGGGCAAAAATCGTAAAAGGTCCTTTTCCTTGCAGGGTTTCTACCAGACCGGCAGCTTTTACTGCGGCTACCAGGGTAGAGAGCTGACGCTCATTGGCGGCGAGTTGCACCAGGTCTCTTTTGTGCTGGGTGCTGGTACTGCGATAGCTTTTGGTGCTGGAATAGCTGGTGCGATGAACACGCTGCTGGGACTGGTGAGACTTCTGGCTGGTCTTGCTGGAATTGCACTGAGCCATCAGGTCTTGTCCGAATACGAAGAAAGTAAATACGCTGGCGAGGGCGATCTGCATCAAACGGGTACTTTTCATAATGAATGGTGTATTAGAATATTGAACATGTACCCCAACTACGAAGTGAATTTTTATCTGGGTCACCACGCCCTAAAAATTTCTCAAAAAATGCTCATTCCTTTATGGTAAAAGCAGACCAGGGGGGATTCCCTGGTCTGCCCTAAAAACACAATGCACCCGCCCAAGGCGGGTACACCATGTTCCCCTCTTTAGGCCTCTGCACTATTTCTGAACCATAATCTTACGGCTGAGGATTCCTTCGGGACTGCTGAGCTTGAGGACATAGGCCCCGGGGGAAAGGGATTGGAGGTTTATTTTGTGCAGGGACTGCCTCCTTTCAGGATGGTACGTCAAGACCCGTTGACCGGTCAGGGACAGTACTTCCACTTGCCAGCTAGGGATGGCCTGACCTTCCACCGCAAGCCAAATGGCTTCCTTCGCAGGATTCGGATAAGCCTTCAACAGGTGATGGGGGAGGAGTTGGGGAGCGAGACTGGTCATCACTTCTCCACTCCGATAGAACATACTAAAGCTGGGGAAACTACCGCCAGCATTGTGTAAAACCAGGCTATCCATTTGCAGGAGCAGGTATTTTTCCTGGGGCGCATACCAAAAGTACCGGGCATTGTCCTGGGTGCTTGTCACCTGACCAAAGACTTTGTCTTCCACTTTTTCCTCCATTCTTATTCTCAGGACATTGGAAAAAGTACCCAGCGGGGTGGTCAGGCTTCCATAACCATCTGCCACCAGGGTGCGATACATGGTACGATCCAGGGTGAGGGTCATGCCCCCAACCGTTACCTGGGAACTTCCGGAAGCGGTATCCTGCCAGCTTTGCTGATAGGTGGCCGGAAAGGCAATTTCCAGGGCGGGATTGGCTTGCAGGTCATAGGAAAAGGTGTCAGCCTGATTCCCACTTAGGACGGCGACATAGCCCAGGAAATTTAGCTGCTGTCCATCAAAATGGTAGTAGCGGGTATCCTGGGTGGAATCGCCAGGCAGTTCTACCGCCAGGGTAGCCGTAGGGAAACTACTGCCCCAACTCGTCTCGCTGGGTTCCAGGGCTACCCATTCAAAGGCTTCTCCTACCGGACTGACGGTCGAAAAATCCCAGTTCTGATTGGGCCCGGCCGGACCCGGATCAAACACCCCTTGTCCCTGCGAAAACATCTGGACCGGGCTTCGATCTCCTATCCCCAGCATGATGCTGGAGTCCAGGGTAGGTTGGCTCCATAATAAGGAGGCACACCCCAGGCATAAAGCCATGAGAAAACTGTGCTTGTACATGATAGGGGGGATTTGAGGTTATTGGAAAATAGCCAGTCCGTTGGCGAAGGTCCCGGAAGCAGAGTAGGCTTGACCATTGGTGGCGGTGCCGGAGAAGGTGAAGTTGCCGGATACCAGCTTTCTTTCGGTCAGGCCCGTAGGCTTGTCCCAGGCTTCTACTTTGGTGATTTGGAGACTTCCGTCGGAGATGGTACCTACTACCGGACTCCCATTCAAGGTGATGCCCAACTGTCCACCGGCGGTCGTGCCGTCAAAAGTATGATTGGCCACCAGTTCGGATTCGGATACATTGGTGAGAAAAAGGGTGAAGGAACCCACATCCGTTTTGGCAAAAGCCAGGGACATGCCGTTTCCTGCCGAGGCATAAGAGAAGGCGCCTTGCATCCATTCTGCGAGGTCCATGGCCTGCCCATCTACAGTCAGGTTTCCGCTAAACTCAAAGGCAGGCGGATCGGTTGGATCGGGATCGACAGGTTCTGCACCACAGGCGATGAGAAACAAGAGGCTTGTGAAGGCCCAGCCAAAGGCGAGCCTGTTGCTAAAAAGACGTAACATGGTAAGATGAGTTAAAAGTAATACGTTTGTTTGTCGGAACGCCGCAGCCTCAACAACTGCCGCGATTCGCTGATGAAACAAAGGACGGGGAGAAAGTTACGCGCGTCAATCGCCCATTTGGGTAAAATTTGAGCGGAGCTTCTGCCTCGGAAGAAGAGAGCGTTATTCCTAAGATAGGAGGATAGGGAACCTAGATGAGTCGGTCTTTATGGGCCTTACTTACTGCTTCCGCACGCGTGGAAACCTCTAGTTTGCGGTAGATATTTTTGATGTGGGCTTTGATGGTGTTGGGGCTGACAAAAAGCGCCTCAGCGATGGTCCGGTAATTTTGTCCTTCTACCAAATAAGTCAGGACTTCGGTCTCTCTTTCAGAAAGGGGGGAGGCTTTTTGGGGTTGATGAAAGGTTTGGATGACCCTACGGGCGATGGCGCTGCTCATCGGAGAGCCCCCCTGGTGAGCGGTACGGATATCTTCCAGGATTTGTACGGGGGAGGTTTCTTTTAATATATAGCCGGTTGCGCCAGCGCACAGCGAATCAAATAGCGCTGCATCATCTTCGTGAACCGTCAGCATGATGATATTCAGCTCGGGACTTTCTTGCTTGAGTTTTTCGGTGCATTGAATCCCGCTTACACCGGGCAGGTCTATGTCCATCAGGACCACATCTACTTCTGCGACCTCCAGCTGATCAAGGGCGCTTTCTGCATCGGCATATTGGGCTACACATTGGTAGCCGGGTGAGTTGTCCAACAACAAACCGAACAATTGGCGGATCTCTGCGTCATCCTCTACGATGGCTACCCGGATTTCTTCTTTCATGCTTGCGGTGGTTAAAGATGTCATCCTGTTTTTTCAGCCTTCCCGGTTTCAGACTTTTCCTGTTAGAAAGTTAAGTCTGGGCCTTAGGAAATGCTATTACCCATTTGGGTAATATTGAGTTTCACCTCTATGTCGGTGCCCGAGCCCTTTTCTGATTGAATGTACAGGTTTAGCCCCATTTCTCCGGCCCGGCTATGCATATTCCGAAGCCCCTGGCCGTCGGTTTGGGTTTCCGGATCAAAGCCTTTCCCACTGTCACCAAAGACCATTACGATTTCCTCTTCTTCCCATTTCGCCTCAAACCAGGCCGTCTTCGCTTCGGCATATTTCAGACAATTGTTCATGGCTTCCTTGAAAATCAGCAGCAGATGCCGCTTGAGATTGATATCTAATTTCAGGTTTTCCCATTCATCCAGTTGGATATGGGAGCGAAACTGAGTTTCGCTATGTTCGAAGAGGGCATTCCCGAAATCCAGCAAGCGCTTGAGCATATCTCCCAGGGAATCATTTTCTGGATTGAGGACCCAGATGAAATCCCGCATGCCGTGAGAAAGGTCGCTGAGGTTGCGTTCGATCTGCCCCAGATAATTTTGGGCGGGTTCATTTTTCTCCACCAAACGCTTGGTCAATTCTGTGTACAAGGAAAGTTTGGTCAGGCGATTGCCGGCTTCATCATGAAAATCCTGCGCACTCCTTCGCCGCACCAACTCCTGTTCTTCCACCCTGGCTGCGGCAATCCGGGCTTGTTCTCGATACCGACGTTCCAATTGCTGCACCCTGAGCATGAGCAGCCCAATGATCAGCGCACAGGCCAGGAAGGCGTACCCGGCAAAGGCCCACCAGGTTCGGTACCAGGGGGGACGGATGCGGATCGACAAGCCCGAGCCCGCTTCCGTCCAGCGATGGCCATCCATGCTGGCTTGTACTTCCCAGTGGTAGGTGCCTGGGCTCAGGTTGGTATAGGTCGCCACGCGTTGACCAAGCGACAGAACATGCCATTGCTCCTCAAAGCCTTGCAGCCGATAGCGGTAATTCAGCCGATGGGTAGCCCCGAATCCCAGGGAGGCGAAGCTTAGCGAGAAGGCTTTGGCGGCATAGTCCAGGCTGAAGGAAGGCAAATAAGAAGGGGCGTAAGGGAGAGAGGGAAGATCTTCTGGTCCCTCCTGCCAATCCAGGCTCAGGCTTTGATCATACACCTGGAT